>CAJOLH010000063.1 GCA_905235375.1 uncultured Bacteroidales bacterium
TTTTCTTGGGCTTTATATTGAGGCTTGATTCTTTTCAAGTCTAATATCGTATGTGCCTAGTGACGGTATAAATAGGTATTGATTATACCGAACTCAGGTACATAGATGCCTGGAGGATTAAATTCGGTTTAATAGGAAGACGAGGTAATGAGGGATGGTCAGCAATGAACCGCTCCGACCAACATTGTAGTCGCCTGACTTGATGGCATGAGATATATGGTAATGCTCGGGATGCTTCAATACGGTCTGCAGTGATTTTGCATTGCCCGAACGAGTTTAGAAGTAATAGAGTTTTCGACCCATCTTGCAAAGCATGTCAGAGACAAGATTCTCAAAAATGGCACCTTTGTATCCATAAAGATTACCTTGCAGGATGTTCCATGCTGTCCCATCGTCGAGCATGGAAATGAGCAGCCCGATGTCGGTCATATAAACCTTAAACACTTCGCGGATGGCATTGCCGCTTAACGGAAGTTCGGTGATGGTGGTATTGCAGCAACGTTGTATGATGCCTGCATCCTCAATCCATTTCAGACTGCCTTCGTACTGACTAGAACGACCGCCTCTGCGTATCAATGAATACTGGAACTTCTTGTTTTCCTTGGCCAGTTGCGCAGGAATCGAATCGAAACATTCGCGAATGTGGGATTTGTTGATTATGAAATGATTGTGATAGTGATTTACACTTTTCGGGGCGAGTTTTCGAATAGCTGTTACACTTTTCGGGGCGAGTTTTTGGGACGAAGATGAACACAGATCTTTCGAAGAATGACCTTTCTCGGCCAGGATTGGTCATGCTTCATGTTATTTTATTGGCTTGGCAAAACTGAAAACCTATTTCCAATCGGGGTATGTCCGCTTACGTACGTTGGAGGACATGCTGCGATGGGAGGATGTCCGCTTACGTTCGTTGAAGGACATGATGCGACGGGAGGATGTCCGCTTACGGACGCTGAAGGACATGCTGCGACGGGAGGATGTCCGCTTAGGTACGTTGAAGGACATGCTGCGATGGGAGGATGTCCGCTTACGGACGTTGGAGGACATGATGCGACGGAAGGATGTCCGCTTACGGACGTTGAGGGACATGATGCGACGGGATGATGTCCGCTTACGAACGTTGGAGGACATGCGGAGACGGAAGGATGTCCGCTTACGGACGCTGAAGGACATGATGCGACGGGATGATGTCCGCTTACGTTCGTTGGAGGACATGATGCGACGGGATGATGTCCGCTTACGTTCGTTGAGGGACATGCGGAGACGGGAGGATGTCCGCTTACGGACGCTGAAGGACATGATCACGAATTTTCATGATATTTTTTATCACGAATTATCGAATTTGAGATTTTTTTAACACGAATTATCGCGAATTATCATTAATTTCTCAGCATGTCGATAATAAGAAACGGACAGACCTCGGTGTCTTCCGCTCCAGTGGACAGTGCAGCGCAGTCCACTGGTCTCCCTTGGACGAACAAAACTCCGTGTGCTTCGTGTGTTCCGTGGTAGATACCTCTAACGTTCTTTTTTATCGAACACGGAAGACACCGAGGACACTGAAAATTAGCGGGTCTCAATGGAGGCCTGAGCGCGTTTCTGCGTCGCACTCAGGGCAGAAGCCACTGAGGCTTGACGCGATATAATTCCGTGTGCTTCGTGTGTTCCGTGTTCATTATATGGTGGTCGCTGCGCTCAAAATTATAAGAAAATTGATTATAAAAATTATCAAAAAGGGATTCTTATAATTTTTTGATTTAATTTTTTGTTAATTTTGAGCGCAGCGACCCAATAACAGGACATCAAAATCGGGGACATAAAGTTTTCGTAAATTTTGATGTTTTCGTAGTTTTCGGAATCCTAATAGACGTTGGGGTTATTCCGAAAAAGTCCGAAAAGACGAAAAGGACGAAAATTAGATCATGAGGATTATAAAAAAGGGATTCCTATAATTTTTTAATTTGATTTTTTGTTAATTTTGAGCGCAGCGACCCAATAACAGGACATCAAAATCGGGGACATAAAGTTTTCGCAGATTTCGATGTTTTCGAAGTTTTCGGAATCCTAATAGACGTTGGGGTTATTCCGAAAAAGTCCGAAAAGACGAAAAGGACGAAAATTAGATCATGAGGATTATAAAAAAGGGATTCTTATAATTTTTTAATTTGATTTTTTGTTAATTTTGAGCGAAGCGACCATTGATGCGATATGACGTTGCAAGATGAGATGACTTCGGCACTAAAAGAAGTGCCATGCAGACGGGAGAGGGACCCGAATGCATGACACTTGACAGAAACTATTTAATCAGATGTTTGTTAGTGCTTGAGGTTGAACTTGTAGGCGAGGGAGAGCTGGAACGTGAGGTTCTTGCTGTCGAGGTCGATCTTGTCCTTGTGGAAGATCTCGGTGGCGCCGATGGTGTAGCGAGCATCGATGACAAAGTGTCGATATTCGTACGACAGACCAATGGGGATAGCGAGGTCGAAAGTCTTTACTGCATCGCTAAAGTCCACCTTGGCGTCCTTGGCACTGATCTTTGACGAGACATTGAATCCGGGCTGCACGCCTGCGCGGAGGGCGAGGCCTTTCCATACATAGAAGTTGGCGGTGATGGGCACGGTGAGGTAATCCAAATCGTAAGTCCAATCTATCTTGTCCTGCTCGGCACCCTGCTGGCTGTAGAGGAAGCCTGCGCCGAGGCTGAAGCGGTTTGCAAGGAAGTATTCAATTTCGGGACCCACTACTATGCCTGCGCGGGCCTTGGTGTCGCTAGTGTTGTTGAAGTCGGAACCTATCATACCTACGCGGGCCTGAAGGGTGATATCTCCTGCTTCGTGCTGTGCGAATACTGATACGGATGCCATCATGATGGCGGCGGCAATAAATAACTTTTTCATAATGTTGTAGTTTTTAGAGTTGTTAATTTTTATTTGTTATGTAAATATTGAAGTTTTTGTTTGTTATTTTGTCTCATCAGGTGTCGTTTCCTTGATTTTGACGCTGCAAAGGTAGGGGGATTATTCGATGGTTCCAAATGTTTTTATGGTTTTCTGGTTGGATGGTAGCGACAGGGGGACGAATGGGCGACAAGCACGAATTGGGGTTTCTGGATTTGTCGTGTCGATCAGGAATTATTTGATTTTTGTATCACGAATTGGCGAATTTTAGAATTGAGGAATATGAAAACGGACGGATGACACTGAGGATTGACGCGAAATACATTCAATGTGCTCTAAGGAGTCAGGGTGTTTAGGAGTCTGCTTGCTCTATCAGAATTTTCTGTAGATAAAGACTCCTGAACTCCTTGACTCCTTAGAGAAAAAAGATGCGGAGAGAGAAGGGAATCAGTAGGTGGCGATGGAGCGGACATTGTCTTCGAACGAATCCTTGTCGATGGCCCTTGCCTTGATCTTGGAACGATAAGTGTAGATGGTGGTGATGCTGGAGCGGAGGATGTCGGCAATCTTCTGGTTGTCGGTGATGCCGAGGCGGAGAAGGGCGAGGACACGCAGCTCGGTGGTGAGGCGAGCGCCTGCGTCATCGACCACGAACTCGTTGCCGGGAATCATCAGCTGATTGACCTCGCTGATGAAGTTGGGGAAGATGTTGAGGAATGCGGTATCGAAGTTCTGATGGAAAAGCCGGTAGCCTTCGTTGATGGGCGTCTGGCTCTTGAGTTGTGCATTGAGTTCGTTGAGGTTCCTTTCGCGAGAAAGGCGATAAAGTTGACGTGCGCGCTCTTCGCCCTGGCGGATGAGACTGCTGCATAGTTCGAGGAATCGGCCGATGTATTCGTCCTTGATGCGGATGCTCTCCTTCATCTCCTGGTTGACACGTTCGGCCTCTGCATTGCGCTTCGCCAGTTCGTCGTTCATTGCATGGATCTGGAGGGAAGCATTGCGTACGACCTCGGAAGCGAGACGACGCTTGCGCAGCAGCACAAGGATGTAGGCGATGGTTGCGATGAGCAGGAGAGCAATGACCGAGACGATGATGAGAAGTATGGAGATGCGATGCTGCGACTGCGTTCGCTCCAGGTCGTATGCCTTGACAATCAATGGCGACAACTGGGCGGCCTGCATACTACGCAAGCGACTGCCATAGCGTTGGGCATCGCTACTGGCATGGCCGAGATAGGCATACGCCCGCTTGGCATCGTTGCGTTCGATCAGGATGGACGAAAGTTCGCGAAAAGAGTTGTTCTCGAGGATGGCGCCACGGAGGTCGCTGATGGCACTGAGCAGCAGATAGCGCTCCTGCAGGTCGTACTCGCCAATGCGCGAATAGAAATATGCCAAGGTGCTTGACACGACGCTATAACTGCGTGTGCCCTGCTGGAGTGTAGGGAGGAAGTTCTCGTACATCTCGATGGCCAATTCGACATCGCCTTTCTCGCAGGTGTAGTTGGCGAGACAGGTGATGTAGTCGAACGATTCCTTCGGGGCAATCTGCATGACCAGCTGCCGGTAATACTGGGCACTGTCGATGTCCTGGTTGGAGAAAGGCGTGAACCGATCCATCTCGGAGCGATAGAGATAGATTTCGCTCCACAGGTTGTAATACTCGACGAGCAGCGGGTCGGACAGACTGTCAACGCACACCGACGAAAGGTGCAACTGTGCGGGACTGAAGAGGCCGCAGACGGCGAGGACATGCGACATTCGGATAGCGCTGAGGGCAAAGCGCTGATAATCGCCAGGGACACGTTCGAGGTGCAGGTTGCGATTGATGTAGTGATAGGCAGAGTCGAAGTTGAATGCCAGATATTCGTCGTAAAGACGCATATTGAGGGTGAACTCCTGTTCGGGGGAGAGCGCAATGCCGCGCATACCCTCATGGATGTGCCGGATGTGTTCCTCCTTCTGCTCAATAATCTCCTGCTGATGTTCAATCAGGCTGTCGAGGGTGTGATAGAGCTGCCTGTTGGAGATGCCAGCAGCCAGGACAGCGCATATCGGAAGGAACGTGAGGCTGATGAACAAGGTTAGACGTTTCATGAAAGGGGTGGAATTAATAAATTTGAATTGCGTGTGCAAAAATATGAAAAAAATGAATACTGAGCAAGAAAATCGTCAAATATCGTGAATTTTGCAATTGAAAATGTTTAGATTTAAATATAGATTTTACAAAATGTCATAGTTGGTTATCAACTGATTATAGGAATAAATCAGTTTGATTTTGCTTTGACGAACTTGGAAGCTATTGCAAAAGCCCCTATCTTTGCACCCGAAAGCATGTGAAGCAGCTTATGAAAACAGAAAACACGTAGTACCATAAGATACATATTTACTTTATGCGCAATCATTTTTCGTTTTTTGGTTTTTGTTTAATAATGTGTGTATGTAGTCACTTTGCAGTTGCGAGCGCAAGTGCAAAGTGTGTATCGGTAAGTTCACCCGACGGAGCAATCAAGGTTTCCGTCGGTGTGGCTTCCGAGAAACCCTACTACCAGGTAACTTACCGTTCGAAGGCGCTCGTGCTGCCTTCGCACCTTGGCTTTGCGCTCGATGGCGGACTGCTGGGCGATCGCGTCGTGATGAAGGGCAGCAAGCTTGCCTCAGCCGACGAGACCTGGGAGCAGCTTTGGGGCGAGGATGAGACGGTGGTGAACCGCTACAACGAGCTCACCGTCAACTTCCGCGAGCGCACGGGAGAGAAGAGGATGATGACCGTGGTGTTCCGCGTCTTCAACGATGGCCTGGGATTCCGCTACATCCTGCCCGGCACTAAGGAGGGAGAACAATACCAAATCATGGACGAACAGACCGAGATAACCTTGGGCCACGATGCCAAGGCATGGTCGATACCCAGCAATCGAACAGAATACTTCGAGGGCATCTTCCAACCTGACCTGCTGAGCCGCAAGGACACTGTATGCACGCCCCTCACCATAGAATATGAGGACTCGCTGCTGCTGGCCATCCACGAGGCCGCACTGGTCGATTATGCGAGCATCAACCTGACTCCACGGAAGGGGGACAACGGCAGCGTACGCCTGCTCACCGCCCTGACCCCTTGGCAGAACGGTGTGAAGGTGTATTGCCAGGACGAGACACGCACCCCCTGGCGCACCATCATCATCGGCAAGACCCCGGGCGACCTGATGACCTCGCGCCTGATGCTCAACCTGAATGACCCCTGCCAGCTGGACGACACCTCGTGGATCGAACCCGGCCGATACCTCGGCATCTGGTGGAGCATCCACAAGAAAAAGAACACCTGGGAGCAGGGCCCGACGCATGGCGCCACCACCGAGAACGTGAAGCGCTACATTGACTTCGCTGCCCGCCACGGCTTCAGCGGCGTGCTCGCCGAAGGCTGGAACACCGGCTGGGGCGAAGGCGAGACCATCAGCTACCTGCAGTCCTACCCCGACTTCGACATCGAGGAAGTGTGCCGCTATGCCCTCTCGAAGGGTGTGCGCTTCATCGGCCACACCGAGACGTGGGGCAACACCCGCCTGCTGGAAGAGCAGATGGACGAAGCCTTCGCATGGTACAATAAGCTGGGCATCCGTGCGGTAAAGACGGGATATGTGGGTCACTACTTCGACGGCAAGGAATTGGCGAAGTCGCAATACGGCATACGTCATTATCGCCGCGTGATTGAGACCGCTGCCAAGCATCACATCATGATTGACAACCACGAGCCTGCCATGCCGACGGGCATACAGCGCACCCTGCCCAACCTGATGACGCAGGAGGGCGTGCGCGGACAGGAGTACAATGCATGGGACGTGAACGGAGGCAATCCGCCAGCCCACACCGTCACCCTGCCTTTCACACGCTGCCTGGCAGGCCCCACCGACTTCACACCAGCTATCTTCAACTTCTCGGAGGTTGTGCCCGGCACCCATCCCCACTCTACCCTTGCCAAGCAACTGGGCGAGTTTGTGGTGATCTACAGCCCACTGCAGATGGCTGCCGATGCCATCGAGAACTACGAGGGACAGCCGGCACTGACGTTCATCGAAAGCTGCCCGACAACGTGGAGCAAGACCCTGGTGCCCAATGGCGAAATCGGCAAGTATGTGACCGTGGCACGCAAGGAGCGCGGCGGCGACAGCTGGTTTGTGGGCAGCATCACGAACGAAGAGGCACGCCGGATTGACCTGCCCCTGAACTTCCTCGATGCCGATGCCACCTATCGCGCTGTCATCTATGAGGATGGCCCCGAAGCAGACTTCGAGCGCAATCCCTACGAGATGACCATCCGTCAGGTAGAGGTAACCAACCAATCGACGCTGACCCTGCGTCTGGCACGCAGCGGCGGCGCAGCCATTCGAATCGAAAAGATGCAATAACACATTATATATTATTAATTAAAACTCAATTACAATGGAAAAAGCATTTGAGTATTCCCGTCGATTGGGAATGGGCGTAAGCCTGAAAATCGCCATGTTGCTGGCGATAGTGTTTTTTGCCTTGGATGTTTCGGCACAAACCACCATCAAAGGTGTGGTTGTTGACGACACGGGCGAGACCGTCATTGGTGCAAGTGTCTTGGTGAAAGGAACGACCAACGGCACCGTGACTGACTTCGATGGAAACTTCGAGTTGAAGTGTAATGAGGGCAGCACCCTCGTCATCAGCTACATCGGATTCAATCCGCAGGAGCTTCCAGCAAAGGACGGCATGACCGTAACGCTGAGCGAGGACGTTGCACAGCTGAACGAAGTAGTCGTAGTGGGCTACGGTTCGATGGCAAAGAAAGAGATCTCGAGCTCGGTAGTGCAGATCAGCAAGGAGAACTTCAACCAAGGTGCAGCCAGCGACCCCATGGCGCTGATTGCCGGCAAGGTGACCGGTCTTAATGTTGCCGCCACAGCCGATGCCAACCCGAATGCCGTCACAGATATCCAGGTGCGTGGTGCAGGTTCGCTGACAGCCTCCAACGGCCCACTCATCGTAATCGATGGCATTGCAGGTGGTGACCTCCGCAACATCGCTACCCAGGACGTCGAGTCGATCACCGTACTGAAGGATGCCGGTTCGGCAGCCATCTATGGTACCCGTGGTGCCAACGGCGTCATCCTCGTGACCACCAAGAAGGGTTCGGGCACAGCTGGTGTGACCAACGTGACCTACGACAGCTATGTGGCCCTGAACATTGCCAAGCCGAAGCCAGACATCCTCACCACTGAGGAGTTCCGTCGCTCACGCCGTGGCCAGGACTACGGTGGCGACACCGACTGGTGGGACGAGATCACCCGTTCGGCAAGCTACAACCTCAACCAGTATCTCTCGATCGACAGCTCGACCAAGAACGGCTTCTTCGGCCTTTCGCTCAACTACAAGAAGGGCAACGGTCTTGACATCGCCAGTGGTCGTCAGGAATACGGTGCACGTTTCGTAGGCGAGCAGCGCGTGCTCAACAACAAAGTGCAGATCAACGCTTCGCTCTCCGGCCGTAGGGTACACGAGGATTGGGGCAATGACGGCCTGTTCGACACAGCCCTGACCATGAACCCAACCATCCCCGTCAAGAACGCCGATGGAACCTACTATCAGCCCAATTCGCCTACCGATATCCACAACCCGGTGAACGACCTCAAGGAGAATATCAACGAAGGCGACCGCGTTTATCTCTTGGGCAACACCGACGTGAAGCTCAACATCCTGCAGACACAGATGCACATGCTGAACACCTCGCTGAGCTATGCCCTGCAGTACAATGACCTGAAGAGCAACTTCTATACTCCCTCCACATCGAGCGAATCGTTCTGGAACGGCTATGCCGGACGTGCCAACGTCAACTACCAGAAGTGGTGGACCAACCGCCTCGAATGGCTTATCAACTACGCACTGAACCTCGATGCACACCAGATCAAGCTCGTGCTTGGCTATTCGTGGGAGCGCAGCAACTGGGAACAGAGCGGCAACGAGAACAAGGACTTCGTCTATGACTCGATGGGCTGGTACGGCATTGCCAACGGCACAGCCCTGCCCGACGGCAAGGCAAGCCTCTGGGGTGGCGCTTCTGAATCGACCCTCATCGGCTTCTTCGGACGTCTGAACTATAACTACAACGACATGCTGTTCCTCTCTGCATCGATGCGTCGTGAAGGCAGCACCAAGTTCGGTGCCAACACCAAGTGGGGTAACTTCCCATCGGCTTCGGTAGCCTGGGAAATCACCCGTACTCCATTTGCCAAGAGCGTGAGCAACATCTTCCAGAGCCTCAAGCCCCGTATCTCCTACGGTGTGACTGGTCGCTCGGACTTCGGCGCCTACCAGTCGCTTGCAACCTACAGCAACTACGGTGCCTACCTTGTTGACGGAGTGTGGATCAACGGTTATGCTCCATCGCTCAATGCCAACCCTGACCTGGCTTGGGAGAAATCGACTGCCTTCAACGTCGGCGTTGACTTCGTGGCACTCCACAGCCACCTGCGCGGTAGTGTCGAGTGGTTCGACCGCCGTTCGAAAGACCTGCTCTACAGCTACACCGCTCCACAGCCACCATTCATCTACAGCAACATTCTCGTGAATGTGGGTACCACCAAGAATACCGGTGTCGAGATTTCGCTCGATTATGACGTATTCTCGAAGACTCCCGTGAAGTGGACCACCGGCATCAACTGGAGTATGGGCGAGACGAAGCTCACCAAGCTGTCGAGCGACGTTTACCAGATGGCATACCTCGACCTCTATCAGAAGCCAGGTGTAGGTACCAGCGAATATTTCTTCCGCGTGGAGGAAGGCGGCAAGATTGGCCAGTTCTATGGCTATGAGCACGCCGGTGTCGATGAGAACGGCCTCCTGCTGATCTACGACAACCAGGGCAACAAGATTCCTGCTTCACAGGCAGACCCGAGCTACAAGCGCCACATCGGCAATGGTGCTCCCAAGCACTTCCTCTCCTGGAGCAACTCGATCAGCTACAAGAACTGGGATCTGAGCATGCTCTTCCGCAGCACTCTCGGCTACGACATCTTCAACATGCGCAAGTATGGCATGGGTCTGCAGGGTGCAGGCACCGACAATGTGCTTCGCACTGCCTACACCAAGTATGATGATGTTCGCTCAAGCGGTGGTATCATCTCGAGCTACTTCCTTGAGAACGGCAACTACTTCAAGCTCGACAACGTGACCATCGGCTACAACTTCACGCCCAAGAAGCGCGATATCTTCGAGAGCCTGCGCGTCTATCTCACTGCCAAGAACGTATTCACCCTCACCTCTTATGAGGGCAACGATCCTTCGATTGTACAGTCAACAGGCATCACCCCAGGTGTTGATTCCAACAGTGCCTATCCTCAGGCAACCCAGTTGTGCCTTGGCGTAACGCTACGATTCCATTAAAACGTCAAACCGTTCGAACCCTTCGAACCTTTCGAACTCTTCGAACCATTCGAACCATTCATAACTCTACAACAATGAATACTCTAAAATATGCCATTTGCGGTGCTGCCTGCCTTACAGCAGTATTCAGTGCCTGCACCGACCTCGACGAACAGGTGTACGACCGTATCGATGCGAGTGTATATTATCAGAATGAGGCCAGCGTAAAGGGAGCCGTAGCTGCCATCTACAACCAGACATCTTCGACCCTGGCTGGTGAGAATTTCTTCCATCTTTCCGAATATCCTGCCGACCAGATCACCTGGCGTGTATGGAATGCAGGACAGTGGGGATGGGATGAGGCTATGAAGACCGTGCTTTCGTGGCACAACTGGACTTCGGAATCCACCATCATCAATAACGCATGGTCGAGCGCATGGACCGCTGTCGGTCTTGCCAACCTGCTGCTGAACGACCTGGAGTCGCTCGATGCCGGAAGCCTCGGCATGACCTCCGAGAAGCTGGCGCAATACGTGGCTGAGGTGCGCACCATCCGTGCATGGAACTACTACTGCATCTTCGAGCTCTGGGGTGGCGCTCTGCCGCTCAACACCTCGGCTTCGAGCGAAGTGCCCGGCACTGCCGATCCCGACTGGAACACCTCGTGCAAGATGATCTACGACTTCATCGCCACCGAACTTGACGAGACCGTCGGCGCTCTGGCCAAGGACGATGCCAACCACTCGATGGTGAACCGTGCCAACCAGGGCATGAACCGCCTGCTGAAGGCCCGTCTGCTGCTGAATGCACAGGTCTTCATCAACGAGCCCCACTTTGACGAGTGCGAGGCCCTTTCGAAGGAAATCATTGCCGGCAACTACGGCAACTACGCTCTCGACGAGAACTACCGCAACCTCTACAGCATGGACAACGTGAAGAGCCCTGAGGTGATCTTCGCACTTGCTGCCGAGGATGGCCAGGGTGCTGCCAATGCCATTTCGAATGTGCGCACCATGGTGGGCATGTGGTATGGTTATGCCGACTACTTCGGACAGTCGTACGACGGCATCGGCGCATGGAACTGCGTATGTCTGGTTCCTTCGCTCGACAACTACGGCACCATTCTTCCCACAGGTGGCACAGAAGGAGCCCGTTGCTTCCTCGATGCTCCCTACGGCGACAAGCTGGGTGCTCCCTACGAGCGTTTCGACGATCGCGACATCCGCAAGCAGAACTACGTATATAACACCTCCTCCAAGACCCATGGTCCAGGTATGTTCCTCAAGGGCGAAATTCGTGCCGACTTCGGCACAGGCGCAATCCTCAAGGCTGATGCCGACCGTGACGGACAGGATCTTGTCTATGTCGATCAGCTCGGCACGTTCCTCAACCTGGGCCGCAACCTCGAAGTTGTCATGAACCCTCGCTGGGGTGAGACCAACTCGGGTGTTCGCCTCGTGAAGTATCCCCTCTATCCCAACGATGACCGTGGTGGATTCAAGAGCATCGATGACGTACAGTTCCGTCTGGCAGAAGCTTACCTCAACGTAGCCGAATGTGAGATGCGCAAGGGCAACAGCGCCGAGGCAAAGCGTTACATCGACGCTATCCGCACCCGCTACTTCATGAGCGGCGACCGCGCCAATGCATTGAGCATCCCCGGTCCCGGCTTCAATGAGTTCAATCTTGACTGGGTACTCTCCGAGTGGGGCAAGGAATATCTGGGCGAGGGCAACCGCCGCCGCACCGACCTGCGCCGTTTCGACAAATTCACACAGGGCCAGTGGTGGTTCTGGGGACGTGCCACCGAAGATGGTGTCAACCTGCCTGCCCAGCGCGACCGCAAGTACGAATGGTATCCACTGCCACAGTCGGCTCTTGCCGTTAATCCCGGCCTTATTCAGAATCCGAACTATTAATCCATCTAAATACAGAAAGTCATGAATAAGAAATTATATAGTCTGATACTGGCGCTGCTGGCTCTCACCGGAATGATGAGCAGTTGTTCCGACGACGAGGATATCGTGTTCGAGCATGAACGTCAGCAATTCCCGACGCAGGCCGACCGAATCCTGCTCGAGTTCATTGCGCCTTTCGGCACCACTGTCGATGAAGAGATCTACATCGTGGGTGCATTCAACGGCGATAGCGCTGCCATCGGACAGGCGGAGTTCCTGCTGACCAAAGCCCCTGAGAATGATGTGAAGTTTGGCGTCTATCTCAACCCAAGCAGTTTCATTGGCGGCAAGACACTTGCCGACGGCTATCGATTCTATTCCGCTACCCAGGGCATGGAATACACCAACAACGGCGAACTGGCCATGCACTACGAGAATCCTGGTGTCGGCACATTCGCCAACGTCTGGGGACAGCGCTGGGAGAGCTACTATTGGAGTGGCGGCGACAAGCCCGAACCCGAGCACGACGGCTTCGTAGTATATGTTGACGACCAGACCGGTTGGAACGCTCTGACATTGTATATGTGGGGCGACATCAACGACCTCAACGGCGGCTGGCCAGGCATGCAGCCTACCGGCAGATGGGAGAAGGGCGGTGTGCTCTGGACCTACTTCGACTTGGGTGCAGCCAACACTGGCTTGAACGAGAACCTCATCTTCAACAACGATGGCAACGGCTCTCAGCTGCCTGATTTCAACTTCACCATCGAACGTGACATCTATCTGCGTATCACTGCCACCGGTGTAGAAGAGGTCGAATACGAGCCTCAAGTGCAGCACGACGGCTATGTCCTCTATGTTCTCAACCAGTCGAGCCAAACCGAACTGGCACTCTATGCCTGGGGCGATGCCGAAGCCTTCGGCGGTTGGCCGGGAATGCCGGCTACAGGCACACAGACCATCAACGGCCTGGAATATACCTACTTCGACATGGGCGAGGCCAACACCGGACTGAACCTCAACCTCATCCCCAACAACAACAACGGCGGCGTGCAGTGGGAAGGCGGTGACCTCAACTTCACCATCGACCACGACATCTACCTGCGCATCTTCGACGGTGGCTATGAGATCATCAGCAAGGACTATCAGGGCGGCGGCGACACACCAGACATCGACCCTGAGCCACAACCCGCAGGCAGCGTGGTTATCATTGCCATCAAGAACACCATTGGCTACAACGAACCTCACCTTTATGTATATGGTGACAGCGAGGCTTGTGGCGGATGGCCGGGTGCAGCTCCTGTCAAGGTGACCGACAACGGTTGGAACCTCTACGAACTGCCTGCCAACGGCAACTACAACCTCATCCTGAACGACAACGGTGCAGGTCAGCAGATCGATGGCCCTGCTATCGCTACTACAGGCAGCCACTTCTTCGATGTCAGCTCCGAATGGGTAGAATCGCCTAACACCGTGACCATCCAGAATGTCAACTACCTCAATCCATGTATCTATGCTTGGGGTGATGGCGAAATCTACGGTGGCTGGCGCGGCATCAGTCCTACTTCGTACGAGAACGGCACAGTGGTGTTCCCATTGCCCAACGATGGCGGCACCTACAACCTGATTCTCAACGGTGAGGGCGACGGCGTGCAGCAGGACATCGCTCAGGTGGTGGCCAACCAGAGTTATACATTCACCGCAAACTGATAACTTACGACAGCTATGCGCAAGAATATCCTTTCAATCCTAATGCTCGTTGCAGTGCTGCTTATGGCAGCCTGCAACCCGAGCAGGGAGGTCCAGCTGACGATAGATAACACCAAGCCAGTTTCGACCGAGAACCGCGTCATCTATCAGCTCAACATTGGAGCATTCACTCCAGAAGGAACCTTCCAGGCAGCACAAGCACAACTGAACAGGCTCGACACCTTAGGCATCGACATCATCTGGCTCATGCCCATCTATCCGCGCGGCATGGCCAAATGCAGCCCCTATGCCTCGATGAACTTCCGCGAAGTAAATCCCTCCTACGGCACGACGTCCGATGTCAAGGCATTCGTCGATGCTGCTCATGAGCATGGCATGAAGGTGTGGCTCGACTGGGTTCCAAACCATGTTGCTGTCGAAAATCCATGGGTCAACGAACATCCCGAATACTTCACCAAGGACGCTAAGGGCAAGATGATTCATCCAAATGGATGGAACGACGTCCTGGAGCTGAACTATCTGGACGAAGGACTGGCCACCGCCATGAACGACGCCCTGAAATTCTGGATGGATGAATGTGGCATCGATGGCTTCCGCTGCGACTACGTCAGCAGTCCCACCATCCCTGTGCGCTATTGGCAGAACATCATCGCCGAGCTGAAGAGCCGCCGACCCGGCACCGAGCTGCTCAGCGAGACCGACATCACCAATCCCTACAACCGTCGCATCGATTCATGCGGCTTTGACTACGACTACGCATGGGATTTCCAAACCGCTCTGGCATGGAAGTTCCGCAACAGTGCAAATGCCGACTCGCTGCGCCACATCTGCGAAGAGATGCTGGAAACCTCAGCACAGGTCAAGAATCACCGCATGGTCTATCTGACCAACCACGACCAGAACTACAACGACGGCGGCAACACGCTGAAGGACTTCTTCGGCGACAACCGCTATGGAATGACCGTGCTTGAGTTCACGTTCTACGGTATGCCCCTCCTCTATCAGGGACAGGAGATCGGTGACCCCGACACGCTCAACTACTTCACCGATGCCAAGGTAAAGTGGCACGCTGTGGATCAGAAGATGAAGCAGACAGTGCGCACCCTCGTTGCCCTCCATCACCAGCAGCCCGCGCTGGCTGCCGACGCTCCCGTCGAATGGATAGAAACCGACAGTCCTTCGGTGCTCGCCTATCGTCGCCTCCCCGCTCATCAGCAGAGTGCAGTGGCTGAGGCAGCTCCAGTGATTGTGGTGCTCAACCTTTCTGACCAGCCTGTCAATGCGCAACTCACTGGTGTCGAAGCTGGAACTTACACCCGCCAGCTCGACAGCAGCACCATTGCCGATGGTCCTTCGGCAAGCAACGAGGAGTTTGGTGACACACCAACCATCGCGCTCGATGCCAAGGGCTATGCAGTCTTTGTCAAACAATAAGATGCCATAATTAATTATGATAAACAAAACCTACAGAAGAATCCTGACAGCCTTGCCGATACTGCTTCTCCTCTTGCCTTGCGTTACTGCAAGCGCGAGTGACTATGTGGACGAGATCAACCAATCGGTCACGGCACGTGAAGCCGGCAGGCGTGTCATCTACGAGATGAACGTCGGTGCATTCACGGCTGCGGGTACCTTCAGCTCAGCCAGTGAACAACTGGACGAGCTGAAGACTGTGGGCGTGGACATTGTGTGGCTCATGCCCATCTACCCGCGTGGCGGTGGCATCAACAGCCCATACGCTGCCAAGAACTTCCGCGAGGTGAATCCCGCGTATGGCACAACAGCCGACCTTCACAACTTCGTCAACCGTGCTCATGAACTGGGTATGGAGGTGTGGCTCGACTGGGTGCCCAACCATACGGCTACGGATGCCGATTGGGTGACTTCCCATCCCGAGTATTATAAGAAGAGTGGCGGACAGATGATTCATCCCAACGGCTATGGTGACGTCTGGCAGCTCGACTACTCGAATGCAGGACTGGTCGATGCAATGAACGACTGCCTGAAATTCTGGATTGACGAAGCCGATGTCGATGGCTATCGCTGCGACTATGTCAGCAGCCCCGACATCCCTACGTCCTATTGGCAGAATGCCATCCCGCTCATTAAGTCGTACAAGGCCGACAAGACCATCTCCTTCCTCGGCGAGGCAGATATTGCACAGGACGTGACCAGGCTGAGCAACGTAGGCTTCGACTACGATTATGCCTGGCAGTTCCAGACCCAACTCGCCAACTTTGGCCCCTCGGGCAACGCTTCTGCTCGCCTCAGGGCTTTTGCCAACACGATGCTCACAGCATCGCAGGACAAGAGCTTCGGTCGAATGCTCTACCTCACCAACCACGACCAGAACTACAACGACGGTGGTCGCACGCTCACCCAGATGTACGGACAGAACCGCTATCCGCTCACGGTGCTGACCTTTACGCTCTACGGTATGCCCCTCATCTACAACGGGCAGGAGACGGGCGGCAATCAGGTGCTCGACTATTTCAG
This sequence comes from uncultured Bacteroidales bacterium, assembly GCA_905235375.1. GTDB lineage: Bacteria > Bacteroidota > Bacteroidia > Bacteroidales > UBA3663 > Liminaster. Next base: position 16,388 of record CAJOLH010000063.1, read on the forward strand.
CGATGCCAAGATCAACTGGAACAGCACCGACGGCAAGATGCTGAACACCATCCGCACCTTGTCAGCCTTGAAACATTCGTCCGAAGCCCTGAGCGACAAGGCTGAGGTCAACATGCTGACCGTGACCAACAACACCAGCGTCTTTGCCTATACGCGAAAGATGAACGACAGCGAAGTGCTCGTCATCCTCAATCTGGCAACGACGCAAGGCAATGCAACCATCACCGGCCTCACCGCAGGGGAATGGAGCTGTTGGCTCGACAGCGAGACCATCGCACAGGGCACCAGCAGGAAGCAGCAGACCTTTGCCGCAACACAGAGCTTCAGCCTTGAAGCCAAGGGTTACAAGGTGTATGTGCGCGGAACTTTCCCCGATGAGGACATTCCTCCCATCGAAGCCTATACTCCCCTGCTTGACAGCAGCGACGAAATAAGCATCTTCTTCGAAACCCCAACGTCCGACACGTACGCCGTATGGGCATGGGGCAACCTGGGCGGTGGAGAGGCATACTGCAACAATACGGCATGGCCCGGCGACGAAATGACGCTGAAGGGACAGACTGCAACGGGCAGCTATGTCTATAAGTACGTGATCACGAAAGTGAATGAAGCTCCCCAGAACTTCATCATTTCGAAAAACGGCGGCAACACCAAGATCTACGACGGCGCTGCCTTCGTCAACCACGGATACTACGTGGAAGGGAAAACTGCTCCCACGCAAATCATCACGGAAGTGTCAGGTATCGCGGACATAAATGCCGATTGCCCCTCCGATGGCATCATCTATACACTAAGCGGGCGACAAGTCGCTTCCGACAAGCCGCTCACTCAGGGATTCTACATCAAGGATGGCAAGAAGTTTATGGTTCGCTAAGCTAAACTTACCATTATAATTTAGCAGTCCGGTTTCGCATGAAGCCGGGCTGCATTTTCTTTAGCAGACAGACGTTGTTCGCGGTCGCGATAATATCCGATCTCCTGCAAGGAAAGGCAGATGACAACGAGTGCAGCACTAACCAACAGGGAGAGGATGAGCATAGCAATGAAATGACTGTTCTCCTTGACGAGCAGAAGAACATCGGACTGGACGCGGAACGTGAAGATCTGCGCCGATGGTGCCACGAAAAGGAAGACTGCAAGCATCACGCCACCCAGCACCAACCCCACCAGAAGGGCAATGACCACGTAGCGACGATAGCGCGCCGCCTGCGCTGCCTGATAATGTTCGACGTACTGCACAGCATCCAGTCTGCGCGTCAGGGTTTGCATGAAGGCATCGCTGTCGGAGAGCGTGGGATGATAGTTGGAGAACAACTCCTCGAGATTGGGTTCCTGGTTCATTGCTTCAATTTATTTTTCAGTTGTTCGCGTCCGCGTGAGAGCTGCTGTCGCACGGCTGCCTCGGTGCCATGCACGATGTCGGCTATCTCACGCACATTATATCCCTTGAGGTAGAACAGCAGGATGGCCGTGCGCTCCTTGGGAGGCAGGGTACGCAGGGCGCTGTAGAGTTCCTGATATTCGAAACTGGCATCGGTGGAAGTATCGGCCAAGAGGGTGTCTGCCTCTTCGATGGACGCATGAGTACGCAGGCTGCGCTGATGGTCGAGGAAGGTGTTGTAGGCGATGCGGTAGAGCCATGCACCGGAATGCTCGCTAACAGAGACCTTGTCACGCGCCAGGAATGCCTTGATGAGGGCTTCCTGGGCGATGTCGTCCGCATCGTCGCGATTTCCGACGCAGAGAGCCAACAGGAACCGTCGCAACGATTCCTGTTCGGTTGAAACGAGTGCTATGAACTGCTCGCTATCCATAGAAAGGACACCAATACTTTATTTTTGAGTCTCCAGATTCCTGGTTTCGGCCTCCATCTCCTTGGCAAGCATCTTTCTGCCCACATAGTAGTTGATCATGAAGGCAAGGCCGATGGCAAGCGAGATAGCGCCGGTGATCCACATAAAATTGATCTCTTCGCCTTCCCATCCTCCTGCATAGGACGCAAAAACGGAGCCAATCAGCAGTCCCAGACCGATGAAGCCCGTGATGCAGCCCCAAAGGAGACGCGAGAGCAACTTCTCCTTGAGCAATTTCTGCTTGGGGTTCATCTTCTTTAGCAATTCCTCGATGTCGAGGTCGGGGTTCTTTTCGATGGCGGTCTTCACGATTTCGGTGCGCTGTGAAGTCGTGTGCATCTCATTACGATAATACAGCCAAGTGACAAGCACTGGCGCAGAGAATGTGATAAGAGGCACCAAGATAGGAACAAGAATCTTTTCCATAATTATTATTTTATTAAATGATGAATAAATTACACTTTTTGTCCGATTGCCGGCAATCGGGGAAACAGCCGTTTTCGTCTATATAACGTAAGAATGGGGTAAAATGTGACGTCGGAGGGAGAAAAAATGATAGTTTTTTTGGTGAATGTGCATTTTTGGACGGTTTTGAGGCGAAAATCGCTGAAAATTCGCTATCTTTGCAGCGCACATTTCGAGGAATCGAAAACAAAAGCGAATGATAACATTATGGTCGCTGCGCTCAAAATTATAAGAAAATTATTATAAAAATTGTCAAAAAGGGATTCTTATAATTTTTTGATTTAATTTTTTGAGAATTTTGAGCGAAGCGACCTAACAACAAAAAAGTTTTCGTTGATTTCGATGTTTTCGTAGTTTTCGGAATACTAAAATACGATGGATGTAATTCCGAAAATGTCCGAAAATTAGATCACGGATTATGGGGATTGAACGGATGATAGTAGGGCCTGGGTGGATGACTGAGTGCGTTTCTGCGTCGCACTCAGGACGGAAACCACGGATTCGGGTCGAGACAAGGAGAACCTCGTTCGTCGTCTGCAAGGCGAAGGCAAACGAGTGGCTATGGTGGGCGACGGCATCAACGACACACAGGCTTTGGCCCTTGCCGATGTCAGCATTGCCATCGGACGGGGCACCGACGTGGCTATGGACGTGGCGCAAGTGACGCTGATGGGCGACGACCTTCGTGCCATCCCCGAAGCCATCCGACTGAGCCGACGCACGGTGTCGATGATTCGCCAAAACCTCTTCTGGGCCTTCATCTACAATCTGGTCTGCATCCCTCTGGCCACAGGTCTCCCCTACGCCTTCGGCATCCCCTTCCAAATCACGCCCTCTTTGGCCAGCGCCCTGATGGCGCTCTCCAGCGTCAGCGTCGTGCTGAATAGTTTGAGGCTGAAGTTCACATAATTATTGGAACAAATCGTCCATCGTCACCTCTGATTGCACGATGCCGCTATGGAGATTGTGCGCTACGCCGTAGGTGGTGATGAAAGTATGACAGATGGACTTCTTGGTACGAGTCACGTTGCGGAACAGGGCTGCTCGATTACGCAGATGCTCTTCGTAGTCGGCGGTTATCACGTACTTGTCGGCCGCATATTTCACTTCGCAGAGATTGATAACCTCATCGGCACGATCGATGAGGAGATCAACTTGTCCACCTTTCCATGATGTGCCGTTCTTGTCGATAAACGGACGGCATGACCAAGAATGAACATTGGAGATGATGCCATCGATTCCGAGGGCACGCTTTATCTGAGCAATATGATGCAAGCATACCTGCTCGAAGGCATAGCCGCTCCAAGCAGTCATCTGACCCTTGCCTACAAGTTTGCTCCAAAGATGTTCGTCCTGCCCACTATGGTCCTCCACGTACTTGATATGGAACAGCGAAAAGAGGTCGGTGAGCTGGTACAATGCATCACGATCGGTTTTTCCAATGGCAGCATATTTACGTATGAAATCGCATTTCATCAGATTGTCGAGCACCTCCGACAGTAATCCGCCCTCCTTGAGTTTGAGCCCTTCGAGAAGTTCCTGTCGCGTCAGCCCCTTCAGTTTCGTGGACAACAAGCCAACCACACCCTTGTAGATCTTCGATTCGTTGAACAGCGAACGGAAAAGGAAATCGAACTCCTGTCGAAGGGGAGCTCCTTGTTTGAAAAACAGTTCGTCGATGCAGATATCAAGAGGCACGTCGCGTATCAGCATGTCGAGATAATAGGGTATTCCACCCAACACCATATACGTCTTTATCAGCTGATGACGTGTCATTTCAATACCTTTTACCTCACGCAAGAACAATTCGGTCTCCTTCAGCGTGAATGGCGCGAGCCATATCGAACGGCAGACTCTGCCATAGATGCCACCCTTGTCACCAATGAATTTCGAGAGCATCCATGTGGTGGCCGAACCGCAGACAAAGAGTTTCAGATTGCTCTTCGTCGAGGCCCAATCGTTCCAAAACTGGCTGAAGGCTGCAAGGAAATTGCTCTTGGGTGTGTCCATCCAAGGTATCTCGTCGAGAAACACCACTATCCTATCCTTTTGGAGAGTGTTCAAGTATTTGCGCAAGGCATCAAACGCTTCGAACCAATCCTTCAGCCGCTTCACTTCCAGCCCTGAGTATTCTTCAAGACGCTTCTGAAACTGCGACAACGCTACAGCGCGTGACACGTTATAGAGACCAGTAAAGGCGAAGTCGAACTGATTGTCGAAGATACTCTTTACCAAGAATGTCTTGCCTATTCGACGACGACCATAGACGGCTACAAGTTCTGCCTTGCCGCTGTCGAGATAACTCTTAATGACCTTCTGCTCATATTCGCGACCAATTATCCTATTGT
>CAJOLH010000064.1:0-34246 GCA_905235375.1 uncultured Bacteroidales bacterium
CAGTAACGCTTTGTCAAGATTTCACTCTTTCAAAGATCGTCGCCTAAGCGATCAGCTTGTCGCCTCATCGTTTAAGCGGGTGCAAAGATAGGGGATTTCGCGTGTGCCTCCAAATTATTTGCGAACTTTTTTCAAAAAAAGTGCAATATTCCGTCAAAAAGGCCGCAAAACTGACACGTTTGGCATATTAGTGTGGCAAAAATACAAGTATCAATGCCTAAAACCATGTTGAAAATGCGAAGTGAATAGTAAAAATCAGAACCGATAATAGATAAAAGGTTGGACATTGCTGGTTTGGAACTGCAATATCAGCTGTATGGTGAGCAGAAATAGGAGCAACTTGACAATCCAAGGCAAAAGGATGAAGCGCGTCTGAAGCCGCAAGAAGCCACGGCTGCCGACAGCTTGCGCTGCAAGAGGGGCGAGGGTGAGCACACACCACCAGGGACGCGCCTTGACAAACGGGATGAGATAGGCGATGTCGAAATCGATGACCGAACGCGTGAGCAGCTGGCAGGCTGATGCTACGCTCTCGCTGCGGAAAAAGACCCAGGCAACTGCCACGAAAACGAATGTGAGAACGACAGCAACACCATTCAACCAACGGCTGTCGGGCAGGCGGTTGAGCCATGGCTTAGATGCCTTATGTGCCACAAGCCCCAGCCCGTGAATGCCTCCCCACAAGACAAACATCCATGTGGAACCATGCCAAAGGCCGGCTACAAGCATTGTCAGTATATTATTTATATAGGTACGTACGCGCGAGCAGCGATTTCCTCCCAGGGGGATATAGACATAATCGCGGAACCAGGTGGAGAGCGAGATGTGCCACCGATGCCAAAACTCGGAAGGAGAGGATGCACTGTAAGGGAAGGAGAAGTTTTCGGGCAAATGGAACCCCATCAGCGCTGCTATGCCGATGCTCATGTCGCTATAGCCGGAAAAGTCGCAATAGATCTGCACCGTATAGCCGAGAATGCACATCACACACTCGAAGCCCGAATAGGTGGCTGGGCTTGAGAAGACCCAATCGTTGTACTGGGCAATATAATCGGCAACCACACACTTCTTGATGAGTCCGATCATCACAAGCCACAGGCCCATATAAAGACACCGCTCGGAAATGCCGCTGGGTTTGCGAACCTGAGGCAACAGGACATGAGCACGGGTGATGGGACCGGCCAGAAGCAGCGGGAAAAACGAGAGATAGAAAAGAAACTCCAGCAGAGAGACCCGCATCGTGAACTTGCCGCGATAGACATCGACCACATAGCTGATGGCCTGAAAGGTAAAGAACGAGATGCCGACAGGAAGCGCCACATCGAGCAAACCGAAGTTGCTGGAGAAGACAGCGTTGATGGACGACAGGAAGAAATTGGAATACTTGAAGTAAAGAAGCGGAAGCAGGATAACGATGATGGCCAGGACCAGCACGACACGAGCCTTCCAACTGTGGGATATCGTGTCGTCGCCCTCCCGATGCAGACTCGCCAACATACGACCCGTCCACCATGCCACCAGTGCCACCGCAGGAAGCAACACCATCAGCCACCCGTTGGCCAGATAGAAGAACAGCAGGCTGAACGCCGTGACATAGAGCACCATGCCCGTCCGACTGTAACGACGGATGAACGCATAGATGGCCAAGAAGAAGATGAATACCATCCAGAAGGTGATGTCGGAGAAAAGCAACATAGGCTATCGGGGGGGGCGAAGCATATACTGGTGATAGACTCGCCGACGCGACTGGGTGGGCCGATTCAGCTTGAGCGGATGCCTTGCCTCCGAACCGCTCAGCCAACTGGCCACAGTATCCATCCACAAAGCTGCCGCGCTGCGCGTAGGATGCATATTGTCCTCGGCCCTATCGAGCTCGAGTCCACGACTGTCGAAGAACCTGCCCTCGCCTACCCGCTGGCGAATAAGGTCGTTGATGCCCGTGTCCATCTTCCAGTTGGGCGGACCAATCCAAAGGAAAGGACGTTCGCCTATACGCTGAACGATGGTGTCGATGTACTTTTCGCGCTTCGACAAATCGCGGACAAACAGCTCGTTGCTCCCCAGACAAAGCATGACGTAGTCGGGACGGATGCGGTCGAGGAAATATTGCAGGGTGTCGGTGGTTGCCCAAAGCTTGGTGGAGGAACTGTACCATATGATGCTCGACAAGTCGTAGCCATTCTCGAGCGTATAGTCGCACAAGCGCTTCGCAAACCATTCGAGCATCGAGTCGCCGAAGATCATGATGCGGTATTTGCTAAGGTCAGGCTCATGCACCTTGATCTCTTGGGGAGGAGCCTCTTCGTCGGGAGTGGGCAATGAGTCCTGTGGGATGGTGTCGGTGGGAGCTATTGTATCTATGAGAGCTATAGGAGCTATAGTATCTATAGGCACTATATGCGGTGTCGGCGAAGAAGGTGGCGTTTCGTCCGACTCGGCAAAAAACATCGGGAACACCCGCCTAATGCCCGAAAGGTCTGCCTTTTCAAGCATGACGTCGCCCGAGCCAATCTCAAGCGACGACAAGGCATACCCCACGACCAAGGCCATGGGGATGAGAAGGAGGAGGATTATCTTGGCATAAGGCCTCATTGTTCAGACGAGGAGGCAGATGTCGGACACTTTACGAGCGCCTGCTTCTGCCAACAGATGAATGTGAATCATTCATGCACATAAAGATCCCAGCCGAGGTAGTTCTCGAGTGCATCTGCAATGATGTCGGCGACATCGCTGCGCACAAGTGCGACATGATGCTCGAAGCCGTTGCGACAAATGTGCTTCATCAGCTTCTGGAGGTTATCGACCTGTGTGACTGCGATACATCCATCCATGCCGTAGGGATCGTTGGTAATCTTGCCTTCGCCTACGTATGCACGAATCTTGCCGGCGGCATCGTCGGTCGATACACGGAAGAAGGTGAAGTCTCCTTCGCTGACCTTGGCATCCACTGCGCCGAAGGTGCGTACCTTGCCGAGTGTGCGGCCCAAGACACCAAGTGGAGTGAGCTTGAGGTCGTTGTTGCCGATGAATGAACGCGGGAAGTTGCCGCAGTGGGTGCAAACACACTTGTTGCGGTCGTCGGCAAAGTTGTTATTCCAGTCGGCAAGCGCAGGAGCATTGCCCGAAGCCAGGCGGAGTGCCAACATCGAGACAGCTCCCGTGATGTCGGTTTCGCAAGCGCAAGGAATACCCATATCGCCGAGCATAGCCATGGTGATGCACGGAGCACAGCCATAATTCTGCTCCAGCGAATCCCAGCACTGAAGCGCCAGGGCATCGACCTTGTTGTCGCGAACCCAAGCCTCGACTGCAACACCGAACTTGGCCTGAACGCGCAGTTTCTCCTGATATTCGGCGGGCACCTTCGCGTATGCATGGATATCCTTCAGCTTGGCAAGCAACACGGGGTTGTCGTCGGTGATCTTCTGTGCTGCAAACAAGATCTCCGAGAGGTCGGCAGGCACGACGGTGATGCCGCTGCGCTGCAGCAGCTTTTCGCTGGCGCGGCAGGTGTTGAAGCCGAGGGGACGTGTGCCAATCTGGCCAATGCGACAATGACGCAGGCCACCTACGACACGGCAAATGCCAGCGAACTTGTCAACGTCCTGCTTGAACTCCTCGCTATAGATGCTGTAGGTGTGGAGGCTGGTGAGCGAGAAGGGAATGCCATACTGATAGAGGTTGTTGCAAACCGAGATCTTGCCGCAGAAAGCGTCGCGACGGCTGTCGAGATCAACCTTGTCGTTCTCGTCGTCACAAGCCTGCACAAGCACGGGCACGTTCAGTTCGGCACGGAAGATGGTGTTGATGATGCCAATCTCATAGCCGAAGTTGGGAAGACTCACCAGGATGCCGTCGATCTCGTCGCGGTGTGCGCGGAAGAGCTCAGCATTCTTGATACCATCCTCAAGTGTCTCGATGGAACTCGAACCCGTCGGGGTGGCTTCCTCGGGAAGGATGACATATTCGTAACCTTTCTCATCGAGCGTCTTGAGCAACTGCTTCTTTACGTCTTTGGCAAGTTCAGAGTTGAAATAGGCGCGTGTGCCAATAATCACGCCGAAACAAACTTTTCCGTTTTTCATATTATTTGAATTATATAAAATTGTTATTTGTTAATTATTAATTGTTATTTGATCAGATGCTCCACCGCCTTACGCCATGCCGAATAGTCGCTTGATGTCGCTTCGGTAGGGTTGGGGGCGATGCGCCTGATGATGTTCTTCAGTCGGCTCACCTCGTCGGGAGCAGTCCACACTTGGCGTGCAAAACCATTCACGACGACAGCGCCCAAGGCGGAAGCGTCCTCCACGTCGGTGCAGACGATGTCGGCCTCCAGAAGGTCGGCCTGGAGCTGCATCAGGAACCGATTGCCCGTGGGCCCGCCATCGGCACTGAGTTCGCTGATGGTGATGCCTGTGGTGGCCGTCATTGCCTTCACCAGATCGGTGACCTGATAAGCGATGCTTTCGACTGCGGCACGAACAATGTGCGCACGAGTGGTATTGAATGTCATCCCCACGATGGCAGCCTTCACCTGATCCTGCCACCACGGAGCGCCAAGCCCCGAAAATGCTGGAATGAGATAGACACCGCCATTGCTCTCGACACTGGTAGCGATGGTTTCGGTCTCTGCAGGGCTGCCGATGAGCTTCATCTGGTCGGCCATCCACTTCAGGGTAGCACCCGTGCTGTAAATATTGCCCTCGTAGGCATAGTAGGTCTTGCCGAGGATCGAAAAGCCGATGGAGGTGACGAGCCCTTCAGGAGCCTTGTGGGGCTGTTCGCCAATGTTGAGCATCACCGACGAGCCTGTGCCGTAGGTTACTTTGCCAGTACCTGCGCTGAAGCACATCTGACCAATCAATGCGCCATGCGAATCGCCCAACACGCCTGCAATTTCGATGGGTGCGCTGAAGAGACCTTCGACCGTCGTTTCGCCACAATGGGCATCGCATGGACGGGGTTCGGGCAACGCTGCCGCAGGAATGCCTGTGGCCTTGAGGACATCGGCATCCCATGCCAGCCGATAGATATTGAAGACCATGGTGCGACTGGCATTGGTGTAATCGGTGGCAAACGTCTTGCCAGCAGTCAGACGCCAGACGAGCCAGCAGTCGATGGTGCCAATGAGGAGCTCACCCGCCTCGGCCTTGGCCCGGGCACCTGGAACATTGTCGAGCAGCCAGCAGATCTTGCTTGCACAGAAGCTGGGATCTACCTTCAAGCCCGTGCGTTGCTCAATCAGCTGTTCCATACCCGGCTCCTTTCGCCATTGGCGACAAAGTTCAGCGCCACGGGTATCCTGCCAAACCAGCGCATGATAGACAGGCTTGCCCGTCTGCTTGTCCCAGGCGACGACGGTCTCCCGTTGGTTGGTGATGGCGAGGGTGTACTGGTCGGGATTGAGATCGCTGCCTTCGAGCAACAGACCAATGGCCTTGACAGTGTTGGCATAAATCTCCTCTGCATCATGTTCCACCCAACCAGCTTTCGGATAATACTGCTGGTGAGCTACCGAGGAGCGCGCGAGCAACTTGCACTGCTCGTCGAAGAGAAGCGCCTTGGTGGCAGATGTGCTTTGGTCAATAGCAATGATATATTTCATAATTATTATTTTTTCGGGATTTCGGAATTCCGTTATACCGTTATACCGAAATGCCGGAATAACGAAACAATCTACAACTCAGGCTTTTCCAAGCAATTCCTTCGCTGCCCGATAGATGCCTTCGTAGTCGAAGCCATAGTGGTGGAAGACTTCATGGGGCTTGGCGTGGATAACATTCTCGTCGGGAACACCCAGAATGCGCATCCTGACAGGACACTCCTGAACCGTCACTTCGGCGACCGAGGCGCCAAGACCTCCGAACACGCTGTGCTCCTCGGCAGTAACGATGGCACCCGTCTCACGAGCAGCTTTCAGTACAGCCTCCCTGTCGAAAGGCTTGAGCGTGTGCATATCGAGCACGCGAGCACTAATGCCCTCCTTGGCCAGCATCTCAGCGGCCTCCACACAGTGTGCCACCGTCTCGCCGCATCCGATCAGAGTCACGTCGTTGCCTTCGCGCAAGGTATTGGCCTTGCCTGGAATGAATTCGAAATTGTCGTCATCATAGACATCCGGCACTGCATTACGGCCTACACGCACGTAAGCGGGTTTGTTGTGATCCACGAGATACTGGCACAGTTTGCGACTCTGACGCGCATCGCAAGGCAGATAGACCTCTATACCCGGGAAGGTTCGCAACACGGCGATATCGTGCAGACTGTGATGGGTGGCACCCAACTGACTATACGCCACGCCTCCGCTTACGCCAATGATCTTCACCGGCATCTGACTGTAAGCCATATCGACCTTGACCTGCTCCAGGCTACGAGCTACGTAGAAGCAGGCAGGGCCGAAGACAAACACCTTTTTGCCCGCCGAGGCGAGGCCCGCCGAAACGCCTACCGAGTTCTGCTCGGCTATACCTACCTCCACAAACTGCTGGGGAAGGGTCTTAGCAAAGTCATCGAGCGTGGCCGAACCTGTTGCATCGGAAGTAACAACAACGATATCCTTATCTTTCTGACCCAGTTCAACAAGGGTGCTGGTAATGCTTTTGCGGCATGGTATATTATTGATTTCTTTCATTTATCAATCAACAATTAACAATTAATAATTAACAACAGGCAATGCGGGCATCAATATCACGGAGAGCCTCTTCATATTGCGCAGCATTGGGCACGCCATGGTGCCACTTTGCCACATTCTCCATGAAACCCACACCCAATCCCTTGGTGCTCTTCGAAATGAAGAGGTGAGGCTTGCCGCCCTTCCAATCGATAGCATCAAGAGCAGCTACAATGGAGTCGATGTCATCGCCATTGATGCACTTCACGTCCCATCCGAAGGCAGTCCAACGGTCGTGGATGGATTCGAGGGGCATAACATCCTCGGTCGAGCCAGAGATCTGCAGCCCATTGCGGTCGATGAATGCCACCAGATTGTCGAGATGATACTTGTTGGCAGCCATTGCTGCCTCATAGATTGAGCCTTCGGCCTGTTCGCCATCACCCATCACGACGTAAGTCTTCCAGTTCTTCTGATTCATCTTTGCCCCCAGCGCCATGCCAACGCCAACGCCAAGTCCATGACCAAGGGCTCCAGTGTTGATTTCCACGCCAGGGATGGTATTGTCGGGATGCCCGCCGAGATGAGCGCCGCAGGTGCCGTAGGCATCCAGTTCACTTAGGTCGATGAATCCCTTGTCGCAGAGCACGGTATAGAGAGCTTCCGCACAATGGCCTTTGCTGAGGATGAAACGATCGCGGTCGGTCATCTTCGGGTCCTTGGGATTGACATTCAGTGTGTGGTTATATAGGACGGTGAGCAGATTCAGGACAGAGAGGTCTCCCCCCGTGTGCCCCGTACCGCCCTGATAGATGAGAGTGATGAGTTTCCTTCTCAAAAGTTCGGCTTTTAGTTTGAGTGTCTGGTTATCCATACATTATTAATTATTAAGAATAAACTGCCATTTCCATGCTGCAAATATAGTCAATCGAAAGCAAAAAACGAAAGAAACCGAAAACAATAATTCAATAATTAACGTTTTCTAACAAATTAGCGCCCAAAAAAATGTTTTAAAGCAACTTAAGAAAACAAAAAATGCGAAAGAAAACAAAAGCAAGACGCAAGAAAATCCAAGTAATTTCGGCAAAAACAGCATCAAAAAGAAGAAAATTCGCCTAAAAAGACAAAAAAACTTCCAAAAATTTTTTTTATATGAAAAAAAAGAAGTACATTTGCACCGCGAAATCAAAACCTCATCTATATGCTACTGGCTGCACAACGCAGGGAGAAGATCGTCGCCATGCTTCGCGAAGACGGACATGTCAAGGTCAACAACCTGAGCAAACTATTTAACGTCACCGAGGTCACCATCAGGCAAGACCTCGAGAAGTTGGAGGAAGAAGGTTCCTGCCAACGCGTGCATGGTGGAGCCATCCTGAACAATGCAGGAGCAAATGTAGGCGAGTTCCTGGTGCTCAATCAGGACAACCTCGCTGCAAAGACGGCTATTGCCCGCGAGGCTGTAAAGCGCATCAAGGATGGCGAGACCATCATCCTTGACTCTGGATCAACGACTACAGAAATCGCTCGCCTCATCTCAGGATTTACCAACCTCACCGTCATCACCAATGCCATCAATATCGCCATGATATTGGGCAAGGATCCAGGCATCAACCTGAATGTCACTGGAGGGGAATTCAAGTCTCCCACCCTTTCTCTCACCGGCCCCAAGGCAGCCGAATATTTCAAGGGGCTTCATGCCGACAAGGTCTTCCTCGCCACCGCCGGCATCAACGTCACCAATGGCCTCACTTATCCAAGCATGAGTGATCTGGTGGTCAAGAAGGCGATGATTGATGTCAGCGACCGTGTTTACCTTGTCGCCGACAGCACAAAAGTGGGCAAGAGCTCATTTGCTACCCTTGGCAAACTCTCAATGGTCGATACCATCATTACCGACTCGAACATCTCGAAGGATGACGAGGCACTTTTCCGCAGTTACGACCTCAAATGCATCATTGCACAGCTATAAAATTTAACACACACATTTTTACACATCCCCGCGCCAAAAGTCGAACGAGACTTCTGGCGTGTTTTTTATTGGGGCTGCTCATCGCATCTGCACGATCTTTCCATCCCTGACGGCAAAGCCGCGATAACCATTGCCCACGGGAATGCCCATCAGATTGTAGGCACGGGAGTCGTCAACACCAATCTCGGCTCGGCATTCGGTGATGCCCGACGGGTCGAACAACCCATAGACTTCGAGCTGACTCAACAGTATCTCCGTACGTCGCGGGAAATAGTCATCGAGGAGCTCCTGCTTGCGTACCAGCCAATGGTCGTTGCGCGTATAGGTTTCGCGGGTCTCACCCGTCGATTTGCGGTAGTCGCCCCAGCGTGCACTCTCACCAATGATGGCAAGGTCTATTTCTTGGGCCAAAGTCTCATACAGAGCCGCTGCACGTTCGGGTGTCAAGATGCCATCGGCAGTCAGATGCATCTCGATGCGCTGCTGCATCAATCGACGGAAGTCGGGGTTGTTCTTCAACACCTTCATCATCTGTGTCGGGTCGCCCTTCACGGCTGTCACCTTATTATATTCCACGTCCTTGAATGCCGTCTCGGCATCCCACACCAAGTAGCGGAAACCCGTCCCGGGATTGACACGACTGCGCAGGCAGCGCCAGTTGTTGTGGTCCCAGTCATCGTTGCCGATATACCAGTTGACGAGCATATAATCGCAGAAATTGGCAAGGTCGAGCAGACTTCGGTCGGTCAACTGCTGATAATAGCTATCCTGCTCCTTCGAACCCACCTTCATCACCGTCTTGTACATCTCCTCGTAGGCCTGACGATTTCCATCGATCATGTCGCTGACATCCACGACATCATAATCCTCGTCGATGCCTCCCAGATAGTCGCTGGCAAAATTATCGTTGATCTTTTCGCAAAGTTCATAGAGACCCCAATACAACCCATTGATATAAAGATGTACAAAACGGCGATGAGTGATAAGATTTCCCATGGCATGATGAGCCTCCTTGGCCCACGAGTCGAGGATATACTGCGCTTGGGTACGTTGGATGATGTTCTGCGGATACATGCTCGCGCTACCGTTCTTCAGCCAGGTGTAGTTGTAGCCGGCACGCAGAATCAGATGGTCGAAGTGTGTCACCGCATCCTCTTCCTCAAAGAGGTCGAACCTCAACTTCCCCACTCCATACTCCTTGCGGAACGACACGCGGAACGAATGCTTCGGCGTGTTCTGCGGATTACGGCTGTTGCCGCCGTGAAGCAGCAAGCCGCAATTGCGTTGGAATGCCTTGCTGATCTTCGGGTCATAATACTCGATTGAAGCAGGACGTTCCCAGCCGTCGCCCAGTTTCGAAAGGTCCTTGCCCGTATGGACATAGATGCCTCCCGTCTCGGGATCTTCGGACTGAGAAAACAGATAGTCGATATTGGTGACGAGGCAGACAGTAGGTATTGAGAGCATGGCACTATCTATCAGCGGGCCGTATGTCTCGCCCAACGTAATCGTGGTGTCCATCGCATAGTCCGCCGCCCAATAACTGCTGGCATCCTTCTTGCTCCAGATGTTGGGATAACCTGCAGGCGAAGCAGGCTGGCGATAGACATCACACAAGAAGATAAAGGTGCGGGTTGCTATGGGGCCTATCGAATCGTTTGCATCGATGCAGACTGCACTGACGGGTGTGGTGGTCTCGATTGTGATGGGCTCAACATAACGCACGGCATTGGCACGCGTGGGGCGTGTGCCATCCAAGGTATAATATACATCGAAAACAGGCTCCGACGAGGCAAGCGACAAAGCGAAAGCCTCGTCGTGGAATGGTTGAGCGTCGCTGAACACGACTTCCTGTGCCTGCAATCCCCAAGTCAGGCAACCGATGAATAAAGATGATAATGTGTGCCGGTGTGTCAACTCTTTTCTAAGATTTCTGGACAAATGTCCTTTAGGGCTTCATTCCCATCGCCTTGATGTATCCCTCATTGGTCTGGCAATTCTCGAACTTGGCATTTTCGAGCAGCTCGTTCATCGCTGCCTTGGCAACGTCCTGTGCAACCTTATTGTCGCGAATCTTCTTGAACGAACCACGGTCAGCTGCAGCATACGCACGGATGAGATCCCAGTTCTCGGGCATCTTGATCTGCTTCATGCAACTGGGGGCGTTCATCTTCTTGTAGGGCCAATAAGTCCAGCCAATATTCTGCGACTCCATCACCCGGGTGAACGCGTGAATCCACTCGTAGGTATTTTCGCCAGTCTCTCCCATATACATCGGCAGGTTCACACTGTCACGGAACTGCACAAAGTCGGCAATGGCCTGCACCGTGGTGTCGCACCAATAACGATGGCAGGTGTACATCATCTTGTCGTCGAACTTCGAATCCTTGAAGACCTTGAAGTTGCCGTTCCATTGTGCGCCGCCCAGCATCACAATGTGGTTCTGATCCACAGTGCGGATGGCTTTGGTGATGCGCTGGTAAACCGGTTCGAGCGCAGCATTGAGCTCTTCGAGTTTCTCAGCTTCATAGTGAGCAATGGGTTCGTTCAGCAGGTCATAGCCAATCACGATGGTGTCGTTGGCATAATGTGCGGCAATGCGTTGCCAGATGTCGCAGCAACGCTGCTGCTGCATCTCACTTTCCATGAGCCACGGATAGCCGTAGCTGTCGTCAATGTTGTCTCCCGTCTGACCGCCCGGCGCATCGTGCATATCGAGGATGACTCGCAGGTTCTCGTTGCGACACCAGTTCACCACCCTGTCAAGCAAGCGGAATCCCTCCGTGCTGTCGTTGCTGCCCATATAATACTCGTCGGTGAAGAGCTTGTAGTGGAACGGGATGCGCAGGGTGTTCATGCCCGTCGAGGCGATGTAATGAATGTCTGCCTCGGTGATATAGTTTTCCTTGAACTGTTTCCAGAAATTGGCCGTAAACTCCTCGCCCGTCAGTTCGCAGAACATCTGATTGATGAGACGATAGGACGATGTTTCGCCGAAACGGAACATATAGCCTTCAGGATTGATCCAGTTGCCCAGATTGATTCCCCGGATGAAGAATTTCTCTCCATCGGGCGTCACGAGGTCATGCCCGCTCACAGTGATGAAACGTCCTTCAAAATCGTTCTGCACCGGCGCCTTGGGTGTGCAGGCTGCCAACGATACGATGGCGATGCCTAAGGTAATAACACTTTTCATGCTTTTAATCTCAATAATAAAAAACTTCTATATAACAACTATGTTTTAGGGGTCGCTTCGCTCAAAATTATAAGAAAATTGATTATAAAAATTATCAAAAGAAGTTAATCTAAAGCCGCGACCAATCTCGTCCCGTTTTTCTTATAATTTTTTGATTTAATTTTTCTATAATTTTGAGCTCTGCGACCACTTGTATCTTTTCGATCACGGATCACACGAATCACACGGAATATCTGTTGACCCAAGGGGAGACCAGTGGTCATTGCTTCGCCGACCACTGGGCGGAAAGAACGGACTTTGCCCGTCCTCTTATCTCTGCGGAGTTTTTCTAATTTCTCTGCGGACTTATTCTTTTTTCTCTACGGACTTCAAGGACTTAATGGACTAACCCTGGAGTGCGCAAGCAAAAGTCCTTAAAGTCCCCAAAGTCCGTAGAGAAAACAACTCCTTAGCAACTCGCGGACTATCTCGGGAGTGCGCAAGCAAAAATCTGTGTGGATCTGTGCGAATCTGTGTGCCCTTTTCCGGACAATCATCCGTTGAATCCTCATGATCCGTGATCCAATCTTCGGACTTTTTCGGAATTACATCCATCGTATTTTAGGATTCCGAAAACAACGAAAACATCGAAATCAACGAAAACTTTATTGTCTCAGTTTTTCGAGTTTTTAGATGTTATAATTCATTTTTGTTTTCGATATGTCGAAAAGTCCGCTGCAAAGATATAAATAATTTTGGCTCTCTCCAAATCTTTGGCCCAAAAATGCTGTGAATGAGACCAATTTTGCCAAACAACGAAAAACGGGAGGGCGAAATCATCGCTCTCCCGCTAAATCCATAACCCGGTATTTACTTGGTGAAATAGGTTTTCTTGCCGTTGATGAGATAGAAGTGACCTGCCTCTGGTGCAACAACCTTGCGTCCGCTCAGGTCGAACACCTGCTGGTGCTGCTGCGGAGCGTTCATTTCCTCAATACCTGTTATCGAAGAATCATAAACAGCATTCTCGATGATGTAGGTGATCTCCATGGGCATGCTGCCATACAAAAAACGGGTGGTGAGGCTGAGCGTATTGTCGCTATGGTTGTAGGTGGCGGTCAGCGAGGAACCGGTGATGACTTTCTCGACATCGTCCACAACGATGGTCTCGCTATAGGTCTGCTCGTCGAAGACCACACTTCTCGTCTCCGTGTTGTAGGTGAAGGTAGCCCCATGGATGGTGAACGAAGGGAGTGTCATGTTCATTGCCGCATAGACCATCTTTGGCAAAGTGATGTCGGCATCGGTGGCTCCATTTACCTGAAGAAAAACAACGTCTGACTCATTGTCCTGCCACGCATCCATAGATTCAACACCAAATCTGGAAGGACCGACAAAAGCCATTGGGCCATGCTGTGCAATGGCTGTGGCGCACAAAACTGCACCTGCAAAAAGAGATAGAATTCGCTTCATTGTTTTGTTGTTTTATTGAATAATTATAAATATTGTTTTTAATTCATTCGAGTTGGGATACAAAATAGGCCGTATCCTTGCTTTTCGGGTGCAAAGATACGGCTATTTTGCAAGTCGTGCAATCCTTATTTATGAGGAATCGAGTCCTCAAAAATGAGGATAAATCGCGTTAAGCCATCGGAGGCTTCAATTCACCGAGGTTCACAAAGCCGTTTACCACCGTATAGATAATGATGTCGGCAATGGAACGTGCGCCAAGTTTCTCCATGATGTTTTTGCGGTGGGAGATGACTGTGGTTACGCTAATCTGCAACTGGTCGGCTATCTCCTTGTTGATATAACCTTTGCTGAGCAGCACCGCCACTTCGATTTCTCGTGCCGAAAGCACTTGTCCTCCTTGTCCCGAATGTTTCTCCATCAGATATCGCATTCCATGGCCCTTGCTCTGCAGTGTCATCATGTCGCGTATCAGCGTAGCTTCACTCTGGCAGACGTTGAGCGTGAATACACCATTGATGCTCATGTCGCCCGCCACCAGCACAATACTCTTGTGCGGATTATTGCGGAAGAATTGGACGTGTTCGAAATAGATACGTGATGAAACAAAGAAGTGCTGAAAATCCTGGTTCTCCTGACTTAGGAGCACCTCGAACGATTCGCAGACCACAACCTCTGCAAAAGGCGGCAAAAACCTGCCCAAAACCTGCTGAAGGCCCAGGCATGTCAGGATATTGTCGTCGATAATGGCAAAACGGATCGGGGGCATATAACAATTATTATTTGTTAATTGTTAATTATTAATTGAGATTTGTTATTTGATTTCTGTCGGATGCTCTCTTCTCCAGTCGAAATACCTTGTCCACAATTCGAGCTGAGGCATGTTGGGCAGCTCAGTGACGTAAGCGCCATCGCGGAAGTACATCGTACTCTCGGTGCCTTGGCTATAGGCAGGCCAATAGGGAAGAAGGTCACCATTCGGGTCGCCCGTCTTGATGAAGTTCACCCAATACTGGTGAATAATCTTCGTCATGGCTGCATCCGACGGACTTTGCGGGCCTCCCCAGCCTCTACCTCGCTGCGGACCAAAGGTAAACGACAGCTCGAAGGCATGTGTGGAAATCTGCTTGCGCGTAATCTGCTGATTCATGCGGAAAGGATTGAACTTCAACTGGTCGAAAAAGTACATATAGACCTTCCCCTGTCCATGCTGCGACTGCATATTGGCCCAAGCGTAGGTAGGCCAGGCAAAAGCAGCCTCGCGGAAGATGTCAGAATGTGCATCGAAAGCCTCCTGCGCATTTGTGCCGGGATACATCCGCTTGAACTCATCGCGCCATTCGGGAGCAAACGACGTGCGCATCTCCTCTTCATACTGTGCCGTCGTGAACCCTCTCAGGAAGCCCGTGAACATCGATCCTTCGTCTGAATTTGTTCCCAACAGCACGTTCACGTCATTGAAGTTGCCTTGCTGGTACTGGACATAGGCATCGGTGCTAAGCACATAGTCATCGTAGCATGGCCACAAGGCTCCACCTGCGCTAAATGCCGCCGAATCGTTCAGGAAAACCTCAGCCGGCAGCTTGCGGAGGTCCTTCAGTTTGGGGTTCTTCTTACCCGTGACACGCTGGATGTAGGCCATTCCGTATGCCTCCGAACCCTTAACATTGCGCACCGAGTTGTTGTCGATGCGCACGTTGTCCATTGGAACCATATTGCCACCACTCTCGCTGATGGCACTGCGGAAAAGGCCCTTGGCCAAAGGACTCTGACAGAGCATACCCACCGAGATGGCGCCTGCGCTCTCGCCCATGATGGTCACCTTGGCTGGGTCACCACCGAAGGCAGCAATGTTGTCATGCACCCACTGCAGCGCCATGATCTGGTCCAGCAGGCCGTAGTTGCCCGAAGTGGCATGACCCGTCTCCTTGAGGCTTTCCTGTGTCAGTTCGGGCAACGAAAGGAAGCCCATGCAGTTCAGGCGATAGGTGATGCTCACAAACACGATGCCAGCCTTGGCAAAGTTGCTGCCATCGTTCCCATACGAGTTGCCCGACGAGAAACCTCCGCCATGTATCCAAACCAATACAGGCAATCGCTCGTCCTTCTGCTTTGCCGGAGTCAGGACGTTAAGATAAAGGCAGTCTTCGCTTATGGCAGGAGCCTCCTGTCCGGGCATTGCTTGTGCCCGCTGAATGCCCTGCACGGCAAAATGAGCAGCCTTCAGCGTCCCCTCCCATGCCTTGGCAGGGACGGGAGCCTTCCAACGCAGATTTCCCACGGGCGGTTCAGCAAACGGGATGCCCTTATAGTGTGCCATCCCATCCTCGATCACACCCTCAATCTCTCCTTGAGCCACAGTTGTGCGGACGAGCTGTGCCTCAGTCTGAGCAGCGGCCAACAAAGCTATCGCTGCCAATACTATCGTCGATTTGCGCATCTTGTTCTCTCGTTTGGTTCAACGTCAAATTGTATGTGAACGAAGGGCTGACGACCCATTCTGGCGCCAGCCCTTCGATTTGTTAGCTTGTATCGCTTAGCAGAAAGGATTCTCGGTGGGATAGTAGTTGCCTTTCGGGAAGTTGTAGTCGATTTCGTCAACGGGGATGCCCATGTACTTGAGAACCTCCCAGAAGTACTTGCCCTGATGGCCGAACATAACGGCGCAGTGGTGTGGATAGTGCTTCTCGATGAGGACGTGACGATAGAAACGGCTCATGTTCTTGATGCCGAAGGTGCCGATTGAGCCGAACGAACGGGTAGCCACTGGCAGGATCTCGCCCTGGGCAACGTAAGCGCGGAGACGGGTGTCGGCGGTTGACTGCAGACGATAAACGGTAGCGAGACCTGGCTTCAGGTCGCCTTCGAGTGTACCGTTGGTAACCTCTACCGGCAGCGCACGGGCCATAATGCGCTGGAAGCACATCTTGCAGTTGCAAACCTTGTTCGAAGCCGTATTGCCGCAGTGGAAGCCCATGAAGATCTCCTTGTCGGTGTAGGTGTCGCACAGGAACTTCTTGCCCTTGATGCTCTCCTCGTACATATCGGCAGGTACAGTGTTGTTGATGTCGAGCAAGGTAACGGCATCCTGGGTGATGCAGGTTCCAATGTACTCCGACAGGGCGCCGTAGATGTCAACCTCGCAGGCAACGGGGATGCCACGCGAAGTCAGGCGGCTGTTCACATAGCAAGGAACGAAGCCGAACATGGTCTGGAAAGCAGGCCAGCACTTGTTGGCCATAGCCACGAACTGACGCGAGCCCTTATGAGCCTCGATCCAGTCGGTCAGGGTGAGTTCGTACTGGGCGAGCTTGGGAAGCACATGAGGAATCTTGTTGCCGGTGCCAAGCTCTGCAACCATATCCTTCACAACGTCGTCGATGCGTGGATCGCCTGCATGCTTCTGGAAAGCCTCAAGCAGGTCGAGCTCGGAGTTCTCCTCGATTTCAACGTCAAGATCATAAAGGGCACGGATGGGTGCGTTGCAAGCCAGGAAGTTGTTGGGACGTGGACCGAAGGTGATGATCTTCAGGTTCTGCAGACCCACGATAGCACGGGCAATGGGCAGGAACTCATGGATTAGTTCGGCACAATGGGCAGCATCACCCACGGGCTCCTCGGGAATGTAGGCACGGGTCTTGCGGATATCCAAAGCCTGGCTGGCGTTCAACATTCCACAATAAGCGTCGCCACGACCATCGATCAGGTCAGCCTGTGTCTCTTCAGCAGCAGCACAGAACATCGTTGGGCCTTGGAACCAATCGGCTATCATTGTCTCAGAGATCTCAGGACCGAAGTTGCCAAGATAAACGCAAAGGGCGTTGCATCCTGCCTTCTTCACATCCTCAAGAGCCTGCTGAGCGTGAATCTCACTCTCCACTATACAGATAGGACACTCGTAGATATCGGCATTGCCGAACTTCTCTACATACTTGGCGATAACGGCCTTGCGGCGGTTAACAGCCAATGACTCGGGGAAACAGTCGCGACTAACGGCGACGATTCCGACTTTGATTACAGGTACATTTTTCATATTACAATAGAAGTGTATAAGGTAATTGTTTATGATGTCTTTCAGGCGGCAAAGATACAAATATAATTTGATATAAACTCTTTTTTTTGCAGAAAATTTTCCATTAAACCCTTTTTTTCACCTATTTTATAATAAATTTCATTCTTTACACTACAAAGTGACCCTTTTTTTGTTTTATATTCCAAAAATTCTCCTTATATTTGCAGCGTCCATTTCGACATATCGAAAAGCTGAAACAATAAAGTTTTCGTTGATTTCGTTATTTTCATAGTTTTCGGAATCCAAAAATACGATGGATGTAATTCCGAAAAAGTCCGAAAATTAGATCACGGATCATGAGGATTCAACGGATGATTGTCCGAATAAGGGCACACAGATTCGCACAGATCCACACAGATCTTTGCTTGCGCATCTCAATGATAGTCCATTCCTCTACGGATTTCTCGGATTGAACGGATTTATTTTTGACCGAGCCGCTAATCTGATAAATCTGCGAAATCTGTAGAGATGTAAGGACACAGACTTTTTGCTTGCGCACTCTCGGGTTAGTCCATAAAGTCCGTGCTTTCCGCCCAGTGGTCGGCGAAGCAATGACCACTGGTTTCCCTTGGGACGACAGATAATCCGTGTGATTCGTGCGATCCGTGATCGAAAAAAACCTACTACCATCATGACAAACGTACAAGACTTTATCCAAAACTACCGAGAGGCCTTTGGCAGCAAGGCTCCTCTGCCATTGTTGTTTGGCTACAGCAATCAACCCATTGCCGCGACAGAAAAAATAGGCGGCTGCTTCTTCAGGTCTCAACGAGGCACGCGACGGTGTGCCCGTAAGCCTCAGCGCCGATGTCATCGGTTGCGGTGGCGGCAAACTCTACACTGGCTTCTCCGACATGCCAGAACGCGTGCCCAAATTTGTGTCGCTGACCGAGAAGTACAAGAAAACACCTGAGATGGTGAAAGATTATATCGACTCCTTGCAGATTCGACGTGCCGAGAAACCCTATCTGAACTTCATCCGAGTCGATAAGGTCGAAACATTCGACAATGTTGAGGGTATCCTCTTCTATGCCACTCCCGATATGCTTTCGGGTCTATGCGGTTGGGCGTACTTCGACAATAACGAGCCCGACGCCGTGGTGTCGCAGTTCGGATCGGGATGCAGTTCGGTAGTGTCGATGACGGTAGTCGAGAATGCTCGCAATGGCCATCGTTGTTTCCTCGGACTGTTTGACCCATCCGTGCGCCCATGGGTAGGTCGCGACGAACTGAGCTTCACCATTCCTTTCAGCCGATTCGTCACGATGATGGAAACGATGAAAGAGTGCTTCCTCTTCGACTCCCACGCCTGGCAGAAGGTGAAGGCCAGGATGGAAGAGTAGATTATTCCCGCTTGAGCCAATTACTCAGATTGTCGATAACAAAACGATGTTTGGGGTCGCTTCGCTCAAAATTATTAGAAAATTAATTTTTAAAATTATCAAAAAAGATGGTCCAAAATAGCCATGACCAATTTCGACTCGTTTTTCTTATAATTTTTTGATTTGATTTTTTTATAATTTTGAGCGAAGCGACCATTTACGCGATATGACGTTACAAAAATAATTCATGTTTATTCATGATTTCGTGTTAAAAAAAGACGCATATAATTATCGTTAATTTTGGCTACATACTTAACCCTCACTCCCCATGACACCCCGACTTCATCCCAAAGAGGAAGCATCGCGCTGCCTGCTCTGCGTCGATGCCCCATGCAGCAAAGCCTGCCCCAACGGAGACCCCGCACGCGCCATCCGCGCCATTCGTTTCGATAACCTTCCCCTCGCCCGTCAATGGGTGTCGCAATGCTCCGATGAGGAGCTCCAGGCCGCCGAGCAAGCCTGCATCCATTACGACAGGCCCATCCGCATCCGTGAACTGCTGCGTACCGCCGAGACCCTGACACAAGAAGATCCCCAGCACGCCGCCTCTTCGACCGACGCGCTTCCCGACCTCAGCATCGACTTCTGCGGCATTCCTTGCGAAAACCCCTTCTTCCTCGCTTCGTCAGCCATCTGCACCAACTACGAGATGGTGGCACGTGCCTTCGAGGCAGGATGGGGAGGCGTGTTCTATAAGACCATCTGTATGCAGGACATCCACGAGGTGTCGCCCCGCTTCGATGCAGTCCACACCGATGACAATGGCGACTTCTACGGGTTCCGCAACATGGAACAGCTGAGCGAAAACCCCGTGCGCATGGATTTCGACATCCTGAAACGCCTGAAGAAGGACTATCCCTCGAAAGTCGTTGTCGCTTCCATCATGGGGCAGACCGAGCGGCAGTGGATCGTGCTGGCCAAGATGGCTGAACGTGCAGGCTGCGATGCCGTCGAACTCAACTTCTCCTGCCCGCAGATGCGACTGGCCGGCATGGGCTCCGACGTAGGCCAGAACCCTGAGCTCGTCACCTTCTACACGGCCTACGTGAAGCGCAATGTCTCCATCCCCGTCATCCCGAAGATGACCCCCAACATTACCCAAATCAACGAACCTGCCATGGGTGGCTTCTTTGCCGGAGCCGATGCCATCTCGGCCATCAACACCATCAAGAGTGTCACGATGACCGACCGCGCCAGCATCGCGCAGAAGAAGACCGTCTCGGGCTACTCGGGCCGTGCCGTCAAACCCATCGCCTTGCGCCACATCCTCGAGATGGCAAAGAATCCCGTCATGAAGAACATCCAGTTCAGCGGCATCGGCGGAATAGAGACGTGGCGCGACGCACTGGAATTCATCCAGCTGGGATGCCGCAACGTGCAGATATGCACCGCAGTCATGCAGTATGGCTACCGCATCATCGACGACCTCGTGCTCGGCCTGCAGACCTATATGCAGCAGCGTGGTGTGAAGCACCTGGCAGACCTCGTAGGCGAAGAACTGCCCAACTTCGTCACGCCTTCCGAGCTCGACCGCAGCACCATCGTCTATCCGACGATCGACACCCGTCGCTGCATCGGATGCGGACGTTGCTATACGTCGTGCATGGATGGAGGCCATCAGGCCATCACCTTCGACGCGGTGACACGTCGCCCCCACATCGTCGGCACGCGCTGCGTAGGCTGTCACCTCTGCCGCCTTGTCTGCCCGACAGGGGCCATCGGCATGGCGAAGAGGATTGAGAAGAAATCCCACAAGTCAAGTTGAGCGAATGCGAAAGTTGAGTAAAAACGCTCCTCAGGAACAAAATGCAGAATATTTGGACAAATCTACCAATCGAATACACAGAAAAGCTATACCTTTGCGTCGTCAAAACCAACAAACAAAAACGAACGCATGAGAAAATCAGACATCTTAGCAGCAGCCATCGCCATGCTGTTGACTGTCCAGACCTATGGCGGCACAATTCCTCGTTCGGAATATCCACGACCCCAGTTTGAGCGTCAAGAATGGGTGTGCCTGAATGGCGAATGGACCTGCCGATTCGATTTCGGACAAAGCGGAATCGAGAGTGGTTATCAGTCAAGCAAGGGATTCGACCAGCCCATCACCGTCCCGTTCTGCCCCGAGAGCACATTGTCGGGCATCGGGCATACCGACTTCATCCCTGCCCTGTGGTACCACCGCACCATCAGTATTCCCCAGTCGTGGGAAGGGCGCCACGTCATCCTGCATTTCGGGGGCGTCGATTACAAGTCGCAGATCTTCATCGATGGGAAGCACGTCTTCACGCACTATGGCGGAGCAGCTTCGTTCGAAGTGGACATCACACGATACATAACGCCAGGCGCCAGCGCGGATATGGTGGTATATGTGGAGGATGATGTCCGTTCGCAACTGCAGCCGGGTGGCAAGCAGAGCCGCCGCCTGAACAGCTATGAGTGCTTCTACACCCGAGTGACAGGCATCTGGTCAACCGTCTGGCTGGAGCCTGTAGCAAAGGGCGGACTGAAGAAGGTAAAGATCACTCCCGACCTTGACAACAGCCATTTCCTCCTGGAGCCGGTATTTTACGAGACCGATGGCGGCAATACGCTTTCGGTCGTCATCAGGGATGGACAGAAGATTGTCTTCAAGGGCGAAACCAGGGCCAGCAACAACGCGTCGCTTGCCGCCCATATCAGGAATATAAAGCCCTGGTCGCCCGAACAACCCTTCCTCTACGATGTGGAATACACTGTAAAGGACGCCCAGGGCAATGTGATCGACCGGGTAACGTCGTACGCAGGAATGCGAAAGTCGGAGCTTCGCGGACGCGTGTTCTATCTGAACAACGAGCCCTACTACCAGCGCCTTGTGCTCGACCAGGGCTATTACCCCGACGGCCTGTGGACCGCACCCTCCGACGAGCAGCTCAAGCGTGACATCCTCCTGGCCAAGGAGGCAGGCTTCAATGGCGCACGACTGCATCAGAAGGTGTTCGACCAGCGCTATTTCTATTGGGCCGACCGCCTCGGCTACCTCACGTGGGGCGAGTCGCCGTCGTGGGAGATGGACTGGACCAACCAGATAGCAGCCCGCAACATGATGGCGGAATGGGAGGAATGTGTGGAGCGTGACTTCAATGCGCCGAGCCTGGTCGCCTGGTCGCCGCTCAACGAGACCTGGTGCCCCGACCGCGACGGCCAGCGCGCCCGCCTCACCAACGACCTGTACTTCATCACCAAGCGCCTCGACCGCACGCGCCCCGTGGTGACAGCCAGCGGAGGCTATCATGCAGGGTTCACCGACATCTATGCCGAACACACCTACACGCAGGATCCCATCGCCCTTCATGAGCAACTGCGCGAAAAGGAGGACGGCGCGGTCTATGTGCAGGCTCCCGACTTCAGTGCCCCCTACAATGGCGAGGCATATATGATCGACGAATTCGGCGGCATACGCTGGATTCAGAAGATGCAGGCCAAGGAAGTGGCTCCCGAGGGTCAGTTCTGGGGATATGGCAACGACCCCGTGACGCTGGAGGAGTTCTATCGCCGACTGGAGGACCAGGTCAACGTGATACTGAGCCTCGACCATATCTGCGGATTCTGCTACACCCAAATCGTGGATGTCGAACTCGAAAAGAACGGCATCTACACCTACGACCGCGAACAGAAGTTCGATATGGAGCGGATCAGGAGCATCTTCACGAAGTCGCGCACCCAGGCGAAGGAGGAGGTCAGCCGAATGCTCCAGAAGAACCAATAAACCCATTCTATATAACAACATCGAAAAACAACGGAAACGACTACAAAATATTTTCGGACTTTTTCGTCTTTTCGGACTTTTTCGGAATTACTAACAATGTGATTTTATTCCGAAAACATCGAAAATAACGAAATTTACGAAAACTTTATTGTCCCAGCTTTTCCAGCTTTTAGATCCTTGTTTTTCAAGGGCGACCATTGACGCGATATGACGTCACACAAAAATTCATGTGAATTCACGATAATTCGTGTTAAGAAAAACCCCGAACAATCATCAATCAACCCTTAACAATAAACCAACACTAATCATTATCATTATGAAAACTACTACTCTTTTAATGGCTGCCGGTCTGCTGACCATCACAAATTGCGCCATGGCTCAGAACGACGGAGAATTAATCAGTCTGCTTCCTGATGGAGTCACTGCCAACATCAATCCCGAACGCAAGCAGGACAAGCAGAAGAACCTCATCGTGACAGGCTCCCCGGAGAAGGGCTACAAGGCCTTCTTTGCGGCTACCGACGCTTCGCATGGCGAAGAGCTTTGGGTCACCGACGGAACCCCCGAAGGCACCCACATCGTGGCAGACCTTGTGCCCGGTGTCGGATCGTCGAACCCCGGCTATCTGGGCCGACTGAACGACAAGGCCCTCTTTGCCGCCTATACCGACGAGTTTGACGTGCAGGCTTACGTCACCGACGGAACTGCCGAAGGTACCGTCATGCTCACCGACTTCATCTTCGGAGCCAACCCGGTGTCATTCATCCAGATGAACGAGACACAGGCCGTGTTCGCTGCCTACGATGACGAAAGCTGGGAATACGACCCCGACCGTGGCCCGCAGCGCTGGCTCTGGGTAACTGACGGCACAGTGGAGGGCACAAGGCGCGTGGCCCAGGCCGACATGAGGTGGCCTGGTCAGGAGAACCAGACACTCCACACCGCCTACGTACGTTCAGGCCGAAGGGTTTTCTTCAAGGCCGACAACATCGACGGAACCACAGGCGAGGAACTTTGGGTGACCGATGGAACCGAAGCGGGCACCTATTGCGTGATGGACATCAACTGGGAACGCTGGCCCGAAGGACAGCCCGGCTATGAGGAAGGCTATACGCGCAACTCCGCCCTCGACCACATGGAGAACTACAAGAACGTAGGCGTGTTCTTCCACGCATGGACTCCCGATTTCGGTGGCGAGCCCTGGTATAGCGACGGCACGCAAGCGC
Source organism: uncultured Bacteroidales bacterium (assembly GCA_905235375.1). Classification (GTDB taxonomy): domain Bacteria; phylum Bacteroidota; class Bacteroidia; order Bacteroidales; family UBA3663; genus Liminaster. The sequence goes on from CAJOLH010000064.1 coordinate 23,659, forward strand.
TCAAGCCCAACGGTCAGAACGAGGACGGCGACCTGCACACCTTCATGATCTACGACACATGGCCCGGCAAGGACGAGAACGGCATCGGCTTCGGAGGCGGTGTGTTCGGCACGGGCTTCGAGGTCTATAAGGATCGCATCTGGTATCGCGGCTACAGCCCCGAGGGCGGCTACGAGTTTGCAGGCGTCACCAACAAGAAGGGCGACTACCGCTACTTCGACGTGTGGGATCAGGAACCCTCGCGCGACAACAATTCCTTCTCCGACCCCGGCTGCATCTTCGACGGCGTCTATATGTTCTGCGCCGCACACGGCTTCGACCCTGCCCGCGAAGATCACTTCGGCGGCGAAATGTGGTACACCGATGGCGAAACCATCAGAATGCAGATGGACTTTGTGCCCGGCACGGGTTGCGACTGGATCAAGGAGCAGACCGTAGCAGGAGGCAGCCTCTACTGGTGGAACGAAGTTGACGCACAGCCCGTCGGTGCCTATACGGGTGCCCTCTACCGCCTGGACAGCAAGGACGCCACTCCCGTGGTCGTAACCCACCTCGACCCCACTGGCGATTTCTGCCACTCGCTGCGCAATCTGGGAGGCACCATCTGCTTCACCAGCGACAAGACAAAGCAGGTATATGTCTATAAATATACCAAAGAAGGATGGGATGGCGTCAGCGACATGGGCTATCTGGAGCCAGAATATGATGCCATCGACGACGAGGCCATTCGTGAAGTGAAGGCTGATGCGCAGGTGAATGGCATTTACAATCTGAATGGCATTCGCGTAAATGCAGACAATCTGCCCCAGGGCATCTATGTAGTTAACGGCAAGAAAATAGTAGTCCGCTAATCCTCTTTATTCTACAGGCAACAAGCCAATCCAGCACGGTTGGTGCGTTGCCTGTAGATATTACTATCCCAAAAACCAATCCTTAATCCTTATGTTTTCACACATTCCGAAAAACTGGCTCTTCGCCACACTTGTCACAATGCTTATGCTTCCATCTGTGGTTTGGGGACAGACGATCGTGGTAACGGGTGTCGTTACCGACCAAAAGACAGGTGAGGAACTCTTCGGCGTCACCATAAGAGAATCTGGAGGGCAGAACGGAGCAATCACTGATTTTGAAGGGAAATACTCGATCAGCGTCGATGCCAATGCGACACTCGAATTCTCGTATATGGGCTACAGAAAGTTGTCTGTGCGTGTAAGCAATCGTCGCAAGATCGATGTGCAGATGACTGAAGATACCCAACTGCTTGACGAAATGGTTGTCATTGGCTATGGCGTTCAAAAGAAGAAAGACATCACGGGTTCAATCTCATCGGTGGCAGGCAAGGAAATAAACAATATTCCTGTGTCGTCGGCTTTGCAAGCCCTCCAGGGACGAGCTGCTGGTGTAAACATCATTCAGAATACGGGCGCACCTGGCGGCAAGACCACCATCAAGATTCGCGGCACCGGCACTGTCAACGATGCAGATCCCCTTTATGTGGTCGATGGCTTCGTGGTCGATAACATCGACTACCTGAATCCCAACGATATCGAGAACGTAGAGATATTCAAGGACGCGGCGTCGAGCGCCATCTACGGTTCACGTGCTGCCAATGGCGTGGTTGCCATCACCACCAAAACGGGAAAGGAAGGCAAGACACACATCACCTACGATGGCTATGTCGGCGTTTCCAATCCCTGGAAAACCATAGATGTCATGGGATTGGAAGACTATGCCCTTATGAGCGATTATGTGACCGGCCAGAACCGCTATTCCTACAATGGCCAGCTCTATATGTCGCAAGGAGCCGACGGCCAATTGTTCTATGATGAGCGCAAGGCTTTCGAACTCGACACTATCCGTCATAATTCGGCAGGCAATTATTGGGATGCCATTTCACGCACTGGCATCAAGCAACAGCATGCCCTGTCTGTATCGGGAGGAAATGACAAAATGCAGTATCTGGCCAGTGCCAGCTATTACGATGAGAATGGTATCATCAAGTCTTCTGATTACCAGCGACTCAATACGCACATGAATATAAATGCGCAGTTGGTCAAGTGGCTGCGCCTGACGGGCAACATGTCGTTCACTCACGAGGACCGAAACGGTGTGCCCGAAGGTTCGTCCAGCATCTTGAAACATGCGCTGAATATGGATCCTCGTGCATTGCTTTACGATGCAAAGGGCTATTGGAACGCCAACTCGGGCGATTCCTACAACTACGGCTATACGCCTATAGCCGTTCTGGACCGAAACCACGACGAAACGAATCGTCAGCGCTTCGACATGAACCTTAGTCTCGATGCGACGATAGCAAAAGGCCTGACCTATCAGTTTAAGGTCGCCTATTACAACACCCGTCAGACCGACGATCGCTTCTATGAGGTCAATAAACTCAACTCCGACTTTGCGATGCCTGGCGACCTTACTTCGGTCTATAAATACCAAAACAACATCGGGAAATGGGAGGTTGACAACCTGCTGACCTATATGCTGCAAGGCAATAAGCATAGTCTGACACTATTGGCAGGACAAGTGCTTGAGGGAATGACAACCTCCTATCAGGAATCAACCCGCAAAGGAACTCCCAGCAACGAAGACGTATTCCGTTACCTTTCGAGTGCTTTCACCGGCGACAAGACCTATGGCCTCGATCGAGAATGGACTGCCATCGGCTGGATCGGTCGAATCAATTACTCTTTCGACGACACCTACCTCCTCCAGGCCAACATCCGAGCCGATGGTTCGTCGAAATTCTCCTCCAGCAATCGATGGGGTATCTTCCCATCAGTCTCAGTGGGTTGGAAATTCTCTAACCTGCCATTCCTAAAGGATCAAGGCTGGTTGTCGCTTGCCAAACTGCGTGCCGGATGGGGCATTTTGGGAAATAACCGCATCGACGAGTTGGCTCGCTATACCTATCTGACTTCAGGCTACAACTATCCATACGGTGCCGGCAATCACACGCTTTGGGAGGGTTCCACTTCCACCGTGCTCGGCAACGACGACATCAAGTGGGAAAAGAGTGAGTCTCTGAATGTAGGCATTGATGTGTCGGTATTGCACAACCGACTGATGCTGACCATGGAATACTTCAACCGCAAAACGACAGATATGCTGCTCCGTGTGCCCACCGTCCTCTCGGCCGGCCTCGATCAGAGTCCGATGACCAATGCCGGTGCCGTCAAGAACTGGGGCTTCGAATATGACGTGAAGTGGCGTGATGACATTGGCAAGAACTTTCGTTATGAGATAGGGTTCAACCTGTCGTGGATCAAGAACGAAGTGACTTCATTGGGCACCGGCAACGAGCCCATCTGGGGCCCGACCGTAGGGCTTGTTATCGACGACCCTGTGACCAAGACCGCTGTTGGTCAGCCCATCGGCTCATTCTTCGGATATGTCACTGATGGCATCTTCCAGACCTATGACGAAGTGCGTGCCAGTGCCCAATATGACTACGGCAAAAACCAGTGGGAACAGACCGCCAAACCTGGCGACTTCCGCTTTAAGGATTTGAATGCCGATGGGAAGATCACTGCCGAAGACCGCACCTATCTGGGGTCTCCGCTGCCCAAGTTCGTCTTCGGCATCCCCCTCTCTTTCGGATATGGCAGTTTCGACTTGAGCATCTTCTTCCAGGGGCAGACGGGCAACAAGATCTTCAATGTTATGGACGACTATCTGTATAATGCCGCCAAAGGCAATGTCCTTGCCGACTTGCATTCGAAGCATTGGTCGGGTCAGCTTATCGAAGGCCGCGAATTTTTCCCGCTCAACACGACAGCAACCATTCCAGACCTTCGCGGATCGGACAGCAACCGCAACTTCCGAGCCAGCGACTTTTTCGTTCACGATGGCAGCTACCTGAGACTGAAGGAGACACGTCTTTCCTATTCCTTCCCCACCAAGACAATCGAGCGATGGGGGCTTTCGACACTGACTCTTTCCGTAACTGCTTACAATTTGCTTACGTTCACATCCTACAATGGCTTTGACCCCGAAGTAGGTCGCGTCGTAGGATCCGAAAGCAACAACCTGAGCATGGGTGTCGATCACGGCAATTATCCCCAAGCCCGATCTTTCACTTTTGGAGTTAAAATAGGATTATAAAAAGAATTATTTATCATGAACTGTAAGATATTGTCTCGACTGGCAGTGGCCGTACTTGGAATGACCCTAACTGCGTGCAGTGACTTCCTCGACAAGGAAATCACGGGCAATGCCACCGACCAAACTTATTACGACACGCCCTATAAGATGCAGTCGGCACTTGACGCTGCCTACGATGTACTGCAAAGCGATGCCTACAACGACCAGGAATGGCGCTTTGGAGAAGCGATGGCCGATAATGTCCTGGGTGTTGACGAGGGATTGGCTTCGCAAATGGGCCAGCTGGTCTGCTTCCGATTCAACACGTCCAATACCTGGATTCGCCAACGTTGGGAAGTGAACTACAAGGGCATCCATCGTGTCAATCAGGTCATTGCCAACATCAATCGTGTGGAAATATCCACCACGTCATACTATGCCTATCAACAGATTCGCTGGATCTACGGGCAGGCAAAATTCCTAAGAGCTCTCTACTATTTCAACCTGGTCAAGTCCTATGGCGGTGTACCTATCCGACCCGAGACCGAGACGGTGGAGAATCTCGTTGTGCCTCGCAGCACTGCCGACGAAACCTATGCCTACATCGAACGCGACCTGCGCGAAGCAATTGTCATGCTGCCTGTGGTCTATCCCACCGCCGAAATGGGCAAGGCGACCAGGGGCGCTGCTGTGGCTCTGCTGATGAAGGTGCTCATGTATCAGGCAAAACCAGGTACCGTTTCCGACAAATGGGAAGAAATGGTTCGACTGGGCAATTATTTTGTCGATGGCGCCAGATTAACTATGGGCGAGATACTCAAGTATGACAACAGTGAGGATTGGGAATCATTGCGCCAAAGGCTATGGTTCAAGCCACAGTATCAGAATGACGAAGGCGACCCATACGAAACTGCCGATACCCGGCTTGAAGACGTCAACAATGTCTATTCACTGGAGTATCGCGATTATTTCGGAGACCCGTTGCACAACGGCGACCGTTGGGCCTACGTCTATCAGTGGTACTCCGATGGTGAATTCTGCAAAGGATCGGTGTTTGAGGTCGTATTCAAGGAAAGCGGCGATGGAACATCGGGCGACAACAACGAAGGAGCCGGCATCGAACACTTTGATGTAGGAACAACAGCAATGTACGCAACAAGCAACATCGTGAACGAAATTTTTGCCGATGACATCCGCAAAGACTTCGTCATCCATCACCAAGGCAACACTCCCGACGGTGAGATGTGGCAAGGCGGCGAAGGACGCTTTGTCTCCCTGAAATGGTACACCCCCAAAAAGGACAAGCCGCAATATGGAGGCGACAACGGGAGGAACCGTCGCCTTATCCGATTTGCCGACGTAGTGCTTATGTATGCCGAGGCACTCAACGAAACCGGCAAACGTGAAGAGGCACTTGCCAAGCTCAATCTTTGCAAGGCGCAGGTCAACACCATCAACGGCAGCACCAAGCTTTACCAGCCTGGCAGCTATGGTTACATTCGCGACCAGATCTATTCCGAGCGTCGTATGGAGATGGCTTTCGAATGGGATCGTTATTTCGACCTCATTCGCCAAGGGCGTGCCGCCACCGTGCTTCACACATTCGGTCGTTCGCGTCCCAACAGCCGTGGACTCTATTTCATACAAGGCGTGCATGAGCTGCTGCCTATTCCGCAGAACGAGATTGACGTGTCGAATGGAGTGGTTGAGCAAAATCCCGGATATTAAGTGCCTCATCCTTTTAGAATAATATACATTATGACTACAAACAGATTATTCTCGAATTTGGTGGGAATGGCCATTGCATTGAGCATGCTGAACACAGCCACCTCGTGCAGTGACGACAACGAGCCAGCCCGCACTCCGCGAGCAGAGATTATCGTCGATAAGCAGTCGCTCGAAATCAACGAGTCGATGCAGATTCACTTCACCGGCGTCGCCGACCAGGTAATCATCTTCACCGGCGACAAGGATCATGAGTACGAACTGCGTGATCAGAGCAACACAGGCTTTGCCATGAACAAAGGTCTGTTCACCTATTCCTATCGCACGCCCGGCACCTTTCGCGTGGTCTGCGTTGCCAGCACCTACGACACCTATCTGGGTGGAAATTTGCAGACCGACGTCTATGCTTTCGACGTGACCGTCACCGACAACATCACCGAAATTGACGACATTTCGACCACGATTACTCCCAATGTCTATTATGCCAATCGGCTCAGCGAAAATGATTGGTTGCTGTGCCTGCCCACCAAGCAGCTCTACAACAACCGTGAGATGACAGTCAACGCAGCCCGTCAGCGATTGAGTATCACCATCGAAAGTGACTCGGCAAAAATCTACCTGGACGGCGAACCGTACAACTCGCGAACCTATTACGCATTGAACATCGACCATTCCATCCGGGTAGTCTCTTCCTCAGGCACCATCAGAGACTATACATTGTACGGCATGATCTACCCCGAGTTCTCGACAGTTACAGTCGGCGGTAAGGATGCGACGCTCACCCGTTCGGCTTTCTACCAGGATCTGCAGACGTATCTTGTAACCACCGACGATCTGACACTTGACTACACTGTCGAAGACAATGTCCAGCTCCTCGATGGCTCGCAGCCGATGCCCCCGGGTTGCCAGATTCAGCTCGGCAAGGAGTACACACTGAGGCGTTCGCATAGCAGCAATCCGCAAGTTCGCGCCGACGCTCGTATCATTTTTCAGCGATAACGACCACTTAAGTATATAACCAAAATTAACGATAATTATATGCGTCTTTTTTCTTAACACGAATTATCATGAATTCACATGAATTTTTTGTGTAACGTCAAGCCTCAGTGTCTTCCGTCCTGGGTGCGACGCAGAAACGCACTCAGGCCTCCATTGGGACCCGCTAATTTTCAGTGTCTTCGGTGTCTTCCGTGTTCGATAAAAAAGAACGTTGGAGGTATCTACCACGGAATACACGAAAGACACAGAATCTTGTTCGTCCAAGCGAGACCAGTGGACTGCGCTGCACTGTCCACTGGTGCGGAGGACACTGAGGTCTGTCCGTTTCTGTTATCGACATACTGAGTAATTAATGATAATTCGCGATAATTCGTGTTAAAAGAAAAATATGTATAGTTAATTCTGAATAGTTACATATAAGATATGAAGTTCAGAATCCTTCTATTGACTGTAGCCCTAATGATCGGTTCCATGCATACAGCTCCTGCTATGCGCATGGAACCCTATTCGGGCTCCCGGATCTTCTGGGACACAAGCACCCGAACCACCATCTTCCAAAACGGCGGATACAGTCGTCTGATTGAGCTCCAGGATGGCCGTCTGATGGCCGTCTGCGAGAGTGGAGGCATACAGATAGCATTCAGCGCAAACCAGGGTTTTACATGGTCCTCCCCCACGCGCATTGCATCCAATCCGGCAGGAGTCAGCGAGTGCGTGCCCGACCTGATACAGTTGGCCGATGGAACCATCATCGTCGCCTACAATCCGCGACCCTCCAGACCCTATTCCGAAGAACGGAGATTCGGCATCAGATGCCGCCGTTCGACCGACAATGGAGCATCGTGGAGCGACGAGATCTTCGTCTATGATGCCAGCCACCTTTGGGACGACGGATGCTGGGAGCCGTCGATGCTCGAGTTGCCGTCGGGCGAAGTGCAGCTCTACTTCGCCGACGAGAGCCCGTTCACGACCAGCAACGAACAGCAGATTTCGCTGTGCCGGTCGTTCGACGGAGGATTGACCTGGAGCGCCCCCCAGCGTGTCAGCTATCGGCAAGGCTACCGCGACGGGATGCCTTCTCCCGTGTTGCTGAAAGACGAATCCGAAATTGTAGTAATCATTGAAGACAACGGTTGGGGTGCGGGGTTCAGTGATTTCTATCCCACCACAGTGCGCACCTCTCTCGAAAACAACTGGCACGACTTCTGGGTCAACGCGGCAGATCCGCTGCGCGAAAAGACCTACAACCTTGATTTTGCACCGAAGGCCCTCGGCGGGGCACCCTATCTGCGCGTCTTGCCAAGCGGCGAAACCGTGATGTGTCATCAGTCGGGCCTCGACCACAGCGGCCATCCCCAGATGCGTGTAGCCGTCGGCAACAGCGAGGCGCGCGACTTCAAGGCCGTGAGTGTGCCTTTCAGCATTGGCAGCAACGAGGAGGGGCTGTGGAACTCGGTAGCCGTAATCGACACCGGCATCGTAGTGGCCGTGAGCGGCATCGCAGGCAGCATCGAGATGATGAAGGGCTATCCGGTGCGCGCACTGACGGCACCCTTCGGGCATCCTTCGATCGACGGCAGGCAGACCAGTGGCGAAGGGTACATGAAGCGCAATGCCACACAGATGATACTCGGCACCCAGACGGGCACCCGCGTGGCCGCCGACCTGGCCTACGACGACGATTCGCTCTACGTCTTTGCCCGCATCAGCGACCGCACACCCGTCCCCAATGGCGCCGACTGCGATGCCATCGTCATGCTAATCGATGCAGCCGACACGTGCGACGAACATCCGCAGGCAGGATGCTACCGCTTCGGCATCCGCAGGGATGGCTCGCTGATGCGCCCGTTCTATGGCTCGGAGGGGAAATGGAACTATGGCAACACTAACGACCTGAACATACGCGCCGCCACGACGTCGGCAGCCACCTACTACATCATCGAAGCTGCCATCCCCTGGGCCGACCTTGGCCTCTCGGCGCCACCCGTCGGGCAGCGCATGGCATTTGCCATCGAGAGCACCGACAACCGCCAGGGCAATGCCTACACCGAAACGATCCCCGACGCGCACCCCGACCGCCCCTGGACGTGGATGGAACTGCGCCTGGGGGCCAAGTCCGCCGACATGGCCATCCGGGGCGTGGAGCGCGATGCCTGCACCGAAGCCGACACCATCGCACTGCCGACCATCTACACGGGGCTCGCCCTGACGATTGTGCGCCAGCGGCAAGCTGATGGCTCACTGACCATACGCAAAATGTTATGCAAAAGATGAACCGCACCATTTGCCTCACGATAGGCCTGCTCTGCTTCTGCATGGGCGTTTCGGCCAATCGGCAAGCCGAAAACGTCCCGCTTGCCGACCCCTTCATCCTTTTGGAGGGTGATACCTATTATGCCTACGGCACACACAGCGCCGTGGGCATCGAGGTGTATGCCTCGACCGACCTGGAGCGGTGGGAGCCTCGCGGGCTGGCACTCTCCCGAACGGATACCAGTGAGGACGGCAGGTTCTGGGCTCCCGAAGTTTATCACGTCGGCGACGTGTATTATATGTACTATTCTGCCAACGAGCATCTCTTCGTGGCAACAGCCTCCTCGCCCTTGGGACCTTTCAGGCAGGCGGGCGGCCCCCTGATGGCTCCGCTCATCGGCGACGAGAAGTGTATCGACGGGAGCGTCTTCATCGACGACGACGGCGCCGCCTACCTTTTCCTTGTGCGCTTCACCGACGGGAACTGCATCTGGATGTGCCGCCTGCACGCCGACCTCATGACCCCCGTCGAAGGGTCGCTGACGAAATGCTTCAGCGTCAGCCAACCCTGGGAGGAACATTTGGGAAGGGTCTGCGAGGGACCGTTCATCCTGAAGCGCGACGGCATCTACTTCCTCACCTATTCGGGCAACGACTTCCGCAGCCCCGACTATGCCGTGGGCTATGCACTGGCAGGCTCGCTGACAGGCGAGGAGGGCACCGGCACCTCGTGGCAGAAGTATGAGGGCAACCCCATCGTGCACCGCGCGGATGGGCTGTCGGGCACCGGGCATCATTCGTTCTTTACCGACAGGGAAGGCCGGCTGCGCATCGTTTTCCATGCGCATCACTCCGCCACTGAGGTCAGCCCCCGCAATATGTTCATCGCGACGATGGAAGTCAACGGCAACGTCCTGCGGCTGGCCGACGAGCCCGTCATCCATGCCGTGACCGTGACCGAAACAGGCAGACCGACACCATGACAACGCGAAGAACCCTCTCCATCGTGCTGCTGGCGCTTGCCCCTTTCCTCTTTGGACTGGGGCGGGCAGGTGCCTACAACCATCGGTTCAAGCACATCAACAGCCAGAACGGACTGCCCCACCAGCAGGTGGAGGCCCTGGCGCAGGACCAGAAGGGATACGTCTGGATCGGCACCCGCAACGGACTGGCGCGTTTCGACGGCTACGAGATGACGTGCCATTATCACGAGCAGGGCAATCCCCGTTCGCTCGCCAACAGCTTCGTGAAGCGGCTGTTCACCGACAGCCGGGGGCGCGTGTGGGCTTGCACGCCTGAGGGCGTGAGCCGGTACGTCCCTTCGACCAACGACTTCAGGAACTACGGCGGCACGGGCGAAAACCCCTTGAGCATCATCGAGACCAGCGACGGCCGCATCTACTGCGCCGGCAACGGACTGTTCCGTCTCGACGAACAGAGCGACTCGCTCGTGGCGGTGGCGACGCCCGAGGCAGGTTACATCATCTCGCTCGCCGTTGACCGCGATGACAACCTCTAC
>CAJOLH010000064.1:34251-39778 GCA_905235375.1 uncultured Bacteroidales bacterium
GTTCGCCTCCAACACCACCATCCATTGCTTCGACTCCACAATGCAGCGGTGCACACGGCTCGACAAAGGCTATTACGAGGACTTCCTGACGGGTGCCGACGGCGTGGTACCCATGCTTGCCGACAGGTCGGGCAACCTGTGGGTGGGGCGCAACGGGAAGGGGGTCAGCTGCATCAACCTGGCGACGCGGCAGGCACGCAACCTTCTGCCCGACGAGCTGGTGCGCTGCATCAGCGAGGACGGGAGCCACAACATCTGGATAGGGACGGAAAGGGGAATCGTCATCGTTCGCCCCGACGGTTCGACCGAGACCATGCGCCACGATATCCTCCATCCCAACCTACTGAGCGACAATGCCATCTATGCACTGCTCAACGACGACGAGGGCAACCTTTGGGTGGGCAGCTATTTCGGAGGCGTCGATATCATGCTGGCCAGCACAATGAACTTCCACTGGATGGAACCCGGACTGGAAGGCGACCAGATGAAGGGGCGCATCCTGAGGTCGATGGTCGAGACGGAGCCAGGCGTCCTGTGGATTGCAACCGAAGGCGACGGGCTGGCCACACTCAACCTGAACGACAACCGCTGCGAGACGTTCGACCGGATCCCCGCCATCGGGTTCAACGTGCACAGCCTGTACTACGACCGCGACAATCGGGAAATGTGGATCGGGACTTTCCGCAACGGATTGTTCCGCTACAGCCTCACGACGCACACTTCGCGACGCTACCTGCGCCAGCGCGGTCTCGATTCGGACGCCATCTTCTATATTGCCCGGCAGAGGAACGGGCGCATCTGGATTGCCACCACCCACGGACTGCGCTACTACGACAGCGCGACCGACACGTTCCAGAAGGTGGGCAACCCGCTGCTCGACGAACGCTTCGTCTATTCCCTCTGCATCGACCAGGGCGACAACGTGTGGGCAGGCATGGCCGACATCGGCCTGTTCCGCATCGGCAGCGACCTGCGCACCATCGAGCATTGGGAAAAGGGGAACGACGGCTTGAACGACAATTACGTGACCTGCCTCTACGAGGATTCCAAAGGCACGCTCTACATCGGAACCAACGAGAGCGGCCTGCAGTATCTGCCAAGAGGCGAGAGGCACATCCGCACCTATTCGAAGCAGTGGAACCTTTCAAACTACACCATCTGCAGCATCATCGAGGACGGCAGCCGCCAGCTGTGGATCTCCACCAACCAGGGACTTCTGCGCATGAACCTCGACACCGAAGGCATCACGCGCTATACCACCGACGTCAGCCTCCCCATCAATCAGTTCAACTTCTCCTCCTCGCTACTGGGGACTGCAGGCCGGCTCTACTTCGGCACCATCAGGGGGCTGCTGTGGTTCGACCCCCTGCAGCTGCAGACCAGCCGCAAGAGCCGGACGGTGAGACTGAAGCAGCTGAAGGTCAACAATCAGAAGCAGACCGCTTCGACCCCCGGAACGCCCATCACGCAGGAGCTCGACGAGCTGGGCGAGGTGCGTCTGTCGTACGAACAGGCCCGGCAATTCACCATCGACTATGGCGTGGTGGTGCCTGCCACAGCCGGAATCGTCCGATATCAGATACGTGTGGACGGCATCGACCAGGAATGGAACAACGTGGGCACGACGCACAGCTTCAACGGCTATCGCATGGCCCCCGGCACCTATATGCTCCGCATCCGCGCCAACGAGGCCGACGAGCATTGGGACGATTGTCCCGAACGGCAGCTGCGGATCGTCGTCGAGCCTCCCTTCTGGCGTTCATGGTGGGCCTATCTGCTATACGTTGCCGCCGCGTTGGCAATCCTGTATTTCGCATGGCATTATTACCATAGCCGCCAGCTGAGCAGGGAGGCCATCAGGCAGGCCGAACTCGAAAACGAGAAGATCCGTGCCATCGATCAGGCCAAGTTCGACTTCTTCACTTCCGTCTCGCACGAACTGAAGACGCCGCTTTCGCTCATCAAGGCACCCCTGATGGCACTGCAGCGTCAGGAGCAGCTGAAAGGTGAAGGCGAACGCAACCTGGCAATTGCACTGAAGAACACAAGAAAAATCGAGCAGCTGGTCGATGAACTGGTCACCTACAACAAGGTCGAAACCGACACTTTCCGCCTGTATGTGCAGCAGGGCAATCCGATGGAGTTCCTCGGCAGGGCGGTGGCAGCTTTCCGTGAACCCGCTCGCGAGAAGAACATCAGCCTCAAGTGCAACCTTGAGGACAACGGCGAACAGGTGTGGTTTTCGCCCCAGTACGTCGAACATATCATCGCCAATCTGCTCTCCAACGCACTTAAGTTCACCCACGAAGGCGGCTCAGTGACGGTGAAGGCAGCTGTGGTGGGCGACGAAACCGACCGGAAGGACTATCTTCGCATCGAGGTCAGCGACACCGGCATCGGAATCGTTGCCGAGGAATTGGGGAACATCTTCAACCGCTACTACCAGACCCGACGCGGCTACAACACGGCATCGTCGGGATGGGGCATAGGCCTGTCGCTCGTCAAACGCCTGGCCGAAATGCACAAGGGAAGTGTGGGCGTGGAAAGCGAAGTCGGGAAGGGAAGCACATTCAGAGTGCAGCTTTGCGTCAGCAAGACGGCATTCGACGAAACGAACCGCATAGCTGGCGACAAGGTGCTTGTCCCCATCAGCGAATACAAGCATCAGACGGACCTGATAGACATCGATTCGAACGAAGGGGACGGAAGCGCGGGGATGGACGAAGACGGGCGTGCCACGATTCTCGTGGTCGAGGACAATGCTGATATGCGCGACTTCCTGCGTTCACAGCTGTCGGCCCACTTCCAGGTGTTGACTGCACGCAATGGAAAAGAGGCGCTGGTGACCACACGCAGGGAGATGATCCACCTCGTGGTGAGCGATGTGATGATGCCCGAGATGGACGGGTTTGAATTGTGCCGCATCCTGAAAGGCAACATGGACACATCGCATATCCCCGTGATACTGCTGACAGCCAAGTCGGAAAGCGACGATGTCGCCACAGGGTACAGGGCGGGTGCCGACGCCTACGTTGCCAAGCCTTTCGACATCGCTATCCTTGAGATGCAGATCAACAACATCCTGAAGCTTGTGCAATCGCGTCAGCAGGAGATAATCCAATCGAACACCGACGACCTCATGGCGGCCTCTCTTTCGCCTATCGACCGTGACTTTGTCCAACGCGTGAAGCAACTGGTGGAAGACAATCTGGACAACAGCGATTTTGCAATCACCGACATAACGGCCTCTCTCGGCGTCAGTCGCAGTCTGCTGTATGTCAAGATGAAGAACCTCATGAACATGACAATAGGCGACTACATCCGGCATTGTCGCCTTGAAAGGGCCTGCCAAATGCTGAAAGACGGAAACAACATTTCAGAAACCGCCTATTCGACCGGTTTTTCCGACCCCAATTATTTTTCGAAGGTATTCAAAAAGACATTCGGCGAAAATCCTACCGATTATGCTATCAAATCACGGAGATGAGTGGGTTGGTACGCGCTGCGTGGGCTATTGGAAGATGAAAGCCGACCAAGCTACGCGGAAATGCTTTTTCCTGTAGCGGCATGTCCTTCAGCGGACGTAAGAGGACATCATCCCATCGCAGCATGTCCTTCAGCGTACGTAAGAGGACATCATCCCATCGAAGTATGTCCTTCAGCGAACGTTAGAGGACATCATCCTGTCGTAGCATGTCCTCCAGCGAACGTTAGAGGACATCATCCCGTCGCAGCATGTCCCTCAGCGTACGTTAGAGGACATCATCCCGTCGTAGCATGTCCTTCAGCGGACGTTGGCGGACATCATCCCGTCGTCGCATGTCCTCCAGCGAACGTAAGAGGACATCATCCTGTCGCAGCATGTCCTTCAGCGAACGTTGGCGGACATCATCCTGTCGCAGCATGTCCCTCAGCGAACGTTGGCGGACATCATCCTATAGAATCATGTCCTCTTACGAACGTTGGGGGACATGCCTCGACAGTATCAGGATTAATGCAACAATGAAGTGGGAAACATCATACGGAAGTAAACACCTATCGGCTCGAACCGTATTCGATTACTTGTTATCTTCGTCCTTTTCCGTTTCTTTAGATGTTATGTAAGCAACCGAAGGCGCAGCACCAAACGATGCCGCGCCTTCGGTTTCTGCGGATAGAGCGAGAAAAGACTGACGAACAGTGCTTCGATCGGGAATCGTTCAAGTTTTTCACCGTCCTCCAGTGAGAAGGCGGCACAGCGACGGAGCAAAGCGCCTCAGGACAAGATACACACCGAAGCAGAAGAGGATGGTAAGCGAGGGGACGATGAAGTAGAGAAGGAGCAGCGTGCCGATACTCGGGGTCAGGTGCAGCGCGGTGAACAACACCTTGCCGATGTCGTCCATGACGAGGGTGTGGAGGGCAAAGACGAGGAAACTGCTCCCTGCGAGAGAAGCCACCGCTCCGCACTTGCCGTACTCCACGAGACATGTGGCGATGTAGAAGATTGCGACGATACCAAGCAGGATGCCCGCCTTGTGGATGAGGATGTTGTATTCCCATCCCTTCGTCATGGTGTCGGCAATGGCCAGGGGCAGATAGATGAGTGCGACGGGCCAAAGCCTGTGAATCCCGTTCAAGGGGCTCTGCCCACGTATGCCGTAGCATGAGCCCCAGGAGAAGAAGAACGCGGCATCGAGCAGCATAGTACCCCATCCGTCTCCCCACATCGGAAACAGAAGAGGACGAAGATACCAGATAGCGCCAAGAACAATGACAAGCCAACGCCCTGCCCGATTGACTAACCACCAGATGGCAGGGGCAAGCAGCACCATCACCATCAGGTCCCGCACGTACCACAGCGGGCCATCGGCGGGATAGGGAAGCTCCGAGACCATGCCGTCGTTCTCGGGCGTGACGAGGATGCCCTTGTTCCAGTAGTTGTCGAAGAAGGTGCGGAAGAGTCGTAGCGGCGTAAGCTGCACCTCCATCAGATGTGCGCTGGGGAAGACGGTCGAGAGGAAGGGCAGACGATGGGAGAGCTGGACAAGCACGGCTATCACATTCCACAGCAGATAGGGGACGAGGAGCGTGCTTGCGCGGGTGCGCAGCTTGCGGCGATAGACACCGGTGTCGAACGACCCTCCACGGAAGAATAGGTAGCCCGAGATGATGTAGAACAGCGGCACGGCGGTGCGGGGCAGCACGTCGCTGAAAAGGGCGGTGACCCATCGGAACCATTCGGGCGCGTCAAGGCCGTAGGTCTCGCCGTGCAGCGAGAAGCCGCGCACGCCCATGTTGTAGTGGATGAACACCACGAACACCGTCAGCGGGAAGCGCAGCAGGGTGACGGTCGAAGAGATTCGGTTGCCTTCTTTTATGGCATTATTTCTGTCACGAATCATCGGATTTTCGAATCATTTGACTATTATGAACTTCTTTCTGCCGAGGATACTGATGCCCCGATGGTCGTCAGCGACGGGGATGCCCCAGGCGTTGAGGGCAGGACCCGGGAGGTCGGTGCTGTCGCAGGAGGTCGAGTCGATGC
>CAJOLH010000065.1 GCA_905235375.1 uncultured Bacteroidales bacterium
TCTCTTGACACATTCGGATTTATTCACTATCTTTGCACCGACATTAGCCAAGGCCGCACTCTTCTGGGTGGGCAGGCCATGCTCGGAAGCATCACTTTTTCTAGTGGTGCTTTCGTTATTTTTAGTGACCCGAAAACACTAGACAAAAAAAAGAGCTGTTGGAAGGGTCTCTTAGAGCATCCATAAAAGGTACGCTCCCCCGCACAACCAACAGCTCTATAATATAGAGATCAGACATCATGGCTGCAACGCTGACGTTGGCAAGTTTGACTGACAGATAAACCTATCAGTACTGATCTTTGTACCAGCCGCCGCCATTCCAGTATTTGTCTTGCTTTTTGTAGTACTTTGCCCGGCTATTGCAATATGAAGTCAAGAAGCCATTTTTCTTCTTTGGCTTAGTCTTCCTCTCCTTCTTGTCGGCAAGGTTGCCAAAGCCTAGACACAGAAGAATGCAGATTATTATTATCTCCATAATGATATAGATTCAATTCTTGTTATTATTGGGGACACTGAATGTTCCAACTGGGACGAAGGTCGGCGAGGCAATGGTTGTCAGTATGATACCATACTCTCCCGGTGTCAGCTCCTCTGAGGGAATGTTCAGCAAGTAGGACTGCTCGCCGTACTTATGGGCAGTGAAACCTACATAGCCAGCATCCTGGGCATCCTCCGTGCCGAGTAAGTCGGCTTCGAACTCAAGCCACTGGATGCGACGCTCCTTCTTGGATGTCTTGAAGCGCACAATGCGATAGCAATCCATAGGATCGTATTCGTTGCTCTCAACACGGATGACAAAGCGCAAACCGCTGCTATCCGGAACTGCCTGGTAATCGGACTTGCCTTTGTCAAGGATGATGTCCATGCCGTTGGATCCTGCAAGTGCGTTGGTTGTCTCAGCAACCGTTCCTACACTGCTTGCAGTCGATGCGGTCTTCAATCCGGCAAGGATGCCTGAGGAAGAACCTGCCATACTCATGCCCACAATTCCAGCGGAACCGGCTACGTCGGCAAACTTGCTGACGATCTTGGAATATTTCTTCACCTTGTTCGTGTGTGCGCCGATGGTGCCCATTTCCTTGGGCAGCAGTTGCGAAGTCGAGTCGCTTGTGAGAACAAAGTAAGAGTTGACGAACTCGGGCTCAGGAACACAAACGTCCTGTGCTGAAGCAGAAACCATGGCCACAAAAAGAGAGGCTACAAAAAAGATCTTTTTCATAATAGTGTAATTGTTAGTTGTGAATAATATTGTTTTGACGGTGCAAAGATAAGGGAAGGGTGTTGCAGACATTGATACACCCTCGTTAAATATTGTTAATGCACCGTATTTATTTCTTAAATGCTTAAGATAAGGGAAAAGAAATAAGGGAAACCATGTTATTCACTCTCGTGCATGAACTCACTCACATGCCGGAACTGCTTGCATAGCGGCGATTTAGCGCACACCAGGCAGCTGTCTGGCGCACAGTCCACCTTCTTGATGATATACTGGCCTGCCTTCTTGCTTCCCTCACGCTCGATCAGACCTGCCTTTGTCAATGACGATATGCTACGCTTGACCGTCGCGATGCTCGGACGTTCAACACCTTCCTGATACGGCAGGATCTCAGCTATGTACTGTGCCTGAATACCGTCATTGCGGCGAATGGCGTGATAGATCCTCTGGTCGTTCAGTGACAGACCGTCAAGGATTGAAGCCACGACCGCCGGAACCTTATCATTCATGGCCGCAACCTCCTCCTTAAGTGCGGCCACCTTCGCATCATGCTTCTCACGGCGTGCCTGTTCCCTCAAACGGGCGGCTTCTCTGGCTACCTCTATTGAAGATTCCCTATCTCCCTGCTCTTGCCGGTTTTCTCCTTCGGTTCTCTCCCGGTTTTCCATCGAGCCCACAGCGGAGCCGGTACGCCCAATGATCTCGGCTTCTTTATTGTTGTTATCGCCAATCGTGTCGCTGATTGTGATGCAGCTGGTGTCCTTCAACGGAGCAGGAATCACCTCGACATCCTCCACCTTCACCGAAACCACGTTCCTGAAGTCCTCGTCGAACATTCTGCTGAACATGATCTGCTCCAACAGGTTCTTCTGGCGTTCCGCTGTCGGAAAGATCCTTTCTGGCATCTTGACTAGCTTTCCGGTTTCCACATCAACCACGCCTATACGTTCATCTGATTCAGATCGTTCCATTGCGTCATCTATAAGATTCGACGGTACGCCAATGAAGAAGAAATCAGTGTAGCCCAAATAATGCTCAATCTTTTTGTCGCCCATCAAATCCCCCTTGCTGTTCTTCAGCTCCACTCCGACCGAATAGATCTGACGCTTGTTCAAGGCTGCCTGGTGCGGCTCCACGTATAAAACACAGTCGAAGCGGAAGTGTTCCGGTTTCTCTTCACCCCACCTGGTCGTCTGGCCTGTGTACTCCCTGACTGTAACCTCTTCGAAGATACGGTAATGGATGAAGTCGTAACTCCCATAGGCTCTACGGATTTTGGAAGTGAAGTCATATACTGCCGATGTCAAGTTGGTCACGAAGTCCTTGCCCGGCTTGCCAATCAAATACTGCTTCAAATTTTCGTGTGCCATATTGAAAACCTGTTTAATTTAATATATCGTATCAAAATAATGATTCATTATTCACGATGCAAAGTTACGAAATTATTTTAATATATCAAAATTTTGAGCCTTAAAAAACGTTAACGGCTCAAAAATAATGATACGTAATTAACCGATGCGGACTGCGGGATCAGATGGCATTTCCCTTCCCTCAATTTGTTCAGACTTAGTGATGTTGTCAAAAGAGTTATCCGAGCATTGTTATCCCAAGCAGGATCCAGATGGCCTGGCCATGGAGAAATAGAATTAAGGGAAAGGAAAAAGGGAACAGGACAGTGGACTGCGCTCAGTTTTGCTCGTTCATCCACTTCGTCCGTGGACACCTGCCCTATTTCGATCTTCAAAGTTTCATGGATTTTCTCTTATTTCGATCTTCAAAGTTTCATGGATTTTCTCTTATTTCGATCTTCAAAGTTTCATGGATTTTCTCTTATTATTTCATGGATTTTCTCTTATTAATATAACTATTTTGATATTTAACTTATTGATATAATATCATTTACACAATTCCCGATAAGCAAATATTTTACAATATTTGCTAATTATATAAGCATTGTTTTATTAGATATTCATATATTTGCAAGCAAATAAGCTTTGATAAAAGGGGAAAAAAGGGAAAAAGAGAAAGCTCCCTTAATAGGGGAGCTTGATATCATTGTTTGAACGGTTTCATTCTTCTGCCCTGCTCTGATTCGTCATATCCTCTTCAATTATTTGTTTAAGGATGCCGATAAACCATCCTTTCGAGTTCATGACTATGCCTTGCTGCTCAAGATCTTGAGACTTACTCCACTTCTCCTGGCACCATTTGGCAAAGTTTCTGCCGATAATTTTGGACGCATTTGCAAACAGTTGACGATTGTTCAATATCTCCTTTTTCGACCAACCGTTATGTAAAAGATAGTTTCTTGACTGTATATCAATGAATATAAGTGCTCTATCCTTCCGTGCAATTTCCCTCTGCTTCACAGCTTCAGGGTCATTCCTCAGATTGTGGAAAGGAGTGAATCTAATACCTTCGTACCTGCGGCCAGATTTGGTAACTTCATAATCGAATGACCAGTGAGACTTCTCATCAAGTTCTTTCTTTGGATAATAAATGCAATACAAGATGAAGTCGCGATTCTGCTGGTACTTATTTTCAATTTTGAATATCTCTTTAAGATGTTTGATTGTCATGTAGAATGGCTTCCCATTTGCCACCATTTCGTAAAGTCGCCGAGCATATATGGATGAAAGAGATAGAGAGGTTTCTAGGCAGAAGCGTGAAAATCCCATTTGATGCCCCGATCCAGAAAAGGACAAGAAAGCTTGGATGAGTTCCTTATGCAAGACAAATGACACTTCACCAGACCCCTTTTCCAACTCTGGCATCTCAATAAGTCGTATAATCTTCCACTTTTTTTCGTTATCAATCTCAAATTTGCGTTCATTGAGTTTTTCAAGCGCTTGTCGTATTTCATTCCAATTCTGTCTATTTGCCCCGAGATCTTTTAAATTGCATGTTATTTTGAACCCCTTTTGAAAAAAATCTTCATGTCTAACTTTTTCAAAAAGTGTTCCATCGAGCCTTTGGCCGTCAACTAGCACTTGCATCATTTTGACCAAATGGCTCATTATGGTTTTTTCCGCTGCCGAATAGTCAAATCGAGCGAGTGTAAGATAACGGCTTTGTATTATCACACTTGATGGAGGCACTACCTTCTTTTTTGCCATGTTAATTTGAAGGGACAACTGTTGAAGAGCAATTCAACAAAATATTGTAATATAAATCGACTTTTTTAGTTAAATATTTTGTATTTCGATGGAAAATGCATATCTTTGCACCGTCAATATAGATTGCAAGTCCACCATAACATTATCATCGTAATTGGGTTAGTCAGGGATCCTCCCCCTGACTAACTTGTTTTTACGAATTAGCGATTATACTCTCTACTTTTGACGAATTGCGCCAGACGCTCCAAATTTGGATCATCGAAATTTGCGAGCCACGACGCCAACTCTCGCTCGACGTTGAAGGATCGATCCCGCCGCCATTGACTCATAATTTCTTTATATTTTATCATACGAATTTCTGGAAGGTCAGCTTTATTAAGATCATAGTGATCCCAGTTGTTCATGAATTTGAGAATCATGCGACTTTCCTCATGTTTTGGGGTATATCCCCAACTTGGCCTCAAAAGGCAACGTTCTACAAAATCTGGAAGATTCTCCATACAAATGGTTATTCGAGTATGCCCTAACTCTTTCATTTCATCTTTGCACCGGTGAATGATGCCGCGAGCTGTCTCGACTGCAGCAGTTATTTTGGTCATGCTGCTGGCCTCGTAATACCATCCTTCACCGCCTCCTTTAAGCGAATCTGCCAAATTTACGAAGTAGTCGGAAGACAAAGATTCCTCAATTTCCTCAAGTTTGTGGTACGCTTCGATCCATTTGGTTTTAAGATCTGAAGCGTTTGATGTTGTTTTGCTCATATTTAATTAATTTATGGGCAGTTGGTTGGACTCCCCGTTCCCTTTTGTGCATTTTACGGTTACGAATACCAAATAATATAGGTGTCGGTCGATGGGTCATTGGCCATACCAGCGAAGAACTTCTTGATTTTATCCATGCCCTGTGCATCAGGGTATCTCATTTTATCAAATACATTGATTGCCCAACTCAACGCAGTCAGCGTCTCAGCCTTGGTCTTGTATTCAATGCCACCGTCGCCAGAACCACCGGCATTGTGCTTTTGTTCATTAAAAGCCCGATACATGAGGCCATTGGCGAAACCATGAAAGAACACCCCTTTTTTGCTCTTTTTATTTTTTATGAAAAAAGCATGTGCCATGTCGCAATCTATTCCTATATATTAAACCAATTTTCCCATAGATCCCATTGAGTGCATGGAGCTCTTGAGGCTTTGTGTCACACCCTCGCTGAAGCCACGAACTGACATCACAGCTTCGCCTTCGGGCAGGATCCAGGCGGCGAGGTCAGGAACAAGGCTCAGGCATTTGACTGCTACCACACTCGCGGCCATCAGATAGCCTGTCGAGAAGAACGAGTTCTTGATATAGGACATCGTGGCCTCATTGTCGGCGACAACCGCAGCAAGGTCGTTGTACTGTATATTGAGCACAATATCAAAGAGCAAAAGCACGTAGAAGCCTACGAAGTAGAGCATCGCACCGTATAGGTGGACTGTCAGATAGCGCATAATCCACTTCATCCAGGCAGTCTCGAATTTGGGCAGTAACGAGAACGCCCACTGGATAGGGCCGAAGATAGTGAGTGCGCCTAAAAGGATCTGCTGGCAGTAGATGGTTGACCACCATCCGATACGGAAGATGACGAGAGCTGCGAACATGATAATCTGGTCAAGCAGCTGCACGAACCCACTGAAGAGGGTGGTGATCTGCGCCTTGCTGATAAGCTGCTCCTGCTGAAGGGCGGCATCCGCATCGCCCATGTTCTGAACACTGGATTCCTGAACGAGATTGCCGACCGCTTTGAATGCCATGAGAATAGTTGACATAGGATCGGAAGCATCCTCTCGCAACTGGTACATGAGCCGCTGCACGTCTTTAGCCCGATCTTCCACCTGAACGGCTTCCGAGGCGTATAAGTCATGCGTATAGCTGCCGATGGCATTCGGAACCCATGCGAGATAATCCAGGATGCAGTCATTTACATTGCCGCCCGCCATGCCGGTCATTGTGGGAGGATACCAGAACGTCAACACCAGGCTGATGGCAAAAGGCCTGAACAACTTCATCACGTCCAGAGGCTCACGCTTGAGGATCATCCTGTAGCCCATCCCTGAGTAGAAGATTAGTGTGAAGATGACGGACAAGGCCATGGACATCTGGACTATCCACCAGAACGGCCCTTGTGATCCGATGAATGTCGAGTCTGTCAGGAACTCGTTCGTGCGAAATATCACGTCATCAATTTCCTCTTCCAGAAGATTGATGCCAAAATCGAGAATTGTACTGTCTTGTTCCATTTTTATTTTAATTAATGTTAATTATTCATTTCTTCCCTTATATCACCGTCTCAGACCGCGTTCTGGGGCATTATCCGTGATCCACGATAGCGTGTCAATCAGCTTGTCGAACTGTTCATCCGTCAGACGAGGGCCTTTATATCCGTTTTCGTTGTACCGAAGCGATCGGGCTATCTTTGCGGCGAACACAGTGCGGTTGTGATCGCTGAAGGAATCACCGCCGAAAGACCACATCCTGCCTTCCTCAACCAACGTCTCATGCGCGTTGAAGTATTCTTCGAAGGCATCCTGCAACCAGCGATAACCTTTATGATTGCCTTCGCCTGTTGCATGTTCTCGTGCGAACTGAAGTATATCCGACCATTTTTTATCAAAATCGAAATCGTGAAATTCAGCCATTGTTATTTTGAATCATTATTATAAGTGTTTATACTTTCCTCTTCAATCGCTGGTTCATGATGACGCTTCAGATGAAGCTCCTGCTCTTGACGCTCAACAGCTGATGACTGTGCCGGACGGTTTTTCCAAAGGAAATTAACGCGCTGTACAGCGATGATTGAGGCGAAAATTACGTAGATAAAAATAAGGGTAAAAAACACCTTTTGATGATTTTCTGCAAACTGCTGCACTTTACCAACGAATTTGCCTAATCCAGTAATCTCCGTTACCTTACGACCAGCTTCTTTGCTCTCTTCGCGAAGCTTCTGAAACTTTGGATCGTCCTTGTCAGGGGTGGATCCAAAAAGGATTTTCTTAATTTTCATAATAGATTCACTGATTTATACTTTTTCTTAATTTGTTTAGTGATTTGCGCCATCCATCAAAATAACGCCAGTTGCGTGGTTCGGTAAGTGTTTGTTCCAATGTTTCCTGAAGTCGAAGCTTTTTATCTTCTGAAAGAGGTTCATCCACAGACTCGCAACAAGTGCAGAAATAAAGCCAGGATACTGTGTCACGGTCGTAAACCCAGGGCTCTTTCATTTTTAAATACAATTTTAAGCACAGTCGTAATTGCTTTTCACGCAATTGTAACTGATCATCAGAGCATTCCGCGAACTGCTTGGCGTACTCAAGAAGTTCATACCACTTTTGTTCAATTTCTTTTTTTGAAAAAGAACGTTTTTTTCGACTTTGTCCCATATTTATTATTTTTTTGAGGAGCTGGTTAGGCTCTCTGTTGCCTTTTTATATTCTTTCCCCTTTTTTTAGCGGCCACGACTTCTTTTCCGGCCAGGCTTCAACATTTCTGCCGATTGACGGATGCAGCGCTGCCACCAACGTTCGTCATCTTCATCCTTCTTCCTGCCCCATCCAGACAGGCTGCTGCCACCGCCGCCTCCTCCATGCGATTCGGCATACATTAGGGCCTGTGTGACGAAGTTGAGGGAGAGAAGGGTTGCACAGTTGAGAATCTTATCTCTGTCCTCCCGAAGGTCAAAGAAGCCGGAATCCTCTAATTCGTTCTTCTGTTCTCGGCTTAGTTGATCGTCATCAAACACAGAGCTTAAGGTGTCGTTGAGCATCTTGAAGTATGTTGCCTTGATATTCGAATATACACTCTTTGCCTCGTTCATGATTCCATCGCTGGCTTTTTTCGAAATTTGGGATTGTTCTTGCTTAAGGCGCGTGACGCTTTGGAAAGTCTTCGCCTCCTCATCTTTGAGCTTAGCAAGTTTTTCTTTTGCTTCAGCAAGGAGCGCAGTAGTGTCGTCCAACATCTTCTGCCTGTCAGCAAGTTTTTGCGACACAGAATCCATTTCCTTGCGAAGCTTCTTCAGCCGTTCGGCGAGCTGTTCGGAGTCTGCCCCTTCCTCACTGAATTGTTTTGCGATCTGCTCAATTTCTTGTTCGATGGCAGCTTTACGGTTCTGGAGGTTCTCGATCATCGTAGAGAAAGACTTAAGCTTTCTTTCTTCCTTTGCAATTTGCTTTTTCAATCCATCGACGGTTTGTTCAAGTTCCGCAACATGGTTTACAAGAAAGCGCTCGTACTCAGCAGTTGAGCGGTGCTTGGCTCCAGTCTCTTTAACGTCACTTCCACGTTCGAGACCCCATTTTTGGCCAACTTCGTTGAAAAAATCAGTATGAGCTTTTCTCATTGCCTCGCTTTCCTCCTTTTTGTTTTTGCCAAAAACAGATGTCCACGAGATTCGATTCATGTTTGGTTTAATGGGCAGCACCGTACAATGGACATGAGGATTGATTTCGTCCAAGTGAACATAAAAGCTGACGATGTTTTCTTCGCCGTATTTTCTGGCTGCGAAATGATAAACGTCCACAGCCCACTTTTCTATATCCTTCGAGCGCGTTATATTCGAGTTGTCTGCGCCCTTCGACAAGTCAACCTTCTGATCTCCGAAAGCAACCTCGTGCATCCTCTTCCTGTTGCCACCGAATACGAACTTAGCCAAAATCCGATGTGGTTGTTTGCTATCTTTACCATTTGGGTTTTTTATGCTACGCTCTTTCAGGATGTCATTCATTTTCTGATCAATCGTCTTGGTTCGGTCAATAGGTTGGATCTTTCCTCCCTTTGTGACTTCGAAATTCAAATGAGTCCGCGTTGGATCGTAATTTTTTAGTGGATGTTCCGCTTTTTGAGCAAGAAATTCCTTCGACCAATTACGCTGCTGCTCGTTGCTTTCAGCAGTCGTAATAGCTTGGGTTGTGGACTTCATATCCATCATTTGTTTTTCATTTGCCATATTTTTATTTTTTAAAGATTATTCTTCCCTTTTTTGATAATTCGCATGACATCATCATAACTGTATCTACGTTGACAAACAAGACCATTGCCCACTTGGACCGGCACAAGATATCCTTTTTTGCCCCATCGCCAAAGAGTAGGCAAGGAGATTTTCAAAAGTTCGATAGTTTCCCTCGCAGTCAGGAGCCTATTGCTTGATGTTACTTTTTCGATTCCGTCATCATCACGGATTCTGCCTGCACCTGCAGGTGCAAGAGGAGAAATTTGCCGCTGAACCTCTTCTGCTACCGTTAGCGCAAATTCTTTAAGATCTTGCGCTGTCACCATTAAGATAGGATTCTGATCAGCTGCTAATGCGTTGGCGAGTCTGTTAAACATATTTTTGCTCATATTTATAATATTTGTGGGGTAATCCAATCTGTGATTCAGAACCCCTTTTCGTAAATCACTCCACAAAGATAATTTATTTCACGCGTTTCATTAAAAAGAGAAAAAGAGATTTTAAAAAAACTCGAAAATAAAATCAATAGTTTCATTAGTAACCGACGAAAACCGTCATTTATATCATCTATTTTTCCGAAAGTTCACAAAAGTTCACTTATTAAGAATCTCATTCATTTCCCTTTTCTTAGCAAAGACATTGACCTGGGATGTGCCCTTCTGGTAGGCTACCGAGGAAAATCTTTGTCACGAAAAAACAAATACCCCGACAAAAATAAATGTGCCGGGGATATTCATGAAGAGCTTGCTCATTAAACCGAGACTTCGAGAAAGGTTTTTAAAACCTCTAAGCCTAATTAGAGGTTCACGTATGAACCTCATTAGGCTACCTCTCCTAAAGGAGTTCCTATCGGGGAGCAAGCTCAGGTAGATTTTAGGATTTCCTTCAACTCAATATATTGATAATAGAAGGGTTCGTTTCTGACTAGGTCATCAATTCGTGCCGTAAAGCCACGTTCAACTAATGGTCTGAATTCATCAATCTTTGTAGAGACATATTCAGAATATCTGCTCTTGTGGACTTTTACGTTGACAAACTCGCGTTTCACCATAGGAAATGTCGGGTCGGTATTGAAACAACAATTACAATAGGCTGCTAAAACGGCTTTGTACGCCTCTGTCATGCTGCCATGTGCTTCTGCGTGCATCTGCCTTCTTAGTTCAAATATTGTTTGTTCAGATAGTTTGCCATGCCAGGGGAGAACCCTTTGCCCTTCATCTTCATAATCAAGTGAAAGAGCCACACCGTATGGTGGAAACTGCCCGTTTAATAACATGTCGTTTAAATTTATTTTCAACGATGCATAGTTGCTACAGATTGACTTAAACACTTCTGCTCCATAAAATTTATCCAAAATGTATTCAACACCGGCAAATGATATGTCGGGCATCCTCTGCCCACTATCCGTTTTGAGCGAATATTTTTGCGACTTAAGCCTGCCAAGAAAATAATCTACAAAAGAAGACCTATAATTCTTGTCCAAATATTGAAGGTAGGAGTCACGAGACAAGAACTCCGATGCGAAACCATATATTTCAAGATTAATCCAGTCACCAAGGCCTGCTGGAGCTACTTTTGCACGATGTTTAAAGTAGCTTTCATAACAGCTATAAATAAATAATGCAGAATAATAATAAGATAGAATCCTTTCATCCAATATGCATAATTGTTTGACACTAACTAGACTCGCACCATGCTTAAATGCATAAGCATTGGTCAACATTTGCCTTTCAATCTGAACATCCGAAATTTTGCAATAATTCCCCTTTCCGACTAATTCAGCAGATTTTATCTTAAGTTCGATAAGTTTCTGAATCAGTTTTTCGTCTTTCATTTGCAAATAATTAGTAGCTAGATCTTTTAAGACACTCTCTTTTTTGAGTCTTCCGCTCAAATCCCAATATTCGGGTTTGGAAATGATTGATTTCTCATATTCCATGCCAAACAAAAGCATGTTGAAATAATTCGTATTTCTATTGTCGTTCATAAGTTTATAATAAAGCGGTGAATAATAGACTTAAATAAACGTGGAAATGACCTATGGCAATATCAGGACGGTAAGTAAATCTGATAACTTACCGTCCTTCATCTGTTGGTTTACGATTTGTCTAGTTCCGCATCCTCCATTTCATCGAAAGCGTCGATGAGATCACGCAGTGCTTCCATGGCCTGCGGCAGTTCCTCTTCGCCCTGGCAAATATCGTCTTCGCCCAGATCGAGCAGGATGTAGTTAGTTAACCTGGTGTAAACGAGCGATAGTAATCTACGTGTGCCTGACGTGGGGTATAATTGTCGGTGAACGCTTTCATCTGCGGTGTTTTAGCCTCCGCGTAGGCATTGATCTTTGTTGCCATAGTTTAAAAAATGAATAAAGGGTTAATGTTTTAATACTATATGTTATAATGATAGCGCGTGCGCGCGACATTATTGTTTAACTAATAGCCGAAATAACGGTCTTCAGATCTTCATCATCGATCTGTCTGTATCGGCTAAATGCCTTCGAACCCGGCACATGACCAGACATCGCTCCTATAAGGTTGGGGTCTTTGACGGCCTTGTATGCAGCGCCGACGAAAGTTCGCCGTGCCATATGACTGGATGCAATCTCACTGATGGGAACCAGCTCATTCTGTCCCGTTACACTATTTCGGCGAACTACGGTTCGATTGATGCTGCAAATCCGAAATACCTCACGAATTGCTTCATTGTACTTTTGCGCTGATATGTACGGGAACAACCTGCCCGACGCGTCAACTCCTTCATATTTGCGCACGAGTGCCAAAGCCCGTTCAGATAGAGGCACACGCGGTCTGACTTGCTGTGTATGATCTTTTGTTTTTGCCGGGACATATTCCAAAATTCCGTCATTGATGTTGGCCGATGTCAGTTTTAAAAGATCTCCGACACGGCAGCCGGTCAAGCACTGGAAAATGAAGATGTCACGCTGCTGCTGTAGATGGACTGGAGCAGCTGACAGGTCATAGTCAGCTATCCGATCACGTTCTTCCTTCGTAATATAGATGGGCAAACCATAGATTTCCGCTCCAAGTTCCAACCTTTTAAGTGGATTATTGAGTGTAAGCCCCATTCGGATGTGCCAATTATATACTGCCTTCAACTGCTTCATAACGCTGATGACGTAATTGAGTCCTCGATCCGCAATCTTTTTGGGATGTTTCGGACTCCTTGCCAAAGGACAAGCTTTTAATATTCTGGAAAAAAGCCTATAATGCTTTTTCGCAATGCTCCCTTCATTCCTGACATAATTCATGAACTCCTCCATATCCTCCAGGGATATGGTGTCAAGATACATGCTGTAGCCTTTATCTGATGATTCTTGTTTGAACATTGTAAATCTTTGAACCATGCCAATAAGAACCTTATAGGCATACGACCGGCTGCGACTGAACTTCTGATGGGCGAGGAAGAAATCAATCGCATTAGGCAATGCGGTCTTTTCTTTGGCCTTCTCCATTTCCTCAGCTTCCCTCGCTTTCTTTTCCTCTTCTTTGATATTCTTATCAATTCTCATGGCATATTCGATTTTTGACAGAGTAAGTCCATTTATTTCCAAATGAATGGAATCGTTGTCCTGAAGTTGCATTACGTAACGAATCCATTCCCTCGAAAGAGGCTGGCCATCGGGCGTACCGGCTGCGGCAATGCTCATGACGCGATTTATTAGATAATCGAGTTCTGCTTTTGCTCTGGACGCTTCGTAAAAGCGTTCCTGGTTATACCTATTATTAGTCGGTATGATTATGTCCTCTTTTTCGAGATCGAACATATCTTTCATGACGGATATGCCCGATTTCATACGAAAAACGCAGGAATGACTGAACAGGAATCTGAGCAGGATCTGCCGTCTGCCGTCGATGTTCTCTTTTTTTGATAAGGTTTTTTCAATTTTTGCCATAAAAATAAACTTTTGATGGCACAAATTTATGTTGGAAAAATCAAAATTCCAAATTTCATCAAACGTTTTTGTCAGCACTTTTGTCAGCAAAATTGAAAAAAAGTGCAATTTTAGAAAAAATGGGTTGTTACAATCATTTCATATAAGTTATTGATTACCAATTTCAAAGCATTACAAACCAGTTTCAAAGAAAAGCACCCCAAAAAATCATTTTAGGGTGCTTTGTAGTCCCATACGGAGTCGAACCGTAATCGAAGGAACCGGAATCCTTTATTCTATCCATTGAACTATGGGACCAATGTCGCTGAATTAGCGGGTGCAAAGATACGGCAAAAAATTCATAAAAGCAAATTCTTGGGGCAAAAAATAAATTTTGCCCCAAGAATTATCTGCAAAAAGTGACTGCGAGCGACAACTATATGCCGAAATAAACCATCAGTCCACCGAGGATGATGTAGAGCGCGGCATACGGGATGGCCGAAAGCATAATGTCGCCATCCTTGCCCTGCATGTCGCACGAAGCTGTGGCAATGGCAATGGATTGCGGAGAAATCATCTTGCCGCCTGTTGCACCTGTGGTATTGGCCGCTACAAGCCAGTTGCTCTCGCCTCCCTCCATGCCAAAGAACGTGCTCTGACCTGTCATGCCCAGCTGACCTGCGACATTGGCCTGCAGCTTGGCAAAGAGGATATTCGATGAAGTGTCGGAACCCGTCACAAACGTGCCGATGGCACCAATGAGCGGAGCGAAGAAGGGATAGAACGAGCCTGTGATGGCCACCAGTCCGGCAGCGATGGCTGCAATCATGCCGCAATAGTTCATGACCGAAGCCAAGGCGATGAGCGAGATGATGGTGATGACCGTCTTGCGCAGATTCACCACCGTGCGAGCCAGCACAGCCATCAGCTTGCCAAACGAAAGCCCCTGAATCATGCCGCCGATGGTGGCTCCAAGGAACAGCATCAAGCCGGCATTGGAAATCCATCCGAAGCGGAACGTCGTGCCGATGACAGGCAGCGGCACACGCGACACGAGGTGCGACTTGAGGAAATCATTTACGGGTGGGCACAATGCACCACTGGCAAGGATGAAGATCAGGATGAAGAGATAAACGCTCCAGGCACGGAACGTCTCACCTGCCGTGTAACCCTTGCCTTCAGCCTTTACCTCCTTCTTCTTGTTGAATAGCTTGGCATAGATGACGATGGCCACGATGGCTGCCACCGAGCCGATGATGGCTGGAGTCTCGGCACCAAGATACCTGGCGCAAAGGAACTGCACTACCACCGAAACTCCACCCGTCCACAAGGCCAAAGTAAGATTCTTGACAATGGCTTTCCTATCGGTAAGCATCAGGATGATGAACGGAAGCACAATGAACAACGGAGAGAGCTGGAGCACGGCAAAGGCCGAAATCTCGCAGATGGCCTCGGGCGACGCTGCACCTCCGGGAGCCACCTCGTTGCAAAGCGTAGTGACGGGCACGCCCACCGCACCAAAGCCTGTAGCCACCGTATTGCCGATAAGGGCGACGAGTGCCGAGAACATTGGCTTGAAACCCAATCCGATGAGGATAGCAGCGGGAATAGCTACCGCCGTGCCGAACCCTGCCATACCTTCGAGCAGGCCACCGAAGCCCCAGACGAGCATGAGGACGAGGATGCCCTTATCGTCGGTGAATGAGGTGAACTGCGACTTGATGACTTCAATCTCCTTCGATTCGACAAGGATATTATAGCTATAGATTGCCATCAGGATGATAATCAGGATGGGAAACACGGCCTTGAGTACGCCCTCGGCAAACGACCACCACACCAAACCGTAAATGCTGGCCTCGGCATACTGCTCGGGCACCATGCCCATCCTTGGGGCTACGAACAGCGCCAGGATGATAGTGACAAGCAAGGTGATGAACGCACTCTTATGGCCTGCCATCTTCAGCCCCAGCATGAGGACGAAGAGCAGGACAATGGGGATAATGGAAATGATAGCAGACATGGCAACTCTTAATTAGCATTAATAATTCTCATGGATTACTCCGTCAGGAAGATGGTTACGCCACGTGCTGCCTGAGCGCCATAGACGAGCGACTGTTCGATGTCGGCGGTCTTGGAGGGGCCTGAGATGAAGGTGCCGAAGCCGTAGTCGTTGAACTTGATGCGCTCGTAAGCCTCGTGCATATTGCTTACGATATTCTGTTTGCTCACCAGGATGACGAGTGTCTCGGACGCGAAGCAAACGGCTTTCTCCTTCATGGTCTGCGGAATCCATACGCAACCGTTTTCGGCACACGCCACTTCGCCTTTGATGACTCCCACATCGACATCCTCCAAGTCCTGTGCTCGCTCTACGGTGTCGGGATTCTTGTCTGCCTTTATGCCCGGCACGTTGCTGGCGATGATCTTCGCATCGGGATATGCCTCGCGGATCTTTTCATTCAGGTCGTCGGTGGGCTTGATTTCGAAGACACGCGCACCGGCAGTGGTGACAGTGGTCTCGACATACTGTGCCACAGGGTCGGCAAACTCGAGTTTCCTGAAGCCAAGGTCGGGGAAATCGTAGGTCTCGCGCACATTGCCGCGAAGCCTGTTCAATATTTCTTCTCTGCTGCTCATTTTACTTTTCCTTTCTTCCATAATGTGTGGAACGATTCTTTAGCGAACTCTGGCATGGTGTGTCCGTAGCACCATGCGTTGGCCTTGATGTTGGTCATGAAGGCGGGCACATGGTTGGCGAGGGGTGCAAACTTCAGCGCAGTGGTGTAGAGTGACGGATGCTCGAAGAGCGTCTGCATACCAGCCGACATCATCTTCTTCATCGGATCGGCATGACCCATCGAGTCGAGTTCCTGACGCCACTTGTAGATCTGCGTCGAGAGATCGACCTTGACGGGACACACGTTGTCGCACGACATACAGAGCGAACAAGCCGAGCAGTTGTGATAGTTGGCATCCTTATCCTTGAGCATACCGAGGTTGACACCGATGGGGCCAGGAATGAAATAGGTATAGGAATATCCACCGGAACGGCGATAGACGGGACAGGTGTTCATGCACGCGCCGCAACGCATACACTTGAGGGTCTGCCAGTGCTCGATGTTGCCGAGGATGCTGCTGCGTCCATTATCGACAAGGATGATGTGCATCTCGGCACCTGGACGAGGCTTGCGGAAATGTGAGGTATAGACTGTGGTGGCCTGACCTGTGCCATGGCGAGCAAGAAGCCGCTGGAAGACACCCATCGCCTTGTAGTTGGGGATTATCTTCTCCAGACCGATGGAAACAATGTGGAGCTTGGGTATCGACGTTGACATATCGGCATTGCCCTCGTTGGTGCATACCACAATGTCGCCCGTCTCGGCAATACCGAAGTTGCCGCCCGTCATGCCGCAGTCGGCCTCCATGAAGTTGTCGCGAAGATGATAGCGGGCTGCTCGGGTCAGATAGGTGGGGTCGGAACTGGTGCGCCAGTCCTCGCCTTCCTTCAGCAGACCTTCGGCGGCATGGGCTCCATGCTTCTCGATGATGCCCTTCTCGCGGAAGCACGCGGCTACCTCTTCGCGTGTAACGTGGATGGCAGGCATAACGATGTGGCTGGGCGGTATTTCCATCAGCTGCAGGATGCGTTCGCCAAGGTCGGTCTCGACCACGTCGATACCGTGACGGATAAGGTTGTCGTTCAGATGACATTCCTCGGTGAGCATTGACTTGCTCTTCACCACCTTTTTGACATTATGCTCGCGCATGATCTGCATAACGATGTCGTTGTACTCGTCGGCATCCTTTGCCCAATGGACGTGCACCCCGTTCTTCCTGGCATTGGTCTCGAACTGCTCAAGGTAGTCGGCGAGGTGGGTGATGGTGTGCTTCTTGATGAGGTTGGCTGATTCGCGCAGCTGTTCCCACTCCTCAAGCTGGTAGGCAAGGCCGTCGCGCTTGGAACGCACACTCCAGAACGTCTGGTCGTGGCGGGTTACTCTGCCAGAATCCTGATTGAATTTCTCGGCAGCAATACTGTGTTTGGTACTCATAATCCAGCTGCTAAAATTTGTGCGACATGAATGAATTTGATAGGCTCGCCATTTTTCCTGGCAATGCCCTGCAGGTGCATCAGGCACGAAGAGTCGGGGCCGGTGATATATTCGGCACCGGTAGCGATATGACGACGAAGCTTGTCCTTGCCCATACGGGTAGAGACAGCAGGTTCTTCGACCGAGAACATGCCGCCGAAGCCACAACATTCGTCGGGGCGCTCGGGCTCCATGACGGTGATGCCTTCGACGAGCTGAAGAAGGTCCTTGATCTTGTTGAACCTGGGAACATTGCGTTCGGAAGGCGATGACAGGCCGAGTTCTCGAACGCCATGACAACTGTTGTGAAGCGAAACCTTGTGCGGGAACCTGGCCTTCAGCGAGGTCGGCTTGACCACATCGTGAAGAAATTCGACAAGATCCATGGTACGCTTGGCAGCTTCACACTCATGCTTCACAATGCCCTCGTGGAAGAACCTCACGTAGGACGCACAGCTGGCCGATGGGGCTACAACATAGTCGTAGCCACGGAACAGCTCGTCGTAGTTCTCGACGAGTTTCTCAGCCTTGTTCTGGAAGCCGGCATTGCCCATAGGCTGACCACAACAGGTCTGCTTTTCCGGATACTCGACATCGAGTCCCAGACTGCAGAGAAGCTTGTAGGCCGCTACACCCACCTCGGGGTAGAGGGCATCTACATAACAGGGTACGAATAATCCGATTTTCATGGAATAATTGTTGTGTGATTAATGGAATGGCTATTCTTTATAGGTTTATAGTGCAAAAATAATCTCTTCCCACTACATTTCCAAATTATTTGCCGCACAAAGCCTTATAGTACGTTCGCAAAAAGTGCTATTTCACTTATTTGACACCTTTGCATATCACTTCATTCCGAAAATATTTTGTTATTTTCAAAATTGTCGCTATCTTTGCAGCGAACTTTTCGACTATTCGATAAAATATGTATTCCTATGCAAGTCAAAATTGAGGAATCGTGGCGCCAGCAGCTGCAACCGCAGTTCGACAGCGCGTATTTTGAGATACTTACCAACTTCGTGCGACGTGCCTACCAGACCACGACGTGCTATCCTCCCGGCCGCTTCATCTTCGAAGCCTTCAACCGCACGCCTTTCGACAAGGTGAAGGTTGTCATCCTCGGGCAGGATCCCTACCACGAACCCGGGCAGGCGCATGGACTGTGCTTCTCGGTTCAGCCGGGCATTGCC
The DNA here is from genome assembly GCA_905235375.1 of uncultured Bacteroidales bacterium. Taxonomy (GTDB): domain Bacteria; phylum Bacteroidota; class Bacteroidia; order Bacteroidales; family UBA3663; genus Liminaster. The sequence goes on from CAJOLH010000065.1 coordinate 18,495, forward strand.
CTCCCTCCTTCGCTGCTCAACATCTACAAGGAACTGGTGAGTGAGTTCGGACAGCCTCCGATGGTAATGCCTGGAGCAGATCCAAGGTCGGTAGGACGTGCCACAGCCCTACCCAATAGCGGCGACCTCAGCGCATGGGCAGACCAGGGCGTATTGCTGCTCAACACTTCACTCACCGTACAACGAGGCATGGCGAATAGTCATGCAGGCAAGGGATGGGAGACGTTCACCGATGCTGCCATCAAGGCTCTTGCTGTCAATCGCTCGAACATCGTCTTCCTGCTTTGGGGACGCAATGCGCGCAACAAGAAGATGTTCATCGACGGGCGCAAGCACTGCGTCCTCGAATGTGCTCATCCTTCGCCCCTCTCGGCCTACAACGGATTCTTCGGCTGCAACCACTTCGCTTTGTGCAACAACTACCTGCAGCAGCATGGGATGACTCCAATCCAGTGGCTCTGATCACGAATTATTTTTTATCACGAATTTGAGAATTAAAGAATTAATTATTTTAATCGGGAAGACTTTCAATTCGCTAATTCGTGATCCTATAAAAATGAAAAGAGAAATTATTCTGGGGCATCTGTGCATTGGATGCGCCGGTATCATTTGGGGGCTGATGTCACCCATCGGGAAGGACGCCATGCTCCACGGCATAGGAGGCATCGACATGGTGAGTTTCCGCGTCATGGGAGCCTGTCTGTGCTTCTGGCTCGTTTCTCTTATTTTCAAAGTGACGGGACAAAAGCAAGAGAAAGTGCCGACGCGCGACCTGCTGAAGTTCTTCCTTGTCGCCATGTTCAGTGTCATCTGCAACCAGTGCTGCTATACCATTGGCCTCAGCATCACGGCGCCCACCAATGCAAGCATCATGACCACAACGATGCCCATCATCACCATGATATTGGCCGCCGTCGTTCTGGGCGAACCTATCTCTTCAAAAAAGGTTTTAGGCATCGCTTTGGGCGTAACGGGTGCATTAATATTGATACTGAGCAGCACTTCATCGAGCGGCACTGCTGCCGAAGGCAATATCCTTGGCGATCTGCTTGTAGTAGGGGCGCAATGTAGCTTCGCCATCTATCTGACTTTCTTCAAGCACATCGTGCAGCGCTATCATGTCGTGACGGTCATGAAGTGGACCTTCACCTACGCCTGCCTCGTCATCCTTCCTTTCTCGTTCCGTCATCTCAGCGCCATTCCTTTTTCCGAAATAAGCACTAGAACCTGGCTTGAAACAAGCTTCGTCGTGTTCTTCGGAACCTTTCTTGCCTACATCCTGATGATACGCGCGCAAAAGGTGCTGCGTCCTACCGTGGTGAGCATATACAATTACGTCCAGCCCACGGTGGCTTGTCTTGTAAGCGCCATCACCGGGTTGGGCGTATTCGGATGGAGTCAGGCGGTGGCCATCGTCCTCGTCTTTACGGGTGTGTATCTGGTGAGCATCAGCAAGAGCCGACAAGATTTAAAAAGGGAAAGGAAGAGGGGAAGGAGTAAAAAGGGAGTAAAAGAGGAGTAAAAAGGGAGTAAAAGGGACAATACCTTCGCCTGTTAAGAATAGGCCCAGTGATACATTTGTCCCTTTTACTCCCCTTTAATATCCCTTTTACTACTCTTTTACTCCCCTTGGATATCCCTTCCAAAGAATCATCGAAAGAATCATGCCGGGCACGGTGCACGCTACCGCTGCCCAGAAGAACTGCGTGTAGCCCAGCGACTCCTGTAGCCAGCCGCTCAGCATCGATGGAATGTTCATGCCCAACGCCATCAGTGCGGTGAGGATGGCATAATGCGAAGTGGAGAACTTGCCTTGCGATGACTGCAACATAAAGACCATATAGGCCGTGAAGCCCAAACCGTAGCCAAACTGCTCCACCCCCACCAGCGAACCTATCAGCAGACGGCTCTGGGGCTGCACAATCGACATCCAAACATAAAGCAGGTCGGGCACATTGAGCATCAATGCCAATGGAATGACGCATTTCCTCAGCCCGTACTTAGACACCAGCATACCTCCGAGGATTCCTCCGATGGTGAGCATACCCACGCCCACGGTTCCATATATCAGACCATATTCTGCATTGTCGAGCCCAAGGCCTCCGGTTTCGACGGGTGCCTTGAGGAAAAGGATTGTCATCTTCGAAAGCAATGCCTCTCCGAGACGATAGAAAAGCAGGAAAAGGAGGATGAACCAAAGTCCAGGCTTACGGATGAAGTCAGCAAAAGCGCCAACCCAATCAGTTTCGGAACGTTCTGCCTCATTCGCCGTCTTTTCGGCAGTTTTAAGGACTGTTCTGCCCTTGGCACGGCGATTCAAATGGGGAAGCCATGTGCGATGTGCAAGGGCAAAGATGAGCATCAGACCACCGACACCTAGCATGACAATAATCCATGCTCGCGTGAGGTCTCCTCCATTACTTCGCGACAGAAGTCCGACCAACGTGGTCAGCACTCCCGAAGCAAAGATCATTGACAAGCGATAGGCTGTGGAGCGGATACCGACAAAGAACGACTGCGCATCTTTGTCAAGCGCCTTCATGTAGAAACCATCGCAAGCGATGTCGTAGGTGGCTGACGAAAATGCGCCCACTGCCAGAGCGATAAGGCACCATACGAGCCAGTTGCTGCTAAGGAGCGAAAGAGCAACACCCGAGATACAGACAGCCAATGCCACCTGCATCAACCACATCCATCGACGTGTGTCACCAATCCACGGACTCCACAGCGCCTTGAATGACCAAGGCATGGCCAGCAATGATGTCCAGGCCGCCACTTCGGTATTCGACAAGCCCATATCTGCCATCATCACCACACTCAATGTCGTAATGACTGCATACGGCAAGCCCTCCGCTAAGTTGGCACTGAGGACCCAACCTAAATCCTTTTTGACTGAATTATTCACTGTTATAAGTTTATCTTCTTAACATTACCCAAGTCGCTCTCCACATGTTCAAATCTGTCCACGTCAAACTTTACATAGCGGAAATCATTATCATCAGGATAATAAAACTTTATATTACGCATCATAATCAAATCAAGTCCATTCCCCTTGTCTTTCATATTAAAGATATTTGAATAGAGATGATAACGCTCGTTGATTATCCGATATTCGGTATTTGAGCCCTCATAAACTTTGGCTTCGCATCTTGGCATGTATTCTTTCCTCATTACAATCAGATATGCCTCGTGAGAAGGAACAAAATATATTGGCACCTCTCCATATTGATAACCAAAATTCGTCTTTTTAAATACGATATCACCTCCATATAAATCATCGTATGTATCTAAATGGAAACTTGAAATGATAGCAAATTTGCCATCAATACCTAACGAGTTGATAGCCTCTTTGATTTCAGAAAAACGAATTTGATAGTTAATATCTGTACGATGCATATAGAAGTTGCCATGGTAATGTTGCCAAATGTTCCCTTGTATCTCATACAAATACAACTCAGGTGTTTCGTAAATCCAAGTACCGCCATCCTGAAACATTTCCTTCTTCAACACATATGCAACTTGAAAACACCGATCATCTGCAATTGGAAGTGAGGATTTATATTGTTCCTCCATAATAGGGAATCCATCCTGAAAACGAGGCAGAGCTTCTGCAAATTCAGCGATCAGCCGATTAACCCTTTCTTCTGCTATTCCTTCCGCTTGTTCCCCATTCATCTCGTTCTTCATCAATGTTTTCCCTAAATCAGTCAAATAATACTTTTGTGTAGGGCTTTTAGGAGAATTGGGATGAGTCATAGCCACCAATCCCTCTGCAATAAGAGGGTTTATAACATTTGTCTTGAAATAAGATGAATCTTTCTGTCCACAAAACTGTCGCATATCTTTTGCAGACATTGGAGATGCCATTTTTCGAAGCAGTTCTCCAATATGGGGAATACTTAGTGACAACTGAGCAATTACTTGGCGATTACTTAATGAGTGCTTAATGACTACTTGTTTCCTACCTATTTCTTGCTGTATTTCTGTATCGTTCGTCTTTGCCTCATAACCCATAGAGTATATAATGGTCATAAACTGGCTCGCAGTAGATTTAAAAATCGGTTTCAAATCGTCCCGATACCCATCCAAAGCCTTAGTTTCATTATAGATGCGCTTCAATCCACTACCTCGTTTCTCCATATAACCCAACTGGGACATCACATCTGCAAGGATGGGATTCCTTCGATCCGATGAAATCTCCTCAAGTGGCAAATCTTGTATTCTTTGACCACTATACATACCACCAGGAGAAGTGATAGTCAGTCTATCATCATAAATATCAAGATGAACTTCTCCACCCATTACGGTATAATCGCGATGTATGAAATGATTTACCAATGCTTCGAGCAAAGCTCGTTCGGCATACTCTGGAAAATTCTTTCTGCCATCAGGCAATATCTCCCAACCTTTTCGAGTATTGGATTTGATGAAGTTCATAGCCTCACGAAGCAGCAACAAGATATTACCCTTGAACTCCGCATCATTGATTGCATTATCTTTCTCTAATCCATTCCAACGAGTACAATATAGTCTTGATTGGCTTAAACGGCAATCGTCGGAAAACAAATCTCCAGCATTAGTCAACCAGCCATCATCCGTCAATAATCCAAACGACTTGAGATACTTCTTTTGAAATTGTTGGCCTGTTCTATCTTCAAATGTATTGGTCAATATAACAAATGAACTCTTCTCTGACAAAGAATCAGACTTCAATGAGTCAAAAGTACGATTAGTGCCTTTAAGGACAAGGCGTTTCATATCCTCATCAGTGGCAGGGACGCTCTCGTCACCTACTCGAACGAAAGCGAGACGTTGACCATCTCCAACATAATAATAGGGCGTATAATGACCTGTAAGGACTTTCAATTGCAAGACATATCGGCCTTCAGCATCATAAGGAATCATTTCAACTTCTGGCAGCGGATCCATGTAATCACGAATCTTACTGCTGATAGACTCGCAAACATGCTTAACATCATCAACTCCTCTAACGATACCATCATCATCTATGCCAAAGAAAAGTGAGCCACCCAAGCCATTTGCAAAAGCACTTACGCTCTTTAGCCAACTCTTAGGTTTCTTTTCTTCAAGCCTTAACTTGAAATCGTATGCTGAACATTCAGCAATCAGAGTATCTATATTCATTTTTACAAAACATAATCAATCGAACACCGCCTTGAAAATCGTCTCGGTGGCTCCACTCTCAGCCTGCACATAGCTGCCAGCGCGCTGGCCTGCTTCGCGAAGAGCCTGCGGGGCGGTCATGAATGTCTGCATGAGCGAAGCATATTGCTCTGCATTGCTTATGGTGAATCCACCCTTGGCATCGAGCAGGCCCAGCGCTTCGCGGAAAGCCGTGTGGTTCGGGCCGAAGATGACGGGCATACCATAGACTGCTGCTTCGAGCGTGTTGTGTATGCCCACTCCAAAACCGCCGCCGATGTAAGCCACCTGACCATAGCGATAGATGGACGAAAGGAAACCGATGGCATCGATGATAAGGCAATCCACGCTGGTCACTTTGCTCTCGTCGAGTTGCGAATAGCGCATATAGGGACGCTTCAGCTTGCCGATGATGCTCTGGATATGCTCCTCGTGAATCTCGTGAGGAGCAATGATGAGCTTCATTTCGGGATGTTGGTTGAAGTGCTCCAGCAGAATGTCCTCGTCCTTCGGCCAGGAAGAGCCCGCTACAAGCGTGAAGTTTCCGCTCGAAAATTCCTCGGCCCAAGCATATTGCTTTGCCTGCTGCTGGATGGCGATGACACGATCGAAACGCGTGTCACCACAGATGGTCACGTTCTTGTCGTAGCCAATCGTGGCAAGCAGACGCTTTGACTCCTCATCCTGCACAAAGATATGACGGAAATGACTGAGCACAGGACGCAACACACCACCGTACGACTTGAAGAATGCCTGACGCTCGCGGAAGATGCCCGAAATGAGATAAGTGGGAACCTTCCGACGATCCAGTTCCTCAAGGATGTTGCCCCAGAACTCATACTTCACAAAGAACGCCAATGCAGGCTGCGTGATGTCGAGGAACCTACGACATTCGGCAGGTTTGTCATACGGGAGGTAACAAACGATGTCGGCTCCCTTGTAGTTCTTGCGAACCTCGTAGCCCGATGGACTGAAGAAGGTCTGCAGAATGCGATATTGCGGGTACTTCTCGCGCAGCGCCTCGATGAGAGGGCGCCCCTGCTCGAACTCGCCTAGCGAGGCTGCATGGAACCAGATGTAGGGTCGGCTCGGATCCTGCTTTTTCTGCTCGTCCACCTTGGCCCGCAGCTTCTGCGCCCAGTCCTGACGACCTTCCTCCATCAGCTTCGCCTTGCGATGCCCGAAAGCCGCAGCCAACTTGATGCCCACAAAGTAAGCACGTGTACCTATATTATAAAGAATATTCATAGACTTTCATTTATAATCTAGAGAGTCTAGATGGTCTAGAAAATCTAGAGAGTCTAGATAACACCACTTACCCCAATCGCTCCACGGCCACCCGTGCACGACGCAGCGACTCCTCCTTGCCAAGCAGGTCGGTGATGGCAAAGATCTGCGGGCCACGGGCTTCGCCTACAAGCGTGCAGCGGAACGCATTCATCACAGCGCCGGTCTTGTAGCCCTTGCCGGCAATCCACTCCATGACCTTGGGCTCAAGAGTCTCGCCGTTCCAGTCGTCCTGTGCCTCCATGAAGTCGCAGAGTTCGCTGACGTATTGTGGCGCCTCGGCCTTCCACCACTTCTTCATCGACTTCTCAGCATATTCGGTGGGAGCGGCAAAGAAGAAGTTACACTGCTCCCAAAGTTCCTTGGGCAGGTTGATGCGTTCCTTCATCAGCTTGACGACAGTCTCGACGTATGCGTCGCTCTTCGGGTCGGCTCCATGAGCAACGACCTGCTGTTTGAGAGCCTCGCAAAGGATCTTCTCGTCGCACTCCTGCAGGTAATGGTGATTGAACCAAAGGAGACGCTTGATGTCGAAGTGGGCACCGTTCTTCGAGCAATGCGAGAGGTCGAAGAGCTTGATCATCTCGTCCATGGTCATGATGTCCTGGTCGTTGCCCGGATTCCAGCCCAAGAGAGCCAGGAAATTGATGACAGCCTCGGGCAGATAGCCCTCCTCGCGATAGCCGCTGTAAGTGCCCGTCGCTTCTCCCGTTTCCTTGTCGCGGATCGTCCATTCGAGGGGGAACACAGGGAAGCCGTACTTGTCGCCATCTCGCTTCGAAAGCTTGCCGTTGCCTTCCGGAGCAAGCAGCAGGGGCAGATGGGCAAACTGGGGAGCCTCCCATCCGAATGCGCGATAGAGCAGCACATGAAGGGGAGATGATGGCAGCCATTCCTCGCCACGGATGACGTGGGTGACCTCCATCAGGTGGTCATCAACGATGTTGGCGAGGTGATAGGTCGGCAGTTCGTCGGCACTCTTGTAAAGCACCTTGTCGTCGAGGATGGTGGAATTGATTTTCACCTCTCCACGGATAAGGTCATTGACAATGACATCCTCGCCCGGTTCGATGAGGAAGCGCACGACGTAAGGCTCGCCTGCGGCAATGAGTTCCTTGGCCTTGTCAAGACCTAAGCTCAAGGAATTACGCATCTGTCCACGGGTCGAAGCATCATATTGGAAGTTGGGAGTAGCCTGACGAGCAGCCTCCAGCTCCGCCTTGTTGTCAAAGGCATAGTAAGCCTTGCCGGCATCGAGCAGCACCTGCACATATTTCTTATAGATGTCGCGGCGTTCCGACTGGCGATAAGGACCATGATCGCCGCCAAAGCTGACACCTTCGTCAAACTGTATGCCGAGCCACTTGAACGATTCAAGAATGTACTCCTCGGCACCAGGGACGAAGCGCTGGCTATCGGTATCTTCGATACGGAACAGGAGTTTGCCGCCATGTTGGCGGGCAAAGAGATAATTATAAAGGCAAGTGCGGACGCCGCCAATGTGAAGCGGGCCCGTAGGAGATGGCGCAAAGCGCACAACAACTGGATGGGACATACTTTGGGGTGGGTTGAAGGGTTTGAGGGTTAATTATCCAAACTGTCGAGCAGCTTGACGAGTTGTTCATCGGTCTTGGTCAGCTTCTCCTTGCAGAAAGCAAGCAGTTTGACACTGCGTTCGGTGAGCTGGCATAGCTGGTCAATCTCACAATCAGTGGACTGTAACTTCTGGACAATCTCTTCCAGTTCCTTCATCGCACTGGTGTAGGTTAGCTGTTCGTCTTGCATCGGATAATATCAATTATGAATAATTATTTTTGAATTGTCACTCGAAAAATGCGCTGCAAAGATAGCACATTTTGGACAAATGTCAAAAAATATTCGCTGAAAATAAAGTTTTTAGTTCATGAAATTTGGCGCATTGACACAAAAGTGCTATCTTTGCCGCGCTTTTCGGAGCTAGAATGACCAGAGCCTTGGCTCGACATCATCGACTTAATCTGGGAGAGTGCAAGCTCAACCTCCATTATTTACTCTTTAATTTATTCAAATTCATGTATCTCGATTCAGCTAAAAAGCAGGAACTTTTCGCCAAGTATGGCAAGGGTGCAACCGACACAGGTTCACCAGAGGCACAGATCGCCCTCTTCTCATTCCGTATCGCACACCTCACCGAGCACCTTCGTGCCAACCACAAGGATTTCGCCACCAGCCGCTCGATGAAGATGCTCGTAGGTAAGCGTCGTCGTATGCTTGACTACCTTGCAAAGAAGGACATCAACCGCTATCGTGCCATCATCAAGGAGCTTGGTCTCCGTCGCTAATACGAAAGCGAAAGTTTCATTCGAAACCAATAACACCCGACAGATTGTTCAACAGCTCTCTGTCGGGTGTTTCTTTATGGTTTTGCATTCCTATATTCGCCAGGAGTCTGCCCTTTCATTCGCGAGAAAAACTTGCTGAACGAAGGTGAATCGGCGAAGTGCAGACGGTCGGCTATCTGCGCAATGCTCAGGCTGGTGGTGTTCAGTAGGAACGAAGCCTCCATCAGCAACATCTGGTTGATGTAGTCTATCACCGTTCGGCCCGCAACGCGTCGCACAATACGCGAGAGATAGACGGTCGAGATGTTGAGGGCAGAGGCATAGAAGCCAATGTCGTGATGCTCAATGAAATGGTGAGGCAACAGGCGAATAAATCCAATGAAAAGTTCCTCAATACGCTGAGGCACTTCTCGGTGCGTAATCGCCTTCTCTTGCGCATTCTGCAGGTCGAGCAGGAAGACGGCATAGAGCATCTGAAGGATCTTCTCCTTGTAGATATGGTCAGAATGCAGATATCTGATGATCTCGCGCATCTTATCGGCCAAACGACACGCGTCATCATGAGACAGCGAGATTTTGGGCTGGTGCAGCTGGACAATCGGGGCGTAAGCGATGTTTACCAAATCGTGTGTGATAGGCGACTCGATGATGATGTGTTCGTCAGCCAAAAGGCAGATGGCGCGATAGTCGGCCGAAGCCTCTACGATGGTCACCTCCTGTCCTGGAGAATAGGTATAGAGGTCATCGGCTTGCAGCGTCAACTCTTGCCCGTTATAGACAATCTTCAGCCACCCTTTGAGAACAAACGTGAACGTATAGGCCGCCATATACCCCTGCGTCCGATTGGCGCGGAAGGTAATGGCTGGATCCGTCTCGGTGCAGTATAATTTGCCGTCCCAGTGTTCGAAAGGCGGCTGACCATGCATCTTTATCCAAGCTTCTTCAAGGCTGTACATTTTGGCAAATAATATTTTTGTTTGCTAAAAGTGAATATGCGCTGCAAATATAAGCTAAATTTTTAAATGTTGTATCGTTTCAGACAATTTTTGTGTCGTTTCAGATTAGGAATTGTGTCAAAAAGTCCTTATCTTTGCACCGTCGAAACAAAACAAAGGCCGATTTCTTCAACATGATGGAATTGGCTGAAATCGTAACATTCTAAAACCAACTTACTATTATGAAAGAACAAGTATTACAAGCAATGCGCGAGGCTGGCAAGCCCGTTTCTGCCGGAGAAATAACCAAGGCATTGGGTGCTGACCGCAAGGAAGTTGACAAGGCTTTCGCCGAGCTGAAGAAGGAGGGAGCCATCGTATCTCCTATCCGTTGCAAGTGGACCCCTGCACAATAATTTATATTTATGGAAATCAAAGCTGTAAAATTCCGACGCGACGGGTTCTATACCCAGCCTTTCGTCATGGGTGGCGAAGAGGGAGTTGATAAATTCGACAAGAATATTCGTTATCGTGGCAGTCTGCAGAACTATCTGATCGACACAGGCAACGAAGTGATTTTGGTTGATACCGGCATCCCCGCAGGAACGCCAGAGGAAGTGCCCGACGAAAACGTTGTTGCCTTTACAGGTAAGGATATCTGCACCTACATGGAAGCTTTCGAGGCACTGGGCTACAAGCCTGAGCAAGTGACCAAGATTCTGCTCACTCACCGTCATTTAGACCATTCAGGTGAGTTGCGTTCGTTTCCCAATGCAAAGATCTATGTGAACCACGAAGAGATGGATGCTGCAGAGCTGCAGGGACTCACGAATCTCGTCCCTGTAACCTTTACCGATGGAGCATATTATAACTTCCCTGAGACACAAAAGATTCAAGACGGCATCTACCTCATCAAGGCCAAAGGTCACACCAAGGGCAACAGCATCATCATTGTAGAGACGAATGGACTGTTCTACATGATTCATGGCGACATCACCTACGTCGATGAAGCCCTCTATGAGGACAAGCTGTCGGTCGTTTACGACGACCTGGCAGCAGCCCGCGTGACGCAGGATCGCATCCGTGAGTTCATCCGCAATCACCCCACGGTTTATTGCGGCACGCACACACCACAAGGGTATGAAAATCTTGAAGCAAAGCGCGTGATGGACCTCGACCATCCTGTGCCTACCGTCCTTGCGGAGGTTGATTTCTCAAAGCAGGAAGCATCGGGCAAGTACGTCTGCTCGGTCTGCGGCTACGTCTATGACCCCGCCGAGCATGACGGTGTAGCCTTCGAAGACCTTCCCGAGGACTGGCGTTGCCCACGCTGCAAGCAGAGCAAGGAGAAGTTCAACAAGGCCTGATACTTTGTATGCAAAGCCCGGACTAAAGATTCCTATTTACATTATTATATATAGAGAAAGGCGAAGATTAACTCTTCACCTTTCTCTATTTTCTCACATTAGGAAAAGTTCCTAAGAAAGTTCCAGCCCGAAAGTATTGACAAGCTCATCCACCAGTTCGGGATGCTCCTGACGCATCTCTGCCATGCGCTCGCGAGGTGTCAAGGGTGCCTTGGGAGCTACCGTCTCATTGACGACTATCGAAAAGTCGATCCTTGAGTTGCGCAACTGCTTTTGCAGATAATCCAGCAGTGCCGCCTTACTCTCGTTGATGCGCTGCATCTGTTCTTCACTGCCCACTGTCACATTGATGTGGGTGCCTTCGGAGAGACTCACTTCGCTATTCTGGATGGCAGTCTGAAGGAGTTTCTCCTCAGGGATGGTCTGAATGTATTGTTTCCACGAGCGCCGAAGCGCAGGTTCATCCACAGGCTCGTTCATCTCAGGCTGCTGCGTGCTGCTTCCTGTTGCTGTCTGCGCTGTAGGGGCCGATTGACTAATGCCTCCTCCACGAAGCGTTGGCATCATGCCGCTCGTACGCCCCGGCATAGCACCGCCACGCATCATAGGTTGCGTTCGGGGTTGCGGAGCTTGAACTGTTGGCTGGGGATTACGGGTTATGGGTTGAGGGTTTTGAGCATTGGGCTGCGGAGTCACTCCTCTCACATTGGGAGAAGAAGTGGACGTTGATGCTTGAGGTGTTGCAGGAGCCTGAGGTCTCGGAGAAACAGGGGCTGCTGAAGGAGAAGCTGGTGCAGATTGCGGAGTACCCTGCACGTTCTGTATTGGGGCACGTTGCGGCTGTGGTGGCTGCTGAACGGGATGCAGCAGCTGGCAAATACGGACAATGGCAAGTTCCACCGACAATCGCTTGTTCCTCGAATTGCGATAATTGAAGTCACAATCGTTGGCAATCATCACCGCATTGAAGAGGAAGTAAGGCTGACAGCGACTGGCCTGCGTCTCGTAGCGTCGTGCCTCCTCGGGGCCTGCCTCAATGAGTTTCAGCGTGGAAGGATCCTGTGCCACCATCAGGTCACGCAAGTGTCCTGCCCATCCTCCGATGAAGTACTGGGGATCGAAACCACGGCGAATCGAGTCGTCGAGCATCATCAGGGCTGCTGGCAGATTGCCTTGCAAGGCATCGTCAGTGATGCGGAAGAACGTGTCGGAATCGAGCAGGTTAAGATTGGAGATGGTGGCTTCGTATGTCACATTTCCGCTGGTGAACGAAGTAATCTGGTCGAACACAGATAGCGCATCGCGCATACCGCCATCAGCCTTGCGTGCAATGACCTGCAGGGCACGCGGTTCAACGCGGATACTCTCTTGGCTGGCAATATAAGTAAGTTGTTCGACAATATCCTGCGTCGAGATACGCTGGAAGTCGTATGTCTGGCAACGACTCAGTATCGTAGGCAGGATCTTCTGCTTCTCGGTAGTACACATCACGAAGATGGCGTGCTTGGGCGGCTCTTCGAGCGTCTTGAGAAAAGCGTTGAACGCTGCTGTCGAAAGCATGTGTACCTCATCGATGATGAACACCTTGTATTTGCCGATCTGCGGAGGTATCTGCACCTGGTCAATCAGTTCGCGGATGTTATCGACCGAGTTGTTCGACGCAGCATCAAGCTCATAGACGTTGTAGCTGCGCTGCTCCTGGAACGACAAGCAGCTCTCGCACTCGTTGCAAGCTTCTCCATCCTCCGTGCGATGCTCGCAGTTGATAGTCTTGGCAAAGATTCGGGCACACGTCGTCTTGCCCACACCTCGCGGGCCACAGAACAGGTAGGCATGTGCCAGCTTGCCACTTGCAATAGCATTCTTCAAGGTTTGCACCAGAGCCTTCTGACCCACTACGGTCTTGAAGGTGGATGGGCGATATTTTCGTGCCGAAACAATATAGTCTGCCATCTGACAATGATATTTTGCGGTGCAAATATACAAAAAATATTTGACACGACGAAATATTATGTATTTTTTTCTAAAGTTATTGGTCGCTGCGCTCAAAATTATAAGAAAATTATTATAAAAATCATCAAAAAGGATGGCCGAAAACTGAAGAGATGGTAAACGCCCCGTTTCTCTAATAATTTTTTGTTAATTTTGGGCGAAACTACCCTAAATATCTTTCTCTATGAATTCATGGGACTTTAAGGACTTTTGCTTGCGCACGTCAACGCTGCTCGGAAATCATTCTTCTATTCGATAATAGGCATTAAGAAAAGACAAAACACTATTTCAAATCGTGGCATGTCCCTCAACGTACGTTGAAGGACATGCGGCGACGGAAGGATGTCCGCTAACGTTCGTTGGAGGACATGCGGCGACAGAAGGATGTCCGCTAACGTTCGTTGGAGGATATGCGGTGGCGGAGGGATGTCCGCTAACGGTCGTTGGAGGACATGCGGCGACAGAAGGATGTCCGCTAACGTTCGTTGGAGGATATGCGGCGACAGAAGGATGTCCGCTAACGTCCGTTGAAGGATATGCGGCGATGGAGGGATGTCCGCTAACGTCCGTTGAAGGATATGCGGCGACGGGATGATGTCCGCTAACGTTCGCTGGAGGATATGCGGCGACAGAAGGATGTCCGCTAACGGTCGCTGAAGGATATGCGGCGATGGAGGGATGTCCGCTAACGGTCGCTGGAGGATATGGTGCTACAGAATGATGTCCGCTAATGTTCGTTGGGGGACATGCTGCGATTTTATCAACATTCATCATGCAATACTCTATAGAATCCACTTCTGTATGGTGAATGAGTGATACAATTCCGAACTCGAAGACCAAAAGGGAGCCACAGATTGCGCTGCAACTCCCTTGCCCAATAAAACACACTAATTTAGTTCAGAAGGGTTCGAAAGGTTCAGAAAGGTTCGAAGGGTAAAACTATCGCCAAGCATAGGTGATGTCCCTTTTACTCCTCTTTTACTACCCTTTTACTACCCTTATTCAATATGAATGGTCTGAGCCAACTTGGCCTGCTCCTCGGCAGTAACCTTCGGGAGAAGGATGCGAAGAATGCCATTCTCAACCTTGGCGGTAATCTTGTCCTTGTGGATGTTATCCGGCAGCGAGATGGCCTCCTTGAAGTGTGGCATGTGGAAGTCGTGACGCAGGAAGTGATATTCCTCTTTCGGCTTCTCCACCTTTACACCCTCGGTGTTCTCGGCATTTTCGGCAGCCTTGGTCTCCTTGGGCTTGCGCTCCATCGAGATCACGAGGTTGTTGTCGGTGTCGATGGTCAGATTCAAGTCTTCCTTCGACAGACCGGGCACGCAGAACTCAATCTTGAAGTTCAGTTTCGACTCGGAGATGTTGATCTGAGGATCGCGTGGGAAGTTCTGGTTCCAAGCGTCGTTGATATTGTTGAACACATTGTTGAACAACATTGGGAAAAGGTCATTTGAACGTACTAACATAGCTTTATAATTTTTAATTGTTAAACATCTTTTCTTGTCAAGCATTATTGCCGACACCCAATGATTTGCAACCGCTGTGCCAAAACCCAAATCGTGCCAAAATTACCCTTCCCACTGCAAAAATGTCAAATATATATGCCAGAATGTCTAAATATATGGACAAATTTTTCATTTATATGTAAAAACGATATATGTAAAAGGCGCAACACACACGATGCTACGCCTTCGGGTATAGAGGATAGAACGGAAAAGGACTGATTCTTCTGCGCTTCGGTATTTAATGGTCAAGTTATATTAGGGCAAGACTGTTTTTTATGTCCAAAAGCAAAAAACAAAGAAATTATTTGGAGGTGTAAAAAAAAACATTTATCTTTGCAGCAAACATTTTCACTACCTTAATAAAATAATTATGGCAACAGTCGATGATAAAAAGATAATCTTCTCGATGGTTGGTGTCTCACACACGATACAACAGACGCAGAAGCAGGTACTCAAGAACATCTACATCTCGTTCTACTACGGAGCGAAGATCGGCATCATTGGTCTGAACGGCGCCGGTAAATCGACGCTGATGAAGATCATCGCAGGCATCATCCAGCCCAGCCAGGGCGAAGTGGTGTGGAGCCCGGGCTACAGCGTGGGCTATCTGGAGCAGGATCCGAAGCTTGACGAGACAAAGACCGTGAAGGAGAACATCATGGAGGGTGTGCAATACATCTACGACGCGCTCCGCGAATATGACGAGGTGAACATGAAGTTTGCCGAACCGGAATACCTGGAGGACCCCGACAAGATGGATCAGCTCATCAACCGCCAGGCAGAGCTGCAGGACATCATCGACTCGACCGATGCCTGGAACATCGATTCAAAACTCGACCGTGCGATGGCAGCCCTCAACTGTCCTCCCGGCGACTGGTCGGTGAAGAACCTGTCGGGCGGTGAACGTCGCCGCGTGGCCCTCTGCCGCCTCCTGCTCAAGAAACCCGACGTGCTCCTGCTCGACGAGCCCACCAACCACCTCGATGCCGAGAGCATCGACTGGCTGGAGCAGCACTTGCAGCAATACGAGGGCACGGTGATTGCCGTCACCCACGACCGCTACTTCCTCGACGACGTGTCGGAGTGGATTCTCGAACTCGACCGTGGCGAAGGCATCCCGTGGAAGGGCAACTATTCGAGCTGGCTCGACCAGAAGACCAAGCGCATGGCTCAGGAGGAGAAGACTGCCTCGAAGCGTCGCAAGACCTTGGAGCGCGAGCTTGAATGGGTGCGCATGGCTCCCAAGGCTCGTCAAGCCAAGGGCAAGGCCCGACTCAACTCCTACGACAAGATGCTCAACGAAGAGCAGAAGGAACGCGAAGAGAAGCTCGAAATCTTCATCCCGAACGGTCCGCGTCTGGGCAACAAGGTGCTCGAAGCCGAGCATGTGGCCAAGGCATTCGGCGACAAGGTGCTCTTCAAGGACCTCAACTTCATGCTTCCTCCCAACGGCATCGTGGGCGTCATTGGTCCCAACGGTGCGGGCAAGACAACCCTTTTCCGTCTCATCATGGGACTGGAGAAGCCCGACAGCGGCACGTTCACCGAGGGCGAGACCGTGAAGCTGGCCTACGTGGATCAGCAACATAAGGACATCGAGGCCGACAAGTCGATCTACGATGTAGTGAGCGGTGGCAACGACCTGATCCGTATGGGCGGACGCGACGTAAACGTACACGCTTATCTGAGCCGCTTCAACTTCAACGGAGCCGACCAGAACAAGCTTTGTGGCGTGCTATCGGGTGGCGAACGCAACCGTCTGCACCTGGCCATGGCACTGAAGGAGGAGGGCAACGTGCTCCTGCTCGACGAGCCCACCAACGACATCGACGTCAACACCCTGCGCGCCCTGGAGGAAGGCTTGGA
>CAJOLH010000066.1 GCA_905235375.1 uncultured Bacteroidales bacterium
AACGACCTGCTCGATGCGGTCGAGCGAGGCGCTGACCTCACGATTGCCTCGGCTGCAGGACGTCAGCAAGGCAAGGAGAAGAAAGATGAGAAGCGGGAGCAGTTTCCTCACTTGGAGATTTGGATTCATAAGATAAGAAAGTTTGCAACGTTATGCGTGTGCAAAGCAAAGTAAATACCACGTTACACGATGCCGCGCATCAAGGCAATTTCACCTCAAAGACCACAGGGAAATGGTCAAGTTATTTCAGGGCAAGACAATTATGAGTCTCATTCATTCTTCAAAAGGTTTCTCACAGCAGATTTCATTTTCTGCAGGCTGTCACTTAAAGAGGAGGATTCTTGTTCATTAAAAATCGGAAGATATTCGTCATCGACCTTGAACTGTCGGCGTACGTCAATCCACTTCTTGAGGTTCTTTCGGTAGATCTCGTATGTCTTGATATTATTGACAGCTTCTTCGTATGTGCCAAACTCTTTAATGTTGGCCTTACCTATTTTTATCTGGTTGTCGATATATTCAAATGCCTTATCAAATTGTCCATCGAAATAATAATTGAGGGGACCATAGTAAAATAAACTCGGAGTATTAACTGGGTTAAAAGGGAATATTTCTTCATGAGCCGCACATGTAAATATTGACTTCTGTGTATTATACGTGTCATATATCTTCTGAACGTCATTCTTGTACATTCCGTCAAGATCTGCCAAATTTTCCTCCATTGATCGATTACCGATAAATTCACAATGAGTATAATCATTGTCGCCATAAGTCAACTTTTTGATGCTGCATTGATATACGGGACCGATATGGAAATCTGTGTAATCTATTCTCCCATCAGTCACTTCATAAAGAATCTCATCCAAAAATTTGGATGACACACCAACAAAAGTACGCAAAAAATAATAGCGGGATTTTCCATGGTTTTCATAAGCAAAACCAATACTCCGTATTATACCTGTTGATAAAGATTTAACAAAGAAACCTTGTTTAGGGTAATACTTATACCCTAATTGAGAAAAGTAAGACTTTACGGCCTTCTCGACTTCATATCTGTATGTCATATTAATATTGATTTACTTAATAATATCTTTTTCACAATAATGACTTTACATTCTATTGTACCCTAGAATCCGCAGCATTGTTAAAAAAAGTTTGCAACGTTATGCGTGTGCAAAGCAAAGTAAATGCCACGTTACACGATGCCGCACATCAAGGCAATTTCACCTCAAAGACCACAGGGAAATGGTCGGAAATGAAGGGGGCTCCATAATCCTCGCGAAGGGCGCGGAAGGTGAGGGGCTGGACGTTGCTGTAGAAAATATGGTCGATGATTACCTTGTCATCGTAGTCCTCTTCGGGATTCTGCAACTTATGTTCTGCCACGGTTTGAACACGACCAAACCCATTGTAGGTGTATTCATGATCGGAAACTGGCGCATTCTCCCTTGCTTCGTTCAAGATGAACTTGAGCGGCTTGAAGATACGATTGGCAGCTCCAGTGTTGAAATCTGCCGTGAGCAGCACAATGGGCTTTTCGCCTAAATCCTGACGAACGACAAGCGACTGAATGCTATCGGCAATCTGCCGCACCTCCTGTTCGCGTGCCACCACGCCCACATGATCGAGATGGGTGTCGAGGAAAAGCAGCCGTCGGCCGGATTGCCGCAACAACAGTACAGCCCAAGTACAGGTACGCTTACATGCTGCATCCCATCCGAGCGAGGGAACATTCGGTGTGTTGGAGAGCCAGAAACTGCCCCAATCCTCCAGATCGAAAAGAGTCGTGTCGAAATAGATGGCCATCATCTCGCCATCGGCAATTCCATCTTCTCGTCCCACACCGAGACGACGATATTGCGGGAGCACCGAGTCGAGATATTCCACCTGGTCAGGACATACCTCCTGCATTCCCAACAATGCAGGACGCTCAAGCTGAAGCATACGTTCCGAAGCACCGCGACGCAAAGGCCAAGCATTGAGACTATCATTGGCCATAGACATACGAATATTGAAGCTCATCACCTTCAGATAGGACTGAGCCAAAAGATTGCCCGTTGTCAAACCAAGGGCAAAGAACAAAAGAAGAATCCGTCTTTTCATACTTAATATAATAACTATTCAGAATTAACTATACATATTTTTCTTTTAACACGAATTATCATGAATTCACATGAATTATTTGTGTAACGTCATATCGCTTAAATGGTCGCTTCGCTCAAAATTATAAAAAAATCAAATCAAAAAATTATAAGAAAAACGGGACAGGATTGGTCTCGGCTATTTTTAGATCATCTTCTTTTTGATAATTTTAAAATTAATTTTCTTATAATTTTGAGCGAAGCGACCCCAAACAGTGTTAAAAGAAAATATGTTTTGAGCGAAGCGACTAAAAAAGGAGGACAGCGTCTCAGATGAGATTCTATCCTCCTTGGCAGCGGAAAGATAGGGATTCGAACCCTAGGTACCCTCACGGGTACGCCGCATTTCGAGTGCGGTCCGATCGACCACTCCGGCATCTTTCCATGCACTCGCCTTTGAGTTCATACGTCTCAAAAGCGGTGCAAAGATAGTGTATTTTTCAATACGACGAACAAAATTGGTAAAATATTTTTAATTTTTTTGCTTTTTTGTGAGAAATACCCTATATTTGCAGCGTCAATTTGACTAAATTCATACAAAACAAGAGAAACATTGAGTTATTTTTGTTCATTGTTCATTGTTAATTATTAATTGTTAATTGTTAATTATTAATTGTTAATTGTTAATTATATCCCCCATTATGCATCACGCCATTAGTTTTATCCTACGCATCGCATACGCATGCTTCTTTGGTTTCATCATGCTCTGGCACACCTCCGAGATTGTGCAGTATATCCCGCAACTGCTTGGCACCCTCTTGATGCTCGAAAGCATCAGCCAGCTGTTGGAGCTCTTCATCCTGAAGATTCGTACCACGGTGTCGTGGACCTTCTTCATCATCCCCGTTGTTATCCTGCTCTTCGGTCTTTGGCTGTTCTTCCGCTGCCATCTTGAGATTGTGGATCTCGATCGCATCAGCACGCTGGAGGCATTGGCAAAGATGAAAATCCAGATGAAGGCCGTCGGTGTTTGCTTCGTCTTGTTTATCATCTCCGAGATATTTATCTCCGTCACCTTCTTCAAGCCAATGTATATGCCGAAGAAGTTTGCCGAAGAGAAGGCCAAGCAGAAGGAAGCCCAACGGGCACTTGCTGCCGAGCAGGCTCGTCAGGCTCAGCTCGCTGCCGAGCGCGAACGTGAAATCGCCGCCGAGCAGGAACGACAGACCGAGCAGGCAAGCAACGACAACAACGCCTCGACTGGCTCAGCGAATTAAGATTTCTTTTTATCACGAATTATCGAATTTGAGAATTATTAATTTAATAAGACCTAATCACAAAGCGATCCGACCAAATAATATGGCAATTCGATAATTCGCAAATTCGTGATAAAGAAAAAAGACGTTCCTCGTGGAACAAATGACGAAACTCGAATCATCCCGACGGGTGGTTCGAGTTTTCTTTTTATCATAAAGTAATTCGATAATTCGCAAATTCGTGATAGAAAAAAATAGATGTTTCACGTGGAACATTAGGATTCTTGAGGAGCATCGGGTGCCTGCTGGCCAAAATAATCGACCAGCTTTTTTGCCTTAGCGGGGCCAACGACCGTCTGGATCTCTTCGACGGTAGCTGCGCGAAGACGTTTCACGCTCTTGAATGTCTTGAGCAGTTCTTGCTTGGTCTTCGGGCCGATGCCGGGAATATCATCGAGCGAAGAATGAGTCTGCGTCTTGCTTCGCTTCTGTCGATGGAACGTGATGGCGAAACGATGCACTTCGTCCTGGATATGTTCGAGCAGATGGAACAGCGAACTGCCCTGCTTGACATCGACGGCTGCTGGCGGATCGCCAAAGAGCAGCTGACGTGTGCGATGATGACCATCTTTGACCAAGCCTCCTACGGGAATATCGAGCAACGCCCGCACCTCAGACATCCGCTCTTCGCTAATCGTCCCCTGCAAATGTTCCACGAGATACTGATGAAGCACGTCGGCAAGTCCCTGCTTGATGACGCCCATTTGACCTACGCCACCATCGGCAAGGATGAGGTCGGGCATCTCCTGACGTTCTTCTACGAGCCGACGATAGCGGCGCATCACCACCTCGTGCATCGACGCGTAATCGTCGGGACCAGCCACGCTGCGGATGTTATATTTGCGGTATTCCTTCTTTTCGGGCTTGCCGTTCATGAAGACGACGCAGCTTGCCACGGGGTCGGATCCCGAGATGTTGGAGTTATCGAACGACTCGATATGGCGAGGCAGGCAAGGCAGGCCAAGTTGTTTTTGAATCTCGGTGAGCAGTCGCGTCTGTCGCTGTTCGGGATTAAGTTTCTCCTGCTGCTTGAGCTGGTCGATACGATATTGACGACAGTTCTTTTCGGCAAGTTCAAGGAGCTTGCGCTTGTCGCCTCGCTGCGGGACAAAAGCAACGCAGCCATCGGGAAGAATGCTTGGTTCGAAAGGCACGATGAGTTCGGTGGGACGGGTGGCTGATGAGGACTCCTTCGCCGACACATCGTTCGAATTGACGTCCGTCCTGGGTTGTCCTTCCTCGAAACGCTCACGCAGTTCGAGGATGCCGAGCGCCAACACATCTTCCTTGGGTTCGTCAATCTGCTTCCTATATTCTATAGTATAGCTGGAGATGACCGCACCCTGTACGATGTGGAAATACGAAACGATGGCGCTGGCATCTTCCTCGTTGTAAGCGAAGACATCGACATCACTGATGGTGGATGGAACGATGTTGTTGCGCGTGCGGTAGCCCTCCAACATCTGGATGCGCTCCTTAACTCGCTCGGCTCCCTCGAAGTCCCACAGGTCGGCTTTCTCCTGCATCTGCTGCTTCAGGTTGGACATCAGTTCGGAGGTGTGCCCACGCAAAATCTGCTTGATTTCTTCAATGCCCTGGTCATAGACTTCGCGTGAATGCCTGCCAATGCAGGGGCCGAGACATTTTTTGATGTGATATTTCAGACAGGGTTTATAGCCCTTTTCGATCATCGTCGGCTGCAGATTGAGGCTGCACGTCCGCACGTGATAAAGCTGCTGAAAAAGTTCAACAAGCGTTTTCGCAACCGTCACATTGGTGTATGGGCCGAAGTATGCCGAACCATCTTTAACTAATGTACGCGTGAGGAAAACACGCGGGAAGGCTTCGTTGCGCACACAGATCCACGGATATGTCTTGCCGTCCTTGAGCAGGACATTGTACTTGGGTTGGTGCGCCTTGATCATGCGGTTCTCAAGGTTGAGCGCATCGGTCTCGGTATTGACCACGACATACTTCAAGTCGTAGATCTGCCGCACAAGGTTGGCCGTGCGTCGTGACTCATGTTCCTTGGTGAAATAGCTCGACACGCGGCGCTTCAGGTTCTTCGCCTTACCCACATAGATAATCGTTCCCTCGGCATCGTAGTAACGATAGACGCCGGGGGATTCGGGCAAGATGTTTACGATGCCCATCAGGTATTCGTAGCGAGGATTATCTTTGGCTTGAACCATGATGATGTTCGATTTTCTTTATCACGAATTAGAGAATTTGAGAATTGGTTTTTGGTGTTATTTTTTCGGAATTACGGGATTTCGGGATTTCGATATGGCGTAAAGGCGAAACCTCAATTCTATAATTCGATAATTCGTGATAAAAAGAAAACATGTTCCACGTGAAACTATTCGCCTTCGTAAACGATGGGGCAATAGAAGTCGAGGTTGGCAGGCAGGCGCTTGCGGCCTTCGAGATCGACGAGCTCGATGATGCAATTCATATAAACCTTTGTGACGCCAAGTTTTCGTACGAGGTTGTAGGTCGCTTCCATCGTGCCGCCGGTAGCCAAGAGGTCGTCGTGAATGAGGACCACATCGTCGGGGGTCAAAGCGTCTTCATGAATCTCGATGGTGTCGATGCCATACTCTTTCTCGTAGCTCTGCTGCACGGTGCGAGCAGGGAGCTTGCCGGGCTTGCGTACAAAGACGAAACCTGCATTCAGTTTCTGCGCGAGGATAGATGCCATGGTGTAGCCTCGGCTCTCAATGCCGAGCACCTTGGTGATGCCTTTGTCCTTGTAGTAATCAGTAAGGCTTTGGGTGAGCTCCTGAAGACAGGCCGCGTCCTTATAGACGGTGGTGATGTCGCGGAACAAAATGCCGGGCTTCGGGAAGTCGGGGATGGTGCGCACGTGCGCTTTAATCATTTCTACGTTCATAGTTGTGGGTGGGTATTTGGGTGGTTTATATTTGCTGGGAATGGCAGCCAAGCTTGGCTGCCGACAAGGACAAAAGGGAGCGACCCTTAAGAGGGGAGCGAGGAACGCCCGTGCGAGGCGGGCTGAGCGAAGGGGCCAGTGCGAGGGGTGCCTTCTTTATCGCCCAAGGAGCACGAGCAGGATGTTGACATCAGCTGGCGACACACCCGGGATGCGGCTTGCCTGACCGATGGTTTCGGGACGAATACGCGAGAGCTTCTGTCGTGCCTCGATCGTGAGCTGATGCAACTGCTCGTAATCGATCGTCTTGGGTAGTCGGATGGCTTCAAGGCGGGCAATCTTTTGCGCCACGGCCTTCTCGCGACTGATATACCCCGCGTACTTGATCTGCACTTCGGCTGCCTCAATGATCTCGTCGCGACGGTCGGCGGGAAGCGAGTCGAAGAGCTGTGCCAGTTCAGGAATGTGCTTCGAAAGGAGTGGCAGGTTGAGTTCGGGGCGATTGACCAAAGCCAGCAGCTTGCAGCCTTCCTTCAGCTCAGAACTTCCGAGCGAAGCAAGCACATCGTTGAACGAAAGTTTCACGTGGAACATTTCGCAGAACGCAACAATCTTCTCAACACATCCCTTCTTTTCGAGCATAAGATGATAACGCGCATCATCGACCAAGCCGATGGCGTAGCCTCGCGGTGTGAGTCGCATATCGGCATCGTCCTGACGGAGCAGGATGCGATACTCAGCGCGGCTGGTGAACATACGGTATGGTTCATCGACACCTTTCGTCACAAGGTCGTCGATAAGCACACCGATATAAGCTTCATCGCGACCCAACACGAACGGTTCATCTCCTTTCACCTTGAGTGCTGCATTGACACCAGCAACCAGACCCTGGCCTGCCGCTTCCTCGTAGCCTGTGGTGCCGTTGACCTGACCCGCGAAGAAAAGACCCGAGATGCGTTTCGTCTCAAGCGTATGGCGAAGCTGGGTCGGATCGAAGTAGTCGTATTCAATGGCGTAGCCGGGACGATAGGCTGCTGCATTGCGAAGGGCGGGAATCTGATGCAGCGCCTCCATCTGGATGTCGATGGGCAAAGAGCTGCTGAATCCGTTGAGGTAATATTCCTGCGTGCCGTTGCCCTCGGGTTCGAGGAAGAGCAGGTGATGATCCTTATCGGCAAAGGTGACGATCTTGGTCTCGATGCTCGGGCAATAGCGGGGACCGATGCTCTGAATCTGTCCGTTGTAGAGCGGAGAGTCGGGAAGACCTCGACGCAAAATCTCGTGAACCTTCTCGTTGGTCTGGATCGTAAAACAAGGGAGTGCTTCGTTCGTCTTCTCCGCGTTGCCAGGCATAGTGTCGCCCGTTCGGTCAACGGCGACCAAAGAGCATTGATGCGACTGTGGGGCTGGACGACAAATCTCAGATGCTCGAACCAGCGACCAAGGCAGATAGGAGAAGTGGTGAAAATCGGTGTCGCCATCCTGCCGTTCTGCCAAACTGAAGTCGATGGTCTTGCCGTCGAGTCGGACAGGGGTGCCGGTTTTCATGCGTCCCACCTCGAAGCCTATTTCCGCAAGCTGCTCGGTGAGTCCATAGCTCGCCTGCTCGCCACAACGACCGCCCGGTATCATCGTGCGGCCAATGTGCATGAGTCCGTTAAGGAAGGTTCCCGCCGTAAGCACTACGGCCTTGGCATGGAAGCGAACACCCATCTGCGTGACGGCGCCCTCCACGCAGGAACCATCCTTGCTGAAAAGCAGTTCGGTCACGGTGTCCTGCCAGATGAAGAGGTTGGGAGTGTTCTCAAGCACATTGCGCCATGCCCAAATGAATCGTCCACGATCGGCCTGACTGCGCGGACTCCACATCGCCGGACCTTTTGAGCGGTTGAGCATACGGAACTGGATGGAGCAGCGATCGGTGACGATGCCCATCATGCCACCCAGTGCATCAATCTCACGCACAATCTGACCTTTGGCGATGCCGCCGACAGCCGGATTGCACGACATCTGTGCTATCTTGTTCATGTCCATTGTAATCAGACACGTGCGCACACCCATGCGAGCCGCAGCATGTGCAGCCTCGCATCCGGCATGGCCTCCACCAATCACAAGAACATCGTATTCGAAAGTCATTCGAGTCAAATACAGGTTTTATCCCGAATTATTTATATTTGTCACGAATTTGCGAATTAGCGAATTGTTGCCAAAGAGATAATGATTCTCAAATTCGATAATTCGTGACAAAGAAGATTAAAAATACAGAGCAAGCGCTTCATTCTCATTTTGTTCCATGATTTCTCGCTCGCCAGGGCCTTTGTCATTGATGCCGCAGAGGTGCAGGATGCCATGGATGATGACACGATGGAGTTCGCGCTCATAGGGCTGGTCGAACTGCTCCGCATTGCTGCGCACGGTGTCGAGACTGATAACAATGTCGCCGGCAATCTTGTCGCCCTCGGAATAATCGAAGGTGATGATGTCGGTGTAGAAGTCGTGCTGCAGGAACTGACGGTTGCAGGCAAGGATGCCTTCATCGTCAACAAACTTGTAGCACACTTCGCCCAGCCGCTTGCCATGAAGCTGGGCAACCTGTCTGATCCATGCGCCGACATCCCGCTTGCGGATAGCGGGCATTGCGACGCCCTCAGTGTAAAACGATACTGCCATAGGTAATAATCTTATATTTAGCACCGCAAAGGTACACATTTTTTTTAATATTCTGTAATTAGCACTTCAAAAAATAGCCTAAAAAAGAACAAAAATGATTATTTATGGTTTTTTTGAAAACTTTTTTGGCAAAAAAATTTGGATTCGGAAATAAAATTATTATATTTGCGCACTGAAAACCGAATCCTTTTCCGTGAATTCTTATCACAATAACTATAACGAAAAACATTATGTCAACAAACGTAGGACATATCTCACAGATTATCGGCCCTGTTGTGGACGTTACGTTCAACGATGCCGCCCTACCTGCCATTAATGAAGCTCTTACGGTAAAGCGTCCCAACGGACGCGACCTTGTCATCGAGGTGCAGCAGCACATCGGTGAGAACACCGTGCGCTGCGTGGCCATGGACTCGACCGACGGCCTTCGTCGTAATCTGGAGGTAAAAGCCACTGGTGCTCCAATCACCATGCCCGTAGGCGACCAGGTTAAGGGTCGTCTGTTGAATGTCGTAGGCGAAACCGTAGATGGAATGAAGGAACTCTCCCGCGAGGGTGCATTCCCCATCCACCGCGAGCCGCCTAAGTTTGAAGAGCTCAAGACCTCGCAGGAGGTGCTCTACACCGGTATCAAGGTCATCGACCTGCTCGAGCCATACCTCAAGGGTGGCAAGATTGGTCTGTTCGGCGGCGCAGGTGTGGGCAAGACCGTGCTCATCATGGAGCTCATCAACAACATCGCCAAGAAGCACAACGGCTTCTCTGTATTCTCGGGTGTAGGCGAGCGTACCCGTGAGGGCAACGACCTGCTGCGCGAAATGATTGAGTCGGGCGTTATCCGCTACGGCGAAAAGTTCAAGGAGGGTCTTGAAGAAGGCAAGTGGGACCTCTCGACCATCGACTACGAAGAGGTTGCCAAGTCGCAAGCCACCCTCGTCTATGGTCAGATGTCCGAGCCACCTGGAGCACGTGCTTCGGTTGCTCTTTCGGGCCTCACCATCGCCGAGTCGTTCCGCGACTCCGATGACATCGGCACATCGAAGGACATCCTCCTCTTCATCGACAACATCTTCCGTTTCACCCAGGCAGGTTCCGAGGTTTCGGCGCTGCTCGGCCGTATGCCTTCGGCTGTAGGCTACCAGCCCACCCTTTCGACCGACATGGGTAAGATGCAGGAACGAATCACCTCGACCAAGAAGGGCTCCATCACTTCGGTACAGGCCGTTTATGTGCCTGCCGACGACTTAACTGACCCGGCTCCTGCCACCACCTTCTCGCACCTCGATGCCACTACGGTGCTTTCGCGTAAGATCACCGAGCTCGGCATCTATCCCGCTGTGGACCCTCTCGATTCCACATCGCGCATCCTCGACCCGAACATCATCGGCGAAGACCATTATAATTGCGCACAGCGCGTGAAGCAGATCCTGCAGCGCAACAAGGAACTTCAGGACATCATCGCCATCCTCGGCATGGATGAGCTCTCCGACGAAGACAAGCTGACCGTGAACCGCGCACGCCGCGTGCAGCGTTTCCTCTCGCAGCCTTTCGCCGTAGCCGAGCAGTTCACCGGCGTGAAGGGTGTGATGGTCAACATCGAAGACACCATCAAGGGCTTCAACATGATCATGGACGGCGAAGTGGATTACCTGCCTGAGCAGGCATTCCTCAACGTCGGCACCATCGAGGAAGCCATTGCCAAGGGTCAGCGTCTGATGGAAGCAGCCAAGGCTGCCGAGAACAAGTAATAGGTACGCCTATGAAACTGACGATCTATTCTCCCGAGAAGACGGTGTTCGACGGCGAAGTGGAGCTCTGCGAAGTGCCGGGCACAAAGGGACGTTTCACCATCCTGCGTGACCACGACTCCATCATCACCACCCTGCAACCAGGCAACATCCGCTACGTCATCGGCGGCGAGACCGTCCTGCAGCCCGTCAAGAGCGGTTATGTAGAGGTGCACCACAATGTCATCTCGGCCTGTGTGATGCTATGATGTGGCTGCAGATCCTGATTGCCGGCTTCGTGTTCTATGAAGCTGTGGTCATCAACGTAGTGCGCGAACTGCAGAAGGTCAATCCTTCGGTGACCGTGTGGGTGATTCTGGGCTCGAAGGTCCTGAAGCTGATACTCACCGTCGTGACAATCCTTCTAGTGGCGCATCTGACCGAGATTCCCAAACGGCAGTTTGCTCTGACCACCGTAGGCATCTACTTCATATCGCTCATCGTCGAATCGATATTCTTCCTCAAAAAGAAGCAAAACAATGAACAAAAACAATAAAGTCTGGACGCTACTGGTAAGTCTGCTGCTTGCAGTCGGTACGTTGTTGCCACGTCCCGCGCTTGCCCAAGAGCATAACGAGGGCGAAGCAAAGCAGCTGGATGTGACAGCCATGATCTTCGAGCATGTGGGCGACTCCTACTACTGGCACATCACTGACTGGGGTGAGACATCCATTGCCCTGCCGCTGCCCGTGATGGTCTATAGCAAGACCAGCGGATTCCACTGCTTCATGTCGAGCAAGTTCCATCATGGACATGCGGAATATGAAGGCCTGAAGATTGCCGGCGAAGAGTCGGACTATGCAGGCAAGATAGTGGAGACGGTAGGCGGCACAGAGGTTCGTCCGTTTGACTTCTCGATCACCAAAAACGTGGCCGGCCTGATCATCGCAAGCATCCTGCTCTGCTGGATCATCCTCGGTTGCGCCCGCTGGTACAAGAATCGCGACGCCTCGTCACCCGCCCCCAAGGGCTTTGTCGGTGCGGTGGAGATGCTGGTGAACTTCGTCTATAACGATGTCATCAAGCCGAACATCCCCAAGCATACCGACCGCTATGCCCCTTACCTGCTCACGGCGTTCTTCTTCATCTTCTTCTGCAACCTCGCAGGACTCATCCCCGGCTCGGCCAACCTGACGGGCAACATCGCCGTCACCCTGTGCCTTGCGTTGTTTACCTTCTTCATCGTAAACATCTTCGGCACAAAGGCCTACTGGCAGGAGATCTTCTGGAATACCGAGCTCCCCGGATGGCTTCGCCCCATCATGGCTGTTATCGAGTTCATCGGCATCTTCACCAAGCCGTTCTCGCTCACCATCCGACTCTTTGCCAACATCCTGGCAGGTCACGCTGCGCTGCTCGGCGTCTTGAGCGTCATCTTCCTGACGGCAATCAGTATGCCGGGCTTAGGCAACGGTGCCATGTCGGTGGTAAGTATCCTGCTGGGCATCTTCCTCGACTGCCTCGAGTTGCTGGTGGCCTTCATCCAGGCCTTCGTATTCACTATGCTTTCGAGCATCTACATTGGCCTCAGCCAGGTAGAGCATCATCACGAATAATTATTAAACATTAAATATTAACAACTTAAAACATTACAACTATGCTTTTGGAAAGTCTTTTTACAACTAAGGGTGCTGCCGCTCTCGGCGCAGGTATCGTAGCAATCGGTGCAGGTATCGGTCTCGGTAAGATTGGTTCTTCTGCTATGGACGCCATGGCTCGTCAGCCAGAGGCTATCAGCAAGATTCAGACCCCAATGATCATCATCGGTGCCCTCGTTGAAGGTGTTAGCCTCTTCGCAGTGGTTGTCTGCCTCCTCGCATCCTAAATTTTATGCTGAAGGCTGACTGCGCTCAGCCTTCAGCTTCCCAATCATCAACGTTTACAATTTAAATCCAAGCATTATATGTCATTGCTAATTCCCGAAAGCGGACTATTCATCTGGATGCTTCTGGCATTTGGCACCGTCCTCTTTGTGCTGTGGAAGTTCGGCTGGCCTGCATTCACCAAGATGCTCGACGAACGCGCCCAGTACATCGACGACAGCATTGCCAAGGCCAAGCTGGCCAACGACGAGCTGGCCAACATCCAGACAAAGACCGCCGCAATGCTGAAGGAGGCTCAGGAACAGCAGTCAAAGATTTTGGCTGAAGCCGTCGAGACCCGCAATCAGATTGTCGAGAAGGCAAAGACGGAAGCCACCTTGGCTGGTCAGAAGATCCTGGCCGAAGCCAAGCAGCAGATCGAGGTGGAGAAGGAGGATGCCATCCGCGACATCCGTCGCCAAGTGGGTCTTCTCTCTGTGGAGATCTCCGAGAAGGTGCTTCGCCAAAGCCTTAAGACCGACAAGGATCAGATGGCAATGATCGACCGCATGCTGGATGAGATACAAACCAAGTTATAAGACATGGATATTGGAGTAATTGCCAAACGATACGCCAAGGCGCTGCTCGATTTTGCCGTTGAACAGAAACTCGAGGACACTGTCTATCAGGAAGTCTTGTGTTTCATTGCGACCAGTCGGGAGGTGCCCCAGCTGTCACAAGTGCTGGGCAACCCACTCCTGCCACAGCAGCAAAAGGTGGATATCCTGTGCAAGGCCGTCTCGGCAACCGAACCCAGCGAAGTCTTCAAGAAGTTTGCTGCATTGGTCGTAGCTCATCGTCGCGAATCGTTCATGCTCTTCATCGCCCACAACTTTGTCACACTCTACCGCGAGCTGAAACACATCAGTATCGGCAAGCTCATCACTGCGGTGCCTGTGGCCAAGAAGGAGGCACAACGACTGGAGAAGATGGTGGAGAACTACTCCCGCAACTCCGTCGATGTGATTCTCGAAACCTCTGTCGATCCCGACATTCTGGGCGGTTTCATCTTCCAGATCGACGATATTCGTCTCGATGCCTCCGTGCGTCAGCAGTTTGAGTTGATCAAGAAACAGTTTATTGAGAAAAACAAGAGAATCGTCTAAAGTACAAATTATGAGTAATATCAAAGCCAGCGAAGTCAGCGAAGTATTGTTGCAGCAGCTGCATGGCATCGACACCTCAACACGTTTCGATGAAGTCGGAACGGTGCTGACCATCGGTGACGGTGTGGCCCGTATCTACGGCCTGCGCAATGCTGAGATGAACGAATTGCTGGAATTCGAAAACGGTGTCATGGCCATCGTCATGAACCTGGAGGAAGACAATGTAGGTGCTGTGCTCCTCGGCGGATCGGAAAAGGTTCGCGAAGGCATGGTAGTGAAACGCACCAAACGCATCGCCTCGATCCAGGTCAATGAGAATATGTTTGGCCGTGTCATCAATCCCCTTGGCGAGCCACTCGACGGCATGGGCGCTATCCCTGGCGAGAAATTCGAGATGCCACTGGAGCGCAAAGCCCCTGGCGTTGTGTTCCGTCAGCCGGTGAAGCAGCCTCTGCAAACCGGCCTGAAGTCTGTCGATGCCATGATTCCTATCGGACGTGGCCAGCGTGAGCTGATCATTGGCGACCGCCAGACAGGTAAGACGGCTATCGCTATCGATACCATCATCAACCAGAGAGACAACTATGAGGCAGGCAATCCCGTATATTGCATCTACGTTGCCATCGGACAGAAGGGTTCGACCGTAGCTTCTCTCGTGCAGACACTGCGCGAGAAGGGCGCCATGCCCTACACCGTCGTCGTAGCTGCCACTGCTGCTGACTCCGCCGCTCTCCAGTATTTTGCACCCTTTGCAGGTGCTGCCATCGGCGAGTTCATCCGCGACACGGGCCGTCACGCCCTCGTGGTTTATGATGACCTTTCGAAGCAGGCCGTTTCCTACCGTGAGGTGTCGCTGATTCTGCGTCGTCCTTCGGGCCGCGAGGCATACCCTGGTGACGTGTTCTATCTGCACTCGCGTCTGCTGGAGCGTGCTGCCAAGATCATCGAGCAGCAGGAAGTGGCCGAGCAGATGAACGACCTGCCCGACAGTCTCAAGGGCCATGTCAAGGCCGGTGGTTCGCTCACTGCCCTGCCTATCATCGAGACCCAGGCAGGTGACGTGTCGGCCTACATCCCCACCAACGTGATCTCCATCACCGACGGCCAGATCTTCCTTGAGACCGACCTCTTCAACCAGGGCTTCCGTCCCGCCATCAACGTAGGTATCTCCGTATCGCGTGTAGGTGGTTCGGCACAGGTGAAGTCGATGAAGAAGGTGGCTGGTACGCTGAAGATCGACCAGGCACAGTACCGCGAACTCGAGGCATTCTCGAAGTTCTCGAGCGACATGGATGCCGTGACGACGATGGCTATCGACCGTGGTCGCAAGAACAACAAGCTGCTCGTTCAGCCACAGTACAGCCCAATGCCTGTAGGTGAGCAGATTGCCATCCTCTACTGCGGCACCAAGGGCCTGATGTCGAAGATTGCCGTTGACCAAGTGCCCGAGTTCCAGAGCAAGTTCCTCACGCTGCTCCGCGCTTCTCACACCGAGGATGTCATCAAGCCTCTCGCTGCCGGTAAGATTGATGACAACATCACCGACATCATCACCAGTCTGGCAGCTGCTGTTTGCACCGAACTGACTAACTAATCCATTATCCCAATGGCTTCATTAAAGGAAATCAAAGGTCGCATCGGATCTGTTGAAGGCACACTCAAGATCACCTCGGCCATGAAGCTCGTTGCCTCTGCCAAGCTCCACAAGGCACAGATGGCTATCGAGAGCATGCTCCCTTACGACCGCCAACTGCATAAGATCATGGTCAGCCTGCTTAGCGGTGAAACCAAGGTTACCACTCCTCTTTGCCATCCTCATGGCGAAGTGAAGCGCGTCGCCATCGTCACCATCGCCAGCAACTCAAGCCTTTGCGGTGGCTACAACAGTAATTCGTTGCGCCACACCACCGCCCTGCTCCATGAGTATGCTGCTGCAGGATTGACCGATGATGCCATCGATTGTTACGTCATCGGCCGCAAACTCAACCAGTCGCTTGGCAAGCTGAAGGGCTTTAACCTCATCAGCGACTATGTTGAGAAGGGCGACAATCCGGCGTTTGCTACCGCGCAGGAACTGGCCAACCGCCTGATGGATGACTATCTCAAGGGGCGCATCGACCGTGTGGAACTGCAGTACATGCACTTCAAGAACACGGCTTCGCAGATTCCTACGCGTGAAGTGTTCCTGCCCGTACAGCTCGAATCGCCAAAGGCAAGAGAGTTCACCTCGGCAGGCTACATCATCGAGCCAACGCCCGAGGACGTGCTCAACACGCTCATCCCTGATGCCCTCTGCATGAAGATCTACACCATCATGCTCGATGCACAAGCTGCCGAACATGCAGCACGCACCGTCGCCATGCAGACTGCCACCGACAACGCCAACGATTTGCTCGACGAACTGCGTATCCTCTACAACAAGGGACGCCAGGCAGCCATCACCTCAGAACTCCTCGATATCATCGGCGGTTCGATGCAGTAGTTCAGTCAAAATCTTCCCTGAAAATAGACAGATGTCAAGACTCGCGTCTTGACATCTGTTTTTTCTGTCATTTTGCTATTCGTACGGAAGGCAATCATCACATAGACATTACAAAAAACACATTTTCGAACGGTCAAGCCAAATTCTCCAGATAAAATTTGCATAATTTACGAAAAAATATTATCTTTGCATCGTCAAAATGAGTCAGGGATGCCTCGTGAGACAAACGTTAGAAGAAATTTAATAATGAGATAAGAGAAGAATTCAATTTGACCTTAAATCTAAGAGTGAAAACACAAGATGAGGGGAATTCCGAGCAGAATTTTCCTCTTTTTTTTGCTTTTTACAAAATAAAGCGTTATATTTGCACCGCCATTATAACGAACAGATAATTGTTATTAGTAAATCGTTAATGGATAGCTGTTAATTGATAATTCGAAATAATATGGAACGAAAAGACGAAAAGACGCTCACCCTCTTGGGCAGCAAGAAAACCTTCTATAAGCAGGACTATTCCCCTGAAGTGCTTGAGACATTCGAGAACGCACACAAAGAGAACGACTACTGGGTGAAATTCAACTGTCCGGAGTTCACATCTCTTTGCCCAATCACCGGGCAACCCGACTTTGCCAACATCATCATCTCCTACATCCCTGATGTGAAGATGGTGGAATCGAAGTCGCTCAAGCTCTACCTGTTCTCGTTCCGCAGCCATGGCGACTTCCATGAGGATTGTGTCAACATCATCATGAAAGACCTCATAAAGCTGATGGATCCGCGCTACATCGAAGTGACCGGCATCTTCACCTCTCGTGGCGGCATTGCCATCCATCCCTACGCCAACTACGGCCGTCCTGGCACGAAGTTTGAGCAACTCGCCTGGGAACGGCTCGCCAAACACGAATAGCCCTACGGATATGAGCAACGACAAGCCAAAGAAAATCCCCTACGGGATGCAGAACTGGGAGGACGTGCGCCTCTCAGGTTACTATTATGTCGATAAGACCCGCTTCATACCCTCTATAACAGTACGATAGTGCTTTATTTTGTCGATAACTATATTCGAGGCAAAGGAAACCTTACTTCGAGTTCATCGCCGAGACGGTCCGCGTCTATTCGTCGAACCGCGACAAGCAAAAGGGCGAGTATTATGTCCATGGCTTCACCTTGGCAATGACTTGTCTGCAGAAGTTCTACCTTCCCATCAGCGAGCAGGATGCGGGGGTGAAGAGCCGAAAAGGGCAGGAGGTGAGCGGCGGCTATGCCGACATCTATATGCAGCCGCGCTTGGAGG
>CAJOLH010000067.1 GCA_905235375.1 uncultured Bacteroidales bacterium
GAGGGCGGGGGAAAGATGCATGGCGAAAGGATTAAAACCAAATGCTGGACCGCTCCTGACGTTGAGCGTCTGAAACGGTCCAATACGGAAATCTAATGAGGAAAATACTGCTCCGTTTATCGACGCAGTTTGCGCTGCTGCTCTTCGCGCTGCTTCTTCATCTGACGCTCCTGTTCGCGCTGAATCTCCTGCAGGCGAGCCACCCAACCTGAAGTTTTCTTGCCAGCTTTGGCCTTCTTGGGGTTCTTGAGGTTGGCCTTCATCTCTGCGAGGATCTTGTCCTCATTCATCGACCAGCGGATACCATAGGTGATGATGATGCCGAAGAGCGTTGAGAGGAAGTAGTAGTAGGAAAGGCCAGCCGAATAGTTGTTGAGGAAGAAGAGGAACATCAGCGGCATCAGGTACATCATCCACTTCATACCAGGCATGGTCTGGCTCGAAGGAGTCTGCTTCTGCATGATCCATGTGTAGAGGATATTCACAGCAGTCATCAGCACGCAGAAGAGCGACAGGTGATTGCCAAAGACAGGAATCTTGGTGTTCCAGGTGAGGAAAGCATCGTAGGCGGAGAGGTCATCAGCCCAAAGGAAAGGCTGGTGACGCAGTTCGATGGATGTCGGGAAGAAGAAGAAGAGTGCGATGAGCACGGGCCACTGGATGAGCATGGGCAGACAGCCGCCCGTAGGACTCACACCCATCTTGCTGTAGAGCGCCATCATCTCCTGCTGCTTCTGCATGGCATCGGCCTGATCGGGGTACTTCTCGTTGAGGGCCTGCACCTCGGGTATTTGGTTGGCGATGCGCATACGTGCCGTGGATTTATACGACTTGTAGGTCAACGGCAGAGTTATAAGCTTGATGAAGATAGTCATCAGGAGAATGATGATGCCGTAGGACGGGATGAACTTGTCCATGAGATGGAACAACGGAATAACCACCCACGTGTTGACGTAATGGACGATGAATCGCCAGCCGAGGTAGAACGAGTCCTGAAGGTCGAGGTCTTCGTTCTGCTTGCCAATGAAATCGGCGGCGAGGTCGTTCATGCTGGCGAGCTTATAGTAGTCCTTGGGGCCAATGTAGAGGCACATGGGAATGGTCTGCGTAGCGGCTTTGGTGTCGAGTTCGAACTCAAGGTTCTCGGCAGCATAGCGCTTGATGATGCTGACATCTTCCTCCTCCTTGACGGGTTCGCTGGTGAGACGACCTGCGATGAAGAGGTCGTTGGTGATGAACATGGTGGAGAAGAACTGGTTCTGGAAGGAAATCCAGCTCATACGTCCATCGATGTTCTCATCATCGCGCTTGCCACTGTTAAGTTCCTCGGTGGAATGACCGGAATACTTGTAGTAGATCTGCGAATAACGACCTTCGAAGTCACGACCCAGTTCGGTACGGGGCAGCGACTGATGCCAGCTCAACAGCACTGTGCGGTCGTTGAGCATATCCTCGATGTTGCGGGTCTGAATGCTGTAGTTGACCAGGTAGCTGTCGGGGCCTGTGAGGGCATAGACAAAGTTGAACTCTGCACCATCGGAAGCTCGCAGGCGAAGGGTGGCGGTGGTGTCGGTGACGTTGACTGGTTCGAAGAAGAACTTGTCGGTGTTGAACGAGCCCTTGGGGGTGTTGAGCGTATAATAAAGGTCGTTGTTCGTCTCGTTAAAGACCACAAGGGTGTCGCCCTGATAGTCGTCGTACCGCTTGAGCACAGCCTCCTTGATCTGGCCGCCCTTGGTAGAAATGGTCAGACGAATGACATTGTTCTGGAGGACGACCTTCTGTTCCGTGCCTTTCACAGCATCGGAGAGCGTTCCATAGGTTTGCAGAAGTTTAACATTGTTCAAGCTGTCGAGCAAAGCAATCTGCGCACTATCCTGCGCAGTGGCATCTTCACCGATGAGGGCATCGGCAGTCACAGCTTCGGCAACCTCCTTGACAACCGATTCGGCATTGGCACGGGCTACGGAGTCGTTGTAGCGTCGCGCTGCCTCAATCTGCTCGGGAGAAGGTTGGCTGACATACATGTACCCGAACAACAGGGCACACATCAGAAGAGTTCCAATTACGGTGTTCTTGTTCATATTTATTCTTATAGTGATATGCGTGCTTAAAGAAAAACGCGGGCAAAGATAGAAAATAATTTTGTACCTGCCAAACAAAACACAAAAAAAGGGGGAAAAATTTGGGTATTCGGAAAATTTGTCTTATCTTTGCGCCCGCTAAATTACATTTTAATAGTATATTCATGGACATCAGGAAGGCTGAATACGTCATCAGCAACACCGATTGGCGCAAGTGTCCCGACACCCGTTTGCCGGAGTATGCCTTCATAGGCCGCTCGAATGTGGGCAAGTCAAGCCTCATCAACATGCTCACCAAACGCAAGGGTTTGGCAAAAACTTCGTCGAAGCCGGGTAAGACTTTGCTCATCAATCACTTCAACATCAACGACGAGTGGTTCATCGTCGATTTGCCAGGTTACGGATATGCCCGCATCGGGAAGACCGGGTTGGAGAAACTCAACCGCCTCATCAATGGCTACATCATGGGGCGACAGCAGCTCACCTGCCTCATGCTCCTCATCGACAGTCGCCACGAGCCGCAAAAGATTGACCTGGAATTTATGGAAATGCTCGCCGAGAACAGTATTCCCTTTGCCATCGTCTTCACCAAGATTGACAAGCTGAGCCAGCGGCAATGGGCTATGAACTTCAAGGCATACAAGGAACGCCTGATGCAGGACTGGGAGGAACTGCCCCCCATCTTTGCCACCAGCGCCGAGAAGGAAATCGGACGCGACGAGTTGCTAGATTATATTGAGAGTGTTAACAAATCAATTAACAATTAACAGTTAACAAATCAATTAACAATTAACAGTTAACAATTAACAATTAATTCTTTTAAGATATGGCAATGAACAATTGGTTTGAGTGCAAGGTAAAATATGAGAAGACACTCGAAACAGGCACACAGAAGAAAGTAACCGAGGCATACCTCGTCGATGCAATGACATTCACCGATGCCGAGGCACGCATCATTGAGGAAATGACTCCATTCATCAGCGGCGAGTTTGAAGTGACAGCCGTGAAGAAGGCGCGCATCTCCGAACTGTTCCAGGATCCCAATGGCGACAAGTGGTATCGCTGCAAAGTGATGTTCATCACCCTCGACGAGAAGTCGGGTCTGGAAAAGAAGTCGGCCAGCACGATGCTCGTGCAGGCTCGTTCGTTCGAAGAGGCTGTGAAGAACCTCAACGACGGCATGAAGGGCACGATGAGCGACTGGGAGATCAACACCATCGCTGAGACCACCCTCATGGATGTCTATGGCCTCGAAGTGAAAGAGGTTGTAGAGCAATAAATCTCCAACTGCCCCCTTTAATCCCGAACCAATGGTCAAAGAGAATCTGGCAAGCGTGCGTGCCACCATCCCACAGGGTGTGACGTTAGTGGCTGTGAGCAAGTTCCATCCCATCGAAGCATTGCAGGAGGCATACGATGCTGGGCAACGTATCTTCGGCGAAAGTCGCGAGAACGAGTTCAAGGCGAAGGTCGCCGCGCTGCCCAGCGACATCGAGTGGCACTTCATCGGACATCTGCAGACCAACAAGGTGAAGTACATCGCGCCCTACGTGAGCCTCATCCAGTCGATCGACTCGGAGCGTCTGCTCGACGAGGTGGAGCGCCAAGCTGTCCGCTACGAAAGCGAGCGAGTGGCAAGATTTGATGATGCGCGCATCGATGTGCTGCTGCAACTGCATGTGGCGCAGGAAGAAACCAAATCGGGGTTCACTCCCGACGAGGTCTTGTCGCTGCTTGACAGCGTCAATGTCAGCGAACGTTGGCCCCATGTGCGTTTACGTGGAGTGATGGGCATGGCATCGTTTGTCGATGATGCTGACCAATGGCGCAGGGAGTTTCGTCAAATTAAGGCGTGTCATCAAGCTCTGCTCGACAGACCTTTGTACAAGCAGGGCATCCCGTCCGAACAGTTCAATATCCTCTCGTTCGGCATGAGCGACGACTACAAGGTAGCCATCGAAGAGGGCTCGAACATGGTTCGCATCGGCACCTCGATCTTTGGACATCGGGAGTATTGAGTTCGTGATAAAAATTGATAGAATATGACATTGAACGTACCAAATCTTGAGGCGCTGCCTCAGGCTGCACATGACTTTGTGGCAGCGATGGACGACCGAACCGTGTTTGCTTTTCATGGCGAGATGGGAGCCGGCAAGACCACTTTCATCAAGGCGCTGTGCCTGAAGCTTGGCGTGGAGGACGAAGTGAATTCGCCCACCTTTGCCATCGTCAATGAATATCGTTCGGCCACTACCGCCGAACTCATCTATCACTTCGACTGTTACCGCCTGAAGAAAGTCGAGGAGGCCATGGATCTTGGCTTTGAGGACTATATGGAGTCGTCAGCCCTGTGCTTCATCGAATGGCCTGATATCGTCGAAGAGCTTCTCCCCGGCGACACAGTCCATGTGAACATCACCGTGGGCGAAGACGGTAGCCGCACGATAACCTGGGAATAAAGTTCTAACGGCTATTCAAAGGATTCTCGGTATGCTGATCTACAACACAACCTTCCACGTGGAGGGCGAGAACAACCTCAGCCCGTTCCTGACCTATATGCGCGACGTTTATGTCCCCGCAGCCACTCGCGATGGGTCGCTGCGAAACCCGCGTTTCGTCAGACTACTCACCGATGTGGGCGACAACCTCTTCGGCTATGCCCTGATGTGCGAAGTGGAAGATGTGAAGATACTGAAAAAGTGGAAACTCGAAACGGGGCGCGCCCTCGAATCGAATTTCCACCAGCAGTTCGGCGAAAAGGTCCTGATGTTCTCTACCTCGATGAAGGATGTGACGGAGAAGATCACGCCCCTTAAATAACGTTCTCTTTTATCACGAATTAACGCTTTCTTTTTATCACGAATTAACGTTTTCTTTTTATCACGAATTCTCGAATTTAAGAATTTATTAAACGCTACAGATTAATCAGATTAAACGGATTATCTGCTTGTCCCGACTAAATAAAATCTGATAAATCCGTTAAATTCGTAGAGCAATATAAAAAATTCTATAATTCGCAAATTCGTGATAAAAACAAGAATCAGAGTCTTTCCTTCGAGACCCAAGCTCTCTTGATGCGAATTTCCTTCAACGGGCGATCGAGACTATCAGTCTTGGTCGCCTGTATTTGTCCAACCACATCCAATCCCTTGATGACCTCGCCAAATACCGTATATTCATTGTCGAGATGCGGTGTGCCTCCATCTATTTCATAAGCGTCAATCACCTCCTTCGGGAAGGTGAAATAGCGTGTCGAATCGTCGCGAGCCAGCACCTTGTCCTGTTCGGCCTGCATCTCACGCGGTCCGAAATATTTGCCCCAAACGATGTAAAACTCGTAAGGT
The DNA here is from genome assembly GCA_905235375.1 of uncultured Bacteroidales bacterium. GTDB lineage: Bacteria > Bacteroidota > Bacteroidia > Bacteroidales > UBA3663 > Liminaster. The sequence continues at coordinate 5,429 of CAJOLH010000067.1, forward strand.
GAACTCATACGCTCGGGATTTATCTGATCGCCTTGGCGTGCTGCTGCCAAAGCCCCACGATGGTGAAACAGTTGGGGGAAACGAATTTCGGCAGGGAGCTTGTAAGAATTGTCGCCACGTGCATTGGTAAATTCCGACGCCTTGACGTCACGGCTCGTCGAATCACCGCACTGGATCATGAACGAAGCGATGATGCGATGGAAGAGCAAGCCATCGTAGTAGCCGCGACGCACTTGCGCCAGGAAGTTGTCGCGATGGATGGGCGTCTCGTTCGAAAGCGCCACGACAATCTTTCCCTGCGTAGTCTGCAGAGTCACCTCAGCGCGTGGTTCAGTATCTTGATTCTTTTGAGCCATGCCCGCAGTAGCAAGCATGACAAGAGCCAAAAGAAGGAGGTTTCTTTTCATATTCATAATGTTTGGGTGCAAAGTTAACGATTATTATCAAATTTTCCAAATTTTTGTCAAAATAGGTGCACACAATATGGTCGAATGTGCATCCTTAGGCACAAAGAATGCCCATTTTTTGCCATTTTGTGCAAAAAAACGCACGATTTTTGTTGGTCAATTTCCCAAAAAGCTATACCTTTGCAGCGAATTTCAGGTTGTTTTGATCTAAAACTAAAACTCAAAACCCAAAACTACTAATTAATAATATGAAAAAAAGAATCTTTTCAGCGCTGATCGCTGTCATTCCAAGTATTACGCTTTTAGCTGGTGGTCTGACCACCAACACCAACCAAAACGCCGCATATCTGCGACAGATGAGCCAGGAAGCCCTCATCGACATCACTGGCCTATACATGAATCCCGCAGGCACCGCATTCCTCGCCCCAGGCTATCATTTCAGTCTCAACATTCAGAATGCCAAGCAGGACCGCGACATCGAGACGACCTTCCCATTCATGAAATACAATCGTAAAAATCCCAATGAGACCCGACTTTTCCATGGTCAGGCCGATGCACCCGTCATTCCCAGCTTCCAATTCTCTTACAACTGGGAGAAATGGAGTGTCAATGCCAGCTTTGCCATGGGTGGTGGCGGCGGCAAGTGCGAGTTCGACGAAGGATTGGGCACTTTTGAGAGCATGTATGCAGCATCGATCTACAGTAACGTGCTCACCAGCCTTACCACAAAAATTGCTCCTGCTCTTATCGCACAAGGCATGGATCAAGCCACTGCCATGGCACAGGCACAGGCAATGGCACAGCAGTCATATCAGGGTTACACGTTGAATTCGTACCTGAAAGGTCGTCAGTATCACTTCTACCTCACTGTGGGTACCACCTATAAGCCAACGGATGATATTGCCATTGCCCTTGGCGTTCGTGCTGCCTACGCTTCCAACAACTACAACGGATGGGTAGAAGATATCCATGCTTACTATACCGACCCCATGACTCAGCAGCTCGTTGACCAGCAAGTGACAGGAAGCGATCTTTCGCTCAATGCCGACCAGACCGGTATTGGTTTCACACCAATTCTCGGTATCGATTGGCGCATCAACGAGCACTGGAACGTTGCCGCCAAGTATGAGTTCAAGAGCCGTCTGCGCGTTGAGAACACGTCAGAGATGAATGATTTCACCAGTCAGATGGCCACTCCAGGTTCCTCTCTCGGACAGTTCCAGGATGGTGCCAAGATTGCCTCTGACATTCCTTCGCTCTTCACTATCGGATTTGAGTATCGCCCCATTCAGCCAGTTCGTCTTCGTGCCGGTTATCACCGCTATGGTGACAAGAATGCAACCGTCTATGGCGACAAGCAGGACCTCCTCGACGACAACACCTGGGAGTTCACCGCTGGCGCAGAATGGGAAATCAACAAGTGGGTGACCATCAGCGGCGGCTACGTCCGCACACAGTATGGCCAGAGTGACGAGTACATGAACGATATCTCGTTCGTCACCAGTTCGAACAACATGGGCCTTGGTGCGCGCGTTCGCCTCACCAGCAAACTCAACCTCGACCTTGGCTACATGAAGACTTTCTATGAGGACCGCACCGTAGAGACTCCTAACTATCTCGCACCAGGCCTCAACAAGACAGATACCTACAGCCGCACCAACCGTGTGTTCGGCATCGGCATCAACTTCGACTTCTAAACATTTGGTTCAAACCCTGATAATTACAACAAAGCCTTCCCACATTTGGAGAAGGCTTTGCTATATCTGTAACCCAAAAACAATTATTAATTGTTAATTGATTATCAACTCTTCTTGTTTGCCAAGAGTCGAACATAACCCAAACAAAGTACCCAAGCAATCAGCACACCTACGATGTCGGCCACCCAGTCAATCCAGTCGCCCGAACGCAATCCGTTGGTGCAATACCTTTGACCCAGTTCAATAAGGCCACCTAAAAGCGAAGGGAGATAGAGGGCGCCAATGCGCAATCTACGTGGACGAAGTTCGTTGACACGCAAGCCATGCGGAATGGGCGAAAACCGAAGGCCGTGCAAACGCAAATGATCGAGCCAGATGGCACCAGCTTGGCCGAAGTACATCAGAATGTGGGTCCATTTGTCGATAAATGCAACATCGCTCAGCGGTGTCTCTGGCACTGGCATGAACGAAAGGATCATCACAATGGCAAAGATGAACCACGTGAAGGGATAATGCTTGAAGTAGTACATAAAGAGGGGGTGAGAGGTTCGAGGGGGTCGAGGAGTTTGAAGGGTTCGAGGGATTTGAAGGGGGCGAGGGGGTCGAGGGGTTTGAAGGGTTCGAGAGGTTCGAGGGGTTTGAAGGGTTCGAGGGGGTTGAGGGGTTAAGAGGGCTAACAACCTTTCGAACTTTTCGAACCTTTCAAACTTTTCGAACTTTTCGAACCATTACTTAATCGTTATTTGCTTGTCTTTATTCTCAAACGGACTGGAATGTTTCTGGGCAAGTTGTCCGATGAAGCCATATCTACGTCTGACGGGACGCCACTTGTCGGCTGTCGAGTGCAGGAAGAGCCAGTCATAGACGCTCTTGAAGTAGAAATAGTGCGACAGCATACTGTGATTCTGCCCTGGCAGCAGACGATAGATGAGACGTGTGGTGTCGCCCACAGCCCGCATATTATCGACAATATGCTGAGAGGCCGTCCACGGCACCGAATGGTCATTGGTGCCATGCAGGATGCAAAGCGGCACTTTCAAGAGATTCTTATGGTTTGTCTTGGGGGTATCGCCACCACACAATGCCAAAGCAGCAGCCACGCGATTGGGTGAAGCAGCCACATAGTCGATAGTTCCATAGCCACCCATGCTCATGCCAAGCACGTAGATGCGGGTCGAGTCGATGGCATAGCGTTCCAATGCCCAATCCACCAGGCGGTTAATCCTATCGGGCTCCCAACCGCCCGTCGGATGCTGTGGTGCAAGCACATAGGCATCGAGATTCAAGCCTTTCGAAAGGGCATCGAGCGTACCATAGCGGCGCACCAACGAAAGATTGCGCCCTCGGAGGCTGGCGCCATGCAGAAAGATCACCAACGGCTTGCGCACCAGAGCCTCCAGCAGGTCGCCCTCCTCACCCCTGATGCTATCGATGACGATGGGAGGAACCACGGCACTATCGGCAGGTGCAATGACCGGAGGCACATAAAACCAGAAGTTGTAGGCATCCTTCACTGTCCCACGATGTGCTATCATGCGTTGTGCCGACAATGATCCAAACATCATCGATATTATAAAAAAGAAGAGGGTCAGGCAACGCTTTCTCTCGGACGTGACCAAAGGGAACAACCAGCCTGACCAATTCATCGATTTATTCATTTAACTGGTAAATTTTCAAATTTTGCGGCGCAAACTTAGTGAAAAAAAACGATATAGCCAAATTATTTCTCCTAAAATTTGGATTATTCACCGACAAAGGCTATCTTTGCACACCCAATAACCTATGGACTTGACAGAATCATGAGCAAAAGAATCATGCTGAGCTTCGACACGGAGGAATACGACGTACCTCGCGAACATGGTGTCGAAATCACGATGGACGAATCGATGAAGGTGTCGTGCTTCGGCACCACCCGCATCCTCGACTGCCTGAAGGAATGTGACGTTAAGGGCACTTTCTTCTGCACCACCAACTTCGCCACCAATGCCCCCGACATCATCCGTCGCATCATCGACGAAGGCCACGAGGTGGCTTCGCATGGCTGCGACCATTTCGAACCCAAACCCGAACATGTCATCCTTTCGAAACAGCAGCTCGAAGCCGACTTCGGCATCAGGGTGAAAGGCTACCGGCAGCCGCGTATGTTTCCCGTCGATCTGAAGGTGTTGAAGCAGCAGGGCTATGTCTATAATGCTTCGCTCAATCCTGCCTTCGTCCCTGGGCGCTACATGCACCTCACCACCCCACGCACCAGTTTCGTGGAAGATAGCTTGCTGCAGATTCCCGCTTCGGTCACGCCTTGGTTTCGCATCCCGATGTTCTGGCTCGCGCTTCATAACTTCCCGCTGTGGCTCTACAAGGCACTGCTGCATCGCATCGTCGGTCACGACGGTTACTTCAACACCTACTTCCATCCCTGGGAGTTCTATCCGCTCGGCGAGCATCCCGAATGGAAGATGCCCTACATCATTCGCCATCATGCCGGCAGCGACATGTACGACCGACTGAAGTCAGTCATCCTCGACTGCAAGTCACGCGGCTACGACTTCATCACTTATAGCGAATTTGCTGAAACAAGGCTCAACTAAAAGAATGCCTCCTACCCATTCAAAGGCTGGAGGCATTTATTTTCTCATTGGGATGTCATCAATGTGCCATCCTGAATCTGAAACAGTTCATCGAGTATCAGCGCTTCGGCTTCCTTGTCACCCAATTTGCTGTAACCTTGTGCCAAGGAAAGAGCAATATTGCCAAGGAGCGATTCATAAAGTGTGTCGCTGGTCTGTTTAGCCTCATCGTAGATAGCCTGCAGTCTTTGGGTGGTTGCTTTGAGGTCAAGCCCCATCTCCACTTTGCCACGCAAAAGGGCAAGTTCCTCAAGTTTATTATGCTGACCTCGTGTCACTTCCTTGGGTAGTTGCTTCACCTGAACAGGGGCTGGAGCAGGCTTGGGAGCAAATAGTCCGTAAGCGAAATCGCTGACCTGCGCCGACTTGGTACTCCAAACATATCGCCCTACAAGCACCACGCAACATAACATGGCAGCAACAGCGGCCCGGGGCATCAGGCGACGCATCAGGGGCTTGCGCTCCTTTATCGTCTCCATGCCCTTGCCTTTTGCAATCATCTCGATTGTACTCCTATCAACCGTCTGCAGCGCATCAACCAAGTGCTGCTCACGCTCCTTGCCCACCTTGCGCATCTCCTTGATGAGTCGTGCCATGAGAATGGCACGTTCGCGTAACTTCGGATTCTCATTCAATTCTGCACGAAAAACTTCGGCCTCAGCCTTCGACATCCCGCCACGAAGGAACAGAGCAATGCGCTCGTCCATCTCGGCATGGGGGCTGGTCTCTTTCATTTTGCCATTATTCTTCATTTTCGTGTAGAATTAGTCGTTGAACATTTCATTGTAAATCAATTTAATTGCTGCCTCGAACTTGTCCATGCAGCGGCTCTTCATCACTTTCACGCTGTTGGCCGACTTGTAACCTAAGCGAACGGCCAAATCCTGCATGGAGAGTTCGTCGAAATAGAAGCCCCAAAGCAACTTGTTGCAAGGTTCTGGCAGATTTCGAACCACTTCTCGAACGGCAGCCTCCTTGCGCTCCACCTGTCTTGAGTCTTCCTGGGCAAGCACTTCGTTGAGGAAATCCTCATTGAATTCGGCCACATCCTTCTCCTCTTCGGTGTCGAGCACCTTCTGCACCCGGCGATAGTGCTCCTTGAGTTTGTTCTGCACGATGCCGTGGAAGTAGGCTGCCAGCGAATGAGGCATCTCCGAGAGGTAACCGGTACGGAGTTGGTCGTAGAGGGTAATGAACGACTCCTGAAAGAGATCCTCAGCATCGTCTTGCGACATACCCTTTGCCTTGAGCCATCCGACGGAACTTTCGCGCTGTTCGTTGGCGAAGGCGTTCAGGACTGCTATGGTTGCATTTGGTAAAATGATGTTCTTTGCCATGATTTATGAATTTCGGGTGCAAAGATACAATTATTTCCCAAACTATGCAAGGATAATCGCCTTTTTCTTGCCCGTTCATTATTATGTGCGGATTTTGGACGAGAGGTTAACTGATTGTTCAATCTTTTTTTTTCATCAAAAGAGGGCCCAGCATCACTGCCGTGCCCTCCCCTACTGGTCTGATTCAAAATTTTTGTCTTGTCTTGATCTAATAAAACTGTTCGTTTCATCTTTATGTGACAAGGGGAACCGAAAGGTTAACAAAATAATGAATTTTTTGCGAATTGCCGATTATTTTTATCAGAGCATCTCCCACTTGCTCATAATTCCTCGAGTTTCTTGATGTCGTCTTCCAACTGGGCGATGTCCATGTTGTGCCTTTTCCATTGCAGATAGCACGGATAGGCCATGACAAGCAGGGTGAACAGGAAGAGCAGATAGACCACCATGCTGGCATTGTTGATCAGATAATAGGAAATCACGATGGCAAAAGCCAGCACGGATTGCACATAATTATTCATCTTGCTCAACTTTTTGTAACGCAGGATACGCGTGGACATATCCTTGACGGGCTTCGACAGATCGAAGTGTGTAACGTAGGTTCGGATATAAAGACTGATGCCGAGGGCAATCAAAACGAAGGCATCGATGGTTATGATCGAAGGCAGTGTCATGATACCTTTATAATAAAGGAATGGCAACAACCCGAAGGCTATGAGCAGATAGAGGACAGTCGTCCGATAGGACTGTTCCTGATTCTTGTCCACGATGCTGCGCACGCGTGAGGAAATCGTCTCCTTGATCAGTCTTTTTTCGAGAATCTCCTTTTGGTCAAGTCGTTCACTCATCTCTTTCCAACTGTTTTTAAGTTCTTCAAGTTCCATAATTGTTATTTATTAATTGTTAGTTAAACAAGTTGCTTTCCGACATTTTTCTCAGTTTCTCGCGTATTCGCATCAGCCGCATACCGACATTTGCCTTCGAAATGTTCATCACGTCAGCAATCTCTTCGTAGCTCTTCTCTTCGAGCCAAAGCACCAGAATGGCTCGTTCGGGTTTGTCGAGCCTACTGATCATCTGATACATCTTTCGGAGCAATCGGCCATGTTCGTCCTGTTCGTCAAGCACCGAGTCCTTATCCACCATAAGAGGAATGGTCGGTATGCGGGTCGATTCCTTGCGGATGTAGGTGATACACGTGTTCAAGGCAACACGATAGACCCACGTCGATTCCTTACATTCGCCCCTGAAACGAGGGAAGGCAGTCCATAGGTTGAGCAGCACCTCTTGGTAGAGGTCATTCAGCACATCATCGTCGTAGGCATATATCAGGCACACTTTATAAATTACCTGCTTATAGCGATCAATCAATCCGACGAATCGTTCTTCAAGTTCTTTTTCGTTCATCATTTTTCGTATTACAATGTTTCGTTCTTTGCCCTATTAGTCGCAATGAAGGGCGAAAAATAACAGTTTGGAAGAGGAAAAAGTCGTTTATCATACACATTCCCGGCACTGGTCAACATCAAGAGAAGCTAAAACAGTGAAGTAAATAAAAAGACGTCGCAGCAATCTGCGACGTCTAATTATAGTATAATTGGGAAAATCACTTAATCACAACCTTCTTGCCATTGACGATGTAGAGGCCCTTCTGGACTGCATCCACACGAATGCCATTCAAATTGTAAATTTCAGTGTTGCTGCCGTCATTGCCATCAGAGATAGTGCTGATGCCGACAAGAGTACCCACCATGTCAATCTTCAGGTTCGCGAGGACAATACCTAACGACTGAGCGTCGGAGATGGCATGTATGCCGAAGTAGTAGTAGCCGGTCTCATCCACAGTGAATTGCTCGTTGGACATTCTCTCTGCTACAGTATTGTTAAATTCGGTAACCTCGATGACAGCAGGACCTGCGGAAAGGGCAGCAGCAGTAGGCTCGGCAGCCAGCTTCACCTCGATGCGCTCCGTCTTGTTCTCGCTCTGTGCCCAGCGGTCAATACCGAAGCTATAGAGCTTGCCAACCTCAAGCTTCACCTTCGGGGTGACGAGCCAGTCGTCAGCAGCGTTGTTGTAATCGTAGTAGTAGTTGACCGTGTTATAGGCGAACAACCAGGTGTTGCCGTCATCATTGGCATCGATGATCTTGAAGGCATCCTCATCCTCGGGCTGGAAAGTGGTCTCGTAGGGCAGTTCTTCAATAATAACCTCGGGGATAGCACCAATGGTAGTAGTACCTACGAAGGTCTGGACGGCAATCACCGTCCTTCCTGCGTTGCTGATGATGAGCGGCTGATCTGTGGAGAGCGTACGGGTCTCTTCATCGTAATCGAATACAACATCAACCGCCTCACCATCTTCGTTCCGGGATGTGAAGTAATACTTGGTGCTGCTGCCGTAATATTCTTCCTCGCCCATGTACTGCAAAGCGGGCACTACATACTTGCCCTCAGCATTCTTCGTTGCCTTGATCCACAGTCTGCTGGGGTATGGGTTGAGACCCTTGACATAGACATCATCGCTGTCAAAGCCAACCTCTACCTTTCCACTAATCTCTTGGGTGTAATCGGGTGAGAACTGCTGAGTGGACCTTAGTCTCCATGTTTCGGTTACCATATCCTCAGGCACTTTCACAGGCTCAACCACCACGGGTTCGCCAGCATACAGCTCCACGCACTCAAGCCATGCATTCACATCCAGCACATCGCTCTTTGCGTTGTCGATGATATATTTCGTCTGAGCCTCCAGTTTCTTGGCATCAGCATCGTAGCTGAACACAATGTCGGTGATGGTACCTTGACCGTACTGCATATCATCGGAGCCGACGAGGTAACACTTGCTGCCATAGACATCGTAGCCAACTAACTGACCGGAAGGAATAGTCACCACGCCTTCGCCAATGGTACCCTTCACCCAGTCATCGGTGTTGTCCTTGAGGTCATAAGCCAGACCCTTGATGTAGATGTCGGTGCCGTCGAATGCCACCTTCGTAGCATACTGCTTCTCTGAAACGTTGTAGTATAAACTGTAGTTGGCCACAATCGTCCAGTCTTCAATGGTTGCGGTTTCAGGAACCTCAACGCCTTTCACTGCATCAGTAATGGTGATGGGCTGGAACTGAATGTTGTCGTTGAAGCGGCCAATGGCACCCACGATGTCGTAGGTCTTGCCTTCTTCTGCAGCTTCAATCTCAATGTCGAACTGGTTATAACCAGCCACGGAGACATCGCCCTTCGTGATGGTCAGGGCCCTGCCACTGCCCAGCTCGTAGGTGACACCACGCAACAGGACAACCTGATTGACGTTCTCGGCAGTCACATCGGAAAGCTCCTTCACTGGATAGGTCACATCGCCGGAGCCATAACCCACAGTCAGTGCTGCATCGGGAACAGCCTCAAATAACTGGTTGTAGAAACTTACCTTACCCGTCCAATCGGATGCGATATATTTGCCAAGACCTTCCTCACCTGCGAAAGCAGAGAACTTCTCGCCTGTACCGTCGTAGAGCAGCGTCGTGCCCGAGTAGCCGTCGGTTACATAGAGGTGCTTGGCTGTCGGGTTGGCAATAACCTTCAGCTGAGAGACGTACTTGAACTGTGTACCGTTGGGGAAGCCTGTCAGTGAGGCGACATTGTAAACAACGGGGTTGATGGGCACCAACAGAGAAGCCACGGCGCTCTGTTCGCCATCCTTGATGGCAATAGCCTTAACGGTGACACCCACCATGCCAACCACAACGGGATACATATACTCACTGCTTTCAGCCGTTGGAGTTGTGCCGTCGGTGGTGTAGTAGATGGTGGCACCCTCTGTCTCTGTAGCAATCTCCACGGTGACAGTTCCATAATCACCGCTCGGAGGAATCACCTTAAAAGTTGGAGTGGCCACAGCGGGAGCAACTGCTTCAGGCAGGGTGATGACCAGCTTCTGGATGCGACGATGACCAGACGTGCCGTCAATGGTAAATGTCACATCGTTGGCTTCTCCGGTCCAACTACCATCGGCAAACGTTCCGTTGTCAGCGATGATTGCATTTGATCCCTCGCCAGAACCGAAGGTAAAGGCAACCTCCGTCATCTTGCTCTCTGACTCTAATTTCATGGTATTACCACCATAGAGACGTACGGCAGTTCCTGTATTGTAATACTTGGGCGTAGTGTTGCCTGTGCCCTTGTCGAAGGTTACGATGATCCCGTCCTGGGTCAAAGTAGTAACCTCCTCTGCATTCTCGTAACCTTGATCTGTAAAATCAATAGTTACCTCAGTCTGTGCGAGAGTCACCGCTGGCAGCAGCAGTGTCCACGCCATGAAAGCTAATTTTTTCAATCTCATGTTGAATAAGGTTTGTTAGTTAATAAAAATATGAGGAATTCGTCACGCACAAGTCTCCTCGAAAGCCGTAAAAAACAGACACAGCATGGTCATAGTGCGATTCGAAACAAACTTTGCGCCGTAAAGTTACACAAATAACACCAGTTACAAGCTATTTTCCATATTAAATTTAGGTAAAGAAACCTGTCTTTGCCTCATTTCGGATTAAAATGTCACCTCCACATTCTTTTTCTCCACTTCATTTCAATTCCAAAGCGTATCGGCACATCAGCACGCGAAACAAAGGGACGTATGGATTCCCGGCAAGCCCGACCAAACGATACAATTGAATGTGAAAAATCAATCTCATCCTGAAGAATGACCAATCTTGGCCAAGATTGGGTATGCGACAACAGGAGAAAGCATTATCTCGGCCGTCAGAGTGCTATTTCCTACGGAAGAATAACCAATCTTGGCCAAGAAAGGGTATGCGACGATCGGAGAAAGCACTATCTCGGCCGTCAGAGTGCTATTTCCTACGGAAGAATAACAAATCTTGGCCAAGAAAGGGTATGCGATGACAGGATAAAGCACTATCTCGGCCGTCAGAGTGCTATTTCCTACGGAAGAATAACCAATCTTGGCCAAGAAAGGGTATGCGACGACAGGAGAAAGCACTATCTCGGTCATCAGAGTGCTATTTCCTACGGAAGAATAACCAATCTTGGCCAAGAAAGGGTATGCGATGAACGGAGAAAGCACTATCTCGGCCGTCAGAGTGCTAAATCTAAACGAAGCATGACCAATCTTGGCCAAGATTGGTCATGCTTCGGGTTGAGATCATTTTTCACTCAAGAAAACAGTGTTATGCTTTCATCCAATCACCCACTTGCTGCCGGGGATGAGCGAGATAAGTTTGCTCGTGATGGCACAGCAGATAAAGGTGAGGACAGCAATCGCAGGAATG
>CAJOLH010000068.1 GCA_905235375.1 uncultured Bacteroidales bacterium
AAACCAAACTCAAACCTATAAAACCAATTATGAAGACAAGACTTTTGATGCTGCTGATGCTTTGCCTTTGTGTGTCGGCAAAGGCAGAGGGTGAGAAGACACACCTTGTGGTATGGGCTAAAGATGGACGGAAGGTCGCATACGCCCTGTCCGAGACGCCTAAGCTTTCGTTTACGGAAACCAACCTTGTAATTCAAACAAGTAAGTTGACAGTGAATTACAACCTTGCCGACATGGCGCGCTTCACGTACGCCACGAGCGAGGATGCTGCCATCCGCAGCCTTGAAACAGGGGACAACACCTTCAGCTTTGACGGTGACATGCTATTGTTCCCCTCCCTCCAGGCAGGTAGCACCGTTTCCATCCACACCCCCGGCGGTTTGCTTGTGCTGAGCCGCATGGTCGCTGCTGCCGGTCAGTATTCCTTCCCCATCTCGCACCTCGATGCAGGTGTCTATCTCGTCTCGGTCAATGGTCTAACCTATAAAATTGTGAAACGATGAAAAGGACAGTTTATTTAATGCTTCTGGTGGGATTAACTACGCCTTCCATGTATTCGCAGGTTGAATCTGATTATCGCGTTGGAAACAAGGCTTTCTATGTATATCATAACGATGGCCAGTTCAATGCCTTGTTCTTCTCGGAGGTTGATAGCATCATCTATAGCAAGATAGACACATTTGGAATTGAACAGGAAGACTATGTGGTACAGGAGATTTATACCACTGACAGCCTGTATCGCATACCATTGTCGGAGATAGACAGCATCAGCTTTTTCTCCCCTGACCCGTTGAAGTCTATTTCTGAAGCGTTTGTTCCCATAGATTGGGAGAATAGCCAATTATTGGAATGTGACCCAGCCTCAGGCAGCTATAGCTTTTCCTATAACGGAGAAGCTCCTGCGATTAGTAAAGGTTCTGTAATCGTGATTGATAACGATACAACCTCTTATGTCGTATTGGTCACGGATGTCAATCACTCGGATAATCAATATAATATCAAGGGAGTTGAAGGAGACCTAAGCTACATATTCTCAGAAACAGAATTTACATTAACCACTGAGCAGAACAACGATACCCGATACGATGGCAAACGGTTCTTTCTAAACAATCCTCGCAGGGCTAAAGAAGATACCTTGCGAGCTACCGGGACATTATGGAAAGGGGAAAAGGAAAACTCCTTTGACATCTATAACAAGAATGCTGTTCATGTCTATTCGACGACAGACTTCAACATGAACTTTGACTATTCAGTGACTTTAGTTTTTGGAGGCAAGGTGACAACCGAAATAGAAGGACAGAATTTCACCAAAGCCAAAAGTTTCAAGGCAGATGCTTGCATCATTGGAGATATGTCTTCTTCGTATGATTTTTATATAGATATAGATAAGGAGAATTCAAATATTGATCTTGCACCCAAAGAGAAAGATAAGTATCAGCTGCTTAAACACAAATTGTTCCCCAACATCAAATTGAAATTTGCAATTGGTCCCGTTCCAGTTTGGATAGATCTTGGAACCGATCTGTTTGCAGATGTCAGTCTCAATGGAGGTGGAGAATTTCATTTCACAACAGGCATTGCATTTTCTTCAGAAGCCAAGATAGGAGTACTTTACGATGGCACGAATGGCAATTACTTGAAAGGATATCAGGAGGGACCATCGTTTAATGTGAATCCCCATTATCCAACTATCTCCGGGAAAGGCGAGTTGACAGGCAAGGCTCATTTATTCCCGCGTGTCCATGCATGGATTTATGGCTTGGGAGGCCCATCCATTGACATAAAACCATTCCTGAAAGCCAATCTTAGTGGCGGTTTTCAAATAGATTTGCTCAATAATGCACCATCAGATTATTGCGCATGGTCGCTGGAAACATTCTGCGGCTTGGATTTGGCTGTAGGATTAAGTGCTTCGAATGGATGGTACGGATATGAAACCTGGAATGCAAGCACGCCTGATGTTACATTCTTTGAACATTCTTTGTATAAATCTCCTGTTGAAACCGACTTTCTATCTGCAAATCCCGATAAGGTTAAAAAAGGAGAGACAACCAACGTAAAGTTCGAGGTCCTTGATGTAGGTTTCGATGGAAATACATTGCCAACTTTTCTACCACAACTGGTGAAATTTGAAGGCAATGGAGAGATTGAATCCACGGTTGGTGTTTTCGGAGTCGCTTCTTCGGGGGTAGTCTCTGCACGGTGGACACCCTCATCAAGTGGAGATACTCTCTATGCAAAATTATACAATACAGAAGGAGAAGTGATTAGCGAAGCAAAGTACTACAATAAGTTGCCTGTTAGCATCACCGACTTCAAGCAGACAGGATCGCACTACGAGAAGGACGGCTATACATATAACGGCTGGACATATTCCTACAAGTACGATGTGACCGTGACTGTAGAACTGTTCGATGCTGAAGGCGTGGATGATTGGGGCTATGTGTATGAGGATCCGAATGGAAAGATTTCACGCATCTCGCTCAAGGACTTCAGTTCGCCCTATTCCGATAGCCGCTATGTGTATTATCGCGACGAGCCGAAATCCACGGTTCGCCTCTATGAATATGTCAAATTCGAGGGAAGCGAAGAGTATGAATATGGTGAGCCAGTGGATTACGAGGTTCAGATGTCATATCTAACCTGTCCCGATGAAAACCATCCGCATCTTATAGACCTCGGTCTTCCCTCTGGCACGAAGTGGGCGTGCTGCAACATCGGAGCCTCCTCGCCCGAACAGTATGGAGGATATTATTGCTTGGGGCGAGACGGAGGAGAAGAGTGACTACGATTGGGGTACGTATAAATATTATTATTATGATTCAAATGGGACATCCCATTTTATTCATATCGGTGATGACATCGCAGGCACCCAATATGATGTTGCCCATGTTAAGTGGGGCGGCTCTTGGAGGATGCCCACATCTGATCAAATCAAGGAACTGATTGATAATGTAGTGTATTGGAATACTTATTGGACTACTCAGAATGGCGTGGATGGTCTATTGGTTCCAGGACCGAATGGAGGTACTATCTTCCTGCCGGCCGCCGGCGCCCGCTGGAACGACTACCTCGAGAACGAGGGCGAGTTCGGCTACTACTGGTCGTCGTCGCTCTACCCGTATTACTACGAGGACTACGCGTCCATCGCGTACCGCCTCGACTTCTATCACGGCGGCGCGATGGGCAGGGGGGACGACTGCCGCATCTTCGGACTATCTGTGCGTGCTGTCTGCCCGTAGTCTCAGAATTAGGAGTGCATCCTTGAGAATAGAACGATGATAGAACAACCCAAAAGCCTGTGATGTGATGCTGTGGTGCGGACGGGGGCAGCACAGCATGTCCTCAGACATGCGCCCCCGTCGGCGCTACAGCATCGCATCACAGGATAAAACAAAAAACACAATGTCAGGAATAAAAGATATACTCGAAATAGAGAGTGCAAGAATAAAGCCCTCCGATTGGCTCACGATTCATCTCTTCCAAGAAGGCAGTTTAGCGCTCCTATCTGGCATTTTCTGAGAAAGTTAAAGGTGGCACTTTGATGCAAAATGAAACTAAAAAGAATGAGGGTCGCTGATTGTCCCGTCATTTCTTCGGTCTTTCTTTATTTGATAATTTTTAAAATTAATTTTTTTGACAATTTTGAGCGCAGCGACCCCAAAGCAAAGTTTTCGTAGATTAGTTGTATCAGGAATCTGTTGTTTTGAAATATATTATATTGTACAATTATGAAGAAACTGTCTCTACTGTTTTTGTTCTTTTGCCTGAGCAGTATGGTTTGGGCGAAAGAGTATGTGTTGGTGATTGCTTTCACCGATGGCACGGAGATGACCTTCGCACTCGCTAAGCAGCCTGTGCTTACTTTTGCTGACCAAAGGTTGTGTGTCAAGGCAGAAGGCCGCACCTCGGAGTGCGAAATCTCGGACGTAAAGAACTTCCATTTCAGGGAGGATATGTCCGATATCCGTACCCTGCGTTCAGACGAGGACTTTGAAGTCCGCTGGATAGGTGACGACCTCATTGTGATTTCCAATGCTGCTCCTGATGCCAAAGTCAATCTCTTTGACATCAATGGCCGGTCCTATCCGGGATGTGTCGCAAAGGTAGCCGACCATCTTGAAGTCTCCCTATCATCCCTTCCCAAGGGAATCTATTTGCTCAACATCAACAATCAACGAACCCTCAAAATCAATCGGAAATGAAAAAATATATTATTTTGGCTGCTTTCGTCGCAGCAGGTGTGATATCCATCTCGCAGACGCAGGATGTGATGACGGTGAAGATGAAAGACGGCACCGTGCATGAGTTCAAGGTGGAGGAAGTGAGTGAGGTGGTATTCCAGACTACGGATGAGCATGGGAGTCCCGATGTGTATCTTTCCTGTCCCGATGACAACCATCCGCATCTTATAGACCTCGGTCTTCCCTCTGGCACGAAGTGGGCGTGCTGCAACATCGGAGCCTCCTCGCCCGAACAGTATGGAGGATATTATTATGCTTGGGGCGAGACGGAGGAGAAAAACCGGTACGCTTGGAGTACTTACATACATTGTGATGGTTCTTCTTCGACATGTCATCATATCGGCGATGATATTGCAGGCACCGAATATGACGTTGCCCACGTGAAGTGGGGCGGCTCATGGCGCATGCCTTCTGTCGATCAGATTAGAGAATTGTTGGATAACTGCACCCGAACGTGGACACAGCAAAATGGAGTGAATGGCACGCTCGTTACTGGTCCGAACGGCAAAACAGTCTTCCTGCCTGCCGCCGGCTACCGCTGGGACGACGACCTCTTCGGCGGGGGCGAGGGCGGCCACTACTGGTCGTCGTCGCTCACCCCGAGCTACGAGTACGGCGCGTCCAGCCTCCGCTTCGATTCCTACTACTGGTACTGGTACTACTACTACCGCTTCAACGGATTCTCGGTGCGTGCTGTCTGCCCGTAGTCTCAGAATTAGGAGTGCATCCTTGAGAATAGAACAACCCAAAAGCCTGTGATGCGATGCTGTGGTGCGGACGGGGGCAGCACAGCATGTCCTCAGACATGCGCCCCCGTCGGCAGCATGGCATCGCAGCTCAGGCTAAAACAAAAAACACAATGCCAGAAATTAAAGATATACTCGAAATAGAGAGTGCAAGAAAAGAGCCCTCCGATTGGCTCACGATTCATCTCTTCCAAGAAGGCAATTTAGCGCTCCTATCTGGCATTTTCTGAGAAAGTTAGAGGTGGCACTTTGATGCAAAATGAAGATTTTTACGGCTATTTTATTCATTTTCCTTAAAAAAGTTTGGCTATTCCAAATAAAAGCATTATCTTTGCGCCACTAGAACCCGCCAAGCCTCTCAACGATGCTCAAATGTGCGGGTCGTTTTTTATACATACAATGAGCAATAGAATTCCATTCCAAAAGCCGTACACCTGTGCGCACGACCTTGTCGGACTCTTACAATCAAGAGGCTTGACAGTTACAGATATAGCAAAGGCAGAAAGTTATCTCGATCATATAGGCTATTACCGCCTTTCTGCCTATATGTATCCATTATTACAGATGCCCAAGGCGCAGCATCGATACAAACCCAACACAACGTTCAGTCAAGTGATGATGCTCTATCGTTTCGACAAAAAACTTCGCCTGCTTATTTTCAATGAAATAGAAAAGATTGAAGTGGCTGTGCGAAGTGCGATTGTTAATATCGGCAGCGAAATGACAGGCGATCCCTTCTGGATGACTGATGGTAGCAATTTCATTGATGCCGGAAAGTTCCACCATACAAAGGTCTTGATTGATGCCGAGCTTCATCGTTCACGCGAAGATTTCATTGTTCACTTCAAGCAGACATATTCCGATGCCTACCCTCCTGCCTGGATATTGGCAGAAGTGCTTCCCTTTGGAGTCATGACCAACATCTTTAGTAACATCAAGGTCGCCCGAATCAAGAAAAGCATTGCTCGGAGATTTGGTTTGCAAGTGGCACCATTTGAGTCGTGGCTTACCATCGTAACCTTGTCCCGAAATTCCTGCTGTCATCATGCCCGTGTATGGAACAAACAGAACACTATACGTCCCATGCTTCCTAATCGCATGGCAGGTAGTTGGATAACTCTTCCCACGGATGCCCTACGCATCTATTTCAACCTTTGCATCATCAAGTATTTTCTGAACATTATTTCACCAAACAACGATATGAAGGCTAAGATTGATGCCCTGCTCAGTGCCTACCCGTCTATTGACATCAATGCAATGGGATTCCCCCACGGTTGGGAAAATGAACCGTTGTGGAATATGCCTGATGTCCTATAAAACGAAACAGATAAATTGGAGCAATCGCAATCTCCCGAATATATCATGTCTGCCATCAACATTTGTTTTTGACTGGACCATCGGTGGTCTGGTGGCTGGCAGCATCCTCGCCAAGTCGGGCTTTTTCGCCAAGCTCGGTGTCCTGCTGCTGAAGTTCTGGAAAATCATTGCCGTCGGCGCCGTTGCCATTGCTGCAGGAATAAAGAAAATATTCGGTTCGAAGAAAGCGTGATGCGCCACCTAAGATAGGATGTACGGAATCATAGACTGCGATAATTGCTACGTCTCGTGCGAGCGCGTCGTCTTTGCCAATGCTATCAAGCACGATTATCGCAGTAAGAATCCCACCACCCGCTGAAGCGATATCATCCGACTGAAGTGATTTCTGAGAAAGGATAAAATGAAAATGAGGCGTTTTGTTTAATGGATTAAATACAAAATGGCCGATTTCGTTTAATGGATTAAATAAAAAGGGACTTTTCTCAAAATGGAGCTAAAAGAATGAGGGTGTGCCCACGTCAGGAATGACGGAAGGCACACCTTCACTATATGATCAGATGCGAACGTGCATCGGGCGATTTACCAGATGTTCACACGGTTCTCAGGAGCGACGTAGAGCTTGTCGCCCTCCTTGATGTCGAATGCCTTGTACCACTCTTCGCACTGGGCAACACCACCGTTGACGCGGAGGAAGTTGGCAGAGTGAACGTCAACAAGAGCAAGACGACGGAGAATTTCCTCGGTGCTGACACCAGCCCAGACGTTGGCGTAGGAGAGGAAGAAGCGCTGCTCGGGCGTGAAGCCATTCTCGTCGCCCATGTAGGTCTTCGAACCCTGCTGCTTGGCAAGCTGGAGGGCCTGGAAAGCGATGTTGAGTCCGCCATGGTCGGCAAGGTTCTCGCCGAGGCACTGGTGGCCATTGCTGTGAAGCTCACCCGGGATAACCCAGAGAGAATCGAAATAGGTAGCCATCTGCTCGGCAGGAATCTTGAATGCCTCAACGTCGGCATCTGCCCACCACTGGCGCAGGTTGCCTTCCTTGTCGTACTGACGGCCCTGGTCGTCGAAGCCGTGGGTCATCTCATGTCCGATGACTACACCGATGGCACCGTAGTTGACAGCATCGTCGAAGTCCTTCGAGAAGAAGGGTGGCTGGAGGATGCCGGCAGGGAAGCAGATCTCGTTGGTCGTTGGGTTGTAGTATGCGTTGACGGTTTGAGGAGTCATGTACCACTCGTCCTTATCGACGGGCTTGTTGTAGTGCTTCTCCTTGTCGAGGTTCCAGTAGAACTTGCTGATGGCATACACGTTATCGACGAGGGTCTTCTCGGGATCGACGGTGAGGCCGGAGATGTCCTCCCACTTGTCGGGATAACCGATCTTGATGTAGAAGGTGCTGAGCTTCTCAAGGGCAGCCTGCTTGGTCTCTTCGCTCATCCAGGTCTGTGCCTTGATGCGCTCACCGAGGATGGTCTGCAGGTTGTGAACGAGGTCGAGCATCATCTGTTTCGACTCGGCAGGGAAGTACTTCTCTACATACATCTGGCCCACAGCTTCGCCCATGAGACCATCGACACGATTCACAGCACGGCGCCAGCGGGGCTGCTGCTCCTTGGCACCAGTGAGCTTCTGGCTGTAGCGGAAGTTCTCATCGACGAATTCGTCGCTGGTGAGACCGCAGAGACTGCTGATGGTCTGCCATTCGTAGATCGACTTGAGGTCTTCGAGAGGAGCCTTCATCAGGATTTCGCAAGCTGTGGCAACGGGGGCAGGCTGACCGAGGTCAATCTCGTTGGTCTGGTCATAGCCGTAGTTCTTGAAGTAGCCGTCCCAGTCGAACTTGCAGAGTTTGCTGGCCTCGGCAACGGTCATCTTGTGGTAGTTGCCTTCGGGGTCGCGGAGTTCTTCCATCGAGAAGCTGACCTTGGCAATCTGGGTCTCGTACTTCATCAGGTTCTCCATCTTGGCCTTGGCAACTTCCTCGGTAGCGCCCGTGAGCTTGTAGATGTTGACAACGTGCTCCTTGAAGGCCTCACGCACCTTGACGATGGCGGGGTCGTCCTTGAGATAGTAGTCGCGGTTGCCGAGGCTGAGACCACCCTGACCTACGCCAACGATGTTGACCTTGGCGTTCTTCTGGTCAGCGCCGATGCCGATGCCAAAGAGGAGGTCATCGTGCTCGGTAGCCATCATCTTGAGGAGTTCCTCACGGGTCTGGATGGCGTTGATCTTATCTACGTAGGGCTTGATGGCAGCAAAGCCTTCGTTGTTGAGACGTACTGAGTCCATCGAAAGGTTGTAGAGGTCGCCAATCTTCTGGGCTACGGTGCCCTTCTCGTTCTTCTGTGCGGCAATGCCTTGGATGAGTTCGGCGAGCTGCTTGGTATTGTCATCACCGAGTTTGGTGAAAGATCCCCAGCGTGGGAACATGTCGGGCTGCGGGTTGTTGTCAATCCAGTGGCCAGTGGCATACTGGAAGAAGTCATCGCCAGGGCGGGCGGTGGTGTCCATGTTGCTGTACTCAAGGCCGGTGGTCTTGACAGCAGTCTTCTGGCAGCCTGTGAGGGCTGCTGCGCAGATAGCGCTCATAAGAATCAGTTTTTTCATTTTTGGGTTTATAATATTGATCGGAGTGATCGGAATAATCAGAGGATTCAGAATGTTGTGAGTTCCCGGAAAGGGTGTGTTTATAGGCCTTTCGCCTTCGCTTCGTCCCAAAGCGCATCCATTTCGGCAAGGGTCATCTCGCTGAGGAGGCGGCCTTGCCTCTTGGCTTCTGTTTCGACGTAGGTAAAGCGGCGGAGGAACTTCTGGTTTGTCTTTTCGAGTGCGTTGTCGGGCTTTATCTTGTAAAGACGAGCGGCATTGATGAGGCTGAAGAGCAGGTCACCGAATTCGCGTTCGGCATGCTCACGATCCATATTGCCGACTTCGGCCTCGAATTCACTGATTTCCTCCTTGACCTTCTGCCAGACATCTTCGCGTTGTTGCCAGTCGAAGCCCGCATTGCGAGCCTTGTCCTGCATACGGTAGGCCTTGATGATGGAGGGTAAGCCCGCAGGAATGCCTGAGAGGATGGTCTTGTTGCCACCTTTTTCCTTTTGCTTCACAACTTCCCAAAGTTTCGAGACATCGTCGGCATTGCTGACATCCTCGCCACCACGCATTCCTACTTGCGAGATGAGCGAACCATCGGGATTGAAGACGTGGGGATGACGGAAAACGAGCTTGTCGCACATTGCATTGCAGATGTCTGCAAAGTCGAACTGTCCTTTCTCCTCGCCGAACATGGCATAGAAGAAAATCTGCTCGAGAACGTCGCCGCACTCCTTCTTGATTTCTTCGGGATTACCTTTGATGAGGGCCTCGCCCAGTTCATAGACCTCTTCGATAGAGTTCTGACGGATGGATTCGTTGGTTTGCTTGGCGTCCCAGGGACAGTCCTTGCGCAGCGTCTGCATCACGCCGAGGGCGCGGGCAAAGGCGGCAAGTTTCTGGTCGAGGTTCGGGACGGGGTGATGCTGTTCCATTTATTCTAATATTGGGGCGCAAAATTAACGAAAATAATCCGAACCTCCAAATATATTTATATCTTACATCGCAAATTTCTTGTTTTTGCGTAAAGATAAGCGTTTTTGTGTGGTCAAATGACCAAATAAATAGCTACAACGACTGCATGTC
Source organism: uncultured Bacteroidales bacterium (assembly GCA_905235375.1). Classification (GTDB taxonomy): domain Bacteria; phylum Bacteroidota; class Bacteroidia; order Bacteroidales; family UBA3663; genus Liminaster. The sequence continues at coordinate 9,989 of CAJOLH010000068.1, forward strand.
ATTCAGTTTCTTATAGATGCCGTTAAGGGCGATGAGCTCTTCGTGAGTGCCGCGTTCCGCGATTTGACCTTCGTGGAGCACGCAAATCTCGTCGGAGTTCTTGATGGTCGAGAGGCGGTGGGCGATGGCAATGGTGGTACGGCTCTTCATCAGTCGTTCGAGTGCCTCCTGCACCAGACGTTCCGACTCGGTGTCGAGTGCCGACGTGGCTTCGTCAAGGATGAGGATGGGCGGGTTCTTGAGGATGGCACGAGCGATGCTGAGACGCTGACGTTGTCCGCCCGAAAGTCGTCCGCCACGGTCGCCGATCATCGTCTGGTAGCCTTGTTCGGTCTCCATGATGAAGTCGTGGGCATTGGCAATCTTTGCTGCCGCCTCTACTTCGGCTTGTGTGGCATTCTCGACGCCGAAGGTGATGTTGTTGAAGATGGTATCGTTGAAGAGGATGGCTTCCTGGTTGACGTTCCCGATGAGGGCACGCAGGTCGTTGATGCGCACATCGCGCACATCCTTCCCGTCGATGAGGATTTGTCCTTCTTCCACGTCATGATAGCGCGGAATTAGATCCACCAGAGTGGATTTGCCGGAACCTGATTGTCCCACCAGGGCAATGGTCTTGCCTTTGGGTACGCGAAGGTTGATGTTGCGCAGCACCATCGTTTCGGAGTTCTTGTATTTGAATGAAACGTCCTTGAACTCGATGCCTTCGTTGAACCCGTCAAGCGCTTTGGGATTGGCAGGGTCGGTGATGTTATTCTCAGCCTTGAGGATCATGTCGATACGATCCATTGAGGCAAGGCCCTGCGGCACGTTGTAGAATGCCTTCGCGAAATCCTTGAGCGGATTGATGACGCTGTAGAGGATGACCAGATAATAGATGAACATGGCTGCATCCATTGACGAGTTGCCGTCCAGTATGAGCCAGCCGCCGAACCAAAGAACGATGACTATCAGGGCCGTACCCATGAATTCGGAGGTGGGGTGCGCCGACGATTGGCGGATGGCCATGCTGTTGAGTGCTCCGCGATAAACGTCGTTGGTTCGCGTGAAGCGCTGCATCATCTTGCTTTCGGCAATGAACGCCTTGATGACACGCAGGCCACCCAACGTCTCGTCGAGTTCGGTCATGATTTCACCCCACTGGTCCTGCACAAACTGCGACCTGCGTTTCAGCTTGCGGGTCACTGATCCCATGATCCAACCGGCAATGGGGATAAAGAGCAGGACAAAGATCGTAAGCTTCCAACTCAGCAGGAACATCGTGAGGAAGCACACCAGGATAGCGATGGGCGACTTGATGAGCATATCGACTGAAGATGTGAGTGCCGACTCTACAACCTGAACATCAGCACTCATCCTGGCTACGATGTCACCTTTGCGTTCTTCGCTGAAGAACGAGAGGGGAAGACGCAAAACCTTGTTGTAAAGCTCCAGGCGGATGTCCTTGGTAATGCCGGTGCGGAAAGGTATCATCACTGCCGACGAGGCGAAGTAGGCTGCAGTCTTGATGGCCGTCATTGCGATGAGCACCACGCCCAAGGCAATGAGCGTCCAGAGGGCTCCGTGGTTGGCGATGAGCTGGCTCACGTACCAGTAGGCATCATTGATGAGCACGTCCTTGTCAAGATTCGACCAGTCGATGGCCTGATAGACATATTCCTGCCGATCGACCTGGAAGAGGATCTGCAGGATGGGAACCAGTGCGGCAAACGAGAAGATGTTGAGCCACTGACTCACGAAATTCAGGATGATGGACCCTATAAGGTTGGCCTTGTAGGGACGAACGTATCGCCGTATGATTTGGAAAAACTGTTTTATCATTATATTTATAAAGTGATCTTGAACTTGAGCATACGTTCCTTGAGCATTTCGTTGGGCACGACGCGCTTCACGGCATCAGCCACAATGTTGAGCATACGTTCGCGCATATAGTCCTGACGGATGACGAGCGAAATGGTTCGGAAGAACTTGGGACCTTGGATAGGGCGGAGGTTGCGCTGCATCTCGGCTGGCAATGCCGTCTTGAAGAGTTCGGGGATAAGTGTATAACCGCCGTTGGTATTGACCAGCTGGATGAGTGTATGCAGCCCTCCCTGCACGATGGTAGTGTTGTGGAACGTCTCCTTGTGCGTGATGTTGGAAAGTTGCGGGTAGTGGTCGTGGAAGGCACGCATGGCCCAAATGCCACCATCCAGCAGGTCTTCGGCACGCAGCGAATCGCGTTGCCAAAGCGGCGACGTAGGTGACACGTAAAGCAGGAAGCGCTCGGTGTAGAGTTCTATCTCGAAGAGGTTGGTGTCCTTGATTTCCGAATCTGAGACGATGGCCATGTCAAGTTCGGCGCGCTGAAGGCGATCGATGAGCTGTTCGGCAAACGCCTCGGTGACGGTGGTGTGCACATTGGGGAAATCCTGACGCATCACCTTGGCCATGGCAGGGTAGAGGTAGGGAGCGACGGACGGGATGATGCCGATGAAGAGGTTTCCCTTGTCGGATTCCTTCTCGTTGAGCACAAGGTCACGGAGCTGCTGCGAGTTGTGGAGGATGACACGAGCCTGGCTGATGATGCGTTTGCCTAATGCTGTAGGCTCGATGGGATGTTTCGAGCGGTCGAAGATTACCACGTCAATCTCCTGCTCCAGCTTGGCAATCGTGGTGCTGAGCGTGGATTGGGTCACGCCACACGCAGTGGCCGCATTCACGAAGTGACGATGCGTATCGACGGCTACTATATATTCCAACTGTTGGAATGTCATCCTTGAAAGTTAAAAAAAATTTACAAGAGGAAAAGAACTTTTTTTGCCTTGCGAATTGTTGCTTCAGAGCAACTGAAAAGTACATTATTGATTTTTATCGATGCAAAGATAGAAAAAATCTGTTTGCATAGGTCAAAACTTTTCCATAATTTTGCACCCGCAAATGAAAAAACTGTGCTTTTTCACGTTTTGCAACCCGCGATTTGTATTTTTCTCACTATTCACATTTTAAATACGCATGATTCAAAAAGTTATTAAACGCGACGGTCGTACTGTCGATTTTAATTTCAACAAGATCGAAGACGCCATCCGTAAGGCTATGGCGCAGACCGAGAAGGGCGTGGACGCGATCCTCGCCGCTACAGTAGCAGACAAGATTGCCAAGAACGGTGACGCCCTGATGTCGGTGGAAGCCATTCAGGACCGTGTGGAGGAGGAGTTGATGGATTCCGAGCGCAAGGAAGTGGCTCGTGTCTATATCTCATATCGTAATTCACGTACCATCGCACGCCGTGCCAAGACACGCGAAGTGTTCGAAGAGATTATTGGTGCCAAGAAGAACGACATCACCCGCGAGAATGCCAACATGAATGCCGATACACCGGCAGGCATGATGATGAAGTTCGCCAGCGAGACCACCAAGCCTTTCGTCGATGACTATCTGCTCGACGAGGACGTGCGTGCCGCTGCCAAGAACGGTTATATCCACATTCACGACAAGGATTACTATCCCACCAAGTCGCTCACCTGCGTGCAGCACCCATTGAACACCATCCTGCAGCATGGCTTGAAGGCAGCTCATGCCGAGTCGCGTCCCGCCAAGCGCATTGAGACTGCTTCCGTTCAGGCTTGCATCTCGCTTGAGACTGCTCAGAACGAAATGCACGGCGGTCAGGCCATCCCCGCCCTCGACTTCTATTTCGCTCCCTATGTGCGCCTCACCTATCAGGAGGAAATCCGCAACCTGGAGAGCTACGAAGGCAAGGATCTGAGTCACCTGCTGAACATCGAGTTCACCGATTACCTGAAGAAGGATCTCGGTGACCTCACAGGCGATGAGCGTATCAAGCAGCAGGCCGTCAACCGCACCGTAGGCCGTGTTCACCAGGCTATGGAGGCATTCATCCACAACATGAACACCATCCACTCGCGTGGTGGCAACCAGGTGGTATTCTCGTCGGTCAACTACGGCACCGACACTTCGGCTGAGGGACGCTGCGTGATGCGCGAGCTCCTCCATTCAACCTATGAGGGTGTCGGCAACCATGCCACTGCTATCTTCCCCATCCAGATCTGGAAAAAGAAGCGTGGCGTGAACTACCTGCCTGAGGATCCCAACTACGACCTCTACCAGCTCGCCTGCAAGGTGTCGGCACGTCGATTCTTCCCCAACTTCCTGAACCTCGATGCCTCTTTCAACTATCACGAACAGTGGCGTCCCGATGATCCCGAGCGTTACCTCTATGAGGTGGCTACGATGGGTTGCCGTACGCGTGTGTTCGATAATCGCTTCGGCAAGAAGACCTCCATCGGCCGTGGTAACATCTCGTTCACCACCATCAACATTGTGGCCCTTGCCATCGAGTGCATGAGCGAGCCGAACCTTGATCGCCGTGTCGAGGTGTTCATGCTTCGTCTGAATGAGATGCTTGAACTTACCGCCAAGCAGCTGCATCAGCGCTTCGAGTTCCAGAAGACCGCTCTTGCCAAGCAGTTCCCGCTCGTGATGTCATGCCTTTGGGTAGGTGCCGAAAAGCTGAAACCCACCGACACCATCGCATCCGTCATCAACCAGGGTACCCTCGGCATCGGATTCATCGGCCTGGCAGAGTGCCTGGTGGCACTTTGCGGTCATCACCACGGCGAGAGCGATGAGGCTCAGAAGCTCGGCCTGAAGATCATCTCGTTCATGAAGAAGAAAACCGGCGAGTTCTCCGATCGTTATCAGCACAACTACTCGGTGCTCGCTACTCCTGCCGAAGGTCTGTCTGGCCGCTTCACCCGCATCGACAAGAAGCGCTATGGCATCATCCCTGGTGTGACCGACAAGGACTACTACACCAATTCGAATCATGTGCCCGTCTATTACAAGTGCTCGATTCGTCATAAGGCAGAGGTGGAGGCTCCCTATCACGACCTGACAGGCGGTGGCCATATCTTCTACGTGGAGATTGATGGCGATGCCACCCACAATCCCGAGACCATCAGCAAGGTGGTCGATCTGATGGACGAACTCAACATGGGCTATGGTTCGGTCAACCACAACCGCAACCGCTGCATGGATTGCGGACATGAGGATGCCCTCGAAAACGAGCAGGTTTGCCCCGAATGTGGTGGACACAACATCGACCGCCTGCAGCGTATCACCGGTTATCTGGTAGGTACCACCGATCGTTGGAACAGTGGCAAGCTTGCCGAGCTCAAGGATCGTGTCACTCACTCATAAGGTCGTTCTATGTTGAAAGACATGTTTTGCGCCCTTATTTGTTAAATTAATGAAAAATGTGCTGTAGGAATTTGTTTTTTTCAAAAAAGCTGAATATCTTTGCAGTACATTTTTCGAGGAATCGAAAACAAAAATGAATTATAACATCTAAAACTCGAAAAGCTGAGACAATAAAGTTTTCGTTGATTTCGATGTTTTCGTAGTTTTCGGAATCCGAAAAAACGATGGGGGTTATTCCGAAAACGTCCGAAAAAAACGAAAAGGACGAAAAAATCTTTTTGTTATTTCCGTGTTTTTCGATGTTGTTATATAGAAGTACATTTTTATTCTAATATCAACCAACATTTCATTTTTCACCACTTTAAAATTAAACTATTATGCAGAAGAAATGGATTTGCACCGTTTGCGGTTATATTCATGAGGGGCCAACACCACCCGAGCGTTGCCCACAGTGTCGCGTTCCCGCTTCCAAGTTCAAGGAGCTGGTTGAAGAGACTGGCGGACTCCAGTTCGTACAGGAGCACGTCATCGGTATCGCCAAGGAATATGGCGTAGATGAAGAGATGATTAAGGACTTGAATGCACATTGGCAGGGCGAGTGCTCGGAAGTCGGCCAGTATCTGGCCATGAGCCGTCAGGCCGACCGTGAGGGTTATCCCGAGGTAGCTGATGCCTTCCGTCGCTATGCTTGGGAAGAGGCTGAGCATGCAGCCAAGTTTGCTGAACTTCTCGGTGACGTTGTTTGGGACACCAAGACTAACCTTGAGAAGCGCATGAACGCCGAGGCTGGCGCTTGCGAGGACAAGTTCCGCATTGCCAAGAATGCCAAGGCAAAGGGCTGGGATGCCATCCACGACACCGTTCACGAGATGGCCAAGGACGAGGCACGCCACGGCAAGGGCTTCGAAGGCCTCTTCAATCGTTATTTCAAGAAATAAACCATTCAGCTATTGAGTCAAAGGGTGTGCCATTCCGACACACCCTTCTTTTTGGAAGATGAATATCTCACTCTATCAACAGGACATCTGTTGGCTTGACCCTGAGTCCAACTACAAGAAGATTGAGACGGTCCTGCGCCAGCTGCCCGATACCGACCTCCTGGTGCTGCCCGAGATGTGCAGCACGGGGTTCGTGACCTCTCCTCAGTCGGGGCAGACGGAATATTACGCTGATGTCGAACAGCGTCTGCTCGAGCTCTCACGTCGTTATCACACCGCACTCTGTGGCTCGTTTGCCGTCAGTTTGTCGCCGCGACAGGAAGCAGCGGCAAGCAGTCAGAACAACCGCAATCGCTGTTATTTCGTCACGCCTGAGGGAGAGCTGTATCATTACGACAAGCACCATCTGTTCCACATCGGAGGCGAGAGTCGTGGCTACGTGCCGGGGCAAGAGCAGTGCATTGTCACGTGGAGGGGCATTCGTTTCTTCCTGCTCGTTTGTTTCGACTTGCGTTTCCCAGTCTGGTCAAGGCTCTCCACAGGCAATTCATACGACATTCTGATTTGCGTTGCCAACTGGCCGCAGAAACGTCGTCTGGCTTGGGAGACGCTGCTCCCTGCGCGTGCCATCGAAAACCAGGTGTACGTCATCGGTGTCAATAGGGTGGGCGAGGATGACCTCTGTAGTTACGACGGCGGCACACGCGCCATCCATCCCTATGGCCATATCCTTGCCCGGTGTGCCGATGGCGAGGAAGGCGTCTGCACCTTCACGCCCGATATGCAAAAACTCGAGGACTTTCGCCGAAAGTTCCCGAGTCAAGCCGATTCCGACAGATTCTCCATCCTCAAGCGGTAAAGCTTCTGTGGCAGGGTCAAAAGTGTTCGTCGCGGTTCAGAAGAGGTTCTTCTTCTTCATGTAGAGATAACCCATCAGCGAGAGGACTGCTGTACCTGCGAGTATTGCACCGAAGGCGAAAACGTTGGTCTCAAGCCCGTTCGGCACATTCATGCCGAAGAAACCACCAATGCCTGTGGGTATCATCAGGATGATGGTGATGGTGGTCAGGCGTTTCATGATGGCATTCAGGTTGTTCGAGATGATCGAAGCGTACGACTCGCGCTGACGCTCGAGCACCTCGCTGTAGATGTTGGCGGTAGCGTAGGCCTGCTGAAGCTCAATCTCGACATCGTCAAGCAGGTCCTCGTCGTAGGGCAGGTGGCGCAGATGCTTCTTCAGTCGCACCATGACGACTTCATTGCCACGCATTGAGGTGACGAAGTACACGAGGAACTTCTCGATGCCCATCATCTTCTGCAGCTGTTCGTTCTGCAGCGATTCCTCCAGGGCTTCTTCCGCCTGCTTCATCATCACGTTCATCTGCTTGAGGTACTTCAGGTACCACACCGAACTGCTGAGGAAGAGCGATAGCATAAGGTCGTAGCGCTGCCTGTCCTCAAACTGCTTGCGAATCGTGTAGCGGATGAAGTCATCAATCATCTCGGTCTTGTAGTAGCAGATGGTGATGAAGATCTCTCGATGGATCAGAATAGCCAAAGGTACGGTCGAGAAGATTGGGTCGCCGTCTTCGTCCAGTTCCTTGTTGGGCACGCGGATAAGGGTCATCAGCCAGCCGGATTCGCTCTCGGTACGCGGACGTTCTTCAGTATCCTCGACGTCCTGGATGAAGTCCATAGGCGCACCGAAACGGCTCTCCAAGTCACTCAGTTCATCCTGCGATGGCTGCGTAACCTGGACCCAGCAGTCCGATTCCCATTCGGGGAGTTGCCTGAAGCCTCCTTTGCACTTCCAGTATTCTGTCATGTCGTTGCTTCTTTTTTTACGTTCAAAAGTCACCGTTCGGCAACAAATCTACCCATTTACTATGTTTTCGCGACGCGAAAATAATCTTTTTTTCAATAGATTGGTCCAAATATAAAGAAAAATTGTTATTTTTGCAACGATTTTTCGCATAAGTCTGCAAATTTGCCCACTTATTAAAGCAATTTCAAGCATGGAATGGACTCCCGAAATACGGCAATTCATCACCGATCATCTGTCTGATGATACGGCACGGTTGCTCCTTTCGGCTCATCGCTATCCCACCATCGACATGCCTTTTGCCGTTGACCAGATCGAGGCGCGCCGCCGCCTTCGCAGCAAGTTGCCCGAATGGTATGCCGAGCCTGATCTCATCATGGGTGGCAGAGTCCCTGCCGAACAATGCTCGTCGGAAATGACGGCACGCTACAAGCGGTCGATCATGTTGCCCGATGCGCGTAGCTTGTGTGATATGACCGGTGGGATGGGGGTGGACTTCTGGTATATGTCGCGCAATCTGGATCTTGCTGTCTATACCGAATGTCAGCCCCACCTTTGTGCTGCTGCCCGACATAACTTCTCTGTCTTGTCGGCCAAGTATGTGGGACACAATCCCCGCATCGAAGTGCGCGAAGGAATTTCCACCGAACTTCCGATACCCGATGTCGATGTCATCTACCTTGACCCTGCACGTCGTTCGGACGATGGCGCTCGCATCTTCGAGATCAGCGATTGCCAACCCGATGTAGTTGCCTGGCAGGACGACCTGTTGGCGCATTGCCGCCAGCTCATCACCAAGGTCTCTCCCATGGCTGATATTTCGCGCACGGTTGCTCGTCTTCGTCACGTCAGCGATGTCTATGTCCTTTCGGTCAAGGGGGAATGTAAGGAACTGCTTATTTTGCAGTGTCCCGATGGTTCCCCGTCGGCGCATGATGCGGGTTATTCGATCCATTGTCTCGACTTCTATCCCGAGCGGACCATCGAGTTCCATTTCGGGCATCGTGCGGATGAGGCTCCTGCAGGAAAGATCCGTGCGGATAGCATAGCCACGGGTCTGGGTGCCTGGTTCTATGAGCCCGATGTCAGCATCATGAAGGCTCAGGGCTTCGATGCTTTGCTTCGAGCCTACGATGTGCAAGAGCTTGACCGCGATTGTCATTATTTCACTTCTTCGATGCCGATTGCCGACTTTCCTGGCCGAATTTTTGCCATCGACGAACAAATGACCTTCTCGTCAAGCACCCTGAAGTCCCTCCGGGCTCGCATCCCTCAGGCCAACATCGCGGTTCGCAACTTCCCGCTCTCTGCCGATGCGTTGCGTCGCCGCACCGGCATTCGCGATGGGGGAGATGTCTATCTGTTTGGCGCCACACTGGAAGCTGTTGGCCCTGTTCTCATCCGTTGTCATAAGATTAATACCCTTTGATATGAAAACTTTTCGTTATGGCGTGTTTCTCGTTCTGCTCCTTCTGCCTTCACTCGTGACGGCAAGAACCAGGAAGCCCAACGATGGTGAGCCGCAAAACCTCTCCGAACTCCTTGAGGGCCTTTCGCTCGCGTCTCCGTCGCAATGGTATCAGGGTATGCCATTCGTCTTCCTCAACGAGCATGTCGGGTTGAGCCTCACGGCCGAGGTGCCTGCCGAGTCACCCGATACTGCGAATATGCGAGGTACAAGGTGGCTCTACGATTCGATGGTTTCCGAAGAGGATTGGATGGGTCAGCAGCTCTTGCAGTTGCGTTTCATCTCCCCCCAGGGCCATGCTTATCGCTATAGCACAGGCCGCCCGATGGAAGCGATGACCGACACGGCTTATCACCCGGCATTGGCTATCATGTATCCCGAGGAACTGATCCGCCAAACCGATTCGCTGCTTCGTGCGCGTACATTTTATATATTATACAACGACGATCGTGTCTTCTATCCCGCCGACTCTCTGCCCGGGGTGGTACCTCATCAGAAGTTCGTGCCCGTCAGCATCGATTCGGTCACCTATGGGACGGAGACGGCTCCACTTCGCGTGACATTCACCAAGGGCGATGAGCATGGTTACTTTCTGGCTTCGCTGCCCGGCTCCCGCCAGAATGCCACATCCACATCCTTGACCCGTTATCTGTCGATAACCAACCCTTACGACCTGCATCCCGATATTACTGCCGAGATTTGGGTAAAGATCCAGTATAGCCAGGTGCAGATCGATATGACATCCGAAGAGGTGCGCCTCTCGTGGGGACGTCCCTCACGTGTGGAACGTGGCCCATCCCGCACGGGTGTGGTCGAGTTATGGTATTATAGCAATAACCGCGTCCTCCAGTTCTGGGACGGACGTCTCAGCAAGATAGGAATCCTTTAGCATAACCAAATATGTCAAGTTGCTTATGACAAAGAAACAACGTTACGAGGGCATTATCCGCTATTTCCTCGATCACAATCCCAATGCCCAGACCGAACTCATCTATCACAACCCCTTCGAACTACTGGTGGCAGTGATTCTTTCGGCTCAATGTACCGACAAACGCGTCAATATCGTAGCTCCCGGTCTGCTTCACGCTTTCCCCACACCGCAGCGGATGGCGCAGACCACGGAGGCGGAGATCTATGAGTACATCAAGTCCGTTTCCTATCCCAACAACAAGGCACACCATCTGCTGGCTGCTTCGCAGCGTATTGTCAGTGAGTATGGAGGCGAAGTGCCGTCCGACTACGATGCGCTGCTCTCGCTCCCTGGGGTAGGGCGCAAGACGGCCAACGTCATGGTCTCGGTGCTTTGGAACGAACCCCGTATGGCGGTCGATACCCATGTTTTCCGCGTTTCCAATCGTATCGGATTGACCTTGAACAGCAAGACACCCTATGAGACTGAGATGCAGTTGACGCGCAATATCCCCGAAAAGTACATTCCGCAGGCCCACCATTGGCTCATTTTGCATGGCCGATATGTTTGTACTGCTCGAAATCCAAAGTGCAAGGACTGTGGAATAGCAGAGTTCTGCAAGTATTACGCGGCTAAAATGAAAGACTCGGATGACAAATGAACAGAATTTGGGGTGTATTTGTCGATAAATTTGCAGTTTTTTGAAAAAAGTTCGCAAATAATTTGGATGCACACGTGAAATCCCCTATCTTTGCACCCGCTTAAACGATGAGGCGACAAGCTGATCGCTTAGGCGACGATCTTTGAAAGAGTGAAATCTTGACAAAGCGTTACTG
>CAJOLH010000069.1 GCA_905235375.1 uncultured Bacteroidales bacterium
GAAACGCACTCAGGCCTCCATTGGGACCCGCTAATTTTCAGTGTCCTCGGTGTCTTCCGTGTTCGATAAAAAAGAACGTTGGAGGTATCTACCACGGAATACACGAAAGAAACGGAATCTTGTTCGTCCAAGGGATACCAGTGGACTGCGCTGCAATGATTGCCTTTTATCACGAATTGTCGAATTATCGAATTATTTAGGTCGCAGAGCTCAAAATTATAAAAAAATAAATCAAAAAATTATAAGAAAAACGAGTCGAAATTGGTCACGGCTATTTTGGACCATCTTCTTTTTGATAATTTTAAAAATTAATTTTCTTATAATTTTGAGCGAAGCGACCCCAAACATCGTTTTGTTATCGACATGCTGATAAATTAATGATAATTCGTGATAATTCGTGTTAAAAGAAAATATGTATAGTTAATTCTGAATAGTTACTTAAGAAAAAATATTTGCGTAAAAATGGAAAGTCACATTACAAGAGAGGCAGCCTGGGAGCTGCTGAGAAAGTACAACAAGGATCCGTTTCACCTGCAGCATGCGCTGACGGTGGAAGGTGTGATGCGCTGGTATGCCGGGCAACTGGGTTTTGCCGACGAAGTGGATTTCTGGGGACTGGTCGGACTGCTCCATGACATCGACTTTGAGCAATATCCCGATGAGCATTGCATCAAGGCACCCGAACTGTTGCGCGAAGGAGGTGTGGGCGAAGAAATGATCCACGCCATCTGCAGTCACGCTTACGGCCTGCACGTCGATGTCAAGCCCGAACACCAGATGGAGAAGGTACTCTACGCTACCGACGAACTGACTGGACTGATATGGGCAACTGCCTTGATGCGTCCGTCAAAAAGTGTCCAGGACATGGAACTGAAATCGCTCAAGAAGAAGTACAAGTCAAAGGGCTTCGCCGCCGGCTGCTCTCGCGAAGTGATTGAACGCGGAGCCGAGATGCTTGGATGGCCCCTCGACGACGTGCTTCAAAAGACCATCGATGCCATGAGGGAATGCGAAGCTCATGTGGCGAGTGAGATGGAGAAACTGTAAAAAAGCACCAATCAAAGGGAGTCGAGCTCGGGAAGAATTACGGTCTCGTTTGGCTGGTGGTTTTGGAGAAACATGCAGAAATAGATGGGGAGATAGGTGATGCCACCTTTCTTCGATATTGTGCGTTCGTTGGAGAATACGATTGCCTGGTCGATACCATAGTCGGGGGTGTCAAGAAACTTGGTAAGGGCACTGTGCTGGGTATAGTCTTTCCCTGACTTGACTTCAATGGGAAGCACTTTTAATCGATTGTAATCATCGATAAGAAAATCGACCTCTCCCTTCTGCTTGTTGTCGAAATAATGTAGTTTGAACCCATGAGCGGCGAGTTCCTGGGCAACGACTGACTCATACACGGTGCCGAGATTGATACTTCGGATGTCTTGAAGCACCGCGTTGACATTCAGTTCGAAGAGCAGGTTGGTGAGCAACCCTACATCGTTGAGATAGAGTTTCACCAAACGTTTCTGCTCAGATTCAGCCAGCGGGAAGCGTGGATTGCTGATGGCAGATACTTCCAGAGCAATGCCGGAGTTGGTGAGGTACTCAAATTCGTCGGCATAGTCGGAAAAACGTTTGCCTGTCTTGTTTTCGATGTCCTTATAGATGATGCGTTTCTTCTTGTTCTCCAGATTGCTGGGAATGAGATCATAAATACGGCGAATCATGAGTTTGTGCTCTTCGTCATATTGTGACGCATCGATGCGATAGAGATTGTGGATGTCGCGATGCGTTTCCCTGACTCGCACCATGTTTCGATCGTCAAGATATCGGTTGACGGCCTCAGGCATTCCTCCTATGAGCAGGTAATACTGAAAACGCTTGAGCAGAATGTTATGCAGGTTTTCGTCGAGGGTTTCTCGACGAACATATTTGTCACGCACGTTCTGGATCCATTCCTTACCGACACCAGTGGCCCAAAGGAATTCCTCGAAATCGAGCGGACACATATGGTCAATGGTCACGCTCCCAAGTGGCACAGATGGTGTTTGTGACAGAGCTATACCTAACTGTGATCCGCTTGCGATGAAGCGATAGCGGGACTCCTGGTTGAGAAATTTGAGCATTGTCAGCAAATGGGGATAACTCTGTATCTCGTCAAGGAATATCAATGTGTCGGACTTGTCGCCTAAGGGTGTGGAGTAATAATTGCTCAGGCGAATGTAGAGGTCGTTGGGAGTGTGGACATCGGCGAAGACTTGTTCACCTTCCTTGTCCTCCTTCAAGTTTATCTCTACGAAGTGCTTGAAGAGCTTTTTGCCGACAAAACGGATCAGATAGGATTTACCCACCTGACGCGCTCCATTGACCAACAGGATCTTGCTGGTCTCTTCTCGCAGGAATTGTTCCAGACGTTGAGTATATTTGCGTTCCAGCATAATTCTTTGTTTTTATCTGGCGCAAAGATAGTGTTTTTTATTTGTTTGACCAAAGAAAATACACTTATTCCGTTTTTTTGAGGGCGATTTTATACACTTATTCTGTTTTTTGAGGGGTATTTTTATACACTTATTCCATTTTTTGCTCCGAAAAGGCCAATTTCGTCACTTTTATTTCTTAAACGGATCACCCTCCGGATCGCGGCTCACAACCCAACGGAAGGCGTTGACGAAGAGCAGTTCTTGGGTGGCATCGATGAACCCTTCGTCGCCATGTCCCATGTTCAGATAGACCATGCGGTACTTCCTGTTGGTCCACACGACGGGGAAGTCGCCGAACTTCACCACGTCCTTCAGTCCGAAAGGATACATCTTGGGCGAAATCGAGAGCAGGACCTCCACGTCGGGGTTCTTTCGGGGACTCGGCTGCCACTGGTAGAACTCGCTGGCAGGCGCCACGAACGACCGAGGTAGTGAGACGGTGACGGCGTGATCCTGTGTATCACATTCCACCAGGGCAGGTTGGGGCGGCCAGTTGTTGCAGTAGAATTGTCCGCAGCCCAGAAACTTGTTCAGCCAGGGCCATCCCGTGTTGTTGTCGTTGTAGGCCGAGGCATGGAACCCCATCCATCCACCGCCGTTCTCCATATATTGCTCGAAGGCAGCACGTTGAGTGGCACCATTGGGCGCAGCATTCAAGCTGACGATGATGCTGTACTCCTTCAGCTTCTCGTACGGATAATCAGCAAGCGAAGTGGTGACATCCATCAGCCAACCTTCGCCGTAGGTGAGCTTGCGGAAGAATTCAATGGCCTGCTTGTCGAACTGCACATGCGCCTCCTCGGCATACGGATCGTAATGGAGGAGAGCCTTAAAGCGTGGTGCACGTGCATAGTTGGCGGCATACTCTCCACTTCCCTCAGCCGACACGGATTCGGTGTCGCCGAGTGTCCAGCGGATAGCATTCTCGAAGAGGGTGAGGAAGGCTGTGTTTTCGAACAGCAGTTTGCTGTGCCCGAACTGGAAATAGACGTTGCGTGCCTTCTTCGATGGGTTTGTCCAAACCACTGGGTGGTCACCCATCTTAACATCGGTATTCAGGGTGTAGCTGCACTCATCCACGTGAGCCAGCACGTGCACGTTGGGTCGCGGATTGGTGTCGTAAGTGTACCACTCGTCATCGGGAATCACGAAGGTGCTGGGTACATCCTTCATCACGGGATGCTCCTTGTCCTCCACCTGCACCGTTCCATCCGTCTTGTCGGCGATGTAGTTCTTGTAGCGGATCTTACCCATGAAGTCCGAGAACCAGTCCCACATCGGATAACCGTCGAACTCACCCAACAACGTAGCGTGGTGGAAGCCAATGAATCCTCCCCTACCCTTGTCGATATATTCCTCCATGTCGCGCTGTGCAGCCTCGCTCCACGCGTAGGGCGGATGGTTGAGTTGCAGCACCAGCTGGTACTTCCCGATCTCACCCTGCGGAATCTCCTCAGCAGTCTCCAGCACGGTCAGCGCCAAGTTCAGCCGTTCCTTCTGTTCGTCGAGCCATTGCAGGCCCGTGGCGGTGAATCCCTCATGCAGTCCTCCACGCTCAGCCAGCACCAGCACGCGTCGAGGCGAAAAGCAGTCCTTCGTTTCCTCATTCTGCCCGAAGCAAGTCAGGCAAATCGTGGCAAGCAGCACGATAATACCCATGTAGCGACAATTTCCCATAGATTAGTTTTATTCAAGATTAATATTGTTCTTCAATTTCGTGGGCAAAGATAGCCATTATTTCCTCAATCTCCAAGAAGAAAATTGAAAAAAGCACTTTTTCAATCAATGATTAAAAAAGCAAGCCCCCTGTGAAGTGTCGGCTTGCTTTTTTATTTTCAATATTATTGAACGAATTGTATTATCTCCTTGCCATTCATTTGGTGGTGATTTTGGCAATAATTTAAGAGAAAAAGCGGAAATATTGAGGTGTAACAACATTTTTTCGGCATTTCGGTTGGAGTTGTTTGAAAAAAAACTTATATTTGCGCACGGAAATATAATTTGATGGAACTTGCCTGTGGCAGGCTCCAGCATAGCTTTTTGCGGCAAACTGATACACACATTTGCAAATGATCAATATACGAAAACTTGAAGCTGAATTATGGGAGTCGGCTGATTTGCTGCGACAAGGCAGTAAACTGACGAGCAGCCAGTATTGTATGCCTGTGCTGGCATTGCTGTTTCTGCGTTATGCATATAGCCGCTACAAGATGGTTGAAGCCGAAATCCTTGAGAATCGGCCGAAACGCGGTGGCCGCGTCATGCCTGTTGAGCCGAGCGACTTCGCTGCCAAGAGTGCGCTCTATTTGCCCCGTGAGGCCCAGTTCGACTATCTGGTCAATCTTCCCGACAACATCATCGATGCCCATCTCAAGACCAAGGATGGAAAGGATATCAATTCGTTGGGCGAAGCAGTCAACAATGCTATGCAGCTGGTGGAAGACCAGAGCGAACAACTGACTGGTGTCCTGCCGAAGACCTATACCATGTTTGCCGATGACCTGCTGCGCGAATTGCTTCGCATATTCAACAACAAGACGATTGATGAGGTGGGTGGCGATATCATCGGACGCATCTACGAATACTTCCTTTCCAAATTTGCCAAGGCTGTAGCCAGTGACGATGGTGTGTTCTTTACGCCCAAGTCTTTGGTCAAGATGCTGGTGAATGTGCTGGAACCTACCCAAGGTGTGATGCTCGATCCTGCCTGTGGCAGTGGTGGTATGTTCGTCCAAACTGGAGACTTCGTGAATCAGGCGGGTCTGAATGCCAATACCCAAATGACGTTCTACGGTCAGGAGAAGGTGGAGTACAATGCCCAGCTCTGTCTGATGAATATGGCGGTGCATGGGCTGAACGGTCGCATTATTTCGGGCGACGAAGCCAACTCCTTCTATCACGATGCCCACAACCTTGCTGGCAAGTGCGACTATGTGATGGCCAATCCTCCGTTCAATGTCGATAAGGTGAAGGCCGAATCTGCTTATGCAGCAGGTCGCTTGCCCTTCGGTTTGCCGGGAGTGAATGCCAAGACCAAGGAGATTGGCAATGCCAACTATCTTTGGATAAGTTATTTCTATGCCTATCTGAATGACCATGGGCGTGCTGGATTCGTCATGGCAAGTTCGGCCACCGATAGCGCCAACAAGGATCGCGACATTCGCGAGAAACTGGTGCGTACGGGCGATGTGGATGTGATGGTCAGTGTGGGCAACAACTTCTTCTATACGCTCTCGCTCCCCTGCTCTCTTTGGTTCTTCGATCGCAACAAGAAAGCCGACATTCGCGACAAGGTGCTTTTCATAGACGCCCGCAACTATTACACTGTGGTTGACCGCACCTTGAACGAATGGACCGAGTGGCAACTTCGCAATCTCCAAGCCATTGTGCATCTCTATCGTGGTGAAACGGACAAGTACCAACGACTCTTGACTGACTATAATAACGCCATTGACGAAGCTGTTGCTTCGCTGAAGGAACAAGGTGAACCATTCAGCCAACTCATCGATGAAGACACACGTCCCCATTTCTGGGGACTCATGGGATGGCTCGACAATGCTGGACATGACTATCAGGAACTCAAGCAGAGAATCACGGATCAGATTGAACAAACCAAATCGTGTATCAAAACAGCCGAAGGGCAAATTGAGAAACGAAAGGTGAAAGCCATGCGACAGGCAGGCGAAACATTCTGCAATGTGCTCTCCGAAATCCTGACCACGGTCAACGAACACGAATGGCTCGTAGAGAAATTTGGCGAAGGTGAATACAAGGATGTCCGTGGTCTCTGCAAGATTGCCACCATTCAGGAGATAGAGGAAAAGAACTATTCACTGACCCCTGGTGCCTACGTCGGTGTAGCCGAACAGGAAGATGACGGCGTGGATTTCCACGAGCGCATGAACGAGATTCATGCCGAACTGGCACAACTGAACAAAGAGGCCAATGTGCTGATGAGCGAGATAATGAAGGAATGGGAAACTCTTAACATGAAGTAAGTTATGGCAAACGAGAGAAAACCAATAGTGTCAACCGATATTTCAGCAATGAACGCAGTAGTTGGAAATTTGATGACTGACCTTCGCCAAATCATTGACGAAGCGCGAATCCATGTGGCATCTACTGCCAACTATGAACTTACCATGATGTACCGGCATATTGGTGAGCGAATCAACCGCGACGTGCTTGGAAACGTGCGAGCTACATACGGAAAGCAAATTGTGCCGCAAGTGGCGACACAATTACAAGCACTATACGGCAGTAAAGCTTTTGACGTGAAAAGTCTGTATCGTCACATGCAGTTTGCGACTCTTTTCTCCGATGCTCAAATTGTCGCGACAATTATCATGGTCACATTTCGTGGAGTTACTTCCATTGAAGGATGGGAAAATGAAATTAAGGAGGATGAGGCATGAGTGAGTGGAAGAAAGTAAAGTTAAATTCAAAAAAGCATGGGAGGAACTGAAATGAGTAATCTGATACATATTAACAAGGATTATGCAGAGTGGATTGGCGAACTGAAGTTACGCATACGACAAAGTCAGATAAAGGCAGCCGTCAAAGTCAACACAGAACTGTTGCAGCTCTACTGGCATTTGGGTAGTGATATCGTAGAGAAACAAAAGAATGCCAAATGGGGCGATGGCTTTTTGAAACAACTCAGCCAGGATCTTTCAACAGAGTTCCCGGAAATGAAGGGCTTCTCTTTGCGTAACATAGAAAGAATCCGCAAATGGTATCTCTTTTATAAAGATGTATTGCCAATTTCGGCACAACCTGTGCCGAAATTGGAAGGCTCATCAATAACGGCGCAACCTGTGCCGCTATTTTTCTTCTCTATTCCATGGGGTCATCATATTCTTATTATGCAGCGATGCAAGGATATGGGTATGGCTTTGTTCTACATCCAGCAGACCGTCGAAAACAGTTGGAGTCGCACGGTACTCGACTGGCAGATAGACAGCAATCTCTACGAACGGCAGGGCAAGGCTATTAGCAATTTCAATCGGACACTACCAACACCGCAGAGCGACCTTGCACAACAAATAACAAAAGACCCCTACATTATAGATATCATGGGCGTGCGTCAGGATATACAGGAGCGAGAATTGGAGGAACATCTCGATTCTCACATTTCCAAGTATCTGCTGGAATTGGGCAAGGGCTTCACCTACTATGGTCACCAAGTACACCTCCGCGTTGGGAATGAAGACTTCTACATTGACCAATTGTTTTATCATGTGCGCCTACATTGCTATGTCGTGATAGAGCTAAAAGCGACAGCATTTAAGCCGGAACATGTTGGACAACTGAATTTCTATGTCACAGCCGTCAACAAACTGATGTGCACCGAGCACGACAATCCAACTATAGGTCTCCTCATTTGTAAAGACAAAAACGATGTTGTGGCAGAATATACTCTACAAGGGGTAGATTCTCCCATTGGGGTTTCTTCCGTTGAAATCTTCGACAAACTGACAGAAGACTTCAAGAGCGCTCTGCCATCTATTGAAGATATTGAAAACGAACTTAGAGGCCAACAACAAAAGGAGGATGAGGTATGAGTGAGTGGAAAAAAGTGAAGTTGGGGGACTATATAGATGTCCTTTCAGGTTTCGCATATAAATCTAAGGATTTTTCTGATTCAGGAATTCCTGTGATAAAAATAAAGAATGTTAGTCCTCCACGAATAACATTAGAAGACCTTTCTTATGTCCCAGAGGCAATAGCTTTTCAAAATCCAAGGTATATTTTAAAGAAGGGCGATGTGCTTATTGCTATGACAGGCTCTCACATTAATCAAATCGCATCTGTCGTTGGACGCGTCGGTAGAGTAAGATACGATGATATAACTGTACTAAATCAACGCGTCGGTAAGATTATAAACAAAAATGACAGTTTGTCATGTCTCGATTTTATTTATTATTATTTGAGTCAATATGAAGTAAAGGTAGAATTGGCACAAAAAGCAGGTGGTGCTGCAAATCAAGCCAATATAAGTCCTTTAGACATTAAGAATTTAATGATTCCATGTCCTCCTGTTGAGATCCAGCACCGCATTTCCACCATCCTCTCCCGCTACGACTCCTTAATAGAGAACTATCAGAAGCAGATAAAGTTATTGGAGGAAGCAGCACAGCGACTCTATAAGGAATGGTTCGTAGACCTCCACTTCCCTGGACACGAAAACACTAAGATTGTTGAAGGAGTGCCTGAGGGGTGGGAGAAGAAAAGATTGGTGGATGTTGTTGATGTCCAATATGGATATGCATTCGATGGAAAACTATTTAATAGTAATAAAGAAGGAACCCCTATTGTCAGAATTAGAAATATCCCTGATGGCTATACCAATGACTATACGACAGAGGAGGCTTCTATCGATTACATAGTGAAAACTGGAGACATCCTTGTCGGAATGGATGGCATATTTCATATTAATAGTTGGAGTGGAGATGATGCATATCTTGTTCAGCGAGCTTGCTCTTTTAGACCTATACATGAAGAAATGAAGGGCTACATTTTTCAAGCAATTCAAGAACCAATAAAATTTTTCGAGATGACCCTCGTTGGTGCAACCGTTGCTCATCTTGGAAAGAAACATATTGATTCTATAGAATTATTGATTCCACAGGAGCAACTGCTTTACGAACCTTTTTCAAAATTGTATAATAGGAGGCAAGTATTATTGATTCAAATCCGCCTCCTCACCGAAGCCCGTGATCGCTTGCTTCCCAAACTGATGAGCGGAGAGATAGAACTGGAGGGAGAAACG
Source organism: uncultured Bacteroidales bacterium (assembly GCA_905235375.1). GTDB lineage: Bacteria > Bacteroidota > Bacteroidia > Bacteroidales > UBA3663 > Liminaster. Next base: position 9,241 of record CAJOLH010000069.1, read on the forward strand.
GGCTGAAAGCCCAACAACCCCATAACCCAATGGCAACGCCTTGGGAATGGAAAAATAAACAAAACAAACGCCCTGAAAGGGCAAAAGCTTTATAATTATGCCAAAGGACTATAGCGAAGACCAACTGATACAACGGAGTGCAGCCGAGTTGCTGGAAAAGGAACTGGGCTGGACGAGTGTGTATGCTTTCGATAAGGAAGTGTTGGGCGCAAACGGCACATTAGGGCGCAGCTCCTATCATGAGGTCCTGCTGACAGGTCGTTTCTGCAAGGCACTGAAGGCGCTGAACCCATGGCTGACAGACAAGCAGCTGCAGGAATGTGTGGAGCGCATGACCGAGCATATGAGCAGCCAGACGCTGATGCAGATCAACGAGCAGAAGTATCAGTACATCAAGGATGGCGTACCCGTGACGCGCATTAAGACCAATGGCGAAACCGAAGAGGTGCGTGCCAAGGTCATTGACTTCGCTTCTCCTCAGAAGAATGACTTCCTCTGTGTGCGCGAAATGTGGGTCTATGGAACCCTCTATCATCGTCGAGCTGACATCATCGGCTTCGTCAATGGCCTGCCTTTGCTCTTCATGGAACTGAAGAACCACGATGTGGAAGTTGTGGATGCCTTCAATCAGAACTATCGTGACTACCTCGACACCATCCCGCAGTTGTTCTATCACAATGCCTTCATCATGTTCAGCAACGGTCTGGAGGCACGTGTCGGCACCATCGATTCGAAGTGGGAGTTCTTCCACGAATGGAAACGACTGACAGAAGAGGATGCCGGCAACATCGAACTGCCCACCATGTTGCGAGGCATCTGTCGGAAGGAGAACTTCCTCGACCTACTGGAGAACTTCATCCTCTATGACCATTCAGGAGGCAACACGGCAAAGATCCTTGCACGTAACCACCAATACCTGGGCGTGAGCGAGGCCGTAAAGATGTACCAGCAACGTGAGACCTTGGGCGGCAAGTTAGGAGTGTTCTGGCACACACAGGGCAGTGGCAAGAGTTACTCGATGCTGTTCCTCTCACAGAAGATTCGTCGCAAGTTCGAAGGCTCACCGACCATACTGGTACTTACCGACCGCGATGAGCTGAACAAGCAAATCAGCGACACCTTCGAGAACTGCGGTATGCTGGGCAAGGTGAAGGCCAAGAAATTCATTGCCTCCAGTGGAGAGGACCTGATCAAGAAACTGAAAGGCAATCCATCGTTCATCTTCTCACTCATCCAGAAGTTCAACGATCCGAAAGCAGAACCTATCTATCCTGACCACGATATTATTGTGATGAGCGACGAAGCACATCGCACGCAGAATGGTGTCTTTGCCGACAATATGATGCATCTGCTGCCGACTGCCCATCGCATTGGTTTTACAGGTACACCGCTGCTTTCTAACGATAACATCACAGCCCGTACCTTCGGTGGCTATGTGAGCATCTACGACTTCAAACGTGCCGTTGAGGACAAGGCAACTGTGCCCCTGTACTATGAGAATCGAGGCGAGAAACTGAAAGACCTCAAGAACCCCGATATCAACGAACAGATTGCAGAAGCCCTCGAACAGGCAGGTGACCTCGATGCCTCACAGTTGGCCAAACTTGAACGGGAGTTTGCCAAGGAAGTGCATCTCCTCACGGCAGCCAAGCGTCTGCAACTCATCGCCAAGGATTTTGTGCACCACTACAGCGACCTATGGACATCAGGCAAGGCGATGTTCGTCTGCTACAACAAGGTGACCTGTGTGCGTATGTTCAACTACGTACAAGGATACTGGCAGCATGAAATCAAGGAACTGGAAAAGGTCGTTGCACATTGCACCTCTCAACAGGAAGCCCAGGAATTGAACCGCAAGCTGGAGTGGATGAAGGAGACTGATATGGCCGTCGTCGTCTCGCAGGAGCAGAATGAGATTCAAACCTTCAAGAAGTGGGGTCTGGACATTCTCCCTCATCGCGAGAGGATGGAAAAGGAGGAACTCGACAAGCAATTCAAGGATGCCGATTCGAAGTTGCGTGTCGTCTTCGTATGTGCAATGTGGTTGACGGGCTTCGATGTCAAGACGCTCTCGTGCCTCTATATCGACAAGCCGATGAAGGCACATACCCTGATGCAGACCATCGCCCGAGCCAATCGCGTAGCCGAAGGAAAGACCAACGGCCTGGTCATCGATTATATCGGTATCGTCAAGGCTTTGCGTCAGGCTCTGGCCGACTATACTGCCAATCCTGGCGGTTCGAACGGAAATGACCCGACAGTCGATAAGGAGGAACTGATCAGTCATGTCCTTGCAATCATTGCCGCAGCCAAGGCATTCCTCAAGGAGCATGACTTTGAACTGGACGACTTGGTTCAGGCACAGGACTTCATGAGGCTCAGTCTTTTGAAGAAAGCAGCCAATGCCATGTGCGCCTCTGCTAAAATACGGAAATCTTTCTGTACCTTTGCCACCACTCTCTTGAAGCTGTGGAAATATCTGAATCGTGAAGATATTAAGCCCGATATGCTTCAGCAGAAACAAGCCATCGAGCATATCTACAAGGAACTGCAAAAGAAGCGCCAACATGCTGACATCACCGACCTCAGCGTCGCCATCAATGAGATTGTGAACGAGCATATCGAGACGGTTAATAACGTAGTGGAAGACCCGCAGCGCTTCGACATCAGTGGCATCGACTTCGAACTGCTTCGCCGCGAATTTGCCAAGAGCCGCGAGAAGTATCTAATCTTGAAGGATATCCAGGACGTCCTGCAGGAGCGTATCGCACAAATGCTGGCTGCTAATCCTTCGCGCATCAATTTCTACGAAAAATATCAGGAGATAATCCGAAACTATAACCAAGAGCAGAATCGAGCAACGATAGAGAAAACCTTCAACGACCTGATGGCACTCTCATCTCAATTGACCGAAGAGGAGAGGCGCTACGTCCGGGAAGGCTTCGAGAATGACGAGCAGCTTGCCATGTTCGATGTGCTGATGAAAGAAAACCTTTCGAAGGACGACATCAAGAAGCTCAAGGCGATTGCCAAGGATCTGCTTGAGAAGATCAAGGAACAATTAGCTGCCATGGATCATCCGTTTGACAAGCGGGAGACTCGTGCTGCTCTACAGAACACCATTCGCGACCTGTTGTGGATTCAACTCCCCGAGAGTTATACCGAAGAAAATATCAATTACTATCGCACCGCCGTCTATAACTATATCAGCCGGCAATATGGCGGCGTAGCATAAACCTATAATTTAAGCGCAATCTTGCGGCAGGCAAGCATCTATCCCAGATGTTTGCCTGCCGTTTTTTTGTATGCGTTCAGTATCTCACTTATTGTATCTTTTATTTGCAAATTGGAGTATGATGGCAGCGGTTTATTTGTACCACCAAAACGGTTTCGAATGTACTACCCGCAGCGGAAACAAATGTGCCACCTTAAGTGGCCATCTCAAGATCGTTATTCAGAAATCATGATTATCTTTGTGGCGTGAAACCACAACAATAATAATTTATCGAGGAGAGATTAAATGTCCGTTTGATAGCGATCAAGAGCAACCCACAAGGGTTGTTCTGGATGTTTGAGGATATGTTTGTTCGTCACTTGCTGAACGATCCTACCTTGTTTGAATACTACAAACAAGAGGTATCGAGGTATATCGAGAATCATCCTGGCATCTCAAACGACTTTACAAATGACCGCTTTCCGATTGGAACGGAAGCAATCATCATTGAGACCCCCTCGGTTATTAAGGGTTATTAATGGCAAATTATACGGCCATTAACGTTTATAAACTCTACGGATTTTAGGGATTAATCGGATTATTATTGGTCTTGGTCGAGCAGATAATCAGGTTTATTTGACACAAAAACAATCCTTATTTTAATTTTTTACGACAAAACTATTGCAAGAAATCTCAAAAAGATGTATATTTGCAACGTCCATTTCGAGAAATCGAAAACAAAAGCGAATAATAACAAAGGGGTCGCAGAGCTCAAAATTATAAAAAAAATTAAATCATAAAATTATAAGAAAAACGGGGCGAAATTGGTTACGGCTTTTAGATCACCTTCTTTTGATAATTTTTTAATCAATTTTCTTATAATTTTGAGCGAAGCGACCCTCTAAAACAAAGTTGTTATATAGAAGCGTCATGCTAATAAAACATGCTGAGATTTACGGCTTTTTTATGATGAAAAACTAATTTCAATATGACCAAGCTTGAAACCCTTTACGCATCAATCGAAGGATTGAAGAAATTAGGACTTCCTCTCAACCAAGAAACGTTGAAGGCAGCCGATGACCTCGAGGAACAATTAATCAAGGACGAGGTTCTCCCTGCTATCAGTGAGAATATCGAACCGATGCTCAATCAAATCAAGCGTGATATCGTCCTCGTCGTCGAGTACAAGCCAGGTGAACCAATTACTGTGTCATTGAGCCGCAAGACTAACATCAGTCAAATCATTGATGCCAAGAAACTGGAGCGTGACCCTGAAGTCGAACATTCGAAAGGCAAGTCTCGCAAGATCGCTTCCGTTAAACAACCCGCCACAGGCCTTTGCGTATATCGAAAGGATGGCACTTTCATACAAGAATCTAAAGCTTGTGATACTTTCGTTAAAGCCATTGCCGAAGCTGGGCCATTGCGAGTTAGGAACCTTGGTATGACAGTGTGCAAGGTACCTCTCGTTTCAACTACTAAAGATAAGAAATATGATAGTGCTCAGCATGAAGTGGCCGATGGTCTTTATGTCATTACACATACAAGCACCATCGATAAGAAAAAGCAACTGGATATAATCAGCAAAGCATTGAAACTTGACTGGAGAGTAGAAATAATCACAAGATAATGAAATCAGTACAATAATGAAGGTTATCGGTTATGGCAGAAATAAGAAATATCGCCGACTTCAATGACTATTTAGAATCGCTGCTCGTGCAAAACGAAAGCGATGACTTGGAATTTAAGAGTGCCGCAGGCGGTTTCCCTGGCAGTTTTTGGGAGACATACTCTGCCTTCGCAAACACCGAAGGCGGCACCATCGTGCTTGGAGTGCAGGAAAAGAATGGTAAATATTTTCTGGATAATCTCACCGACGAGCAAATTGAGAAATATCGCAAGGATTTTTGGAATAATGTGAATAATCCATCCACCATCAGCCGCAATCTGATGCGAAAGGAAGACGTAGTTGTAGGAAATTACAAGGGCTTTGCTTTTATGTTGTTCTTCATTCCTCGAGCACCACGAGAGTATAGACCTGTTTATAGGACTAATGAGCCCTATAAAGGTACATTTAAGCGCAATTACGAAGGTGATTATCGATGCAGCGAACGCGAAGTTCAACGAATGTTTGCTGATGCAGATGACTCTCGTCCTGCCGATAGCCGCATTCTTAAAAACTACTCTTTGGACGACCTCGACAAAGAGGCCATTACCCATTATCGACAGCTCTTCAAACTGTCATCTCCCGATCATCCTTGGTTGTCTCTTGATGATAAAGAACTGTTGCGTATGCTTGGAGGTTATCGTAAAGACCGCCAAACTGGAGAAGAAGGTTTTACAGTTGCAGGTCTGCTGATGTTTGGCAAGACACAGTCCATAAACGATGTGGAATGTATGCCACACTATTTCCCAGACTATCAAGAACGTCTAACTGAGGACGAAGATGTACGATGGACTAACCGTATCTGTGCTGACGGCACCTGGGAAGCCAACCTGTTCAATTACTATCAACGTGTGTTGCCCAGACTACAGGCAGCACTCCCCAAGCCCTTCAAGCTGGAAGGAAACATTCGAAAAGAGGAGACCCCTGCGCATGTGGCTATAAGAGAGGCCTTGATTAACCTGTGCATTCATGCAGATTATTCCGTCAATGCCTCTTTGGTTGTACGTCATGAACTACATCGCTTTGTATTCTCTAATCCAGGGACTTTGCTAGTGTCACTCGATCAATATTATACAGGAGGTGAGAGTGTATGCCGCAACAAATCTTTGCAGAAAATGTTTTCCATGCTTGGTGTGGCAGAGAAGGCAGGTAGTGGCACAGATAAGATTCTAAAGGGCTGGCGGGAGACAAACTGGAGGTCACCTATCATCTACGAGCAACAAGGTCCGGATAAAGTGGTGCTTGTAATGCCAATGGAGTCCTTCCTGTCTGAAGAGACAAAAGTCAAACTGACAGATAAATTTGGTTTCCTTGCCAACAGTTTCGATCACCATGTGCTATCAGTTTTAGCACTTGCGTGCGATGAAGGTTCGGTGACAAATATGCGACTAAGATATTCTTTGAACTTACACAAATCGGAGATTGCTGATATTCTAAAACGCATGACACAGAAAGGGTTGCTCGTTTCGGAAGGATACGGAAGGGGCATGCACTACCTCCTGCCACCTAAAAGCCCCGATATCTTGAACATTGCACCTCTCGAAGCTAATGTAGCAACCTCAGAGGCTAATGTAGCAACCTCAGAGGCTAATGTAGCAACCTCGGAAGCTAATGTAGCAACCTCGGAGGCTAATGTAGCAACTTCGCTTCAATCGAAAGAGAATAACAAAAGGGTTAAACAGCGTATGTCTTCAGAAGAGATGAAACAGTTGATCATTGATATCTGCAACAATTGGATTAGTTTGGAAGAATTGGCAAAAAGAATAAACCGCAATGCCACTTATTTGCGTATTCATATTATCCCTCCTTTGATAAAGGATAAATCAATAGAAATGCTGTACCCTGGCACTCCTAATCATCCTTACCAAAAATACAAGGTTCCAGATTGATTAGCTATCATCTATTATGGTAATCGCGCCGAGTTACCATAGTTGCATCTGAGAGCTCACCGATCGCAACCTCTTCATTGGAACCACAAAATTTAGTATACTACACACGCAAAATAAGAAAATCGTTGAAAAAATGTTAATGACCAAACAATCTCTCCTCTCCCTCTACCTCTATTATCGAGGTGAGATCAAATGTCCGTTTGATAGCGAACAAGAGCAACCCACAAGGGTTATTCTGGAGGTTCGAGGATATGTTTGTTCGTCACTCGCTGAATTACCCTACCTTCTTTGTAGGAACCCATAGCGAATATGATAAAATTGATTGTTCAACTATATAATTGACAATTATGAGCAAGATTACGAAAGAACAATATGAACTGGCGTTAGCTCGTATAGAAGAATTACTGCCAATGGTTGATGAGAGTACCCCTCTTACCAATCGGCATACTGTGGAACTCTCGTTGATGTCTGATATTGTCATCGAATACGAGAAAGAACACTACCCAATAGAAAAGCCGACTGTGGCAGAGTTGAGCCTACGCTTAAAACGGCTCGATTAATATGCAAGACCTTGCAGGTCTCCGCGTTGCGGAGAGTTTTGAGGAAAACGAGATTGTCTCCGCAGTGCAGAGACAATTGAACTGGACACACCTTAAAACGCTCGCTTATATCAAAGGTTCTATGCTCAGATGTGCAGCATGGAGCATTGGGATACCCGAACACTTGACGAGAAGGTTGACAAACAGCTTTACCAGCGAACAGCACTCAGTCGTAAGCCCGAAGAACTGATAAAAAAGGAGTTGGAAGAAGCCAAGATTTGCACAACACAAAAGAAAAACTACAAAATATGACTATCGAAACTGAAGAAATATACAATCTTTTCGGTTCAGGCAATCACATGGACGACATAGACTACTTCTCTCCCTTATTTAACATAAATCTTCTCGACGAGGATATTCATGAGCTGGAGACGAAAGAGGTATATTATTTGTCTGCCTATTTTGAGCACACCATGCTGGACCGATTCTTAACCATAGGCCGTGAGATAAACGATGTAATCTCCAATGGTGAAATCAATAGCGCAGATATCGTCAATTACCTGACCATCAAGGAAGCATTCGAAAAGTATCAACGTACGTTCGATCGTCTGGAACAGCTATTGGAAAGGATTAAGAGCCAGAACGAGATAACCACATACAACTACATATCCAAGGAAAATGCCGAATTCCTGAGAGGCAAAAACTTCACATCAATAGACTCCCCCGAACGCATTCAAGAGCTGATTGATGAAGATGGTGAAGAATTCAGAAAATTCATTGGCGAAAGAATCGACAGTGAATTATCTTTTCTTAAAGATATATGGTATCATATATTTATCGAAGCACGTTTCAGACATGACAACGAGATGATGGAGTATGTCATCTCTGAATTCCGACGTTTCGTTAAGATAGACAAATATCATCTTCCTCCCAAACTCAAGGTCGCGGCACAACATTTCAAATCCGACAGACTCGAGACGGTTTCCAAGCCCCATTGGGCAAAGCTTGCAGAAGCCGACGAGGAGCTGATCGGCAAAATCATCAATGACGAACCCGTTGATGCCAGTACATGCGCCTATTTGTATGACGCCAGTGAACTGAATGATTTGAATAAAAACAAAATGCTTCTCAGCTTTCTGAGGGAAGCATCCGACCCGGAGAATCTTTTTGATTGGTCAATCCTCTTCTCCCACGATGAACTGTTCGAACAATACGTGAATTTCGATAACGTGATGTTCCTCTTTGGTCGCATCCATCGGGAGAACTTGATCAAGTGTGAGATGTATGACGGTCTGAAAGAACAATACCACCAGTTCATTTATGCTGACGAGGAAGAAAAGGGAAAAAACAAGGTAGAAAAGAAGG
>CAJOLH010000070.1 GCA_905235375.1 uncultured Bacteroidales bacterium
TCAAAGCAGCACTTTTCGACCTCGATGGCACCCTCTTCGACACCGAAGGACAATACTCCGTCTTTTGGGGCAAGACGTGCCGCAGGTTCCGCCCCGACATCGACCGTCTGGAGTACAAGATCAAGGGTATGACTCTGGTGCAAATCTACGATAAATATTTCCCCGACCCCGAAGTACAAGCCATCATCACCGAAGGTTTAAACGAGTGGGAGATGCAAATGCGCTATAACTGGATAGCTGGTGCCGAAGCTTTCGTGATGGACTGTAAGCGACATGGCGTAAAGTGTGCCGTTGTCACCAGTTCGAACCAGATGAAGATGAAGGCAGTGGCCGCACAACTGCCACACTTCGATGCGCTCTTCGACCGCATACTGACCAGCGAGGACTTCTCAGTCTCCAAGCCCGCTCCTGATTGTTACCTGTTGGGTGCCAAGGTCTTCGGACTGGACATCAGCGAATGTGTGGTCTTCGAGGATGCCGTCAATGGTCTTCAGGCGGGCATGGCTTCGGGCATATTCACCATTGGCATCACCACCACCAATACCCCCGAAGTGGTGGCACGGCTCAGCCATCACGTCATCAAGGACTTTACGGAACTGGATTACGAAAAAATTGTTTCTTTGCTTAATCACTCTTAACTCAGGGATATTAAAGGATTCTTAGGGATTTTGTGAACGGTTTAGGAAAAATATTCATTCTATTCGTTATATGCTGCTGTGTCCCGACATCTGCTGGGGCACAGTTCTGGCATCGTCTGGACAGTCTGCTCACCGTGCGTCAGAGCAAGGTGAACACCGACACTGCCTTCGTGAGACTTCCCCGCCAGAACTGGTTTGTCAAGGTGCGTTACGACGGTTTCGGCAGCAACATCAACATCCACAACAGGATGGAGGACGACGAGATGATGACCATCAAGATGAAATCCACCCTACGCACCACCGTGGGCGTCTCAGCTTCGTACAAGGGCCTCGGATTCACCTTTTCGTTCGCCCCACGGCGTCTGTTCCACAAGACCTCCGATCAGGAATACAACATCAACTTCTACAACAACTGGTGGGGAGCCGACGTGACCTTCACCAACATCAGCGACTTCGACACCGACACCAAGATCGGGCACGTGCGCTCCAGCGCCGTCATCGAGAGCACACGCCTCTATGGCATGTCGGTCAATACCTATTACGTCTTCAACGGTCGCAAGTTCTCCTATCCTGCCGCGTTCAACAACACCATGATCCAAAAGCGTTCGGCAGGCAGCGTGATTGCAGCTGCCACGTTCTACAACGGGCAACTCTCCATCAAGGTCAGCGAAACGCGATACAACATGCCCAACGAACCGAGCATCACCATGCGACATGCCGCCATAGGGGGAGGCTATGCCTACAACTACGTGACGCGATACCACTGGCTGCTGCACGTTTCGGCACAACCTACATTCATGATCTGGAAGAACTACACCCTGCGGGTCGAGAAGGACCGCGAGACAGGAGAAACCATCAGCAACCGCCTGCCCATACAAAATGCACAACTCTACTTCCTGAGCCGCGTGGGAGCCATCTACTCCCGAGGTCATTATTACATCGGGTTCATGGGTGTGCTCCAGACCTACCGCGTGGGAAACAGTGACGAATTCTCCATCCAGAACACCTATTGGAAAGGCCGTATCTACTATGGCGTGAGGTTTTAGGGGAAGACTCCCTCGAACCTTTCGAACCTTTCGAACCCTTCAAACCCTTCAAACCCTTCAAACCCTCAAATACTCCCTGATCTTCGGCAACATCTCTTTACCGACGCGGCACCCCTCGTCATATACCTTCTGCAACTTTTCGCGCTTCATCTCGACACGTCCGACATCGAGTTTTCCGGTGGGGGCGATGAGCAATGTCCTGCCTTGGGCCGCCTGATTCATCACATAGTCGAGCTGCCCATTATACATATCCGGGCGATTGCGCAGACATTCATAAACCTTGGGATAATGCCGAGTGACAAACTTAATCAAACCAAGGTGACGGGTGGGCTTCTTGCGATAGCCCAAGGGCTGGGTCAGGATTGTGACAGTGCGCCCATAACCGCGTTCCTGCATAAACCTGAGCGGAATGGAATCGGAAAGACCGCCATCAAGCAGCACCTGACCATCCACCCTGACAGGCCGGGCCACCAAGGGCAGAGAGGCCGACGCACGTATCCACTCCAACTCATCATAGTCAATATGATCCATGACGTGATAGACGGGCTTGCCCGTCAGCACATCGGTGCAGACCGTGATGAACTCCATCGGGTTGCGAGCAAACGCGTCTCCATCGAAAATATCTATCTCACAAGGCACCGTGTGATAGCAGAACTCGGCATTGAACAGGTTTCCCGTTAAAAGCAGCGAACGCAGACTCATATAGCGCTTGTCGCCCGCCATCAAAAGGTTATAGCGAATGGCACGTCCGCGCTGGCCAGATTTCATATTGACTCCAAACGCAGCACCTGCCGACACGCCTGCAGCTCCATCGAAAGTGATGCCGTGGTCCATCATGACATCAAGCACCCCGCACGTGAACATACCACGCAAGCCGCCTCCTTCGAGCACAAGTCCTCTTTTATTCGTTTCTTTCATACCGCAAAGATAAAAACGAAAATTTTTTTTTGAAAAAATTGCCTAAAAATTTGGTGTTATCAGATAAAAACGCTATCTTTGCCCCGCAAAAGCGCCTTTTTTGTTGACTCAAGTTGACAAAATATTTTGCAAATAATAATTATAAATTAACAATATCGTGATTGAACAATCTGTAATTTTCTTGGAATGAATAAGAAGAAATACTGTGGCGTAGTTGTCCCAATGGTCACTCCTGTCACTCCCGAAGGCAAAATTGACACTGCAGCTGTCGGTCGCATCATTGACAGCTTTGTGAAAAACCAAGTCAGCCCACTGCTGATGGGCACTACTGGAGAAGGCAATTCGGTAAGTCAGACCGAGGCTCGAAAGCTGGTCGATACTGCCGTGAAAGCGGCTGACGGCAAAGTGACCGTCTATGCAGGACTGACAGGAAACTGCATCAGCGAACAGCGCGCCCAAGTGGATGCGTTTACCGCCCTTGGTGCCGATGTCATTGTGGCGACGCTTCCCAGCTACTATGCGTTGACTCCCGAACAGATGGAAAGCTACTATCGTCAGTTGGCCGACTATTCGAAAGTGCCTGTGATGCTCTACAACATCTTCGCGACTACCCACATGAGCATTCCCGTGGAGGTTGTCAAGCGACTTGCCGACCATCCCAACATCGTAGGACTGAAAGACTCCGAACGCGACCTGGAACGGATGCAGCTCTGCATCTCATTTGCCCAGCATCGCGAGGACTTCAGCTATTTCTGCGGATGGGCAGCTCAATCGTTCTATTCTCTCTCGTTGGGCGGAGACGGCATCGTACCTTCTACGGGCAACTTCACACCCGGTATGTTCCGCAAGCTCTACGAAACGGCGACATCAGGAGACCTTTCCACCGCGCAGCAACTGCAGGTGAACACCAACGACATTGCAAAAATCTATCAGGCAGGACGCACGTTGGGACAGTCGCTCACCGCCCTTAAGGTTATGATGCAGACCGATGGACTCTGCACGCCCGATATGCTTCCCCCACTCACCCGATTGAGCGAAGAGGAGGAAAAGGAAATCGCAATGAAAGCGCGAGGCGTGGCACATTATTAATGTATAGAAAGGTTCGAAAGGATAAGAAAGGTTCGAATGGGTTTACACTGGTTTGATTATTTCATCGTCATTGCAAGTATTCTGCTTGCCATTGTCATGGGCTTCTACTTTGCCCATCGGCAAAAGGACAGTTCGACCTACTTCACGGGCAGCGGACGTGTTCCAGCCTGGGCTGTGGGCATTTCGATCTTTGCCACACTGATATCCAGTGTCACTTTCCTGGCTTATCCAGGAGCCGCCTACAGCAGCAACTGGGTACTGCTGGTGCAGGGACTCATGGTTCCCATCGTCCTCCTCACCCTCATTGGCGTCATCGTTCCGCTCTATCGCTCCATCATCAAGCTCTCGACCTACGAGTATTTCGAGCGTCGCTTCGGAGCCGGAGCCCGCTACTATAGTTCAGTGGCTTTTGTCCTAACGCATTTCACCAAGATGGGGTCGGTGTTTTATCTGGTGTCGATGGCGCTGGCTGCTTTCATGAATCTCAACATCTATCTCGTCGTGGCAGTTTTGGCGCTGGCCATTATCGTTCTAACCCTCTTGGGCGGCATGGAGGCAATCATCTGGATGGATGTGGTGCAGGGATTCCTGCTCATTGGTGGCGGTGTTCTTTGTATCACTTTCCTTCTTTTCGGCGTGGGCACACCCTATGGGCCAAGCGAGATTGTAGGGACAGCATGGGATGCAGGCAAGATTGACGTAGGGCCATACGACTGGAACTTCGTCGAAACGACATTTTGGGTGATGGTCTTCAACGGCATCTTTTATGCCCTGCAGAAATATGGCACCGACCAGACCATCGTGCAGCGTTACCTGACTGCCAAGAATGACCATGAAGCCAAGAAAGCCGCCTTCATCGGCGTTTTCCTCTCCGTACCCGTCTGGACCATGTTCATGCTTGTGGGATCATTGCTTTGGGCATATTACCAGCTGTCGCCCGACCCTGCAGTCATCGACCCTGTAACCGGCACCCAATTGCTGAAGGCGGACGCCGTGCTCCCCCACTTCATCTCGACGCAACTGCCTCTCGGCATACGCGGACTCATCATTGCCGCCATAGCTGCGGCTGCCATCTCGTCGCTCGACTCTGACCTCAACTGCATTTCCGCCATCGCCGTGCAGGACTATCTCGCAAAACTGCGTCCCGGCATGAGCGACCATCAGAAGCTCAACGCCGGACGTTGGGCAGTGGTGATTGCCAGTCTCGGCGTCATCGCCATTGCTGTCGCCTACATACAGACGCATGGCGGCTCGGTGCTCGAGACCATCTTCGCCTTCTACGCCATCTTCTCGGCAGGCATTGTGGGAATCTTCCTGCTGGGACTTTTCAGCCGACGCGCCAACAAGAAGGGACTCTACGTAGGACTCATCGCCTGCATCCTCTTCACGGCTTACGCCACGCTGACTTCGCCCATGAAGATGCCCGATGGCTCAAAACATGCACTCATCGACTTGGGGACATGGAACTTCACCCACTCGAAGTATATGCTGGGTGTCTATAGCCACCTCATCGTCCTCGTCGTCGGTTATCTGGCCTCGTTCCTCTTCCCAAGCGACAAGGCTGACGAGAAGCTCACCATCTACAGCTTCCTCAAAGAACGAAAGTCCACCCCCTCCTAACCCCGTTCCGTATGTTGCGATGCCATCGCAACCCCCACCCACCCCCTCCTAACCCGTTCCGTATGTTGCGATGCCATCGCAACCCCTCCTAACCCCTCTTACCCCTCCCCATGGAACCAATCATACTGAAACAACCCATGCGAATAGAGTTCGGCACTGGATGTCTGGACCATTTCTGCGATGACTATATCAAGATGGGCCTCAACCATCTCCTCCTCCTCACTGCCGACCCCATTTTGCCAATGTTGCAACCCTACATCGAACGTCTTGGCGCCAATGGAGTCAAAATCCTGGTCGAGACACAAATCCTGCGCGAACCCACGGTGGCGGACTTCAAGCGCATCCTTGCCGAAGCACAGGATTTCGAAGCCGACTCAGTGCTCGGTGCCGGTGGTGGCTCGGTGATGGATGTCGCCAAGCTTGTCGCCACCTTCCTCCACTCCGAACAAACCATCGAAGAATGTTTCGGCATCGGCCTTGTCAAGCGTCGTGGAGTATGGTTCGCCTGCGTACCTACAACCGCAGGCACGGGTAGCGAAGTGTCACCCAATGCCATCCTCCTCGATGAGAGCGACAATGGCAAGAAAGGCGTCATCTCTGACCATCTGCTTGCCGATGTAGCCTACCTCGACCCCACCTTGACCATCAGTATGCCGGCGCGTATCACTGCCGAAACGGGCATGGATGCCCTGACCCACTGCATCGAAGTCTTTACCAACAAGTTTGCCCATCCTGCCGTCGATATGTATGCACGCTATGGCATAGAGCTCATCGCTAAGCACCTGCTGCGTGCTGTCAAGGACGGAAAGGACATCGAGGCCCGCGAAGCCATGCTGATGGGTTCGATGTATGGAGGTCTCGGACTGGGGCCCGTCAACACGGCTGCCGTCCATGCCCTTGCCTACCCGGTGGGAGGAATGTTCCACAAGAGCCACGGCCTCTCGAACGCCGTGCTGCTTCCCACCGTGATGAAGTTCAATATGCCAGCCAACCTCCACAAGTATGCCGAAGTGGCCATCGCCCTGGGCTGCGAACCAGCAGCGAATGATGAGGAGACGGCGCTGCGTGGCGTGGATTATGTAGCCCGGCTCTCGCGCGAATGCGGCATACCGCAATCGCTCGCCGAAATCGGCATCCCACAGAGCGCAGTGCCCGAGATGGCAGAGGCAGCCATGAAGCAGCAACGTCTGCTCCGCAACAACCCGCGTCCAGTCTCCTTGCAGGATGCCATCGACATCTACAACTCCCTATATTGACAAGAAACAATCTCCTTAATGAAACCAATATTAGCCATAACCATGGGTGACCCCGCAGGCATAGGTCCCGAAATCTGCGCCCGCTCAATGTCACACCACGAGATCTATCAGACCTGCCGCCCGCTCATCGTTGGCGATGCCAGCATCATGCAGAAAGCCATCGACCTGCTTGGCCTCCACTTGGAGCTCAATCCCATTCATGACGTCAAGGAGGCGCGATTCACGCCAGGCACAGCCGATGTCTTCGACCTTGGATTAATTGATTTGAAGACCTTCGAATGGGGCAAGGTGCAGGTGCAGTGCGGCAATGCCGCCTTCCAATACGTCAAGAAGGCTATCGAACTGGCTATGGCTAACGAGGTGGACGGCACCTGTACGGCTCCGCTCAACAAGGAAGCCCTCCACAAGGCAGGTCACAACTACAACGGCCATACGGAGATTTACGCCACCTTCACCGGCACCAGGAAGTATGCCATGCTCCTTGCCGACGGTCCTCTGCGCGTCATCCACGTTTCGACCCACGTTTCCCTGCGCAAGGCTTGCGACCTCTGCAAGAAGGTACGGATCATCGAAGTTACCGAACTCATCCACGATGCCTGCCGGCAATTCGGCATCAAGAATCCACATATCGGCATCGCCGGACTCAATCCGCACTGCTCCGAGAACGGGCTCTTTGGCTGGGAAGAGGCACAGGAAATCATCCCTGCCGTCGAGGAACTTCAGCGACGCGGCTTCAACGTCGAAGGTCCCATCCCTCCCGACTCCATTTTTGCCAAAGCCAAGTGCGGAAAGTATGATGGCGTCGTGGCGCAGTATCACGACCAAGGACACATCCCGCTCAAGGTTCTGGGCTTCAACTGGGACACTGAGACGGGCAAGATGCTTCCGCAGAAAGGCGTCAACATCACCCTGGGACTCCCCATCATCCGCGTCTCGGTCGATCACGGCACGGCTTTCGACGTGGCAGGCAAGGGTATCGCCGCCGAAGAAGCGCTCCTGAGCAGCATCGACTATGCCACGCGCATGGCCATCTATCGCCTTGAGCATAAGGAGAGCGAAAAGAATAATGTATAAATATCAATCGCAATAATATTATGATAATTGTAATTGCCGACGACCTGACAGGTGCTGCTGAAATTGCAGGCATTGGTCACTCCTACGGTTTATCGACCGCATTACTTATTGATGTCGCTGACAACCTGCCTGTAAGCGACCTGATCGTTGTGGCTACCGACACCCGATCGATGAACGAGCAAGATGCGGTGAACGAGATCCACCGTATCTGCCAAGCCATCAAGTTGGGTCTTCCCAAACTCACCGAGGCTCGCTATGCAGCCATGACCCCGCTCAAACGGGCACAGGCCATGGCGAAACCTGACGATGTGCTGCACCTGTTCAAGAAGACCGATTCTGCCCTGCGCGGACATGTTCACCTCGAATTGCGCGCACTCATCGAGGAGTCGCGCTACGAGCAGGTCATGTATATGCCAGCCAACCCAAGCATGGGGCGCACCATTCGCGGAGGGCGATACTTCGTCAATGGCACACCCATCGACCAGACCGACTTCAGTCGTGATCCCGAATTTCCGGCCACTACAGCAAATGTTGCAGCGGCTATCGATGTCATGCCTGGCAGTCGTCTGCGTATTTGCGATTCCGAAGATGCCCAGGACGTGCACCGCGTAGTAAAGATGGCTCTAAACAATCGCACCCCCACCCTGCTCGCTGGTGCTGCCGACCTCTTTTGCGCCTTCCTTGAGGAACTTGGCCGCAAGCCAACTCGTGCCAAGACATTCCATGGGCTCAGCGAGAAAGGCACCGCACTCATCGTTTGCGGCAGCACGCAAAGCATTGACCTCAGCAGCCAGCCCTACGTGCGTCGTCACAACATGGCCAGCATTCCCATGCCACGTGAAGTTTTCGACAAAGTAACCAGTCAGAAGATGACGCCCAAGGAGGCTGCCGACAAATGGATGGGGCGCCTCAAACAGACGCAGGTCATGGCCGGTAAGACTGCCTCATTCATCCTGACGCTTCCCTATCCAAGTTCTGGCACCCGCGAAGGAGCCTTGGCACTGCGTCAGGTGACGGGAGATATGACACGGCGCATCGCCAAGTCATCCAATCTGTCAGAACTCATTATCGAAGGCGGCGCAACAGCACATTCGGCCATCAAGGCCCTTTCATGGACGCGCTTCCACATCACCAATGTCATTGGCCCCGGCATAGTCAGGATGCAGTGTCTTGATGCCACCTCCACCCATCTGACCATCAAGCCAGGCAGTTACGAATGGAAGGATCTTTTTGCTTAAACCATCATCCAAAGCCCTACTTCATGCGACGATTCATACTTTCCTTGGGTCTCATGCTCGCTTTCACGGCTGGCGGGGCCCAACGAGTGCACCATGACTGGGAAGATGTCGCCGTGCTGCAAATCAATCGCCTACCAGCACGAGCTTCGTTTATCCCCTACACCCATGTATCAGGAGATGCCTATCTCTCGCTCGATGGAGTATGGAAGTTTCATTGGAGTCCTACACCCGAGGGACGTATCGCAGGATTCGAACAGCCGGGATTCCAGTGCCAGCAAGGCGACTGGAATCCCCTTGTTGTTCCTTCCACATGGGAGGTGAATGGCTATGGCACGCCCATCTACGTCTCTGCTGGCTATCCCTTCCGCATCGACCCTCCCTACGTCACCACCGAGCCCGACAAATCATGGACGACCTACGAGGAACGCAATCCCACGGGGCAATATCTGCGCGAATTTACTGTTCCCGAATCCTGGCTCACCGATGGCGGACGAACCATGGTGCGCATGGAGGGCGTAGCCTCATCATTCTACGTCTGGGTCAATGGAGAAAGAGTAGGATATAGTCAGGGAGCGATGGAACCCGCCGAGTTCGACATCACCCACCAGCTCTCAAACCTTTCGAACCCCTCAAACTCCTCAAACCCTTCAAACCCTTCGAACCCCTCAAACCCCTCAAACCCTTCGAACCCTTCAAACCCTTCGAACCCCTCAAACCCCTCGAACCCTTCGAACCTTTCAAACCCTTCGAACCCCTCAAACCCCTCAAACCCTTCAAACCCCTCGAACCCCTCGAACCCTTCGAACCTCATACACACCATCGCCCTCGAAGTTTATAAATACTCCGATGGAGCCTATCTTGAGGATCAGGACTTCTGGCGTTTCGCCGGCGTGCATCGTTCCGTCTATCTCATTCACACTCCAGCTCTTCGTATCGCCGATGTCACTATCCGAACCCTCGACCGCAAAGCTTCTGCCTACCAGAGCAAGGTATCCTATCGTCTGCAAGTCGATCCCGAACTCGTCTGGGACGGCATGGACGGCAGCAGCGAAGGCATTGAGAGAGGTCTTGCGAGTGTCAAAGGATGTCGATTGAAAGCCACCCTCTGCGATGAAGAGGGCATCGAAATCACTTCCCTGCAATGCGATGCGTCCGAAGTCCTCGACCTGCAGCACAAGGCAGGGTTGATGAACGAATGGTTCCCGCAGCGCGGGCCTCGAAAATTCGGACGCATGGAGGCCATTGTGGAAGATGTGAAGGAATGGACTGCCGAGACCCCTTATCTCTATACCCTCACCTTAGCCCTGCAGGACAGCACGGGAAATGTCCACCAGCAGGTACAGCAAAAGGTGGGATTCCGAAGCATCGAGATTCGTCATGGGCAATTTCTTGTCAATGGACGCCCCATACGTCTGCGCGGCGTGAATCGTCATGAGCACGACCCCAGGCTGGGCCGCGTGATGACCGAGGAACGTATGCTGCAGGACATCATCCTCATGAAGCAGGCAGGCGTCAATGCCGTGCGCACCAGTCATTATCCCAACTGCCCACGTTGGTATGAGCTTTGCGACAGCCTGGGAATATACGTCATGGACGAAGCCGGTATCGAGACGCATGGTCTGCGTGGCACACTGGCTTCCACGCCCGACTGGCATGCAGCCTTCCTCGACCGTGCAGTCCGTATGGCAGAACGCGACAAGAATCATCCCTCCGTCATCATCTGGAGCATGGGCAACGAAAGTGGCTACGGCCCGAACTTCGCTGCCATTTCGGCTTGGCTTCACGACTTCGACCCGACACGCCCCATCCACAGCGAGGGAGCACAAGGCTACATCCTGCCCAGTCAGAATCTGCCTTCCGCCGAACCCGAATATGTTCCCGATCCCGCCTCTGTCGATATGATTTCCCGCTTCTATCCGCGTACGCAGGATGCCTACCTCAATCCCGGCATGGACGAGAACGCCGATCAGGAGCGTGCCGAGAATGCTCGCTGGACACGTCTTCTCAGTCTGGCTCAGCGTACCGATCATTTCCGTGGCGGCATACTCGATGGCATCGTCGATGACCGTCCGGTTCTTACCTCCGAATATGCCCACGCCATGGGCAACGCCATCGGGAACCTCGACCGCTATTGGGAGGAAATCTACAGCCATCCGCGTATGCTGGGCGGATTCATCTGGGATTGGGTGGACCAAGGGCTCTACCCAACACGCAATCAGCCCGACCTTCCTCAGGATGCCGTCCTCTATGGAGGAGACTTTGGCGACAAGCCCAACCTCAATGCCTTCTGCATGAACGGTGTCGTACGCAGCGACCGCAGTGTCACTGCCAAGTACCGCACAGTCAAACAGGTTTATGCCCCCGTGAGAATTATTGTCGGCGATACCATTACGCCCCCCAATTCTATTTTCACCTACCAGTCGAGGCCTACCCTCTCCATCGTCAATCTCAATCATCACACCACACTCGACAACTACCTTGTCTCTTACCAGTACATTCAGGATGGCAAGCCCATGGGTAAAGCAGGCATGATCGACCTGCTCCAAGGCATTGAGCCTGGCGACACGGCAGCACTGCCTGTCCCATTCATTACGAATACCGACCTCAAAAGATACTGTAGCCGCGACATTCGTCTGAATCTCAGCGTCCGTCTTCGCAATGCCACGCCTTGGGCCGAAGCAGGGTACGAAATCTACAGCACACAGATTCCCATCCACGACAATCCTTCATCTGTCAATTATAATCTCAAGCCCTCACGCAGGCTCAGCACCGATTCCCTTCTCCACCTTCTTCGCGGCAATGCCAGGTTGCAGGTGTGGCGTGCTCCACTCGACAATGACAAGATGTTCGGCAACTGGATTGCCAAGGAATGGACAAAGCACGGACTTGCTGCACCTACCCGCACGCAGGTCTCGGAAAATGTGGAACGCTATCAATATGCCCAGGGCAGCATCCTTGTCACCTCCGAATGGCAAACCCATGCCGATGGTAGCATCGAACTCACCCAGACATATCGCCCAGAAGGCGAACTGCCCGACCTTGCGCGTCTCGGCATACAGCTCACCTTGCCTCGGCAGCTCGAGAACCTCCTTTGGTATGGACTTGGCCCTGACGAGACTTATCCCGACCGACTCGTCGAGACGCGATACGGATGGTGGAAGGGTACCGTCAGCGAACAATATACCCACTATCCAAGGCCGCAGGATGGAGGCAACCACATGGGCACCACATTGCTCTCTCTTCTCGATGCCAAAGGGCACGGCTTGCGCATCACAGCTCTCCCCGTCGATGAATCGCAACGCCAGCATTTCCGCACACCGTGGAGCGAAGACGGCACCCCAGGATTCACTTTCCAAGCTCTTCATTACACACCCGAAGAACTTGCCAACAAGCGCAACGACTATCAGCTCGAAAGCGCCGGGGACATCATCCTTAATATCGACTGCGCCATCCTCGGCATTGGCAACGGCTCATGCGGCCCCGGCGTGCTGCAGGAGTTTGCCCTCGACCGAAGCCTGCCCTACCAGTTGCATCTCCTGTTTGCCTGGCAGTAACCCTCGCTTCTATTGTTCTCATGGCAATAAACCCCTTTGTTCACCTCGCTCCACTGACCTGAAATGAAACGGCACCTCTTCTCCCTTCTCGCGCTCCTCCTCCTTTTCCAACCACTTCTCACTTCGCCCCCCTCCTCCCCTCGTTCCGTTTGTTGCGATGCCATCGCAACCCCCTCTTCCTCCCCCCATTCCGTTTGTTGCGATGCCACCGCAACCCTCTCTTCCTCCCCCCGTTCCATTTGTTGCGATGCCATCGCAACCCCCTCTTCCTCCCCCCGTTCCGTTTGTTGCGATGCCATCGCAACCCCCTCCACCTTCACCTGGACCTCGCCTTCGCAAAACTCTGCAGGCTCGATGCCAGTAGGCGGCGGCGGCATAGGTCTCAACGTCTGGTGCGACCCATCAGGCACCATCCGTTTCTACGTTTCCCAATCTGGCACTTTCGACGAAAACAACACAATGCTGAAATTGGGACGCTTCGCGTTGAGCCCATTCCCCAAATGGGAAGAAGGCGGTTTCAGGCAGACGCTTCATCTCGAGACGGGAGAGATGACGCTCACGCAAGGCGGTGTCACCGTGACCCTCTGGTGCGACGTGTTCAAGCCCGTGATTCACGTCGAAGTGGATGCAAAGCAAAAGGCCATTCCTGTCCTAAGCTATCAAAGTTGGCGCACCATCGACCATCCTTTCACCCAAGCCGAAGGTCAGCAATCCAGCTGGAAATGGCTGGCTCCCAAACAGGCCGACCCGAATCGCTGTGTCACACGCCGCGACAGCATCTGCCCTACCCCTTCTCAACTCACCTTCTTCCATCAGAATCAGGACGAAACAGTCTTCGACTACACCGTCCACGACCAGCAGCTCGACGCATGGAAGGACAGTCTTTTCAATCCCCTCAAGAATCGCATCTTTGGCGGCGTGCTGACAGGAGGACGGTTTATTCGAGATGATGACACCCAGGACGAATATGGCCGTCCTTACCATCAGTGGCATTATGCTTCGGCTAACAACGCCGCCCGCCATCATCATTTCCAGATCACACTTTGCACACAGCAGTCTTCGATCAACGATTGGGAGCAAAAAATTGCAGCAACTCAAAAGGCGGTCAATCTGCCAAAAGACCGCCAAGCCAGCCAAAACTGGTGGAGGGAGTACATGAACCGCTGCCGCTTTGAGACGGACGGCAGCGATGCCGAACTTGCCAATGCCCTGCGCAATGTGACACTCTTCCGCTACATGCTGGGCTGTAACTTCGGAGGCGAATACCCCACCAAGTTCAATGGAGGACTCTTCGCCTTCGACCCGCTTGAAGTCGATAGCGCCAGTATGGCAAACTTCAAGGCTGGCAAGTTCCATCCCACGCCCGACTATCGCCGCTGGGGAGGTGGCACGTTCACGGCACAAAACCAGCGCCTTGTCTATTGGGGTATGCTGAAGAGCGGCGACTACGACCTGCTCCTTCCCCAACTGGACTTCTACCTTCGCCTGCTTCACAATGCAGAAATACGCACCCGTGCCTATTGGAACCACGAAGGAGCCTGCTTCACCGAACAAATCGAAAACTTCGGTCTGCCCAACACCGCCGAATACGGGCAAAAACGCCCCGCCAATTTCGACCCAGGGCTCGAATACAACGCATGGCTCGAATACGAATGGGACACCGTTCTCGAGTTCTGCGAAATGGCGCTCGAAGCCTGGCGATACGATGTGTCTCGTGATGCTAAATCACTCAGGCAATCCTTCGATTTCCCAATCAAGAAATACGAGCCCCTGATCCTCTCCTGCCTCCGCTTCTTCGATGAGCATTATCAGCAGCTCGCGCTGCAACGTGGCCGACGTGGGCTGGACGCCAACGGGCACCTCATCCTTTTTCCCGGTTCGGGCTGCGAAACCTATAAGATGGCCTACAATTCTTCAAGCACCATTGCCGCCTTGAAGCGAGTTACCCGCGACTACATCCACTACATGGAAACTTCGGGCGACACCACCAACCTCACCTACATCAAGGCTTTGGCCACACGCATCCCTCCCATCCCCACACGACTTCAGCAAGGTCGGGAGTGCATAGCGCCCGCCATTGCCTACGAGCGCATCAACAACGTCGAGACCCCACAGCTCTATCCCGTCTGGCCCTGGCGCATCTACGGGTTGGAGAAAGACGAACACGGCAAATTCGCCGCCAACGAACGAGCCTTGAACACCTACCAATGCGATTCGGTAGCCATTGCCCATCGCTCGTCGAAAGGCTGGAAGCAGGACAATATCTGGGCTGCCTGCCTCGGCCTTGCTACCGATGCCTACCGGCTAACCATGGAGAAGCTTCAGGACGGCCCCTATCGCTTCCCCGCTTTCTGGGGTCCTGGCTTCGACTGGAGTCCCGACCACAACTGGGGAGGCTCCGCCCTCATCGGCCTCGAAGAAATGCTCCTGCAGGAAGACCCCACTACAGGGGAGCCCATCCTCTTCCCCGCCTGGCCCAAGGACAAACACATCCGCTTCAAGCTTCATGCAAGCGACGGCAGGGTCATCGAAGCAGATTCGAACTCCCATTAAACGAAAAGTCTGTTAGTTGCTATATAACCAATAAATTATAAACAAATAATTACACTACAATTATGGTCAAATTAAAACAATTCACAAATGTAGAGGAACTCTACAACCGAAAGGGAAAACCTACAGGAGAACTCATCATCGACGGTGTCATCGAATCCTTACGTTCCACCAAGACTCACCGTTCTGAGGATGTCGCACTGTTGCTTTATGTAGAACCACGTGCGCTGAATTTTGCAGTGCAAATGCTGACAGGCATAAAACTGAATGACTTCATCCTTCAGTGGCGTGTGCTTCAAGCCAAGGAAATCTGGGACAAGAAGCAGGCGAAATACATGGAGCACAAGGAATTAGTCAAGATCAAGAAAAAGGAAACTCCCGAAGGCTATCAGCTGACAGAAAAGTTCAAAAAGGCCTATCGGGACGAGATCAGTATTCAAAGTCTCGATAATGTCGCTAAAAAATTCGGTTGGGAATCCCACAAAAGTTTACAACGAATTGCCAAAAGATTCGGCGTGTCATTCACAACATTAAGAAACGTCCCCAAAAAACAGGAATAGAACGTCTGCGTCCGTTGATGCTCCATTTCTCGCAGCAAATGGAGTGTCAACGTCCCTACGCGTTCCATTTCTCGCAGCAAATGGAGCGTCAACGTCCCTACGCGTTCCATTTCCCCCAGCAAATGGAGCGTCAACGTCCCTACGCGTTCCATTTCTCACAGCAAATGGAGCGTCAACGTCCCTACGCGTTCCATTTCCCGCAGCAAATGGAGCGTCAACGTCCCTACGCGTTCCATTTCTCACAGCAAATGGAGCGTCAACGTCCCTACGCGTTCCATTTCCCGC
>CAJOLH010000071.1 GCA_905235375.1 uncultured Bacteroidales bacterium
AACACACAAAGATACGAACTTTTTGTTAAATCTCCAAATATAAAGTGTTATAAATTATTAATATTCAAATAAATATATTTATTCAGTGAACCCTAATTACTCGTTAATGTGGGTTAAGGCGAATACGAATGGCACGAATCTACACGAAAGGTGATGAAGCTAAAAAAGCTACGGATTGAGCGGATTAAACGGATTATCTGCTTGGCCAAACTGATAATAATCCGATAAATCGCTTTGAATTCGTAGAGAAAATGATGGAAATAATGGGATTTTGAGGATGGAATGACACAAGTTTGGAATTTAATTCGTATATTTGTCGCGTCAATACGCATTACCTTTAATTATTATTGTTATGAAGAAAACGTTTATTACTGCGATGGTCGCAATGTTGGTGTCATTTGCAACAGAGGCACAGTTGCTGCGCACAACGGTGGCCCAGGGAGAAATTGAAGGCGTGATGCACGAAGGCCATGCCCTCTACAAGAAGATTCCTTATGCTGAGGCACCAGTGGGAGACCTGCGCTGGAAGGCACCGGTGAGCAAAAGCCCGTGGGAAGGGGTATATAAGGCAGATGAATGGGGCGCACGTCCACCACAGTCGGCCCAAGGCGGCAATTACGAGGGGATGAGCGAGGACTGCCTCTACCTGAGCGTCGAGACTCCTGCCAAGAGCAAAGACGAACGTATGCCGGTGTTTGTAATGATCCATGGAGGGGCTTTCTCGGGAGGTTCGTACGTGGGCACACAGGAGAGTTTCGTGAATGAGGGCATCGTGTATGTCAGCATCGAATACCGACTGGGTGCGCTCGGCTTTATGGCGCATCCCGAACTGAGCAAGGAGAGCGAGCGGGGCATTTCGGGCAACTATGGCCTGATGGACCAGATCATGGCGCTGCAATGGATCCACGACAACATTGCTGCCTTCGGTGGCGATCCGGAGAAGGTGACGATTGCGGGCGAATCGGCAGGAGGCATCTCGGTAAGCATCCTCTGCGCATCGCCACTTTGCAAGGGCTTGTTCCGTGGTGCCATCAGCGAGAGCGGTGGTTCGTTCTGGCCCGTTTCGGAGACACGTGGCGGCAATACGGGCATTTGCACCGTGAAGGCTTCGGAACCTGAGGGCGTGGCCTTCCAGAAGAAACTGAAGGCGAAGAACCTGAAGAAACTGCGCAAGGTTCCTTTCGAGGCGATTGTCGATAGCACTCGGGGACTGTTCTGGCCTGTGGTGGATGGTTATGTGATCACCGACGACCAGTACAAACTCTATCAGAAGGGCGAGTACAACGACGTGAATGTGATCATCGGCACCAATTCGGACGAGGGTTCGATGTTCACTGGCCCGATGCCAGTGCAGGTGTATCAGCAGCAGGTGAAGGCAGCATACGGTGAATGGGCCCACAAGGTGCTGGAGGCATATCCTGCTACCAACGAGACGGAGGTTTACTTTGCCGCTTCGGACATCTTCCGCGACGGGTCGTTTGCATGGGGCACCTACGCCTGGGCGAATCTGCAGAGCAAGATGGGCAAGGGCCGCGTCTATTCGTATTACTTCGACCAGAATTCGGAGAACACCATCGTGCCAAGTCGCCGAGGTGGTGCGAGCCACGTTGCCGAGATGCCTTTCATCTACGGATACAAGTTCGGCAGCGGCAAGATGACTGAGACGGAAAACCACATGCTCAGCATCATGTCGAAGTACTGGATCAACTTCACCAAGACGGGTAACCCGAATGGCGACAGCCTCCCTTACTGGACGGAATATGTTGAGGGTGAGCCCACAGTGATGATTATCAAGGAGGGCTTCCATCTGGGTCCGGTGCAGAACCAGAAGCAGATGGATTTGTTCGAAGGATTCTTCGAAAGCCAGAGGAAGTGAATAATATGGCACACAGAACTCACGGAACTCACGGAAAGGTGTAGTGCCATAATAAAAGATTCTGTGCTGTGTGGGATGAGAAAAGGGCACACAGAACTCACGGAACTCACGGAACTGGCTGTTGTCAAAGAGAATGTTTCTGTGCTTCTCTGTGGTATCTGTGTGGGATAAGATAAAAGGCACACAGAACTCACAGAACTCACGGAAATGGCTGTTGTCAAAGAGAATGTTTCTGTGCTTTTCTGTGGTATCTGTGTGGGATGAGATAAAAGGCACACAGAACTCACAGAACTCACGGAAATGGCTGTTGTCAAAGAGAATGTTTCTGTGCTTTTCTGCGGTATCTGTGTGGGAAAAGGAAATGGCACACAGAACTCACGGAACTCACAGAAAGTGTTGGCTTCAATGGGATATATTTCTGTGGTTTATGTGTGTTCTGTGTGAGATAATAAAAATATAATTTAGTGAGAAAGAAATGCTGACAGATAATGAAATTACATATCAGATAAGGGGAGCTGTATTCGATGTATATAAGGAACTGGGGCCAGGTCTTCTGGAATCAGTATATGAAGAGGCCTTGGTTTTCGAATTGCAAGAAAGAGGACTAAGTGTCGAAAGACAGGTTCTAGTACCTATTATATATAAAGGTAATACCTTGAAAACAGATCTGCGCCTAGATTTGATTGTTGAAGATCAAGTGATTGTTGAATTGAAATCTGTTGAAGAGATGAAGAAAGTATATTTCAAACAACTTCTTACTTATCTTCGATTGATGGATAAAAAGGTGGGCCTTCTGGTAAATTTCAATACTGACGACATTCTGGATTCGATCAAACGAATAGTCAATTAAGTCACACAGAACTCACGGAACTCACAGAAAAAGTTGATATCAAGAGAGATAGTGCCTGTGGTTTCTGTGGATTCTGTGAGAGGAAAAGGAAATGTCACACAGAACTCACGGAACTCACAGAAAAAGTTGATATCAAGAGAGATAATGTCTGTGGTTTCTGTGGATTCTGTGAGTTCTGTGTGAGAAAAAAAATTATTTGCTGAACAATTCGTCGAGGAAGGTGTAGAAGGAGGGATCCTCACCCACGATGGATTTTACAATCTTGCCATCAGGACCAATGATGATCTTGGTGGGGAAGTTTTTGACACCATAGTCATCGAGGAGCGATGATTCCTGAGGACAATAGACATGGAGCCAAGGGAGGTCGTGCTTCCTGACGGCTTCCTTCCAGAGTTCATCTGTATCGTTGCAGTCGATGCCGAGAATCTCGAACTTGCCGGGATACTTGGCATAGTACTCCTTCATGCGTGGGAAGCCTTTGATGCACCAGATGCACCATGAACCCCAGAAGTCGAGGATGACATACTTGCTACGCAAGGAACTCAGAGAAAGCGGTTTGCCCTGCAAGTCGTTGAGGGTAAACACAGGAGCCTCGATGCCTGCTGCCTGCTTCTTCTGTCCTTCCTTCTCTTCTGCTTTGGCCTGGAGCTGTTCTTCTTCGTCAGCCACCCAATCGTCGTAGAGCGGTTTCATGCGACCCTCGCGAACAGATACATCGAAGAGTGAATAAGCCTCTTTCATCTTGTCGAGCCCATCGATATCCTTGATCAGGTATAAGGCAGCCTCCTGGGTGGGATGTGCCTTCATGTAGTCCATTAATGCCTGCTGGTAGCGTTCGTAACTGGGCTTGTAAACTTCGTTGTAGAACTTGCTGCATTCCTCTTCGCTGATGCTGCTGTCGGCTTTCATATTGCGGTATTTGGCTGCATTCTCGCTCTGCTCCTTGCCAGCATTCTCATTGAAGAGATCTACCTGATGGAAGTCGGCATAGAATCCCGTACCGTCCACATCGTATCGGGTCTTTTCGGTATCCCAAACGCGCACCGTCGCGCCACCTACGAGGGGTAGGGTGTAGATACGCAAATCATCCATGTCGCCACGCAGCGCCTTGGGCTGTAGCAGTATGGCGCTACACACCGTATCGACCTGCAGCTTGAACTCAAACTTGCCGTCCTTGCCGATAAACTGCTCTTCCTGGCCGGAATGATAGACCACTACCGTATCGCCATAATCCACAAGATCGAGGTTTACCACCAATGTCTTTTCATCGTTGACTGAAGTACATCCCCACAGGGCGATGGCTATGAGCATTATGCTCATCATCTTTTTTTTCATACTATAATCCTTTGTTTTGTAAATTATTATAAATTATTTAGAATATGTAGTTCAATATGTAGTTCTCAAAAACATTTGTCCCCAAAATTCCCTTAATATCCCCAAGAATCCCTTAATTTCCCTCAATCGTGTGGTCCACCATTGCAGCAACGCAGGAGTCGGACCACACGTTTTCGGCTGTTTCGACCATGTCGATGATGGTGTAGATGGGGAGGATGACACCGAGGATGGAGATGGGGGCACCGATGCCCGACATCAGCGAGAGGGTGAGGAAATAGCAACCCATGGGCACACCGGCATTGCCGACGGCCGAGAAGACGGAGATAAGAATCCAGAGCAGGATGATGCCCAACGTGATGGGCGTGCCGCCATTCTGCATCACGAAGAGCGAGGTGACGAGGATGAAGGCTGCACAGCCGTTCATGTTGATGGTGGTGCAGATGGGAAGCACAAAGCGTGCCACGTTCTGGCGTATGCCGAGGCGCTGCTCGGCAGTTTCCATCGTCACAGGGAGGGTAGCGGCGCTGCTCTTGGTGAAGAGAGCCATCAGCACTGCGGGCATCATGCGGCCCAGCACATGGACGGGATTGAGTCCCCTTGCCAACAGGAAAAGGGGCAGTACCACGAAGAATTGAATGACATTGCCGCCCAAGATCACCAGGACATACTTGCCGATGCTGTCGGAAATCACACCGGCGCTTACCTGTGCCAACAGTTGTGCCGAGAAGGCGACTATGCCGAGGGGCAGCGTCCAGATGAGCCAGCGGATGAGCAGGAAGAGCAGTTCCTGGAGTCCCAGCAGCCCTTTCACCACCACCGATTTATTTTCGCTATCAGGGAGTTTCGACAGTCCGATGCCGACCACAAAAGCCAGCAGGAGCAGCGAGAGCACATTGCCTTCGAGGATGGGGCGCACGATGTTGTTGGGGATGATGCTGACGAGGTGGGAGAGGTAGGAGAAGCCCGCAGCTTCGCCCTGCTGAGGGATGGTACTCGCGGCTTCTTCTTGGAGCTCAGGGATGGACTGAAGGTTGGAGGGAGCGATGATGACGTAGAGCACGGCTCCGACAATGGCTGCGGCGAAGGTGGTGAGCAGGGTATAGACCAGTGTGCGGCCGAAGATGCGCCCTGAACCTTTCGAGCCGAAGGTGGCAAAGGTGGAAATCACGGCAAGCATGATGGTGGGTACGGCGAGCAACTGAAACAGACGGGTATAGACCGTTGCCACGAAATTCATCACCTCGTCGAGCCAGTTGATGCCCAACAGACCTAACACGGCACCCACCACGAGGGCACCAATCCAGATAAGTGTTTGCTTCATCGTTTTATAACATCCTTGTTTTATGGGTCGCTACGCTCAAAATTATAAGAAAATTGATTTTAAAATTATCAAAAGAAGATGATCCAAAACTGCCGTGACCAATCTCGACTCGTTTTTCTTATTATTTTTTGATTTGATTTTTTTATAATTTTGAGCGAAGCGACCATTGACGCGATATGACGTTACAAAAATAATTCATGTGGATTCATGGTAATTCGAGTTAAGAAAAAAGACGCATATAATCTTCGCTAATTTTGGTTACATGCTTAAAATGCGAAGTTTAAAGCCCGGACCGGTGAAGGTCCGGGCTATAGGGATACGTAAGGCAATCACTTGCCTACGCTTTTTTATTACAGTTATTTCACAAGGACTTTCTTGCCGCCAATGATGTATATGCCCTTCACAGCGCTTGCTGCACGCTGACCGTTCGGCATATAGATGTCGTTTGCTTGAGCCTCGTTGTTCATCTCACGGATGCCTGTTGTGGTGTCAACTACGATGTTGGTGAACTGGCTCCAGCCTTCGTCGTTCTGGTAGGCCTCAAGTGCTTCGGCTGGTACGTGGATTGTGCAATTCTCATATATGCTATCGTCAAAGCCGAAAGGATTGTTCAGGAAGCCTACGATGTTGGGAGGCGTAACTGCATGAATCGTCAGGTCGGTCAATGGGCAGCTGTCGAAAGTCATTGCTCCAAGCACCTCGATGGTGCTGGGCAGTTCCACCTTGGTCAGATCGGAGCACCAGCTGAATACTGAGCCGCCTGGCATCCACATTCCGCCTTCGCCGCCTAAGCGTGTCACTCCTTCGGGGATGACGATCTCGGTGAGGCCTGTCGATGAGAATGCTTCGGTTCCGATGTTGCGGAGCGTGCTGGGCAGGAGTATCTCGGTGAGGCTCGAACAATCGGCGAATGCACCATCCTCGATTGTCTCAAGTCCTTCGGGCAGTTCCACGGGTGTGACAGCATAGCACATCTGGAAGGCGCGTTCGCCGATGGTCTTGATGGTCGATGGGAAGTTGATGGTCGTCAACACCTGGCAACGGTCGAAGCAATAGGCTGGAATCTCTTCGATGCCCTCGGGCAATACGATCTTCTCCATTTTGCGGCAGTTGCCGAAGGCAGACTTTCCGATGCTGGTTACGGAAGATGGGATATTGTATTCCTTGATGGCACGGTTGTAGGCCAATGCTCCTTCGCCAATGGTCTCAAGGCCTGCGTTCAGGGTGATTTCTGCGAGGTCATCGCACGAATAGATCGAATAGTCGCCCAGCACCTTCACGGTCGATGGCAGGGTCAGGGCTGTAGTGCCCAAATAAGCCAAGGCTTCCTTGCCGACACTGACCAGTCCTTCGGGGAGGGTCAGATTAGTCAGCTTGCAGCCGTAGAAGGCTTCGTCGTTGATGGTGGTGACACCTGCGGGAATCTCGATGTTGTCGAGCGATTCGCAGCGTTTGAAGAGTGCCTCTGGAATCTCGGTCAGGGCGGCATTGAGTTTCACGCCGTCGAGTGCCGAGCATGACTCGAAGGCTGCATTGCCAAGTTCTGCCACGTTCTCTATTCCGCTGATGGTGGCCAAAGCTGCATCGTTGTAGAATGCGCGGTAACCGATCTTGGTGATGCCTGCTGGCAGTGCTATGGATGTCAGAGTCAGGTCACGGAACATATAATCGCCCACTACATTGGCCTCTGCCGTATAGTCGGTTGCACTCTGCATGTTGGTATAGTAGATGCCTCCTGCCTCCAAGGTGGCACCGCTCAGATCGAGCGTCTGCAGTTGTCCCGGGGTGCTTTCGTTCTCGGCATCCTTGCCGGCCATGTCGCGAATGAACGCGATGTCCTCACCATTCACCTTGCCTGTGATGGTCAGGTCGGTGATGGTGAATTTCTCACTCTCCGAAATCTGCGATGACAGTTGTCCTGCGGTAGTCAGATCTACGGTCTTCTGTTCGGCCATGCCAACCATGCCGGTCAGCAATGCTGCCAATGATAGTAAAGTTTTTTTCATTTTGTTGATAATTAAGTTAATAAAGTTGGTGATATTATTTGACAATCATTTTGCTCGTCTTGCCATCGGCACGGATCAGCAGGGTGGATGTTCCGACATGGTCGGCATTCACGGGTCGTCCCTGAAGGTCATAGTAGCGTGCGTTGCCTGTGTCTTCCACATCGCGTGTTTCGATGCCGCTTGTGCTGCCGTCCTTCTTGACGTATTGTGCATAGATACATTCACTGCTGCTTGTCGAGCGCTTTTCGGTCCAGCTGACGATGTAGTGGTCGTCGTTGATGCAGTCCGAAACCATCAGGTTGTTTTTCGTAAACAAGGAAGTAGTGAAGTCGGTGGGCTCATTCACGATGTTTCCGTCCTTGTCGATGATGGAGATGAAGGTGCTCACGGGGTCGTTGTATGAGACGCTTCCCATATATTGGCAGAAGACGGCCACCTGACCCTCTCCGGCGCTTCTTGCTTTCACGGTGCCTACCTGTTGTCCGTATTCCGTGGGGATGATGCTGATGCCATTGTCTCCCCACAGGCGCAAACCGTCGCGTGTAAACTTCTGGATATTCATGCCGTAGCCGTTATTGCCGAAGTCGGCAAGATTGGAGTAGGCAGCATAGAAGGCATCCTCAGCCTTGTCGTAATAGACGCTTGGTACGGTAGTCTGATAGTTCGGACCTGCCACTGTCGTGCCTACATTGGCAGTCTGAAAGCCATATTCGCCATCGCGTGTCATATAGATGATGCGGCCGTTCCAGCCACCGTCCATCACACACATGATGGCGCCGCCCTCTGGCCCTGCCTGAATGTTGAAGCTCGGATACACCCTGTCGCTCGAGAAGCCGCCGCTATAGAATTCCACCGACTCGCCCCACACGTCCTTGCCTTCGGCATCATAGACGCGAGCCACGTATTGTCCTGTAGCATCCTGATAGAGCATCATCACCTCATTCTCGCCGTTGTTGACCACCAGTGGGCGAGTAGTCTGACTCTCGGGTTCGACTACCACGGGCTCCTGCCAGAGCAGGTTGCCGTCGCGGTCGATGCGCTCCAGTTTTGTTATGTGGCGTGTGCCGTTTTCGTCGGTCAGGGCGTAGGCGTAGGCCGATCCGCCATCATCGGTGGCGCACATGCTCAGTCCAAACATATCGGCACAACCTTGGCCTCCGTTCAGCGTTACGGGTCCCCATAGTGTTTCTCCGGTGGGAGAAATCTTGTAGATGTAGTAGTTGAAGTCGTAGGCGTTGGGATCGGAGTCGCGCAGGTCAAAGCACGATACGATGCAGTTGCCGTCGTTGTCGATGAGGATATAGTCATTGAATTTCGTCCATGTGATGTTGCGCTCGTGCGACAGGACCTTGCCCGCAGCACCAAAGACACGCTTGCCATCGGCATCGAGTATCTGCATACGATACTGGAAGGCATCCGAACCGTCGGAGAGTCGCGCGGGGACGATGTAAAAGAAATAGCTGACACCATCGGCATTGGTCAGCATTTGTGGTTCGTAGAAACCCACATTGCTGGGTGTCACGCGATTGTTGACGGCCGGATTATCCGACCATTGGGCATAGATGCCTGCCGTGGAGGCCAGCAGCAATGCCGTTGAGAGTAGAATTTGTTTCATTTAATGGTTTATTGTAATTATTTGCTTAAGCGGAGAAATCCGAAATAATCCCTCTTTGCCGACACGTCTGCCCCAAAGGTCAAATTCCGTTGCTGTCGTGTCTGCATCATTCGTGACAGTCTCGATGCCTTCCGTGGCTTCGGTGGTGAAGAATGTGCGCTGACCGTAGCCATAGACATACTTCTTCTCGATCAGCACTCCGTTGGCATTCCTCAGTTCATAGTAGCCTTCTGCACCGTTCAACAGTCCGTCGCCCCAGGCATCGCTGACCTCCAGACAATACGTCTTTCCGCCCTCTAATGTGATGGATTCCTCCACGAGTTGAGGTTCTCCGTCGGTGAATGGGCCGAACTCCTTGACGATGTTGCCTTGCTCGTCGCGTATGGTGAAGGTGTTTTGCGCTGCACGTGCATCGCTTTGAATCTGTACGTGTACCTCTTGGGTCGTCACGTATGGTTTCACGAATTGTCCGCTGATGGTCTGTGTCTCCACTTCGTTGCCATTCAATGCAGTGAGGCTGATGCTGTATTTGGTCGTGCCTCGCTGGCTGTAGGTGTATTCCATCGGCACGGTAAGGTATTCGAAACCGTATGCCTCGATGCTGCAATCCAGTGTGATGGTCTCCGTCTTTTGGCCGACGGTTATGTCGAAGGTAGCAGTCTCGATGCGTTCGCTACATTCGTTTTCGATGAGCACCTCGAAGAATTGGAATCCGTATTGCGTGCCGATGTAGATGCGCGGTTCGTAAAGGGTGGCATTGAGGGGCTTGTCCGCACCTGTGAGATGGCATCCTGTCGCCTGTTGCACAGTAGTCTGCCCCTGGGTGACAAAGGCCAGCAAAGTCAGATCCTCGGCCTTCACCTCCACATCTCCGATTCTTTCGGGCAGCGTCATTTTGTATTCGCGTTCGAAATACTGTCCTTGCTCTGCCTCCTGAATCACATCACCCCACACGTCGGTCAAGGTTTTTCTGAGCATGTGCATGTGGCGGTAGTCTCCATTCGAAGCACCGTTCTGAAAGCCCCAGACGTTATCTTGCAGCAGCATCACATTCAGTCGCTGTTCCCCTTCGGCTTCGCCCGTGAAATATCCCTCCACACGAACTGTCAATTCCTGGGTATCTGCCTCATAATTGCCATCGATCAGCAGGTTCACCGTGGCATCCTCTTCCAACTGGGCAGAGGCTACATCCATCCAAAGGTTGCGCCCCATCAAAAGACCAAAGCCTGCATCGTATCGGTTCACGTCACCACTGGGGTAGCCGGCCATCTCTGTGCCGAAATATTCCCCGATGATGTCGCCTTCGTGTGTCTTATAGCTTCTTGCCAGGCTTCCCGTGTGGATATTCACGATATTTACACGTCCTGGCCAAACATGTGCCATGCGTTCAGCCACAGCATGTCCTTCGGGACACCAATAGCAACTTGTGCCGGTGAACTCTTCCATCAGGACATTCTTCTTCTCAACGTCGGTCTTCACCTGCCATTCAGCAGCCTGAACGTCAGCATACCACAAGCACAGAGACGCTAAAATCCATAGTATTTTATTTTTCATATTAAAGTCGGTTAATCAAGGCCTCGCTTTTTCAACCAATGAATGGTCACCAGCCCTCGAATTATCGTTTTTGCGCAAATTCGCTATAATCACTTGCAAAAATACACATTTTTCATATTTCATCCACATTTTTTCCATCAATCTTCCGCCCTTTCCTTAAATTCGCTCTTCCTCTTCAAGTTTTGAAATATCAATGTTGCAATTTTGAGGGACAGAAGTCTCCTTGGTTTCGCCCAAAAGTTGGCTAAATAACGATGAATCCGTGCAACCCAATGGACTGCACGGATTTGTCGTTAAGGAATTAAGAGTGATGACCCCTTAGAATCATTAACTCTCGCAAATGCGAAACTTGAGTTCCTTGACTTCATCGTTCCAGCTCTCCGGGATTCTCCGAGAAGCCTTTTTCGCTCAGGATCTGCACACTGGTAGCCGGACCAAGATTCTTCCAGTCGTTGACCACCCAGACAACCTCCTTGTCAGGCGTAACCTCTACCAACTGAGGACTACGTCCGCCATTGCCGCGAGAACACAGGATCGTGTTGCCGTTTTGCAGCCTGCAGACACTCTGACAATCTGCCAGTCTGTACTGTTCAGGTATCTCGTCCAAACGGATCTCCCAAACGATGCTGTCGTTTTTGTCCACCTCAATGGTGCGACGCTCATCCTCAAGCGTGATGAGTGTATTGCCGTTGTTGAGGCGTATGGCAGCCCAAGGCTTATTGACCTTAAATTCCCGAACAGGCTCGAACGTGTCCAGGGTGTATTCGACCACCCTATGCTCTCCAAGATAACATAGCAGCAGGGTGTTGTCCTTTGTAATTCTGAAGCGCCTGCTCTGAATATGGGTGCTTTCGCCCTCGAACACTATTTCCTTCTCCCAGATAATTTCGCCAGTATTGTGATTGAAGCGTACGAAACGTGCGGGGTGCGCATTGATGAGCATAACAGCCTCATCGTCGCCAATAGGCTGCATCGTATGGATCTCTTCTCCCTCACGGCAGTCGTAACGCCACACTTGCTGCTTATCGGGCGTTACCTTTGCGGCCCAGTACATACGCGTAAAGAGCAGATCGCCGTTACGCAACATCCAGATGTCGTCCAACTCATTGCCGTCGCCCGTATCATATTTCCAGATGACCTTTCCATCGTTTACGATGAAGATGCGGTTATAGCCTTCCCCGATATAGACCATTGGATAACGTGCCAAGCCACCACCTGGCAATGCCGGGCTTTGTGTTACGCTGTCGCTGATCCATCCGAATGGACCACCGAGATTAAGATCCTCCATCGGCCCCACCTCCGGCACGTTCTCTGCTGTGAAGAGAGGCAGCAACTCGGCCAACGACGCTGGCTCTGCAGTTTTGTTACTTGTGTCGCATGACACATTCAGGCATGACAAGCCAATGACGAAGGCCATACAGGAATTTCTAATTAATGCTCTTCTGTTCATTTTAGTAGTATTTAAGGTTGTACAACTTATATCAATAATTCAAGTTTCGCATCTGCTCAACTTGATGGATACGTCCCTTAAAATCCCTTAGAATCCCTTATTATCCCTTAGAATCATCAACTTTCGCATTTGCGAAAATTGAGTCAATAATATTAATGACGGTTGCAAAAATAAAGATAAATTATGATAAACCCCATAAAAAAACTGCCAAACCTGTCTAAACAACAAATTTGGCAAGTTCGACTAACTGATTTTTTTTCGACACTTTTTTATTTTTTTTGCAATTTCCTTGCCTATGTCAAATTTTCTTATTTACTTTGCACCCGATTACGAGCTAATAATCACAACTAATAATTTATTAAAACTATGAAACGATTTATTTTATTATCCTTGACATTGGTATCCGTTGCCTTCAATAGCGTCTTTGCAGCAGGTGATGAGGTAAATGGACATGCGTATTTCACCAAGGCGGAACTGCCTGACATGACAAAGATTCTGCCTCCCTTCCCAGCATTCGAGTCAGCTCGCTTCGTGGCCGACCAGTCGCAGCACCTTTGGGGCAAACTGATGCGTCTGGATGAGGAACGTGCTGCCCAGGCACAGCGCGACGCCGTGTATAGCATGCAGACCATCATCGACGAGTTCGGCCCACTCTTCGGATTGGAGATTTCCAAGGAGGAAACGCCCGAGATATACAGTATTCTGCAGGATGTATGTGCTTCGTGCGACAGCATCTATTCTGGAGCCAAGGCCAAGTTCAACCGCCAGCGCCCCTACGCCTATTACAACGAGGGCACTCTGATTCCTGAGAAGGAGGAGAAGCACCGCTATGAAGGCTCTTACCCCTCGGGACATACGGTCTTCGGCTGGGCTTCGGCACTCCTGCTGGCCGACATCAACCAGTCGCCCGAGGCAATGGAGCTGCTGCTGGCACGAGGCTACGAGTTCGGACAGAGTCGCGTCATTGCTGGCTATCACTGGCAAAGCGACGTGGATGCAGGCCGCCTGGCTGGCAGTGTGCTCTATCAGCTCATTCGCAGCCATGAACGCTTCATCGGACAGCTGGAGCGTGCGCGTGCCGAGTTCAAGGAAAAGACAGGCCACGCTGTCGGCGTGCATGAAGCTCCTATCATCGAGCATCCTGCCACCCGTGCCTATCGTCTGGACGGCACCCCAGCATCCGACTCCTTGCGTGGCGTTGTCATCAAGGATGGGCAGAAGGTCATGGCGCAGTAGTGGCTTTGACTGTTAGGCCAACGATGCGTCTGTGATCGTTCGGTCTATTATTACAACAAAACCATGCGACCCGTTGGGCTGCATGGTTTTGTAAGACTATTATCTCAATTCCCCTTTTATTTACTTGCTGGATGATTAATCACTTTTAGCGTTCTTCTGCAGCATCTCAATCAATTTGTAGATGCCTGTTGAAGGATTCTGGAACTCCCGCAATTTTTTAGCTCTTTCAACAGCAACATCCGTGTTGTCGTTCAAGAAGGACTTTTGAGTGTCAGTGAAATATGACTTAGAATAATTCTTCCAAACAGGGGCGCTTTTCTTCAAATCTTTGATGAGTGTGTCGGTTTCAATGGCAGTCTTCTGGTCTTTGACATGGAGCAACAACCATATTTCAAAGCAAGGATTACTCAGCAGCATTTCTGCTTTACACTTCTGCAATTTCTCATTGATGGCTTGCACATCCATGTCATACATCAGGAATGTGTGAACCTTGTCCCATTGTGAGATTTTGAGTTCCTTTGTGCGCTTCTCAACCAACGAAGGGGTTATCTTTGTACCTTCTATGTGTGAAACAATTCTGATAGGTGATTTATACCACGTTTTCAAAAGGTTGATATAGCAGACCTCTGTCTCGCCCTCGCAAATGACAAGAGCAATCTTTCGCATCCTCAGGGATGGAGATGGTTCTCTTTTGCTTATCATAATCAACCTTCCAATAATTGTTTGATACTTGACACTGATGAATCTACATAAGGAACAGCGTCAAAACGTCCTTGTATATATCCCTTTTCGGCATCCATATTCTCACGGAAATCCTTGAAGTCGTATAATGAATACACCTCCGTTACACCTTGTTCCGACTTGTTGACAAATACGATTTGATCACGTCTCAATCTTTTGACATCGATAAGGTTCGTGTTATGGGATGTGAACAATAACTGACTGCTCTCCGAAGCATGAATCAGATCGAGGATGAAATCAGCCAGACGAGTGTGCAAACTTTGATCAAATTCGTCGAGCATAATTCCTTTTCTGTTCTTTACGACATCAAGTAATCGAAGTAATATTTGGAATAGTTTTCTTGTGCCATCGGATTCTTCCATGTCCATGTCAAACATCACATCCTTTTGATTACGATGAAATGTTTTAAACTTCAAGACGTCAACAAGTTTTACTTCAACTTGCCCCAATACCGCAGCAGGAGCATAGATTTGTTCTTTTCTCGCTTCAATATCGGTAATGTCTGTGTCGCAGATTTCGAGAGCCTTTAGAATTACTTTTTTATAAGTGTTGAAACTATCAAGAACCATCATCTCATTGACGTTAACCAATCCGAGCAAGAACTGATTCATGAAATATCGATACAATTTTTGAGCCAGTTCCCTATTCATGGAACTCGCTCTGCTAAGGAAAAGATTCTTGTCGCTAGTATTCAAAACCACATCTGTTGGTTTGCTGAAAATGCCTGTGCCAAAACTATATTGATTGTTTGTGCCACGAACAAAGACTTTTGCACGCCTACCAACAGGATAATGGTACAAACTTTCTGAAAGAATACGATTCTTGGTCAATTCAAATGAGTATTCGTATTCCACATCATCACACACAAAATCAATCAAGAACTTACTCGGTTTATCCTTCCATCCGTCAAACTTGAATGGCTCAAAATTAAAGACCACCCCCTCATTGTTGAGGTGAGAATCCAAAATCAATCTACAACAGAAATTGATAGCTTTCAGAATGTTCGATTTACCTGAGGCATTAGGACCAAACAATCCAATGGCTTTGAGTACTGGTACTCCTTTCCATTCTATCACATTGTGGCTTAATTCCCGAGCAAGAGCTGTGTTGATGTTTCCTGCCCTAAAGTCAATTCTTATTCTATTTCTAATAGAAAAGAAATTCTCAAATTCAATTTTTAGTATCATTTCACACTTGATTTTGTAGGATTGCTGCAAAATTAGCGATTAAGTTTGAATAAAAAAAGCTTTTGAATTAATAATTGACTTTATTGCTGCCATTTTTAACATTTATCAACTGAAATAATAGGTTGATGTGGCAAAAATGGCAAGAATCATAGTCTTACCCTATCGGTCAGCTGGAGGAAATAGTCGTTCGACCAGATCTCCAATTCTCTGGGATTGATTACAAATGGTTCCACATCCGCCTTTACAGCATCGATATCTGTCGATGCCATTCGC
>CAJOLH010000072.1 GCA_905235375.1 uncultured Bacteroidales bacterium
CCGTCACCCTTGAAAGCGTTGATGGTGAGATAGGAGACACCGAGCGAGGTGAGGTTCTGGAAGAAGTGGGTGCCCTGCGAGGGATCGACCTGGAAGTTGTCGAGACCTGCTTCGACGATGACGCGTGCTGCGGAGATATTGGGCCACTTGACGGGAATGCCCAACCATGGGTCGGACGAACCCCAACGTCCAGGGCCGATGTAGATGCAATGACGGTCAGCGTCGAGCAGCCGGCGATTGATCTGCTCGATGTGTTCGGCTATCATGGGATTTTGGCTGGCGCTGTAGCCCTCGGACGTCTTGACATAGACGATGTCCTGCACGTCGGAAACGATGCCATGTCCGATGGCGGAGTGCGAACGGAGCAGGCACTCGGCGTCGGGAATCTTGGTGAGGTCTTCGTCGAGCTTCATGTTGTTATCGACCATCGGACGAATCTGGAGCAGATAGAAGGTGCCCGTTTCGCTTGAAGTGAGATCGACGGCAAATTCGACTTCAACGGGACGACGCATCTCCTCCTGTCCGTACTGCAGCACCTTCTGCATGAGTTCGGGGAGGGGGAAGAGACCGTTGTGGAGCACACCGGCGAAGCTGATGATCTTGCGGTTGCGACCTTCGTAATAGCCGTCGTAGATGCACTGGTCCATCGGGTCGTAGGTGGAGCAGACGGGCGGCAACGTGCCATCGGCCTCGGCAGCGCGCACGGGCCACTTCTTCAGGTTGAAACCATCGTCGGGCTTGAACTCGAGCGGCGGGATGTCGCCCGATTCGGTGGTGGCAGGGATGTCGAGGGCGAGGAAGGAGTTCTGCGTGTCGCGCAGGGCAA
The DNA here is from genome assembly GCA_905235375.1 of uncultured Bacteroidales bacterium. GTDB lineage: Bacteria > Bacteroidota > Bacteroidia > Bacteroidales > UBA3663 > Liminaster. Next base: position 827 of record CAJOLH010000072.1, read on the forward strand.
ACTCCATTTCGCTCATCTGAAGCACGTTGGACGGATGATAGGGGCTGACGCGCAAAGCTGTGCCGCCATCGACGATGTATTTGCCAAGGCCGAAGGCCAGCGAGACAGTTCCCTCCTCCGCCTTCTCGTCGTCGATGGGGTAGTAGTTGATGCTGCGTGCCACGCCGGAGATGTGCGGATAGAAGCGTGTGCCATGCTGTTGGCCGACAACCTCCTGCAGGATGACCGCCATCTTCTCCTGGTCGATGACGTTCTTGGTGGCGGTCATGTAGTCCTTCGACCCCTGATAGAACACCGAGGCATAGACCGCCTTGACGGCATCGGCAAGCATGGCCAGGCGCTGATACTTGTCGCTCGAACTTGGGATCATGTAGGTGGAATAGACACCGGCGAAGGGCTGATAGTGGGAGTCTTCGAGCAGCGACGACGAACGTGCAGCGATGGGTCCCTTGACCACTTCGAGGAATGCTTCAAGGTCGCCGAGCAGACGTTGCGGCAGACGTCCGCGCAGGAAGGCTGCGAAGATCTCTTCGTCGGGCGCATTACTCAGCGCAAGGGGATAGAGCTGGTTCTCGTCCATGAACTGGTCGAAGACGTCGGTGCAAAGCACGACGGTCTTGGGGATGCACACACGGGCCTGCTGCTGCAGTTCGTTGGTGGCTTCGTCAAAATGGACGTGGCTCAGGAAGCGTTCGGTGCGGAAGTCCTGCAAATCGGTGTGACGGCTCATGAGATGGTCGAGGAAGGCAAGGCCGCGCCCCTTGCCGCCGAGCGACCCATCGCCGATGCGGGCAAAGTTGGAATACTGGTCGAAGCGTCCGCGCTGGAACACAGCCACCACGCCCTGGTTCTTCATGCGGCGATAGGCGACGATGGCTTCGAAGATCCATTGGCGATGCGCCTCGACGTCCTGCAGACGACCCCAGGTGATGCGCTTCAGGAAGTCGGACACGGGGAAGAGGGCACGCGAACCTAACCAGCGCGACACGTTGTTGCGCATGACGTGGTACATCAGGCTCTCCTGCGGGATGGTGAGGATATTGTCCTGCAGGTCCTTCAGGTTGTGGACGTGGAGCTGCGTGTTGAATTCGGGTTGCCCTGGGAAGGCGGGGTCTTCGATGGTGAAGACGAGGTCACCGAAGCCGAAGGCATTGTGCACGATGTCGCGCAGATCGACGTCCATCTTCTTGGAGTTCTTGTCGATGAAGTAGTAGCCTTTGCGGTCGGCTTCCTCCAGGTTCTCGCTTTCGGCGCTGTCCATGATGAGGGGCATATAGGGGTCTTCGGCACGGATGGCATCGAGCAGATCGAAACCGGCGCGTGCGACCTTCTCGTCCTCGGTGGGATTGGCTCCCTGGACGGGATGCATGGGGAAACGGCAGTCGGAGATGACACCGAGGGTATTGTCCTTGAAGCGGCTGTAGAGGCCCCATGCTTCCTCGTAGTTTCGTGCCAGCACAATTTTCGGACGACCGCGCATACGCAGTGTCTCGAGCGTGGCATTGAGGGCTTCGGTGGCAAATTCGAGGCTTTGTTTGAGCACGAACTGGTAGAGGCTGGGGAGGATGGAGGAGTAGAAGCGGATGTTGTCCTCCACCACTAGGATCATGCGCACACCAGCCTCGACGTCATGCTGGAGGTTCATCTTGTCCTCGAGCAGCTTGATGATGGTGAGCAGCAGCTCGGTGTTGCCCAGCCAGCAGAAGACGTACTCGAAGAGCGAGAGATCGATGTCGCGCATACGTGCCGTGATGCCGTGACTGAAGGGCGTGAGCACCACAATGGGGAGACCCTTGTGCTCGAGCTTGATGGTCTTGGCAATCTCGAAGACATCCTCCTCCTGCGCATCGGCAGTGCGCGAAGGCATGACGATGACGAGGTCGATGTCGTTGGTTTCGATGCGCTGTTCGGCCTCGTCGAGCGATGAAGCCTTGATGAAGCGGGGTGGGAAGCGAAGTCCCAGACGGGCATATTCTGCAAATATCTTTTCATCGACTCGGCCATCGTCTTCGAGCATGAAGGCATCGTAAGGGTTGGCCACAATCAGCACGTTGCAGATGCGGCGCTGCATGAGTTCGGTGAAGTTGGTGTCTTGAAGCTGTAGCACGGGAGGGAAATATTTGGGGATATTAAGGGATATTTGGGGATATTAAGGGATGTTTAGGGACGATACTTTCGGGGGTAAAAGGGTAGTAAAAGAGGAGTAAAAGGGACGATACCATCACCTTGTGGAGAATGGGGCTCAAGAAACATACGTCCCTTAAAATCCCTTAGAATCCCTTAAAATCCCTTAATATCCTAATTCGTAGGGCGCATCCACCGCGGGAATGCCTTCGGTCATCCAGCGGGGAGCGGGAGCATCCTTGAGGTAATGGTCGAAGAACTGCTTCATGCGGATGCACCAGTCCTTGCGGTTGGCCATGCGGACGGGCCAGTGGGGTTCGCCGGTGTAGTTGAGCAGCCATGCGGGCTTGCCGAGGCGTTTGAGCGCCACAAACATCTCGATGCCCTGGTACCACGGCACGTGTCCGTCCTGGTCGTTGTGCATGATGAGGATGGGGGTGTTGACCTTGTCCATGTGGAGCAGCGAACTGTTTTCGGCATAGATCTCGGGATGTTCCCACATTGTGGTTCCCAAGCGGCTCTGCGTGTGTTCGTACTGGAAGCTGCGTGCCAGACCAGAGCCCCAGCGGATGCCGCCGTAGGCGCTGAACATATTGACCACGGGCGCACCACTCTCGATGGCAGCAAAGCGGTCGGTGCGCGTGGCGAGGTAGGCGCTCTGATAGCCGCCCCAACTGTGACCGCAGGTGCCGATGTGACGACTATCGACGAAGCCCAGGCTCTCCACTTTGTCGAGACCCGAGAGGATGCAGTCGTAGGCCGATTCGCCGGGGTGTCCGTCGGTGTAGCGGATGTCGGGCACGAAGATGACGTAGCCGTCGCTGGTGAAGGTGTGGAAGTCGCAGATCGAACGCTGTGGCGCGGGCATACGGTAGTCGAAGAGCGTCTCGCTGTTGCGTTCGTAATAATAGACGATGAGCGGATATTTCCGGGTGGGGTCGAAGTTGGCGGGTTTGAAGAGGAGTCCTTCGAGGGCGATTCCCTTGTAGCTGGTCCACTGGATGGGTTCGGCTGTGCCCCAAAGGAAAGGCTCCTGCTGCGCTTCGAGGTTGGTCAGTCGGACGGTCTGACGGAAGGCGAAGTTCTTTGGGCTGAGGTCGGTGCGACGCACGTCGGGATAGTGTTCGAAGGTGCTTAGTGCCCAAAGGATGACAGGTGCATCCTTGGCCTTGGTGGGCAGGGTGCCGAGCATGAAGTTGCCGCTGTGGAGGGCAAGGGGTTTTGCGGGACGTTGGAAGGTCGTGCTGAAGTAGCCTGTGCCTTTGGTCGTCTCGTCGAAGGTGCGCAGCATCTGGATTTCCTTGGGCTGGAGGCCATCGCGTTCCTTTTCTTCGTCGAGGCGAAGCAGCCGATACCGGTGCTTCTGCTCGCGTCCGTCGAGGGTCAGTCGGGTAGGCACGCTGCCCTTGGCTGAGATGCTCCAGATGTCGTAGCGATCGTAGAGGAGCAGCGTCTCGTCGTCGTTGAGCCAACCTGCCGCACCGTATGGCTCAGGGTAATCGGGATGGTCGTCCTCCTCGTCCCAGCAGGCGAAGGTCTGCGGTGTGGTGATGCGACGGCGCACGCCCGTGGCGAGTTCGATGGTGTACCAGCAACTGTCGGTGAGGTTGTAGCCGTAGGCGTAATGTCCCAAGGGGGAGATGCGGTAGGAGGTGTAGTCGGCCTCAGAGACTGTGCGACGTTCGCCCGTCACGACATCGACGATGGCGTAGTCGCGACGTGTCATGCCCTCCCACATGGAACTGAGGGAGTAGGGCTTGCTGGTGGAGAGCAGGGCATAGCGTCCGTTGGCATCGGGGTCGCCTGCAATGGTGGGATAGAGGCTGTCGGCAAGCTGGACGATACGACCGTCGGCAAGATGACAGACGGCCTTGAAGGTGCGCTTGCTTTCGCTGTCCTTCTGATAGCTCTGCACGGTGTATTGCACGGGTTCGTCCCAGCTCCATATCTGCACGTCGGGGCGGTCGCGCTTGAGCGTGAGTGTGTCGGCCTGACGGGGAGTGGCTGCGGTGCCGAAGAAGAGGCGGCTGCCGTCCTTCGAGAAGTTGAGCTTGCCGTTGGGACTCAGCACGAAGTTTGTGGGGAAGGCATCGTTGATGCTGTCGGAGAGTTGGCGGACATCGCCTTGGGTGGTGGCCATCCAGAGTTGGCGGCCAGTGCCTTTCGGCTGCTTCTTGTCGGTGGTGCCCCAGAGGAAGGCGAGTTTCGAGCCGTCTTCGCTGAGGGTGATGCCTTCGGGCTTCTGTCCGATGCCTTCCTTGACGAGGATGGGTTGCTCCCATTGGTCGCGTCCGAGGGAAGCGGGGCGGGTGATTGCAGCGCCCTTTTTCTTTACATTGGTGCCTGGCAGGGCAAGCATATAGAGGCGACAGGTGTCGGGCTTGCCGGATTGGATTGTGGTGAAATAGAGCGTCTGCCCCTTCTTCGAGAATCCGTAACTATCGACGTGCTTGAACGATTTTGCAACAGCGCTGTCGGCGATGAGGCGCACATAGAGCGTGCTGTCCTTGGCTTTGAGCTGATAGGCCAGCCAGTCGGCCTCGTCGGCAATCTTGTAGTTGCGCAGCGAGTCGATGCGTTCGGCGGTGCGGGTAGTCAGGTTGTAGAGGAAGAGTGTGTCGAGCGGCGTGTTCTTGTCCTTCTTTGCCTTGTCGTCGCCTGCATTCTGTTCCTTCAGCGCACGGGCGTTGCTCACGGCTTCGACTTCGTGCGTCTTGACGAGCAGGTATTTGGACGACTGGGTGAACGAGAAGCCATTGATGGGGAAGAAGGTCTCGATCTGCTGCCCCTGTGCATCGAAGAGCAGGGCGGTGGCATCGCCGGGATAGTCCTTGACCTTGGCGGTCTTGTCGCCATCGCCGCGCCAGGGTTCGTGCACGATGAGGCTGTACTGGCCATCGTTGGTGATGGCGCGGTGGGTGATGCGCTGCCACTCCATGATGTCGTCGATGGTGAGTGCTCGCTTTTGGGCCGAAAGAGGCAACGCAGCGAGGATCATCATCGCGGTGGCGAGAAGAAAATTAAGAAATGCTTTTCGAATCATAGTTACCATTATATGTGGGTGCAAAGATAACGATTTTTGTGCAAATGACAAAAAAAGCACGCGGAAATTTGCATTTCCATTGAAAAGATGCTATCTTTGCAGCATCCATTTCGAGAAATCGACAATTCGTGATAAAAGACAATGTTCCTGATACCCGCAGTCCTTTAAGTCCTCAAAGTCCGTAGAGAAAGAAATCCTTAGAGATAAGAAAACGGACAGGCTTCAGTGTCCTCCGTCCAGTGGACAGTGCAGCGCAGTCCACTGGTCTCCCCTGGACGAACAACATTCCGTGTGCTTCGTGTGTTCCGTGGTAGATACATCCCAGCGTTCTTTTTTTCGAACACGGAACTCACTGAGGACACTGAAAATTAGCGGGTCCCAATGGAAGCCTGAGTGCGTTGCTTCGTCGCACTCAGGACGGAGGTCACTGAGGCTTGACGCGAAATTCATTCCGAGTGCTTCGTGTGATCCGTGATCAAAAAACATCTAAAATTCGAAAATTGGATCACGGATCATGAGGATTGAACGGAGGAATGTCCGAAAAAGGGCACACAGATTCCTCAGATTCACACAGATTTTTGCTTGCGCACTTCCGTGATAGTCCGCGAGTCGCCAAGGAGTTATTTTTCTCTACGGACTCAATGGACTTTAAGGACTTTCGCTTGCGCGCGTCAATGATAGTCCTTCCCTCTACGGATTTCTCGGATTGAACGGATTTATTTTTGACCGAGCCGCTAATCTGATAAATCTGCGAAATCTGTAGAGATGTAAGTGTACAGACTTTTTCTTGCGCACTCCCGTGATAGTCCGTTAAGTCCTTGAAGTCCGTAGAGAAATAAGGTTTTCGTAGATTTCGATGTTTTCGTAGTTTTTCGGAATCCTAAAATACGATGGGTGTAATTCCGAAAATGTCCGAAAAGACGAAAAGGTCCGAAAATTGGATCACGGATTAAGGGGATTGAACGGAGGAATGTCCGAAAAAGGGCACACAGATTCCTCAGATTCACACAGATTTTTGCTTGCGCACCCCCGTGATAGTCCCTTAAGTCCTTTAGTCCGTAGAAAAAAAAGAATAAGGCCGTAGAGAAGTAGGATTTTTATTCGATTGATTCGTGCAATTCGTGTTCCTAAAACATATAAGTGGGAGCAGCACAAAAAATAATAAGATTATGGCAACAGAATACATTACACCGATGGCATCACAAAGAACAATACGCCATTTGCACAATTCAAGATTGCGAACGAGAAGGAGACCATCAACCTCGCTGTGTGGGACTGCAGTCCCAAGATGGGGCCACAGGTGGGGCAGCTCGTGTATTTCATGAACATCCAGGACCGCAACGGCAAGAAGTCGGCGAATGCCAGCGATATGCGCATTGGGCAGTTGGCTGGCGAGTTGCATCCGTTGTATCATCTGATTCCGCGACCCACGAAGCGTGCGGATTGGGACGCTTGTATGCAGAATCTCCTTGCTTTCTGCAGCGACGAGAAGCTGAAGCCCATCATCGAGGAATGGGGCGGCAAACTCTATGACAAATACGACAAGTGGCCTGCTGCTTCGGGGATGCATCATGCTTTCCCCGGTGGTTTGGCAACGCATACCTACCAGATGCTCCACATGCTCGAAGGTCTTTATCCCTGTCTGCCTTATCAGATCAAGATCGAGCGCTGCATCCTTGCTATTCTCTTCCACGACTATGGCAAGCTGCGCGAATACAATCAGGCGGGCGAGACGCAGGAGGATATGTACCTCTTAGGGCATATCTACATCTCGGCATACACCCTGCAGCATGTGCTCGAAAAGGCTGGTATCGAACAGGAGGAGGTGAAGTGCCTAATCCATTGCGTGCTGGCGCATCACGGCGAGAAGGAATACGGTTCTCCTGTGGTTCCCTGTCTGCAGGAGGCTGTGGTCATCAATATGCTTGACAACCTTTCGGCAAAGACCGACAGCCTCGACGGTACGGGCGAGAATGAGTATTGTGCCGCCCTCGGCACACATGCTGTGAAGAAATAGTGCCGCTCGCTGATGGTCTGTGTCAAAAAAGAGGCACGATGAAAACAAGGAAACGGCTGCTCCATTTGGGGCAGCCGTCGTTATATAATGAGTAGTTTCTGATAAGAGAAGAATGTAATTTAGTAATTTGGGGATTTTTAGGGATATTAAAGGATATTAAGGGATATTTGGGGACGATACTTTCGCCTGTAGAGAATGGGACCCAAGAAACATACGTCCCTTAAAATCCCTTAGAATCCCATAGAATCTCTTAGAATCCCTTAGAATACGCCCTGCGCCATCATAGCCTTGGCGACCTTCATGAAGCCTGCCACGTTGGCTCCCTTCACGTAGTTGATGTAGCCGTCGGGCTCGGTACCATACTTCACGCAGTTGGCGTGGATGGTCTCCATGATGGTGTGCAGACGGGCATCAACCTCCTCCTTGGTCCAAGAGAGACGCTCGGAGTTCTGCGACATCTCAAGGCCTGATACCGATACGCCACCGGCGTTGGCAGCCTTGCCAGGAGAGTAGAGGATCTTTGCCTGCTGGAATACCTTGATGGCTTCGGGAGTAGAAGGCATGTTGGCTCCTTCGGATACGGCAATCACACCGTTGGCTACGAGCGCCTTGGCAGCCTCCTCGTTGATTTCGTTCTGGGTAGCAGATGGCAGTGCGATGTCGGCCTTCTCGAACCAAGGCTTCTTGCCCTCTACATATTTGGCTGTCGGATACTGATCTACATATTCCTTGATGCGGCCACGCTGTACCTGCTTGAGGTCGAAGATGTAGTCGAGCTTCTCGCGATCGATGCCATCGGGATCGTAGATGTAGCCATCAGAATCGGACATGGTGAGCACCTTGCCGCCCAACTGGAGCACCTTCTCGGCGGTGTATTGAGCTACGTTGCCAGCACCCGAAATGAGGACGCTCTTGCCCTTGAGTTCGATACCACGGGTCTTCAGCATCTCGCAGAGGAAATATACGTTGCCGTAGCCTGTTGCCTCTGGACGGATGAGTGAGCCACCGTACTCAAGCCCCTTGCCTGTGAGCACGCCCTGGAACTGATGGGTATATTTCTTGTATGCACCGAACATGAAGCCTACCTCACGACCACCTACGCCGATGTCGCCTGCAGGAACGTCGAGATCTGGACCGATGTGACGGGCAAGCTCCAGCATGAATGCCTGGCAGAAACGCATCACTTCGGCGTTCGACTTGCCGCGTGGAGAGAAGTCCGAACCGCCCTTGGCGCCACCCATAGGAAGGGTTGTGAGCGAGTTCTTGAAGGTCTGCTCGAAGGCGAGGAACTTCAGGATGCCGAGGTTCACCGACTTGTGGAAACGAATACCTCCCTTGTAGGGGCCAATGGCGTTGTTGTGCTGCACGCGGTAGCCCATGTTGGTCTGGATGTTGCCCTTGTCGTCCATCCATGTGACACGGAACTGATAGATGCGATCGGGTATGCAGAGACGCTCAATCAGGTTGACCTTGTCAAACTCAGGGTGCTGGTTGTAGGCATCCTCAATGGTGGAAAGAACCTCTTCAACTGCCTGGTGGTACTCGGGCTCGTTAGGAAATCTGCGTTTCAGATCCTCAAGAACTTTTTTAGAATCCATAGACTTTGATAAATTTACAGTTTATAATACAATACCTTTTATAATTGAACTATCTTTTTGCTTTTTTGCGGTGCAAAGATAAAGCATTATTTCATTTGTTCCAAATTTTTCGCGCAATTAATCGTAAAATTGTCGAAAAAAGTTGATTTTTGTTCAAATAATCATAAAAATGTGGCTTTTTGCAATCTATAGATGCTTCATTTCAGATGATAAATCTGCATATATTATGCAAAAACCGCAACTTCCTTGCGGGAGTTGCGGCTAAATATGCGGATATTTATGCAAAGCACTTACTTCACGACTTTCTTGCCGTCGATGATGCAGATGCCTTTTGCATTGTTCACGCGCTGACCAAGAAGGTTATAGGTGATGCCTGTAGCTTGAGGAGCAACCTCCAGGCTTTCGATGCTTACGAGATCCTTGGCAGTAGCGGGAGCGCCGAAGCCACCACGCAGGTTGGCGACGCGGAGTTCGTAGGTGCCTTCCTCCTCCATCGTGTAGGTGGTGGCATTGGCATCGAGAATGGCAACGATAGCGCCGTCCTTGACGATGGCGTATGCCGGAGCACCTTCCACAGGAGTCCAGATGAGGGTCTCACCATCGGTGAAGAAATCGACAGCGTCGAACTGAGCCGTATATTGCTCGGGCTTCCAGTCACCGAAGATGTTGTCGGTAGTGAGAGCAGCAGCCTCCTCAGCGGTGAGTACGGTCTCGTACTCGCGGTTGCCTGTGTTATGGGTGAAGGTTACGACGTTTGAAGCAGGAGTGGTCACATTGCCTTCGGCATCGGTGGTGTTGTACTCCTTGAAGCAGTAGGCGGCAATGTTCATGCCAGCGGTGGTCCAACGACTTGCAGCAAGCGAGTTGTCGAGCACCTGGGTGTTGATCCAGTAGCAGGTCGATTCGCCACCCCATGAGCGGGCGAAGGTGAACTGCTTGCATTCGCTCTTGACGGTGCAGTCGAGGAAGACGTAGCCGTAGTTCTTGCGTGCATCGGTCGAAGCGGTGCAGTTGGGAGCAGAAACAACGTCTTCACCGTTGCCGGGATCGATGCTGCGGCTCTCGTTGACGAGGGCTACACGTTTATAGACCACATTGCCATCGCCACAGAGGTAATCGACAGTGCCGTGAATCTCGGAATCCTCCCAGTAGCGGTTGCTTGCGCGGTTGCTGTAGTAGGTGTCCTGGTAAGAGAGCATGCGGACATTCTTCTGGATGGTGTTGGCACCCTTGTCCTGCAGGCAGACGGCACGACCGGCGCTGCCCGACTTGTAGTAGTCGAGTGCATTCTGGATGGTGAGATCCTGCAGATAGAGGTTGTCCGACGTGTTGAGCAGGGTAGCGGTGGTGCCGATGCCTTCAATCTCAACCGATGGAGCATTGACGAGGATGGTTCCTTCCATCGACTCGCCGATGATCGAGATGTTGTTGCCCGAAACCTGTGTCAGCACAAGTTCACCGAGGTCATACGTGCCGTTGGGCAGGAAGATCTTGGCATTGCCAGTAGCATTGGCCGAAGCCAGTGCGATGAGGAAGCTGTTGGCATCGTTGGCGGGGATGACATAGTAGCCGGTGGCTTCGTCGTACTGTACGAAGTCAACCACGTTATAGACGGTTACCTTGTGGACGTAGGTGGTGCCGCCGAAGGTGATGGTGAGGACGTCGGCTTTGTCGCTGTCGTACTGGAAGGTGGTTTCAGCACCGTCGTTCTCGACTTGTACGGGGAAGGTAGCGACGGTCTCGCCAGCTTCGTTGGTGACGGTAGCCTCAGCGCCTTCAGCCGAATAGCGGCAGTTGCCGACACTGATGATGGCCTTGCCAGCCACGGCGATGGAGAGGCTGTTGCCTGCACCGAATGACCAGCCGTGCTGCGAGTCATGGAATGAGCCACCGTTGTTCCAAATGGCCTCATGGTCCTCGATGTAGAAGTTCACCTTGTTGAGTTCGTAGATGTAGCGCGAGGTGTTAGTCGGTACCTCGATCTCGGTGGCCTTGGCATAGAGGTTGAGGTTCTCCTGAACGGAAACGCCTTCGGCAACCTTCACTGCACTCGACTGGGTGGAGTTGAACCAGCCACGGAACTTGTAGCCTTCGGCCACGGTGACGTTCTCGGCACCGTATGCAAACTTCAGGGCAGAGCCGCCTTCAACTTCTTCTTCGCCGATGATGGTCTTGCCATCGACGTCGTAGTAGCGGACGGTGCAGTAGGGGATGAGTTCGCAGGCTTCGGCATAGAGGAACGGACAGTAGGAGCCCAGGTTGAGGGTGAGGGTGGTGGGCTCTTCGCTGTTGTAGGTCCATGTTACGAAGTGGTCGAAGCTTGTGTTGGTGTCGCAGCCTGCACCACGGGTGTCGAGGGTAGCGAGGGTGTTGCCCTCGGCATCAACCACGGTGGCCTGGTTGCTGTAGCCGCAACCGCCTACGGTGAACTTGACTGGGCCGTCAACGGGAACGGTAACCACGGCGTTCGAATAGCCGTGCTGGCTGTCATGGAATGTGCCGGTGATGGTAACGCCTTCGGGCAGACCGGTCTCAGGAGCGATGACGGTGTAGGGGTCGGTGCGGAAGTCCACCTTGAAGTCGGTGAATGCACGACCTTCCTCCGAGCCGCTCACGGTGCCGTTGATGCGGATGTTGCCGATCGACATCTTCTTGTTGTTGGCTACATTCGAGATATAGAAGCGCAGCTTGAAGGTGCGGCAAGCCTCGGCGGTGATGGCCTCGTCGTGGGTGAGGGGAGCCACGTCGCTGTTAGCGTTGTTGTTGCGCAGAATCTGTGTCTTTGGGTCGGAATAGGCCACGATTTCGCTCTCAACATCGTCGCAGACATACGACCAGGAGAAGTAGGCATTGTCGGTGCCCTGCTTTACAGCATCGAACAATACGTTGACGGGGGTAAACGTCAGGCCCTTTTTCATCTTCACGGTATATTCAACCATGTCGGTCTCGACGCATCCGGCATCGCCCGTCGATGGCTGATAGGTGGCCAGGGTGCCTCCTCCATTGCTGGAGGCATCGTAGGTGGAGACGGTGAGGTCGGTGCCGACCTTGAGGCTGGTTTCGAGTATTGCATCCTCGATTTCAGCCGAGAGAGTGGCTGCATTTTCGTCGCCCACAGTCCAGGTGGCTGTGCCGGCAACGCCATCCCATGCGAGAGTTCCTGCTGATGCGGAAACTGCCACAAGGAGTGCTGTAACTGAAGTTAGTATCTTCTTCATAGGCTTAAAGATTAAATGTGGTTAGAATTATAGTGTTGAATCTGTGTTTGCTCGAAAAGCTTGCGGCAAAATTAGATAATAAAAATTAAAATTGCAAATATTTTGGTACATTTTTAAATATATAGTTAAAAAAAGAGGCGAAATTGTTCAACTTATCATTTTTTTTGCTATTTTTGTCCCCAAAATCCATCAGGATAATCGTTCCTGAGCATCAACCGTTCATGAATAGCATGAAAAAGAACAAGCGAAAGAATCAGAATCTGTTTCAATCGGTAACCGACCGGTTGTCGCGTTTCTTTGGGAAAGAGGAGGCCAATGAGCCCAATCAGCCCAAGGATCCAATCACCGCTACTGAGCAGGGTGAACTGAAACAGGACGATTCATCGGGCAATGGCGCTGCTGTCATCCCTGACAGAACCGAGACTCCGCCCAAGCGCGTCAGAGTGCGTCGCAGCAGGGTGAGGATCAGCAGGCCGAAGCCCCAAGTTGCCGATAAGGAGAAGAGGGGAAGGAAGAAAAAGGAGGAGGCTGCTGTATCCATCTTCGAACTGCCGTCGGATCAGGTGGGACCCGCTATCCGTGACTTTGTCGTTGCGCACCTCTCCGACGAGAATCTTTGCATCGAAATGATGTCAGAGCAGCTGAAGATAAGCCGGACGAGCCTCTTTACGCTGATGCGGCGCGAATTTGGCCTCACGCCAACCATGTTCATTCTCGACATTCGGCTCAAGAATGCCGAGGCATTGCTGAAGGAGGGACTGAAGGTGCGCGATGTGGCAATGAGGTGCGGCTTTGCCAAACCGAAATATTTCAGCAAGGTGTTCAAGAAATACTATGGCATATTGCCGAGCGCTTACCGTGCTTAGCAGAAGTGCATGGCTTTTTAACTTTTTACGGATATGTTAGATATTTTTCCATCGTTGATCTCCAAGGCGCTCAATATTCCTGAGCCGCAGGTCAAGGCCACGCTCGACCTGCTGGAGTCAGGTTGTACCATACCATTCATCAGTCGTTACCGCAAGGAAGCTACCGGCTCGCTCGACGAGGTGCAGATAGCCGCCATCTGCGACCAATATGAGAAACTGGGTGAATTGCAGAAGCGCAAGGTCACCATTCTCTCCACCATCGAGGAGCAAGGCAAGCTGACCGAAGCCCTCCACCAGCGTATCGACAACTGCTGGAATTCCACCGAACTTGAGGACATCTACCTGCCCTATAAGCCCAAGCGCAGGACACGCGCCATGGTGGCACGCGAGAAAGGCCTGGAGCCTTTGGCCATGTTCCTGTTGTCGCAGGCAGGAGACGTGAAGCAGCGCCCTGCTACGTCGGCAGATGTCGAGTTCGAATGTGCGCAGTATGTCAATGCGGAAAAGGGCGTTGCCAATGCCGACGAGGCCATCAAGGGGGCACAGGACATCATTGCCGAGATGGTGGCCGAGAACGAACAGTCGCGCAATACGGTGAGACGCAATTTCCAGTTTGATGCTGTCATTGCTTCGAAGCGGGTGAAGAGTGCGAAGGCGTTGAGCGAAGCCGAGGAACTGGCTGCCCAGAAGTTCCGCGATTACTTCGACTGGAGCGAGCCTTTGAAGCGCTGTGCCAGCCATCGTCTGCTGGCCATGCGTCGAGGCGAAGCTGAGGGCGTGCTGCGTCTTTCGATTGCAGGCAACGAGGGCCTGTGCATCGACAGGCTCTGTCGCCAGTATGTGAAGAGCAACCGTTCGGCAGCCTCACCGCTCGTCGCCGATGCCATCGCCGATAGCTTCAAGCGTCTGCTTGGGCCAAGCATCGAGACAGAATTCATGCAGAGTGCCAAGGAGAAGGCCGATGAGGAGGCTATCCTCATCTTCGTGCGCAACCTCGAGCAGCTCCTGATGTCGCCACCATTGGGCCAGAAGCGTGTACTTGCCCTCGACCCTGGTTTCCGTACGGGTTGCAAACTGGTTATCCTCGACCGCGAAGGCAACCTCCTGCATCATGACGTCATCTACCCTCATCCGCCGAAAAGCCAGTTCATCGATGCAATGAACAAGGTGGAGGATTTGGTCAAGAAATACAAGATTGAAGCCATCTCGATAGGCAATGGCACGGCTTCGCGCGAAACGGAGGAGTTTGTCAGAGGTCTTGACCTGCAGGGCGCACAGGTCTTTGTGGTCAGCGAAGACGGTGCATCCATCTATTCCGCCAGTAAGGTCGCCCGTGAGGAGTTTCCCGACGAGGACGTCACCGTGCGTGGTGCCGTCTCTATCGGACGACGTCTGATGGACCCACTTGCCGAACTTGTCAAGATTGATCCCAATTCCATCGGTGTGGGACAATATCAGAAGGATGTCGATCAGAAGGAGCTCAAGAAGAGTCTCGACCAGACCGTGGAGAATTGTGTGAACAAGGTCGGTGTGAATGTCAATACGGCATCGAAGCATCTCTTGACCTATATCTCCGGTCTTGGCCCGCTGTTGGCTCAGAATATTGTGGATTACCGAGCCAAGCATGGCGCCTTCCACAATCGAAGGCAGTTGATGGATGTGCCACGTATGGGTCCGAAGGCTTTCGAACAGTCGGCTGGCTTCCTGCGCATTGCAGGGGGTGACAATCCGCTCGACAATTCCGCTGTGCATCCCGAGCGTTATGCCATCGTCGAGAAGATGGCAAGCGATTTGGGGTGTCACGTCAGCGACCTCATTGGCCCCGAAGGCAAGGTGCTTCGTGGAAAGATCGACCTCAACCGATATGTCACAGCCAAGGCAGATGGGGCAGGCGTAGGTTTGCCTACCCTTGAGGATATAATGAAGGAACTTGACAAGCCGGGACGTGATCCGCGTCAGCAACTTGAGGAATTCTCGTTCTCCAGCGAGGTGAAGACACTCGAGGATGTGCAGGTAGGCATGGTTCTTCCTGGTATCGTGACCAACATTACCAATTTCGGCGCTTTCGTCGATATCGGTGTGCATACGCAGGGCTTGGTTCACGTTTCAGAGTTGGCCGACAAGTACGTCAAGGACCCCAACACCGTCGTCTCCCTGCATCAGCACGTCAAGGTGCGTGTCAAGGATGTCGATCTGCGTCGAGGTCGTCTGTCGTTGTCGATGAAGAATCTTTAATCACGGCACGGGGTCGTAGCCTGAGCCGCCCCAGGGATGGCAGCGGCAGATGCGCTTGATGCCGAGCCACGTGCCTTTCAGGGCACCGTATTTCTGGATGGCTTCGAGCGTATATTGCGAGCAGGTCGGCGTGAACCGACATGCAGGCGGTGTGAGCGGAGAGATGAACCGTTGATAGAAGCGGATAAGCGAGATGAAGATGTATTTCATGATGGTTTTGCTTCCCCGTTATCGTTTTGCAGCATCAAAGACGGCACGCTGCAACCTGCCGATGGCTTTGCCCATCAGCCGGTGGGTCTGCTCGAAGGTGATGAACTTGTTGTCAACATAAAGGAATGCCACTTCAATCGCTTGCCCGGTCTTCTCCAGGGCAGCATGGAGTGGCAGCTTCTGTACGCGATAAGCTTCGCGGGTGAGACGTTTCACGTGATTGCGATCCACCGCATGCTTGAAGCGTTTCTTGGGCGCCACGGCCATCATGGCACACCGACCCTGCTTTTCCGGGTCGGGGAGGTCGTCGGCATCAGCCTTTTTGATCAGATACACCACCCTGTAGGGGAATACCACGAACGTAAGTCCATTGGCAAACAGTTCGCCAATGGATTCTCTGAGATACAGTCGTTCGCGCTTGGGTAATGTAAATTGTTTCATCGGAATCTGACTCTTCAGATGGGACTGAGCAATGGCTGGCCAAGCCATGTGAACTGGTTGAAAATTCTATTCGTGCAGCCTTTATTCCAGGTCGCTGAGAAACTTGTACAGGACGCTGGCCATGGAGGGTAGCTCGGGCGTGGGACCCTTGGCATCGATGCGGAGGCCGTGCTCTTCGGCGGCTTTGGCTGTCAGTGGACCAAAGAGTCCGATGCGCTGTTCGCCTTGCAGGTAGTCGGGCATATTATCGAAGAGCGACTGAATGCCCGAAGGGGTGAAGAACACCAGCATATCGTACGAGGAAATCTCCTCCGAAGTGATCTCTGTGCTCACCGTGCGGTACATCACGGCTAAGGTAACCTTGAGTTTTGCCTTCGTGAAGGCAGGAATCTCCTCCTTGTGAACCTCGGCAACGGGCATCAGGAACTTCTCGGTATTGTGCTTCTTCATCACCAGTGCCAAATCGTCAATCGTGCCTAACTTGGAGAAATGCACCTTGCGCTTGCGGAAGACGATGAACTTCTGCAGGTAAAGGGCAACAGCCTCCGTCTGGCAGAAGTACTGCATTTCCTCGTTGGGCTTGGCGCGAAGTTGCTCGGCAAGCTTGAAGAAGTGTCCAACCGCTGTCTTCGATGTAAAGACGATGGCGGTGAAGTTGGGGATGCTGATCTTCTGTGTCCGGAACTCTTTCGTGCTTAGCGATTCGATGCGGATGAATGGCTTGAACGTAAGCGTCACACCGAATTTGCGCTGAATGTCGAAATAGGGTGACTTGTCCGAGGTAGGATAGGGTTGTGAAACCAGAATATTCTTGATGTCCATTATGCTTGCAGTGAGGTAAATTTCGCCCAAATGACCAATAAGGGTGCGATTTCGAGCGTGCAAAGATATGCAATTATCAGACACAACGAGCCAAAACCATTGTAAAAAATCTTAATTCCACTAAAAATAAAAGAAAATTGTGACAAAATGAAGACCGCGAAAAGCAAAACAAGTGCAATTTGTGAGGGTATCCATCCGGCAATCAGCCCTATGAAAAGGAGCATCGAGAGAGGTGCCAGCACGATGAATGCAGCCTGATAGCTGCGGTTCATGATGGTACGCTTCTCCTTAATGCCAAGCAGGTAGCAGAACCAGTTGAACAGCACTCCCTGCAGCAAATACCATCCCAGTAGGAATGACACACACAGGCAGATTTGCGACAGTGTCGTGAGAGAGATGGCGAAGAGGTGTTCGGCAGGAGCACTGTCGGTGAGGCAGAAGAGCGTCAGACCGAAGAACAGGAACATCTGCACAAGCATCAGCGGTTTGAGCCAGGGATAAATGACCACCACCGATTCGAAAGTGCGTGCGTTGCGCGTGTCGGTGATCCAAGCCAGCTGGTGCCGCATCACGCTCTTGTTGCGGCAGGCAAGGATGTCGATGGATAGGAATAATAGGACGAGCAACACGAGTGCAGCATTGTCCTCGAGCCGCAACTGAGCCCAGGACAACGAGGAGGCTGCCGATGCCGCCCCTTCCACAAAATGTATGTCGTACGGATTGAAGATCATTCGGGCAGTAGCTGGAAGGTGGCTTCCACAGGATAGTGGTCCGAGATTTCCACGTCCTTGCGTACCCTTGAATGGAGTGCGCGGAAGTGTTTGCTGTGTAACAGATGGTCGATGCGGAACCAGAAATGGTTGGCTCTGTAGGTGATGCCTGGGCCGAAGCCCGTCTCTTGCCATGTGTCGTAGAGACCTACTTGGCGCAGCGACTGATAGCAGTAACTGATGGGGGTATCGTTCATGTCGCCGCAGATGAGCAAGGGCATGTCGCTGGGATGCTGGTCGAGCAGCACCTGCCTGAGCATCGCCGATTCGGCTGAACGCAGGCGATAGGCATGGGCCAGCGCTCGCATCATGCCTGTTCGGATGCGGCCCAGTGAATCGGGCTCGAACTTCTCGATCATCTCGTCATAGAGGATGCGGTCCTTAGGGTCGATCATGTTGCTGCGCAGATGCATGTTGACCAGACCCATCGTCCGGCCTCGCACATCCAGCTGGTAATACATCGCCGAGAAGTAGCCTTTCTTCCGCTTGTCCACGCGAATGGCTTTGCGTATCGGATGTTTCGAGAAGACGGCGATGCCGAGCGCCTTGCGCTTGTCGTTGGGCATGAAGTCGTAGTAGGGATAAAGGTCCTTCAGTTCGCTGCGTAATTCCTGTTCGGTGTGCCCTCCCGGTTTCAGTGTGAAGCCATATTCCTGCAGACAGACGATATCCGCTCCCGATGAGCGGACCAGGTCGATTACGGGAATATGCTCCTTGATGCGCGAAAGGTGTGTTTGCCCCATGATGTTCGTGTTGAACGAGAAGATCCGCAGGCTATCTACCGCAATCTCTTCTCCCTTGTCGGTCAGCTTCAGGGGCGCGGGGCCGCCGTTGAGGTGCAGCGGACAGTAGCGCCATGCCGGGATGAAGACGATGGCCATCGTCACCAGAAGCACCAACAGGCTGTGCCAGCGGCGGAAAAGCACCAGCACGAAGAACCAGACTACTGCAATCACAAGTATCACACCAAAGGCGATGCCCAGGAACGAGGGCAATATCCAAATGGTGGGATTGATGTAGTCACTGAAGGCCGAAGCGATTAGAATCAGGCACAAGCAACACGTCAGCACTGCCATAACAGACCTGAATGCCCATTTGAAAATGCTGCTCAGAAGGCTGCCGCCCTGCTTCGGCTTCTTACCCTGTTTCTTGCTTTTCGTTTTCGCCAAAATATATCCTTAATTCGACGCGAAGATACGCCTTTTTTCCACAATGAACAAAAAAATAAGGAGTTTTCTGCTGAAAAGTTTGGAAAAGACGGGAAAATTGCGTTTCTTTGCACCATAAATGGCATTTCACGAATCTTCTCCAATCCTTCTGGAGACAAAAAACTCCACGCAATGACACACATTAAGCACATCCTCTTCACCAGCCTGTCCATCTTCTTCGTGGCAAACTTCTGCCTTCCGCCTGTAGCCAATGGGCAATCGCCCTCGGCAGCTACACGACCGCTCACCGACACCAGCCACAGCTCTCACGCCCTTCAGTCGAACCTTCCGATCGGAGCCACGCAGTGGACTGGCGGATTCTGGGGCGACCGCTTCGGCGTCTTCAGCGGCACGTCGTTGCTTTCGATGTGGCAGACATGGAACAACCCCGCCATCTCGCATGGCTTCCGCAATTTCGAGATTGCTGCCGGCGACGATGTCCCTGCCGACGATCATGAGCATTGGGGACCTCCTTTCCACGATGGCGATATGTATAAGTGGCTCGAAGGTGTGGCTGCCGTCTATGCTGTTACACGCGATCCCGAACTCGATCGGTTGATGGACTATTTCATCGACCGTGTAGCCCGTGCACAACGCGAGGATGGATACATCCATACGCCCGTCATTATCGATGAAATAAACCGTGGCGTTGATAGTCACGCGGTGAAGAAGCAGCAGACCATCATCGGCACCGCCGTAGGCAAGGAGGACGAAAAGGGAGCCTTTGCCAACCGCCTCAACTTCGAGACCTACAACCTCGGTCACCTGATGATGGCAGCCATTGTCCACAAGCGTGCCACGGGCAAGACTACGCTCTTCAACTGCGCAGTCAAGGCCACCGACTTCCTTGTCAACTTCTACGAGACGGCTTCTGCCGAACTCGCCCGTTGCGCCATCTGTCCCAGTCACTACATGGGTGTGGTCGAAATGTGGCGTGAAACAGGAAATCCGCGTTATCTCGAACTTGCCCAGCAACTTATCCAGATTCGCAGCCTTGTCAAGAACGGCACCGACGACAACCAGGACCGTGAGCCTTTCGAACAGCAGTACGAGGCCATGGGTCATGCCGTTCGCTCCACCTATCTCTATGCAGGTGTGGCCGACATCATCGCCGAGACGGGCAATGAACAGTATATGCGCAACCTCACCAGCATCTGGCAGGATCTCACTTATCGCAAGATGTATATCACCGGCGGTTGCGGTGCGCTTTACGACGGTACGTCGCCCGATGGCACCAATTACACTCCCGACTCCATCCAGAAGGTTCACCAGTCGTTCGGCCGTCCTTATCAGCTGCCCAACTCCACTGCCCACAACGAGACCTGTGCCCAGATTGGCAACATGCTCTTCAACTGGCGCATGATGGAGATCACGGGCGAAGCCAAGTATGCCGACGTGGCCGAACTCTGTATGCTCAACTCCATCCTTTCGGGCATTTCGCTCGATGGCCGTCGCTATTTCTACACCAATCCCCTCCGCATCTCTGCCGACCTACCCTACACCCTTCGTTGGCCCAAGGAACGCAAGGAATACATCTCCTGCTTCTGCTGTCCACCCAACACCCTGCGCACCGTTAGCGAGGCGCAGAACTATGCCTTCACGGTGAGCACACCGGGACAGGCTCCGTCGCTCACGTTGCAGTTCTATGGTGAGGCAAAGACCACGGCCGACATTCCGGGCATCGGCGAAGTGCGGCTCACTGAGACCACCCAATATCCTTGGGATGGTGCCGTGACCGTCACCATCGACGAACTCCCCAAAAAGGCACGAGGCAAGGCATGGACACTCCGTTTCCGCCTTCCCGACTGGTGTGATCGTGCCACCATCGACATCAATGGTGTTCCCTTGCAGATCCTGCATCGTTCGAGCACATACGCCGAAATCACACGCGTCTGGAAAAAGGGCGATGTTGTCGAATGGAACATGACGATGCCCGTTCTCCTCATGGAGGCCAATCCTTTGGTCGAGGAGGTTCGCAACCAGGTGGCCATCAAGCGTGGTCCCATTGTCTATTGCTTGGAGAGCGCCGACCTGCCTGATGATATCAAGATTGACGATGTACTTATCCCCGCCGACATCCAGTTGGAACCCGTCATGATTGAGATTGACGGTCATCCCGTAATGGCACTCGAAGGCACTGCCTTGCTTGCCGACGAAGCCTCGTGGCAAGGCCAGCTCTATCGCGAGATAGGACGTGCCGGCCGTGAACTTCCCATCCGCCTCATCCCTTATTACGCCTGGGGCAATCGAGGCAAGGGGGAGATGACTGTGTGGATGCCGCTGATGCGATAGCACTTCCTTAAGTGGGTCAAAAATGATAGTTAAGGAACCACTATCGGCGATACTACTTCCTTAAGTGGGTCAAAAATGATAGTTAAGGAACCACTATCAGCGATACTACTTCCTTAAGTGGGTCAAAAATGATAGTTAGGGAACCACTATCGGCGATACTACTTCCTTAAATATGTTAAAAATTGAGTTAAGGAAGTAGTATCGCTTGTTTCTTTCAAAAATTAATTGTATATTTGCGCCAACTAATCATCTTACAATTATGGAATACAATAGGATAATTGGTCGCGAATATGAGCAGAAGGTCATTAAGAGTTATCTCGACAGCGGCAAGGCAGAACTTGTAGCCGTCTATGGTCGTCGTCGAA
>CAJOLH010000073.1 GCA_905235375.1 uncultured Bacteroidales bacterium
TGGAAGCATCCCAGATATGTCATTCTTTGTGCGGTAATTATTTCTTTGGTCTTTATTTCATATCTTTTGAGTCATGCGAATATGCTGCTCAAGACAGTGTTGCTGGTCGCTGCATCGAGAGACGCTGATATCAAGGTAATTCTTCGTATTTATCTTGTCATCTTTTTGACCATGCTGTTTCTGGGGCCTATAACCTTGCTCTTGGATTGGACGGCAGATATAGTCAAGCATAAATACAACCATGTGGGACATTCCTACGGATTCTACAACCCTAATCGCTATGCGTATCTGATGCAGATGCTCATTCTGTTGGTCATTCATCTGTTCCACATCCGTCGATTCCCTTGGGTGGCAATTATTTGTTGGGTATCGGCGGTGGTTGTGGGCTGGTTGACCCTGAGCACCACTTCAATTATTGTGCTATTGATTTTCCCGTTTGTTTATTATTGGCTTAAGCATCATACTATCCCCCCTCTCTGGCTTGCGTTGTTCCCGTTGCTGTTGACTGTACTTTCAGTGGGGCTTTCCTTCTATTTTGGTCCTTCGAATGGCGAAACAACCTTTTCGAGCCGTTTCAGTATCCCTTATTTGCTTTTTGAGCGACATGGGCTTAGTTGGCTGGGGCAGGATTGTGGTATCGTCACTTGGAAGACGGCTTTCCGAGAAGGTGTTGAACCCATCTATATTAATAATCTTTATCTAAGCCTTTTTGTCAAAGATGGCGTAATCGTGGCTTTATTGATGCTTGCTCTCTATGGACTTTATCTTTATCGCATGGGGCAACTGCACAATCCCTTGTTGCTGGCCATGGCTCTCTGTCTGGCTCTCTCGGGGTTGATGCAGCTCTATCCGCTAAATATCATGCTCGACTTCCTGCTCATGTATTTCTTCCAGAAACCCTCTGTGCAAAAAACGTCGTGAAAGTTGATGATGAACAAGAACGTCACTTCTGAGCTTATCAGCTTCGTGCGATTTCCCTTGGCGGTAGGTGTCGTCATGGGGCATTGTTTTTTCCGCATTAGGGGGTGGCAATACGATATGCTGGCAGAGCAGGGGTTCAGATGCAATGCGGTCATGGAATTTATCCTATCGACGCGAATCCTCATATTGTTCATTGTCACTTTGTTTTTCCTGATTTCGGGTTATCTTTTCTTTTTGCATCTGGAAGAATGGGACGGCAATGTATGGTTGCGAAAGATGAGGCGCAGGATTTGGACGCTGCTCATTCCCTATCTTTTGTGGAATACGATATACATATTATATATTATTGGTCCGGAGATATGGGGATGCTTGTTCCAGGGTAAGCCTTGGAACGTGGTGAGGATGTGGTTCGATGACCATGGCGGTTGGCTTGGAATCTACTGGAATGCAAGGTCGCTCGGTGCGGGTCAGGTGGATATCTGGGGACATCCTGCCCATACTACGGTGCCTATACTTTTGCCATTCTATTTCATAAGGGATCTCATCGTACTGGACTTGTGCACACCCTTGTTCCATTTCCTGCTGCGTTCACGTGCAGGCAGGGTTACTCCTTATGCCATTGCAACCATGGCACTGTTGGCATTCCTTTATCTTACGCAGACGTCCTTCATGCTTCCCGGGTTTACCGCCGAAGCATTCTTTTTCTTCGGATGGGGCGCTTTCTTGTCGTTGAATCGTTTTGAGTTGTCTGACGTATTTTATGCCAGGCGATGGCCTATTGCCATTGTTACACTCATTCTTTATATTGCGATGCTATGCAACGGCTATCTTTATTCTCGAGCTGGAAGGATGATTTGTCCTTTCTATACAGTCTTCGAGGTAATGGCTATGATCAATCTGGCAGCTTGGATGGTGAAACGAAGCCATTCGAACACTTTTTTGTCAAAGTTGAAGGATGGGGCGATTCGGTGGCAGGATGCCACCTTCCTGATTTTTGCTTTGCATTATTTTGTCCTGCGTGACGTATTCAGACTACTCAATAGGGTTGGTGGCGCACTGACTGGCTTCTATGATGTGAGGTCGATGGAAATGGCCAATCGTTTCCCCTATGTCGTTATCATGAACTATTTGTTGAGGATCGTGATTGTCGTCCTCTTTTGTATGTTTGTCTATGTAATCTTTCGCAGGTTCTTGCCCCGTGTTTGTGGCATTCTTTGCGGGAGATGATTTAGGCAAGAAAAATCATTATCGTGGTAAGGAAATTGTTGATTATATTCTTAATCTTATCGGCGGTTGGTTGCCTGTCTTTGCTGGTCTATCTTTATGGTCCCTGGTGGTTCAAGGAAGTGCCTGCAACCGATGGCCCGAATGGCAGTGTCGGGACAATTGGTTTGCCGGCAGGCTACGAAAGAATAGGCGAAAATACAGGCTTCGCTGCCTATCTGCGCGACCTTCCATTGGCAGCCGATAGTGTTCGGGTGCGAAGGATAAATGGTCAGTTGGCCGACTCGCTTCTTCCCTACAGTTACCGTGTCATAGATCTGCCCTTGCTGCATCGGTATGAACAATGTGCTGATGTCTGTATTCGTCTGCGGGCTGAATATCTCTTCCGAACACGTCAATTCTGGAAGATTCATTTCGAAGACACCCAATATAATACGATGCGTTACTATTGGGGAGGTCGTAGGAGCAAGTTTGTGACCTATCTGAAGTTTGTCTATAAGTTTGCCAACACCGAATCGCTGATTCGCGAGATGCCTCAGCGCCCCTTGTCGGAGATGCAGCCGGGCGATGTATTTATTTATTCTGCCAAGGACAGGGCAGATAAGAAGTATGGTCACGCCATCATGGTGGCCGATGTGGCAAGGAATCCTGCAACAGGCAGGAAGATTTTTCTGCTGCTGCAGGGTAGCACACCGGCTTGCAGCATCCATATCCTGAAGAATAGGAGAGACTCTTTGCTTTCCCCTTGGTTCGAATTGGATGAGGATGCTTCGACGCTGGATTTGGGTACTGCGACCTATTTCGCCAATGAGTTGAGGTATTTCCGCAATTCCGTCTTATCCCCCAACTATCCGAGGAATGTGGCACTCCAGTCAAATATTTATGAGACGATCAGCTCTGATTCAATTGTCCCCAAGGAAATAAGTGTCCTGTTGGGGGCATATCCTCAGCAGCGGATGAAGTACAAGGACAATGAGATAATCTTTCCCGATGGCACAACGATTCCGTTCGATGACGGATATGAGAAATCCTTCGAACAAATGCTCGACTATTCAGATGTAGAGGATATGTTTCGCTTGTCCTATTGCAGGCAAGATACGCCTGTCTATCAGTCAGATGCTGGCCGAAGTCGATGTGATGCGTTCTTTAAGAAGATGTATGGAGCTTCGGCAGATGAGGTCAAGCGAAATCTTGTGTCTGTGGATTGGTTCGGAGGACAAGTGAAGTTTACAAGGATCAATGGAGCGGCAGATCGACTCAAGGAAGTGGCTGCCGAACTTGCCCTGCATCCCGAACTGGCACCCTATCTTCCTTCTGCAGGATCTTTCTATTGGCGACAGGTTCGCGGAGCACAGCGCCAGAGTGCCCATAGTTATGGCATTGCCATCGATATTAATACAGAATATTCAAACTACTGGCTTTGGACTAATAAGGGAGCAGGTGAACTCGACACGCTGAGATATGAGAACCGGATTCCTCATGAAATAGTCGAAATCTTCGATCGTCATGGCTTCATTTGGGGCGGACATTGGTATCACTATGATACGATGCACTTCGAGTATAGGCCAGAAATACTCGGATGGGCATCTTACTTGAACAAACCGAATTAATTACCCTCAAAACTTATCACTTATAATTCATTCCCTTTTCATGTACAGTTTGCGCTTTAAGGTTACTACCAGCACCTGCGATAGCGAAGGACGCCTGAAGCTGTATTCCGCCCTCCAGATGATGCAGGATTGCTCTGAAATGTGGATTGACAGCGAACCTGGCATCCAACAATTTTTCGCTGAACAGAATATGACTCAGCTTCTGGCATCGCGAGTGGTTGAAATCGTCCGCATCCCCAGTTATAAGGAGGAACTGACGGTGACAACTTCGGTCTATGACATGAAGCCAATGTTCGGTTTTCGCAATACGTTCATCTATGATGCGAATGGCGAGCCATGCTACAAGACGTGGAGTATGGGTGCTTTTGTCGATAAATCGACCGGCAAGCTGAAGCGCGTCAGTGCCGATGCTATCGCTTCAATGAATATAGAGCCCCAGTTGGAAATGAATTATGGAGAACGACGCATCATTCTTCCCAAAGAGGGCAGTAGGGTTTGTGAACCGATTACGGTATTACGCGCCGACATCGACTATAATAAACATGTCAACAATGCCAATTACGTTCGCATGGCCATGGAATTGCTGCCCGAAGGCTTCGAAGTGAAGAACCTTCGGCTTGAATACCGCATCCCCGCCAAACTCGGTGATACGCTGGTGCCCGTGGTTTACTCTCTTGGCAAGACGATTGTCGTTTCTCTCAACATCAAGGGTGAAGCGAGTGCTATTGTTGAGCTTGGCTGATGATTGCCTTCTATTCCTGAATCTCGCATCGGATTGATCCGATGCGCTTGAGGCCGATGATGGCTTTGAGTGGGCGGTGGTCAGGAGTCTTCGAGAGCCAGATCTTGAGGGGGGTGTTGTCCTGCCCCTTGGTGGCGAAGTTAAGGTCGATGAGGAAGGCTTCGCGGGTCTTGCCGGTGCGCATCTCGCATTTCTCTACACCGCAGAAGTCAACATTGATGACCTGCTGGACGACGCCGTCGTAGCAGACGAACTTCATCCGTTTGCCTTTCTTCATGTGCTCATAGTCGAGGTGGCGAACGGAATAGAAGACGGAGAGCATATCGTAGGCAGGACCCTCATTGGAGAAATTCACGACGCGGTTCACTGCCTCTTCCTTCCCCTTCTTGCGCCACCGCTTGAGGACTACACTGGTGCTGTCAACGTTGTTAAGACGTTTGGCAGCATTTTTGTTATGCCAGTGAGGCTGGTAGGAATAGTTGGCTAGCGCGGTATAGCTTCCCTCATGTGTGCCCTTGCGGAAGCTGAGGGGCACCATGTCCTCGTTGAAGTAACAGTCGAGCGTGTCGCGCACCTTCATGATATGTTCCACGATGCTGAGCGACTTGCCTGCAAGCTGGCCATGATATACGGTATGACCGTGCGTGTCGGTCTCTTTCGTGAAGCAGAGCTTGCCAACGCCTGCTTTGGCATGAATGAGGCCGAGATGGAAATAGATGTTGTATTCCAGGTTCTCAGGCGCATTGGTTGCTGCCCATGCTGCCTGCTCCTGTGGGGAACGGGGAGGTGCTGCATAGATGGCTGGTGTCTGCGCGCACGCGCATGAAATTATAATAAGGAATAGGAAATGACGGTGTAGCATCTGATTCTATTTATTGGGTTAGGATGGGGTTAAGAGGGGTGATGAATGGTTAGGAAGGGTTAAGGGGAAGCTTCTTTCTGAGGTTGGGATGTTGCTTGAGGTATTCCTCGTTTTTGCTCTTCTTTTCCTTCTTCTCCTTGGGCTTGTTCTGCTTCAGTTCGTCAGGCTTCTGTTCCTCAAGCTTGGTGGCGCGCACGTTCCATGTCTCGCTGTAGTCCCAGTTCTCGCGCATTTCAAGCATCTTGGGCATATAGAAGACGTTTTCGGGCTGGATGTGACCATCGAGAGCCCCTGTGTCGAACGTGCCGTTTCCGTTACGATCCTCTACAAGTCGGACGTAACATTTGCCGACGGGTGCTTGTGGGAACCTGGCTTGCCCGTTCTTCACATTCGCCTGCTGCACGGCAACGTCTTTTTCGTTGAGGAGCTGGACGAAAGATTCGCCCTCCACTCCCTGAACGTTCACCAATAGGTGGGCATATTCTTCGGGCTTCTTCTCACTGAAGGTCATCGCTATGGAATCGACGGGATGCCCATAGATGTCGTGCATCGAAGCAGAGTCGCAGATGAATCTGTAGTTCTGGCCTGGCGTGAAATGCGGCTTGGCATGGAGGGTATAGCGGCGCAGACTCGTGCTGTCCTGCACAAACTCGAAATCGAGGGATACCCAGATACTGTCCTTCTGCTGCTCCAGATGGAGTGCTGCGATATTTAGACTGTCAAGAGGGGCAGAGGTTTCGAAACGTGGACGTTTTCCTACATCAATCTTGTTTTCAAGCAGCTTGATGCTCATAAAGACCGTCTTTGGAAGTGAATCTTCTGCGGTTGCATCCTGCTCTTTCTTGCGTTTGCGTTTCCTTTTCTTGTCGTCTTTGTCTTCGGACTGCTGGTCGGCAGGCACGCTCGTTTCGGGCTTCTCAAGGTGAATGGTGTCGGTGCGGATGATGTCGATGCCATTTTGCGTAAATGGATAGGTCACGGCAAGGTGGAGCGTATCGCGATGATATACCAGCGAGTCGCGCAGCCAATAGACGAGGGTGTCGTTGGTCGGATTGGGTTCGCAGATGAGCCAGGAATCCTTATCGCGGCTGGCAGGCCCTCGGTCTTCCTCGTCAAGCAGCACGATGACGGGAGGTTCGGGCATCCTTGCCGCAAAGTTGAGCGTGATTTGGGTGCTGTCCTTCCATTTCATATCGTCGAGGTAGCGGATGACGTGCCCCTCGTTGAACATTCGCAGGCACAGGTCGTTCGGGTAGTAGTCGATGACCTCGTGCACGTAGATGGAATCGACTTTCAAGCTGTCGAAGCGGTTCCAGATGGTGTCGCTGGCGGTGTGACTGCCTACCGAAGGGATGATGAGCGAATCGACAAAGGCGATGTCTTCGGTGTTGACATCGTACTTGTAGTTGGTGTTCTCATCCTTCAGGGCATACATACGGTACTTGCCGGCGCCGACACCGCTGATGGTGAAGCGTCCGTAGCCATCGGTCTTGCCGGCGCGTTCGAAAGGTCGCAGGCTGAAGATGGAGTCGGGATAGAGTGCTACGATGGAGTCGATGGCCTGCTGCAGCGAATCGCCTTCCCTTCCGCGAGCAGGGAAAGTCCCTTCCTCGGTGACGGCATAAATGCCCACAAAGGCTCCGGTTACAGGTTCCAGGTCCTTAGCATTGAGTAGGGTGCCCATCACCTTCATCGTGTCAATATGGTCACCTGTCGAAAAGGTGAGGGTCAGGCTCTCCAGTGCGTTGCCTTCGTTGTTGTCCTGCACGGCATCGCCAAGGTCGATGGTGTAGGTGGTGTTGGCCTGGAGCGAGTCCCGCAGTTGGATGGTCAGCGTCTTTGCATTGCTTGTGATGGTGGGCGCCTTGACCTGCGGCGGAGAGATGGTCATCTTGTCGTTGGCATTGTCGAGCTTGATGTTCTCGTTGAAGCGCATCGTGATCTTCTGCTTGCCGACACCCGTTGCTGCTTCGGCGGGTTCGCTGCGCACAAGTTCGGGAGGCGTCTCATCATAGAGCCCTCCACCCGGCGAACCGACGCTTGCACAACCCAAAAACCCACCGAACAGCAGGATGGCAAGCGGTGCAATTTTTGATCGGTTTTTTCTCAAAAAGTGTCGAAACATGGCGCGAAGATACATAAAATTAGTAACACATACATAAAAAAGAGCAAAAAAAGTGCTTTTTTTTAGGTTTTTTTTCGTGAATTCAATTATTTTATTTAACTTTGCGCCCGAAATATGCGAAAAAAATAAATAAAATCAAATATTTTCAACAATGCAAAACAAAGGATTTGTAAGCGTGATTGCCGTCTTGCTTGCTTTACTTTGCGCCTACTACATTTCGTTCTCCTACGGAGTGCGTCGTGTGGAAAACAAGGCAGAGGTTTACGCAGCACAAACCGGCAACTCAGCCAAGTATTACTTGGATTCCATCTCCAACGAAACCGTCTGGTTGGGCAAGACCTTCAAGCAGGCGCAGGAGATGCAGGTGGGCCTCGGCCTGGACCTGAAGGGAGGTATGAACGTCATTCTTGAGATCTCTGTAGCCGACGTGCTCAAGTCACTCGCTGCCGAGAACGCCCAGAACCCCACTTTCGTGCAGGCTCTGGCCGACACTCAGAATGCAGGTGAGGTAGAGAGCGGCGACAACTTTGTCGATGCTTTCGCTGCCAACTACAGGAAGATCGATCCAACTGGAAAGTTGGCCGATGTCTTCAGCACCTATCAGCTCAAGGACAAGATCACCAAGAGCACCAGCGATGCTGAGGTTGTCTCGATCATCAAAAGCGAGATGGAGTCTGCTCTGTCCAACTCGTTCAACGTGCTTCGCAATCGTATCGACCGTTTCGGCGTCGTTGCCCCCAATATCCAGCGACTCCAGCAGGCTGGTCGTATTCTGGTCGAGCTGCCTGGCGTGAAGGAGCCCGAACGTGTGAAGAAACTCCTCCAGGGTTCTGCAAACCTCGAGTTCTGGGAGACTTATCAGGCAGGAGAGATTGCCGGCGCATTCCAGAATATGCTTATTGCCGAGGCTCAGAAGAATGTTCCTGCTGCCAGCGATAGCGCTGCTGTCGATAGCGTAGCCCTTGCCAACGCTATGCAGAATAGCCTTGCAGCTCGCGTGCAGGTATTCGGCGACCAGGGTCCTGTGATTGCCGTTGCTCAGTCGAGCGATACGGCAGCCATCAATGCCCTCGTCAATCAGAAGCAGTACAAGGATGCCTTCCCACGCAAACTCAAGCTCGCCTGGAGTGTCAAGTCGTTCGACGACCGTGGCCTTTGGTATCAGCTCTATGCCCTCAAGGCACACGACAACCTCGGTCATCCATCGCTTCCCGATGCTACCAAGGGTGGCGACATCGTAGTCGATGCTTCTGCCGACTTCGAGCAGATCCACAATGAGTATCAGGTCAGCATGACCATGACTCCCGAGGCTGGCAACACCTGGGCAAAGCTCACCAAGGAGAACGTGGGCAAGTGCGTGGCCATCGTGCTCGACGATGTGGTTTATTCAGCTCCACGCGTCAACCAGGAGATTACGGGTGGCCGTTCGCAGATTACCGGCAACTTCGACACTGAGGAGGCCAACGACTTGGCCAACGTGCTCAAGTCGGGTAAGATGGCTGCCAAGGTCAACATCGTATCGGAAGACGTGGTTGGTCCTACGCTCGGTGAGGAGTCTATCCGCGCCAGTGTGATTTCGTTCATCGTGGCACTCGTGCTCCTCTTTATCTACATGGTGCTCTTCTATGGCATCACCGCAGGTCTGGTGGCTGACTGCTGCCTCTTGATCAATGCCTTCTTCACCCTCGGCATCCTTTCGAGCTTCCATGCTGTGCTCACCCTTTCGGGTATCGCAGGTATCGTGCTCGCCATGGGTATTGCTGTGGATGCCAATGTGCTTATCTACGAGCGTGCCAAGGAAGAGCTTGCCAGCGGCAAGCAACTTCGTTCGGCTGTTGATGCCGCCTATCGCAATGCTTTCAGCGCCATCTTCGATGCCAACTTGACTTCGTTGATTACGGGTATTATCCTCTATTACTTCGGTACAGGTCCTATCCGTGGCTTCGCCGTCACCTTCATCATCGGTATCATCACGTCGTTCGTGAGCGCCGTCTTCCTGAGCCGTATCTTCTTCGAGTGGGCTCTTGCTAAGGGCTGGTTCAAGAACCTCAGCTTCACGGGCGCTCTCTCCAGCTTGCTTAAGCCAACCCATATCGACTTCGTGAAGAAGGGTTATTTCACCACCAAGGTTTATGCCGTCATTGCTGTGCTGGCTGTCGTCCTGATGTTCTTCCCAGGTCTGGAGAAGGGTATTGACTTCACGGGTGGTCGCAACTATGTAGTAGCCTTCAACGATGTTGCCGCTGTTGACAATGAGGCACTCGCCGAGAAGCTCCAGAACAACGCTTCGCTCAACGAGGCTTCGATCAAGGTCATCACCATCAGCCGCGACAATCAGGTACGTATCACTACCAACTACGACCTCAACGCTGCCGACGATGCACAGGCCAATCTCATCATGAAGCAGGCCATCTACGATGCCGGTAAGGAACTGGGTTACGTCAACTCCAGCTTCGAAGCTTTCAACAACGAGGACAATATCCCATCGACACAGAAGGTCGGACCTTCGATTGCTGAGGATATCACCTATGGCGCTATCGTTGCCGTGCTCCTTTCGCTCATCGCCATCGCCCTCTACATCCTCTTGCGTTTCCGCAATGTGGCATTCTCTCTGGGCGCTATCCTGGGCCTTGCTGCCAACACCCTCGTCATCTTGGGTCTCTACTGCCTGCTCCCATCTGTCATGCCATTCTCGATGGAGATTGATCAGGCGTTCATTGCAGCCATCCTGACCGTGATTGGTTACTCCATCAACGATATTGTGGTCGTCTTCGACCGTATCCGTGAGGTGAGCAACCTCTATCCCAACAAGACCCGCTACAACATCGTGAACGAGGCCCTCAACGCTACCATGCCACGTACGTTGAACACTTCCATCTCTACCCTTTTGGTATTGATCGTGATCTTCGCACTCGGTGGCGCTACCATCCGCAGCTTCATCTTCGCTATGTTGCTTGGTGTTGTTGTTGACCCGTTGACCACCATCTTCCTCGCCGTTCCTGCTGCCTATTACTTCATTGGCCGCAAGGAGGCAAAGGCTGATGCTCCTGTCAAGAAGTGATAGGATAACTTCCTAACCAGAATATTGTGAACCGCAATGATGGGCCATCCACGTTGCGGTTCATTTTTTCTATTCAAAAATTTGGAAATTTGCAGCAAAAGGTGTATCTTTGCCGCGTCAAAGGGAATGTCTCCTTTGCCACATATTATAATATATTGAATGATGCAGAAACAGGATATCCGAATAGTATTCATGGGCACGCCCGACTTTGCGGTGCCTTCGCTCGATGCCCTGGTGACAGGTGGCTATCAGGTCGTCGGTGTCATTACCATGCCCGACAAGCCGGCGGGACGCGGCCACAAGGTTCAGTATAGCCCCGTCAAGCAGTATGCGCTCGACCATAACCTCCCGATCCTTCAGCCCGAAAAACTCAAGGATGAAGCTTTCGTCGAAGCTCTGCGCTCCTGGCGTGCCGACCTTCAGGTTGTTGTAGCCTTCCGTATGTTGCCCGAAGTGGTTTGGGCCATGCCGCGCTTGGGCACGTTCAATCTTCATGCTGCCCTCCTTCCGCAGTATCGTGGCGCTGCACCTCTCAATTGGGCTGTCATCAATGGAGATAGGGTCACGGGTGCCACCACCTTCTTTCTCGACCATCAGATCGACACTGGCCGCATCATCCTCAAGCAATCCCTTGAGATTGGCCCCGAGGAAAACGTCGGTTCGCTGCACGATCGCATGATGGAGATGGGCAAAGGACTGGTCACGCGCACTGTCGATTTGCTGCTTGAGGCCGATGGCGACCTTTCGCGTGTCCCCACCATCGACCAGAATACGCTCCTTCGCGACTTGAAGGCTTCGACAGGAATCGACGAACTGCGCCCTGCTCCCAAGATCTTCAAGGAGACCTGCGAACTGCGTTTCGACCAGCCCGTACGCAGTCTGCACAACCTTGTGCGCGGACTTTCGCCCTATCCTGCCGCATGGACAACTCTTTGCGGCCTTTCGCCTGTCAAGGTGTTCCGCACACGCATCGTGAGCGAAGGCACATCCTATTCCTCCGAAGCCATTGGCAGGATTGACACCGACAATCGCAGCTACATCCATGTCACATGCGCCGATGGAATCCTTGCGCTCGAAGAACTCCAGCTCCCCGGCAAGAAGCGAATGGACGTCCGTGCCCTCCTTAATGGATTCAAGATGCAAGGTTAAGGGATATTTGCTAAGTGTAAATTATTAACTGTTAATTGCTAATTGATCTCCGTTATCATCCCCGTCTATAACGCAGCGGCTTATCTGCCTGCCTGTCTTGACTCGGTGTTGGCGCAAACCTATAGCGACATCGAGGTCATTCTCATCGACGATGGCTCGACCGATGGGAGCGGGGATGTGTGCGATGACTATGCCTGCCGCGATGCACGTATCACTGTGCTCCATCAACAGAATGGTGGACCCGCAGCAGCCCGCAACAAGGGGCTGGAGGTGGCACGCGGCGAATCTGTCGCCTTTGTCGATTGCGATGATGTCGTGCACGAGAGGTATCTTGAGGTGCTTGCTGTCGAGATGGACCGGCACCATGCCGACATCGTGCAATCGCCCTATCGGATAATTCCCGAATCGAAGCGCAGCGACTATGGCCCTGATCGGCTGAAGCAACCCCTTCCCAAGCATTATCGGACGAAGGAACTGACTGCAGGGCAGGCCCTGTTCAGTATGTTCTATCAGGAGGGTATGGCAGACTCTTCGCCCTGCAAGCTCTTCCGCCGTTCTCTCTTCGATGGCCTGTGTTTTCCCGTCATCTTTCGCGTTTATGAGGATCTCTACGCCATGGCGCAGATTTATCCCCGCATCCAGCGCATGGTGTGGGTAGATGTTCCCATGTACTTCTATTTCAAGCAGGACAGCGGTACGCTTAACAGCCTTTCCATCCGTCGCACGGATGCTTTCGAAGTGCTTGAGACCCTGGAGGCGCAATTTATGGTGACGGGACAAATGGCTTACGTTCGTGCTGCCCGCGAACGTCGTTTGAGTGTAGCGTTTAATATCCTCCGGCTTTTGTCCCGTCAGCCTCACACCGATGCGAACAAGGCCATGGCACATCGCTGCTGGCAGCACATCAAGGCACTCCGTTCCGAAAGCATCCGCGACCCCCGCGCCCGCCTCAAGAACCGCCTCACTTCCCTCTTCTCCTATCTCCTTATGAGGTAACCCCTCCTAATCCCCTCTCCCCTCACCATGCCCGTCGTAACCCTTACCCCTGCTCTTCTGGCCCAAGCTTGCAGCCAGCTCTCCCACCGCGTTAAGGCAGGAGGCTTCACGCCGTCGCTCATCATCGGAATACGGCATGGTGGTGCCGAAGTGGCGCGTCTGATGCGTGACGACTTTCCCGAAGCCGATTACTGCGAGGTCCAACTCTCGCGTCCCAGTACTCGGCAGAAGAGCCAGGGATTGACACAACGTTTTTTGCAGCGCTTGCCCTTGTGGTGTTGCAACGTGCTTCGCATCGTCGAGAGTCGTGTCAATGAGTGGCGCAGTAAGGGAAGTGAGCCTGTTCGTATTGGCGAAATCCGTTTGTCCGAAGATGTCGTGTCGCGTCTCAAGGAACATGGTGTGGGGGCAACTGTCCTCCTTGTCGATGATGCCATCGACACTGGAGCCACCATCCATCATGCACGTCTCCAGCTGTTGGAGCAGTTTCCCGGTCTTGCTCTTCGCGTTGCCGTCATCACTGTCACAATTCCTCATCCAGTTTGCGATGCCGACTTCTATCTCTACCACAACCGCACCCTTTGTCGTTTCCCCTGGTCCAACGACTATCGGTAAAGGCACCCACTGAAATTCATGTCAATTCACGATAATTCGTGTTTATAATCAATCGTCTATGCGCAAAGCTCTCGCCATCGATCTTGACGGTACCTTATTATGCACCAACACTTTTCGCGACTACCTCAGCTATTGTGGTAGTGCTGCGCTCCACCACTTTCGATTCGACATCTGCTTGAGCATCCTCTGGTGGGTCATGCTTCGCAAGTTGCGATTTGTCAGTCATAGCCGCATGAAGGAGGCGCTGCTCGACCGCACCGCTGCCTTCATGACTCAGCAGGGGCATCTCGATAACTTTATCGAGGAGGAGATGACCTTTTTGAATCCGCACGTCCAGCAGCTTATGGAGCCCTATCGAAATCGGGGTCATCTGCTTGTGCTTGCCACGGCAGCTCCCGCCTTCTATGCCCATCCCATCGCCGAAATTCTCCGCCTTGACCTCTGTTGTGGCACGCCGCTTCCTTCGGAGGTCGTCATTGGCGAGTGGAAGGAGTGTGTGGGGCAGCATAAGGTCGATGCGCTCCAGCGTCTCCTGCAGGTTCATAAGGCCGAACTCGACGTGGTCATCACCGACCATAGCGATGACCTGCCGCTGCTCAACAGCAACACCACAGGCCGCAACATCGTGGTAGGGGCTGACTCGCGTTCGCTCGCTGCTATCAGCAAGGGTTGCACCTCCGCGTGGGAACAAATCTAATGGATTTATCAGATTTTTGCTTGCGCACGTCAATGATAGCCCTTTCCTCTACGGATTTCTCGGATTGAACGGATTTTTTTGATCGAGACACTAATCTGATAAATCAGGGTAATTCGCAGAGATAAGAGGACGGGCAAAGTCCGTGCGATCCGCCCAGTGGTCGGCGAAGCAATGACCACTGGTCTCCCTTGGGCTGACAGATAATCCGTGAGATTCGTGATCGAAAATGTGGGTGGTTGCTGCGCTCAAAATTATAGGAAAATTATTAAGAAAATTATCAAAAAGGGATTCTTATAATTTTTTGATTCAATTTTTTGGCAATTTTGAGCGAAGCGACCAAAAGACATCGGGGGGTATTCTGAAAAAGTACGAAAAAACTCGCATCAGCGCGACAGGATTCGGGACGCCTCGTCCCATCTGTCGCGCTTTTGTCGTAGTGTCGCCATATACCCAGCATAAAGTTGCAGAAAAACTTGGGGGCGTGGGGAAATGCCCCTATCTTTGCACCGTCAAAATCAAGGAAACGGTTCCTGACGAGACAAAACAACAAGAATGAATCAAATTAAAAACAATAATAATAAACAATTAAAAAAATTAAGCATTATGAAAAAGTTATTTCTTGCAACCGCCATCATGATGGCAACCGTATCAGTATTCGCACAGCACAGTGCAGGTGATGTAACCCTC
>CAJOLH010000074.1 GCA_905235375.1 uncultured Bacteroidales bacterium
TTATTGTGATTCTGAACATGGGCAATTCCATCGAAACGGCTTCGTGGAAGATGCTACCCGATGCCATCCTCCTCGCCTGGCAGCCAGGTCAGGAAGGCGGCAACTCGGTGGCTGACGTGCTGACCGGCAAGGTGTCGCCGTCGGGCAAGCTGACGATGACGTTCCCCGTCTCGATAGCCGACCACCCCGCCTACCTGAACTTCCCCACCGGCCCCGGCACCACGCGCGGCGACCGTCGCCGCAATGTCGATTACACCATCCACGAGGAGGGCATCTACGTGGGTTACCGCTACTTCTCGACGTTCGGCAAGGAGGTGAGCTATCCCTTCGGCTTCGGCCTCAGCTACACCACGTTCGGCTATTCCAGCCCCAAGGTCACTGCCACCAAGGATGGGTTTGTGGCCTCCATCACCGTAAGGAACACCGGCAAGACGGCGGGCAAGGAAGTGGTGCAGCTCTACGTCAGTGCGCCCAAGGGTTCGCTGGGCGACAAGCCCGCCCGCGAGCTGAAGGCTTTTGCCAAGACGCGGACGCTACAGCCCGGCGAGAGCCAGGTGCTCACATTCACCGTCTCGGCATACGCCCTGGCTTCGTTCAACGACCGGAAGAGCCAGTGGGAGACTGCTGCCGGCAACTACGACGTGCAGTTTGCTGCTTCGGCTGAGGACATCCGTGCCCATGCTGCCTACCGTCATGCCAAGGTGCAGACGTGGACGGTGAACGATGTGATGAAGCCCAATGAATTGTATAAGGACCCGTCGAACGTAGGTATCCCTGCTGTGCCTGAGGTGCCCAGCGGACTCGAGCATGTGACAGGCGTTCATTAAGTCGAGCCAATTCGCGTAAATGGTCGCAGAGCAGAGCGAAGCGACCCCAAAACAGTGTTAAAGGAAAAATATGTAAAAGTTGATTCTGAATAGTAACTTATAAATCAAAAACTGAAAAGTTATGAGTATGAAAAGATTGTTAGGACTTTTGGCATTACTGCCTTTGTGTGTGCAAGGATTCTCTGCCGACTACACCAGCACGATTGCTCTTCCTGCCGACAATATCACGGTTTCCCGTAGGCCGGCCCTCGAAGAGCGTCTTTTCATGGCTGATGCCATCGAGAAGAAGATCAAGGAAGTGAAGAAGCTCCTGAAGGATGCTCCCTATCTGGCATGGATGTTCGAGAACTGCTTCCCCAACACGCTCGACACCACTGTTCATTACACCACGACCGCCGATGGTGACGACGACACCTTTGTCTATACCGGCGACATCCACGCCATGTGGCTCCGCGACTCGGGCGCACAGGTGTGGCCTTACGTACAGTTTGCCAAGCACGACGAGAAGGTTCGTCACATGGTGCGCGGCACCATCCTCCGTCAGCTGAAGTGTATCTGCATCGACCCCTACGCCAACGCCTTCAACATGGGCCCCACAGGCAGCGGATGGGAGACTGACCTCACCGATATGAATCCCAACCTCCATGAGCGCAAGTACGAGATCGACTCGCTCTGCTACCCCATTCGTCTGGCCTATTACTACTGGATTGTGACGGGCGATGATTCCATCTTCAAAGGTCAGCTCTGGCAGGAGGCTATCGGAAAGGTGCTGCAGACCTTCCGCGAGCAGCAGCGCAAGGAGAACCACGGCCCCTACCATTTCCAGCGCTCTACGCCGCAGCAGTACGACACGATGAGCCATGGCGGCTACGGCAACCCCGTCAAGCCCGTCGGCCTGATTGCTTCGGCATTCCGTCCCAGCGACGATGCCACGGTGCTGCTCTACCTCATCCCCTCCAATTTCTTTGCTGTCACTTCGCTCCGCAAGGCTGCCGAAATCCTGACCAAGGTGAATGGCGACCTGACGAAGGCTTCGGAGTGCCGCGCCTTGGCCGACGAGGTGGAGACGGCGCTTCGCCAGTACGCCATCCACGACCATCCGAAGTATG
The DNA here is from genome assembly GCA_905235375.1 of uncultured Bacteroidales bacterium. Classification (GTDB taxonomy): domain Bacteria; phylum Bacteroidota; class Bacteroidia; order Bacteroidales; family UBA3663; genus Liminaster. The sequence continues at coordinate 1,937 of CAJOLH010000074.1, forward strand.
GCAAGATCTATGCGTTCGAGGCCGATGGCTTCGGCAACCAGTTGCTGATGGACGATGCCAACGTGCCCTCGCTGCTCGCCATGGCATATCTTGGCGATGTCGATGTCAATGACCCCATTTACCAGAACACGCGTCGCTTCGTGTGGAGCGAGGACAATCCCTACTTCTTCCGTGGCAAGGCGGGTGAGGGTATCGGCGGTCCTCACGTGGGCTACGACATGGTATGGCCCATGTCGATCATGATGCGCGCATTCACTTCGACCGACGACGAGGAGATTCGCCAGTGCATCCAGATGCTGGTCGATACCGATGCCGGTACGGGCTTCATCCACGAGTCGTTCAACAAGGACGATGCCGCCAACTACACTCGTCCGTGGTTCGCATGGCAGAACACGCTGTTCGGCGAACTCATCATCAAGCTTATTGACGACGGCAAGTTAGGCATCCTTAAAACCATACAGAAGAAACAATGAAGAAATTATTGGCAATTCTTTTCACGGTGTCCTGCCTGGGCGCTGTGGCAGCGCCCAAGGTGGAGACTATCACTTCCCCCAACGGGAAGATCAAGGTCGAGGTCAGCATAGGCGACCGTCTGACCTATAGTGTTTATCAAGGCGATGAGGTGATTCTGAAGGACAATGCCCTGAGCCTGCAGGTGGGCAAGGAGCAGTTCGGTCAGAACCCGAAGCTGGTCGGTGTGCGTCGCACCAAGATCGACGAAGTGGTTCGTCCGGTGGTGCCCCTGAAGTTTGCCGAGGTTCCCAACAAGGCGAATCAGGTGACGTTCACCTTCAAGGGCGGCATCAGTGTTGATTTCCGCGCCTACGACAATGGTGTAGCCTATCGTTTTGCCATCAACAAGGGCAAGGGGCAGGTCGATGTGGTGAGCGAGGGACTGGATCTGAACCTCCCCGAGGCTTTCACTGCCCATATCTCCAAGACGCGCGGCTTCGGCACCTCTTACGAGAACCCCTATACACACCTCTCTACGGCTGAGCTGAAGGCTGGCGACGAGATGACCTATCTGCCCATTCTGCTCGAAACGGCCAAGGGCACCAAGGTACTCATCTCGGAGAGCGACGTGCGCGACTATCCGCACCTCTTCCTGGCTCCTGCCGGCAATAATGCGTTCACGGCCCGCTTCCCCCAGTCGCCCGAGACGTGGGAGCCACGCGGCGACCGTGGCTGGACGGTGACCAAGGAGCGCGACTGCATTGCCCGCACCGATGCGCGCCGCACACTGCCCTGGCGCTTTGCCGTCATTGGCTGCGATGCCACCATTGCCACCAACCAGATGGAGGTGGTGCTGGCAGGCCGCAACGAGATTGCCGATCCTTCGTGGATCAAGCCTGGCAAGGTGAACTGGGACTGGTGGAACCACTGGACCGTATGGGGCGTTGATTTCGAGACAGGTATCAACAACGACACCTATAAATATATAATAGATACGGCTTCGAAGTTCGGCGTGGAGTATATCCTGCTCGACGAGGGTTGGAACAAGCGCGTGGAGGATCCTTTTGTCACACGCGACAACATCGATGTGAAGGAGCTTGTCGAATATGGCGCCAAGAAGAATGTGGGTGTCATCCTTTGGCTCTCGTGGCTTACCGTCGAGCGTCATACCGACCTCATCAAGTATTATGCCGACATGGGCGTGAAGGGTCTGAAGATTGACTTTATGGATCACAGCGACCAGTGGATGGTGAACTTCTACGAGCGCATCGCCAAGGAGTGTGCCGCCAACAAGCTGCTTGTCGATTTCCACGGCTCGTTCAAGCCGGCAGGCTTGGAGCAGCGCTATCCGAACCTGATCTCCTACGAAGGTGTACGTGGCCTCGAACAGGGTGGCGGATGCAAGCCCGAGAACAGCATCTGGTTGCCGTTCATGCGCAACGCCGTCGGCCCGATGGACTTCACCCCCGGTGCCATGGAGAATGCCCAGCCCGAAAACAATCGCGGCACGGGTTCGATGCCGATGGGCGGTGGAACCCGTGCCTACCAGATGGCACTCTACGTATGTTTCGAAAGCGGATTGCAGATGCTTGCCGACAGTCCTACACGCTATCTGCGCGAGGCAGAGTGCAGCGAGTTCATCGGCTCAGTACCTACCACGTGGGATGAGATGCGTGTCCTCGAAGCCAAGGCTGGCGACTACTATGTAGTGGCAAAGCGCAAGGGCGACCAGTGGTTCATCGGTGCCATCACAGGCGAACGCAAGGAGCCGTTGGATCTCTCCATCTCGCTCGATTTCCTCAGCACTGGCGGAAAGTTGACTTACTTCCAGGACGGACGTAATGCCCATCGCATCGCCGTTGATTACAAGAAGGGCGAACAGAAAGTTACTCCGCAGACCAAGCTGCAGCTGCATATCGTGCGCAATGGCGGCTGGTGCGGTGTCGTGAAGGGTTTATAGCGATTCGTCCTTGAACATGTTCTTCTCCCGATATTCCTTGGGCGTGATTCCAAAGTGCTTGCGGAAGTCGTTATAGAATTGCGTGCGGGTATTGAAGCCACATTCGTAGATGATCTCCTGCACGGTCATACTGGTGGTGGTGAGCAGCTTTGAAGCAGCTTCCAGCCGATGGTTTCGCATGAACTCCTTGGGCGTTGATAGCCCCATCTCACTGAATCGCCGATAAAGGCTTCTCGAGCTTGTGTTCAGCAGTTCAGCCAGTGTGTCGGGAGTAAGGTCAGAATCGTTCAGATGAGCGTCCAACACTCTTTTAACCTCAGCGAGGAACTTTTGTTCCTCGCTTTTTAGTAGTTTGCCGGAGGCATAGGTGTAGGCACTTGCCGACGTGTTGTAGTATTCGCGCAGCACAGCATGGTTCTCCAGCAATCGGATGATGGTGGCTCGCAGATAGCTGATGCTGAAAGGCTTGCTGATATAGACATCGGCACCGCTGTCCAGACCCTGAATCTTCTCTTCTGTCGAGCTTTTGGCAGAGAGGATGATGAGCGGAATGTGCATGGTGTGCTTGTTCTGCTTGATGCTGAGGGTGAAGTCAAGGCCGTTGGCTCCTGGCATCATGATGTCGGTGATGATAAGGTCGGGCAATGTGTGCTTCAGCATTTCGAGGCCTTCTTCGGCATTGTGTGCCGTCATGACATGATATTCGACGAGGCAGTCCTTCAGCATGGTGAGGATCTCCTGATTGTCGTCGATGGCCAGAATCGTTGCTCCTGCTCCGGTCTCTGGCATATCTTTCTTTGCGGGGCGAAGAGGAGCGGGTGCCGTAGGCTCCTTTACTTCCGGCATGGTGGCAGGCGTAGTCACTTCGTGCTTGAATTCATCGGCGGTGACTACCTCATCGGTGGTGCCCTCGGGTAATGTCTGCTGTGGGAGGGTGACCACAAATTCTGCGTACTTGCCCACCTCGCTGTTGATGACGATCAACCCGTCCAGTTTCTGCACCATCTTATAGCAGATGGCCATGCCAAGGCCGTTGCGCGAGGTCAGCCCGTGGGCACTTCCCTCATCGCTATGCTGGAAGATGCTGTAGTAGTTGAAGATGCGCTCCTGGTCTTCAGGCGCTATGCCCTTGCCGGTGTTATAGACCGACATGCGCAGCACGTTGTCGGCGGCCGAAACACGTACGCTGATGGTGCCCTCGGCATTGGTGTATTTGAAGGCGTTCGATGTCAGGTTGGTGATGATGCGCAGCAGAGCGCGTTCGTCGGTGTTCCAGATGATACCCTCCGAAATCTCGTGTTCGAGCTTGATGTTGTTGCGCTCTGCCAGGTCCATGAACGAATTGACCACGTCGTTCGAGAAGCTCGTCACGTCAACGCGTCGCAGTGTGATGGTATGGTGTCCGGTGGTGACACGCCTGAAGTCGATGATTTCCTGAATCAGATAGTGGATGCGGCGCAGGTTCTCGATAATCTGCACGATATATTTCTTGACGTAGCTGTCGGTGTTAGTGTGCGCCAGGATGCGTTCGCAAGGTCCGTAGATCAGGGTCAGCGGCGTATTCAGTTCGTGGACGACGTTGGTCAGGAAGTTGAGCTTTTCCTCGTACATTTCGTCACGGTGCTGCTGTTCCAGCAGGTCGAGTGCTACCTGCTGCTTGTGCTTTTCGCGCAGCCAGATTAGTCTGAATACATATCCGATGAAGACTGCGCCCAGCAGCAGATAGAGCAGCTTGCTCCACCATGCCCAGTACCAGGGTGGCGTGATGTGGATGTTGAGGCGGAAGTCCGGGCTTTCCACACCGGTCAGATGGTTCTTGTACTTCACGTAGAGCGTATGCTTGCCTGTTGGGAAGCGGAAGAAGCTGATTTCCTTGTGGATGCCGTTGGGAACCCACGCTTCACGCGGCGACAGCCGATAGTAGTATTCGATGTCTGCCTCCTCGCTATAGTTGAGCGATGACAGACCGAGGCTGAATGTCGCTTGTGTGTAATCGAGTGTCAGTGTGGATTGGTCGCCATTGACCTTGAGGTAGTTGAAGATGTCGTCATGACGGCCGAAGATGCTGAGATTTGAGAACTGTAACCTGGGGGGAATCTCAATCATCGGAGTGCGCTCGGTGTAGTGTATGATGGAGATGCCGTTGGTGCCTCCGTAGAAGGCCTTGTCGTCTGTGAAGACAACGGCGCCATCGCTGTATTCCGTGACTTTGCCATTGTTGAAGAAGACGGGATTGTCCTTGTCACCGCTCATGAAGCATACGACACCATTGTTCGTCGAGGCAGACACGTTGCCGTCCGACCCTTCCAGCAGGGCGTGGATGGTATTGTTGGGCAGCCCGTTGTCGGTAGTGATGAAACTTTCCTTCCCGTCCTTGTGCTTGATGATGATGCCGTAGCCGGTTCCTATCCACAGCTCTCCATTGAGCGACAATACGGCAAATACATCCTCAACGTTCTTGTTTTCGTACGTGTTGCTGTACGGGACTTTCTCGAGCTTGCCGTCCCTGAGGGTGCACACGCCTTGTCCTCGGTTGGCGAACCATAGGTTGCCCTCATCGTCGTTGGTCATGTCGAAGAAGTAGTTCGACGACTTCCTGCCCCCGTCCAGTGTGTAGTGGCGTATATTGGTCAGTCGAGGTTGTGCTGCCGTCCCACGGATGTCGGCCTGATAGATGCCGGTGCCGAGCGACACGATCCAGAGCGTGTCGCCCTGTTCCCATGCCTTGATGACGTATGGCAGGGGCTGGTCGGTCTCCACATGTTGTATTGTATGGGTTTCGTGCGAATAATAGTCCAGACCCTCGTCTGTGCATATCCAGAAGAGCGGACGACGACTGTCGGCAAACGAATAGACGACGTCGTCGCTCAGCCCGCTGTTCTCGCGGCGAAGCAGTTGGCGCGGCATCTGCCGGTAGTTGCCGTTCGTGTCGAAATGCGGGAGGGTGATGATGCCGTTGCCCTTGGTGCCAATCCATAGCGTACCGTCATCATCCATACGGATGGCTCGGACGGGCTTCTCGTTGTCGATCCATAGGTCATTGAAAGTTACAGAGCGACACGTTACCACAGGCTCGTGATACATCACCACGCCCTGTCCGTCGGTGCCTATCCAGACGATGTGTCCCTTCAGGTACTTGCGAAGGCTCATCACGCCTGCCTTGATGGGGAGCTCCTGGACGATGACGCGCCCTTGGTCTTGCTCTATGCTGATGAGGCCGGAGGTATAGAACGCCACGAATATCGTGCCTGAGTAGTCGATGATCTGCGAGATTTTGCCCCTGTGCTCCATTTCGCTGCGGAGCGAGCAGAGCGAACGTTTCTCTCCATTGACGAGGTTGTAGCGTTGCAGCATACCTTCGGCATTGACCAGAAACTCAATGTTTTCATCGTTCGAGGCCACTTGGATGGGGGTGTTGTCCACCCGAATGGGCAAACCCACGTTATATCCTTCGTCGCCCTTGCTGATGGGATAGCGGAGAGTGCCGTCTGACTTGAAGATGAAGAAATACTTGTCGGTGACAGCATAGTCACGCACGTCGCGCAGCGATATTCCTTCGATAGGGCAGCTCAGGATGTCGTCGGTCGAGGGATGCGAGAAGTGGAGTGAGTCGTCGGTCAGCAGGAAGACGTCGCCGTCGGGATTGGTCCTGAGTTTGGTGAGCCCCTGGAATTTTGGGAAGAAGCTGTTTCGCCGCTCGATGGAATTGAAGCGCGTCAGGCCATGGTCGGTCAGTATCCAGTCGATGCCGTCGGGACCCTCTTCCATGGCCTCGATGATATTGCCTTCCGCAAACAGCTTTGAGCCTACCTGGGTTTTCCACGCACGCACACCATCGTAGGCATTGATGCCATCGCAGGTGCCAAAGGCCACCTTGCCGTCTCGCTGCTGTAGGATGGACAGTACGGAGCTGTTGCTCAGACCGTTCTGTATGGTGATGCTTCGGAGTTCGTAAGCTTCGGCGGACAATGCCGTGCACAGCATTGCCGCCAGAAGAATGGATTTGAGCGTTTTGGCAGTCGTCATGATTATTCGATTTCTATCTCTTCGGTAAATCGGATGTCTTCAGCTGAGGTGCCTACCGAGACCTTGTAGGTGCCTGGGTCGGCAGTCCACTGGCGGCAGCTTACGTCGAAGTATCGCAGGGCATCGGTGTGGAATGTGAGGCTGACGGTCTGTGTCTCGCCGGGTTTCAGCGATACTTTCTGGAAGGCTTTCAGCTCCTTGATGGGACGCAGCACGGGACTGAAGTCCGTCTTGCCCACATAGACCTGAACCACCTCTGCACCCTCGCGGTTGCCGGTGTTGCTGACATCGATGCTTACCACTACCTTGCCATCCTTGTCGGGCTTCGACACGCGGAGTTGCGAGAGCTTGAACGTCGTGTAGCTCAGTCCGAAGCCGAAGGGATAGAGGGGCTTGATGCCCTGCTTTTCGTAGCCACGGTAGCCGATGAACATCCCTTCGGTCCACTGCACGTGCTTGTTGCCCTGGTCGCTGTAGGTGAGGAACGAGGGGTTGTCCTCGGCTTTGCGCTCGAAGGTCATGGGCAGCTTGCCGCTGGGGTTCACACGTCCGAAGAGTATCTCGGCGAGCACCTTGTTGCCTTCCTGTCCGGCATACCATGCCCAGATGATGCCTTTCATCTTGGGTTCCCACTGCTGGCTCTCGATGTTGCCACCTGCATTGATGATGGCGATGGCGGGCACGCCGCTGTTGGCAGCAGCTTCGAGCACTGCCTCGCGGTCTTTGTTGAGGGCAAAGGTGCGGTCGCCGCCTTCGGCCTCAAGGTTCTTGTCCAGACCTTCGCACACGATGACGAGGTCGTAGTTGGCAAGCTGCTGACGGACACGCTGCTTTCCTTCCGGATCGACACGGTTGATCTTGATGTCCACCGAACATCCGCCGCCGCTCTGGAAGTACTCGACCACGACGGGATAGACCTTGCCGGCCTTCAGGACAAGTTCCTGGGTGAAGAGGCGGGCGGTGCCGTCGTGCCAGTCGTCAACCAGCGTCTGTCCGTCCACCGTCATGCGGTAGCCATCGTCGCCGCTCACGCTGAAGATATAGCGTCCGTCCTCTTTCACCTGCACCCATGTCAGGTAGCGTGCCGAGAATTTGTCATCGGGATTGATGCCCTTGATGGGACGGGTGAGCCAGGGGGAATGTACGCTCTTCTCGATGCGCGTCACGGCGGGCTTGCCTTCCAATTCCTGATTGCTGTAATAAGTGGCCGATATGCCCTGTTTCTTCAGCTTGGCATCGGCAAAGCAGCAGGTGCCCACCACGTCGGGGTTCTCCTCCAGCACCTGATAGTCCAACAGGATGCCTTGTTCGTCGCACAGTGCCTTGATGCTCTCGTAGGGCGAGGTCTTGTGGAAGGGAGTCACGATGCTGCTACCACCGCCTGAGATGTAGTCAATGGCATTGTGACCGGTGATGCAGATTCGCTTCACGCCATTGCCGATGGGCAGCACGCCCTCGTTCTTCAGCAGCACAAAGCCTTCCTTGGCGACGTTGTAGGCGGTCTGTGCGCTCTCTGCGTTGTCGAGTGCAATGCTCGTGTCGGGCTGGTCGTAGTCGTAGAGGTTGAAGTAGTAGCAGGTGCGCAGGATGTTGAGCACTTTCTCGTCAATCATCGCCTCGGTCACTTCTCCGCGCTCAAGCAGCGGTTTCACTTTCGAGGGGGTCATCACCGAACCGCCGGGCATCTCCAGGTCCACGCCGTTCTTCACGATGGGGCCGGTGTGGTGGGCGGCACCCCAGTCGGTCATTGCAACGAAGGGGAAGTGCCACTCGTCGCGCAGCACATCGTGCATCAGCCACTTGTTCTCCGAGGTCCATGTGCCCCAGATGCGGTTGTAGCTCGACATCAGCGAGCCTACGTTGCCCTCCTGGATGGCTGCCTTGAAGGCGGGCAGATAAATCTCCTGCAGGGTCCGCTCGTCCACGTCCGAACTGACATCGTAGCGGCCTGTCTCAGGATTGTTGGCGGCAAAGTGCTTTACGCAGGCTATCACGCCCGGGTTGGTCTGCACGCCCTTTATATAGTTCACAGCGATGGCAGAGGTCAGCACGGGGTCTTCGCCAAGGTATTCGAAGTTGCGCGAGTTGCGCGGCGAGCGGTAGATGTTTACACCGGGGCCAAGGATGATGTTCACACCCCTTGCCCTGCTGTCGCGACCCAGCGCATAGCCGTAGTCAAAGGCGAGTGTGGGGTTCCAGGTGGCAGCCAGCATGACCGAGGCAGGATAGGCGGTACTCTTCGATTCGCGCACCCCGACCGGCCCGTCGTACATGTGGATGCGCTTGATGCCAAGCCGCTCCACCGGCTGGATATCGAAATCCTTGCCGTCAATCAGACACAATTTCTCGTCAATAGTCATCTTCGAGAGTGTTTCACGTGCTTGCTGGTCAGCCTCTGCAAGCTTGTCCTGAGCAATCGCAATAAATGTTGCGGCTGAGAACACTAGGCTGGCAATAATTTTAGCTTTCATAGTAATTTAGTAATAAAATTCATTCACTGCATAGTTTAGAATAAGCAAAGATAAATAAAATTTTGGAGAATCTTGACTTTGGGCAGGTGGAATTTGAAACTATCGATTGTTTTCCCCGAAATATTGACCAAACTATCAACTCGACTTACCAATTCAGAGGCGATTTAATAGGCGTTTAACCATTCATCATCATAGGTTCAATCAGGGGGTATGAACTCGCCCGAGTATATACTCGGGTAGAGTATCAGCCCCCTGATTGCGGCATGAAATTAGTTCAGAAAGCGTATCGGTTCGTGGGTTGCGAAGGTCTTATGGATTGGGTGTGGTCAGCGCTGCTATCAGCGCATTGATCTCGTCCTGAGTCATGCCGTGGGTGAGCAGGAAGTTGGAGAATGCCTTTGTGTAGTCAACATCCGGCAGCATGCTCTCTTCTACACCGGCATAATATGCCAGACACGGATTTAACCGCAACCCCGTCAGCACATAGCATACCTGGGAATCTTTTTCCCTGTCGATGTGATAATAGTTGGCATACGTCATCAAGTAGTCGTCAACCATCTCCTCGTATGTAGCTCCACAAAGGCCCTCAAGCAGTGCGCAGACATAGCCGGTGCGGTCCTTTCCCTCCATGCAATGCACATCGTAGGGGGCAGGGTGCGACGGGAGTTTCTTCAGTGCTGCAACCATCCGGTTAATGAAATCGGGGGACATGGGGTCGGCCTTGAGCGGACACAGAATCACATCGTCGTCATCCCATAGCTTGCGGCTGTATGGGGGCATATCGGCATAGTAGGACTGCATATTCTCCACGGTGTCGGCAAGGTTGAGGATAGTCTTTACCTGGTTCTGATCCAAATATTTCGATACATGGAAGGCGCGGTTGATGTCATTGCAGAAAGGTGATGACGTGCGGTGCAGAATTCCTGGCGTGATGTTGCCGGCGCTTACTGCACGGGCATTGGCAAACTCCTCGTCGGAAGAATATTCATTGCGGTCGAGGCTATACTTCATGCTCAGGGCTTTCTGCACATCGGCATTACCGCCCTTTTCCTGCAACTTGATCACTACAGGCTGACCCTCTAAACCTCTGAACTCTTCGGGCAATCCGGTGTTGTTTGCCGTAAAGCAAACCGAGGGATAGGTGGGATATGCCACACACAGATAAACGCCATTAAGGGCATAGAAACCATCGTAGTAAGGCATGGTGATTTCATGGCCTTTGACGGTGATGGTGAGGATGTCGCCCAGCGTGAATCCGGCTTTCTCCATATCCTCCGATGTGAAATTCAACATTGCAGCGCCGAATTCGTTATACGATACAATTTTGCTCTCGAGCACTGGGGTGTCTATGTCATCGCTGTCGTCACACGACAGCAAGGGCAGACAACCGACAAAAAGGAAGGGGATGCTCGACCTCAGGACGCTCTGAAACATAGCGGGGGTGTACTGTTTTAAATTAATTCTTGTCATAATAATTCGGGTTTTATTGTAATTGTTAAGATGCCAGCCCCGAAAACGGGGCTGGGCTGATCTATTCTATTTTCAAGTTTCGCATCTGCTCAACTTGATGGATATTTAGGGATATTAAGGGATTTTTAGGGACGATACCTTCGGGACCACGGGGAGTAAAAGGGACCACGGGACGATACATTCGTATTGTAGAGAATAATCAACTTTCGCATTTGCGAAAGTTGAGTTCTATATGCTTATGGGAGGTAAACCTTGTGGCCGTTCATGAGGTAGAAGCCGCTCTGCGTGGGCTTGCCGGCGAGCTTTTCGCCATTCACCGTGTGCCATACCGCCTGGTTGTCGAAGTTGAGATCCTCACCCATTTCGCTCGATGCGCCGTCGTTCTCCGATGAATTGAACTGGAAGCCTCCCTTCGACTCGTCGCCATCCGTGTTGGCGTTCATCGGATTCGCCAGCCTGAAGATGCCGCCGTTCCACTCAAAATACTCGCCTGTGGTGTCCACGTCTTCACCGAAATCAAAGCCGTCCGGCACTGTCAGCAAGCAGGGGTTTTCGGTGTTGCGCATATTGCAGAAGGCAAATTCAAAAATTTCAGGGTTACCCATTATGGTCACGGATTCAAAATTGTCGCCACCTACTGCATCTGCATCAATATATGTCACGTTCTTTGAGAAGGTGATGGAGGTAAGACCCGACCCATGGAATACACCTGGATTGATGTGTGTCACGCCTTTAGGGAGGTCGATCGACGTCAGGCTTAAGCATTCATAGAACGCACCACTTTCTATGTTTGTCACGCTTTGGGGGATGTCGATTGAAGTCAATTTGTAGCATTCATCGAAAAGACCATATTCTAATACTGTTATATTTTTGCTGAGGACGATGGAGGTTAGATTCACGCATTTGCAGAAAGCTTTTACACCGATTTCCGTCACGTTGTCGGGGATGACGATTGAGGTCAGATTCTCGCAGCCTTCAAACACTTGCTCGCCGATGGATGTCACACTTTCGGGGATGT
>CAJOLH010000075.1 GCA_905235375.1 uncultured Bacteroidales bacterium
GGGCACGGCCACCCCCTAGGGGGTGTTGTCATAAACATTGTTATTGACATGTATAACAAACAATATTAATTAACCTGTCGAAAAATGGGTAGTACTAAACCATCGTTTTTTAGAATTCCGAAAAATCACGAAACTCACGAAATCAACGAAAACTTATTTAGTCCTTCACGTATTTATATTTTGATCACGGATCACACGAATCACACAGATTATCTGTTGTCCCAAGGGATACCAGTGGCCATTGCTTCGCCGACCACTGGGCGGATAACACGGACTTTGCCCGTCCTCTTATCTCTGCGGAGTTATTCTAATTTCTCTGCGGACTTATTCTTTTTTCTACGGACTTCAAGGACTTAATGGACTAACCCGGGGGTGCGCAAGCAAAAATCTGTGTGGATCTGTGCGATCTGTGTGCCCTGATTTATCAGATTAGCAACTCGGTCAAAAATAAATCCGTTCAATCCGAAAAATCCGTAGAGGAATAGACTATCATTGACGTGCGCAAGCAAAAGTCTGTGTCCTTACATCTCTACAGATTTCACAGATTTATCAGATTAGCGGCTCGGTCAAAAATAAATCTGTTCAATTCGAGAAATCCGTAGAGGAATGGACTGTCATTGACGTGCGCAAGCAAAAATCTGTGTCCTTACATCTCTACAGATTTCCCAGATTTATCAGATTAGCGGCTCGGTCAAAAATAAATCCGTTCAATCCGAGAAATCCGTAGAGGAATGGACTATCATTGACGTGCGCAAGAAAATCTGTGTGGATCTGTGCGAATCTGTGTGCCCTTATTCGGACAATCATCCGTTGAATCCTTATGATCCGTGATCCAATTTTCGGACTTTTTCGTTCTTTTAGGTCGCTTCGCTCAAAATTTCACAAAAATTAAATCAAAAAAATATAAGAATCCCTATTTGATAATTTTTAAAATAATTTTCTTATAATTTTGAGCGAAGCGACCACTCATGTTATTATCCGCTTTTGTTCTCGATATGTCGAAAAGTGCGCTGCAAAGTTACGTATTTTTTTCGACATTTCCAAATTTTAGCGCCCTCTTTTCCTCTCAAAATCACTCCTGCATTCTGAACTCCAGAGGCGTCATGCCCGTGAGGCGCTTAAAGTATTTGCTGAAGAAGGAGGGATTGGGGAAGAGCAGGTCGTCGGAAATCTGAGCGACAGACTTGTCGGAATGTTTCAGTTCAACCTTGATGCGGGTGACGAGGGCGCGGTCAATCCACTCCTTTGCTGTGATGCCGCTGGCCTGACGGATGATGGTGCCGAGATAGCGCTCGGTGAGGCACATCTTGGCGGCATAGAAAGCGATCTGATGTTCACGCGCCACATGTTGGTTTACCAGATAGATGAACCGATCGAAGATGGTCTGTTCGCGCGAAAGCGAAGCCTGCTGACGTTCGGTCTGCTGGCGATAGAGGCCGTCATAATGGTGCATCAGCGCAGCCACAAGACTGCTTACAGTCTGACGATTATAGTCAGGCCGTGTCACCAGTTGCCGAATGGTCTCGATGATGCGTCGGGCCGTGTCGAAGTCAGCCTCTTCCACCTTGAGCTGGAAGTCGCGAACCTGTCCGCTGAAGGCCGAAGGCATCATACCACTGGCAAAAGGCATGGGAAAACTCTTGAAAAGCGCCATGCCGAAGATCTCCAGATCGTCGGAAAATGAGACAGGCGTGATGATGGTTCCCGGCCCAAGAAAAGCGAGCATCCCAGCCTCAAATTGTTTCTCGACGAGGTTGAAGTTGATGCGAGCATGACCACGCAGAATGAGTCCGAAACGATAATCGTCGATGGCAAAAGGCGGGCGATGCTGAACGATGTAGCCGAACACCTGCCGGTCGCCATGCAGAAGACCCAGTTCCTTACTAAAATAAATATGTTCGCGCAAATGCTCGTAGTGCGGCTCCAGGATGTCGTGCATCCGCGAGAAGTCCATCAGTTTCGGTTGTTTTTCCATAAAAATATCATGATTTGACGGCACAAAGATAATAAAAATTCGGTTATTTACACTCTTTTTGTAAACAAATCGAACAAAAAGAACATCTTTCCCTTTCAAAAGATAGCGGAAGTTTGGAAAAAACACCTTATCTTTGCACCATCAAAACCAAATGAAGAACATCGTATGAAGAAACTTTTTGCAGCAATGATGCTGCTGCCGCTGCTGGCCCATGGGCAGACGCTGGAGGAATGTCAGCAGGCAGCGGAGCGCAATTATCCATTGATAAGCCAGTACGGGCTGATTGAGAAGACCACGGAACTTACGGTGAGCAACCTCGCCAAGGGATGGTTGCCGCAGGTGACGGCTTCGGCGCAGGCGACTTATCAGAACGAAGTCATGACATGGCCCGAGCAGGTGCAGACCATCTATCGGCAGATGGGTATCGACATGCAGGGGCTGAAGAAGGACCAGTACAAGGTCGGCATCGACGTGCAGCAGATGGTCTTCGACGGAGGAACCATCAGCAGCCAGCGTGGCATTGCGCGCGAACAAGGCCGCGTGCAGGAGGCACAGACCGAAGTGACCATGTACCAGGTGCGCCGCCGTGTGAACGAGATGTACTTCGGCCTGCTGATGCTCGATGAACAGATTGCCTTGAACAACGACCTGCAGGAGCTGCTTGCCGCCAACGAGAAGAAGCTAAGCTCAATGTGGAAGCGGGGAACCGCCTCTGAGAGCGACTATCTGACGGTCAAGGCCGAACGACTGAACGTGATGCAGCAGGCCACGACCCTCGATGCGCAGCGCAAGGCGGTGACGAGGATGCTGTCGGCCTTCTGCGGCATGGAAGTGAACAAGGCTGAGAAACCGGCACTCATTGCCCTCCCCTCGCAGGACGTGGTGCAGCGTCCAGAGCTCAAGGCCATCGATGCACAACTCAGCTTGGCCAACGCACAGGAGCGTTCGCTCAACGCGGCACTTCGTCCCAAGCTCTCGGTCTTTGCCTCGGGCTTCTACGGCTATCCCGGCTACAATATGTTCGACGACATGATGTCGCACGACTGGTCGTGGAACGGCATGGTGGGCGCCCGCCTGTCGTGGAACCTCGGCGCATTCTACACCCACAGGAACGACAAGGCGAAGATCCGCCTGCAGCGCGACATGGCGGAGACGAACCGCGAGGTATTCCTCTTCAACAACCGGCTGGAGCTGATCGAGCAGAACGAGAACATCGAGCAATACCGCCGACTGATGAACGACGACGAGGAAATCATCGCCCTGCGTGCGTCGGTGCGGAAGGCAGCCGAGTCGAAGCTTGCCCATGGCATCATCGACGTGAACGACCTGGTGAAGGAAATCAATGCCGAGAATGCAGCCCGCGTACAGCAGTCGATGCACGAGATAAAGCTCCTGAAGGAGGTCTATGACATGAAATTTACAACCAACAATTAAGCACAGGATATGAAAAAGATGATTGCCATGGCAAGCGCTGCCCTTTTGCTGGCGGCTTGCGGAAATAGCGAAAACGAATACGACGCCACAGGCACATTCGAGGCAACGGAAACCATCGTTTCCGCCGAACAGAACGGCACACTGCTAACCTTCGCCATCAACGAGGGCGACGAAATCGAAGCCGGACGCGAAGTGGGACTGATCGACACCACACAGACGTGGCTCAAGCTCCAGCAGGCACGGGCTACGCAGGAAGTCTATCAAAGCCAGAAGCCCGACATTGAGAAACAGACCAGCGCCACGCGCCAGCAGCTCGCCAAAGCCCAGACCGAGCAGCAGCGCTACAAGGAACTCGTTGCCGACGGTGCAGCTCCTACAAAGATGCTCGACGATGCGACCAATCAGGTGCAGGTGTTGCAGCGCGAACTGGCTGCCCAGCTCTCCACCCTCTCGACCAGCACGAATGCGCTCAGCAGGCAGATAGAAGCCACCGAGGTGCAGATTGACCAGCTGCGCGACCAGCTGAGCAAGTGCCACATCAAGACTCCGCTCAAGGGCACCGTCCTGGAGAAGTACACCGAATGTGGCGAATTTGTCAGTGTCGGCAAGCCGCTGTTCAAGATGGCCGACATGGAGCAGGTCTATATCCGTGCCTACGTCACTTCGGCCCAACTGCAGAACATTCGCACCGGTCAGCAGGTGAAGGTATTTGCCGACTACGGCGACGGCAAGAAGCAGGAGTACGACGGCACCGTCTCATGGATTGCCAGCCGCTCGGAATTTACGCCAAAGACCATCTTGACCGACGATGAGCGCGCCGACCTGGTCTATGCCGTCAAGGTGCGTGTCAAGAACGATGGATTCATCAAGATTGGGATGTACGGGGAGGTAAAGTTCTAAGAAGAAATGGTCGCATAGCTCAAAATTATAGAAAAATTCGATCATAAAATTATAGAAAAAATAAAATCATAAAATTATAAGAAAAACGAGACGTTCTGTTGATTTTGGACATTCTTCTTTTGATAATTCTTTAATCAATTTTCTTATAATTTTGAGCGAAGCGACCCAGCACAAAAAATAAAGGCAGAAAGAAATGGATGCCATTGAAGTGAAAAACGTCAGCAAGCGGTACGGACGGGTGCAGGCACTCGACGACGTATCGTTCGCCGTCGGCAAAGGAGAGGTGTTCGGGCTGATTGGTCCCGATGGAGCGGGCAAGACATCGCTCTACCGCATCCTCTGCACCCTGCTGCTGCCCGAGACGGGGACTGCACTGGTCGATGGATTCGACACCGTGCGCCAGATGAGGGAGATCCGCAAGCGTGTGGGCTATATGCCGGGCAAATTCTCGCTCTACCAAGACCTGACCGTTGAGGAAAACCTGACATTCTTCGCCACTCTGTTCGGCACTACTGTCGAAGAGGGCTACGATAGCATCCGCGCCATCTACTCGCAGATCGAACGGTTCCGCAACCGCAAGGCTGGCGCATTGTCGGGCGGCATGAAGCAGAAGCTGGCACTCTCGTGCGCATTGGTTCACTCGCCCAGCGTGCTGCTGCTCGACGAACCGACGACGGGCGTTGACCCCGTGAGCCGCAAGGAACTATGGGAGATGCTCCTGATGCTCAAGGAGCGGGGTATCACCATCATGGCCTCCACGCCCTATCTCGACGAAGTGCGCCGCTGCGAACGTGTGGCCTTCCTCGATCACGGAAGGATTCGCGGCATCGACACGCCGGAGGTGATACTCGACCGGTTCAGCGACGTGTTCAATCCGCCGGGGATTGAGAAAGGGGCTGCGACGGAATCGCAGCTTACGGAAAATGTCATCGAGGTGGAGCATCTGGTGAAGGCCTTCGGCACGTTCCATGCGGTCGATGACATCTCGTTCACCGTGAAGCGCGGCGAAATCTTCGGCTTCCTCGGCGCCAATGGTGCAGGCAAGACCACGGCAATGCACATGCTGACCGGACTGAGCCAGCCTACGAGTGGCACAGGCCGCGTAGTGGGCTACGACATTCGCACAGAGTACGAACAGATCAAGCGTCACATCGGCTACATGTCGCAGCGCTTCTCGCTCTACGAGGATCTGACCGTCGCCGAGAACATCCGCCTCTTTGCCGGCATCTACGGAATGGACGACGACGAGATCAGCCGCAAGACCGACGAGGTGCTGGAGCGACTGCAGTTCCTCGACCACAGGAACGACCTCGTCGCATCGCTGCCCTTGGGCTGGAAGCAGAAACTGGCCTTCACGGTCAGCATCTTCCACGAGCCGGGTGTCGTCTTCCTCGACGAACCGACAGGCGGCGTGGATCCCGCCACACGTCGGCAGTTCTGGGAACTCATCTACGACGCTGCCCAGCGCGGCATCACCATCTTCGTCACCACTCACTACATGGACGAGGCAGAATACTGCGACCGCATCTCCATCATGGTCGATGGCAAGATCAGCGCCCTCGGCACTCCCGACGAACTGAAGCAGCGATTCCAGCAGCCCGACATGGACCACGTGTTTACCTATCTCGCCCGACAAGCGACCCGTTCAAGCAACTGACATCATGAAACAGTTTCAATCATTCGTCATCAAGGAAGCCCGACACATCGTACGCGACAAGCGGACGATGCTCATCCTGTTCGGTATGCCGGTGATGCTGATGCTCATCTTCGGCTTCGCCATCTCGACCGATGTCAAGGACGTGAGGACGGTGGTGGTCACTTCGCAAATGGATGCGATGACGCAGGCTGCCGTGCAGCGGCTCGATGCCTCGGAATATTTCATTATCACAGCCACCACCGCCACGCCCCAGGAGGCCGAACTGATGATACGCCATCAGCAGGCCGACCTTGCCATCGTCTTTGCCAAGGATTTTGCCTCGAAGCACAGCGGGCTGCAGTTCATCGTCGATGGTGCCGACCCGAATATGTCGCAGCAGTGGACCAACTATGCCACAGGCGTCATCACCGGAATGCAGGACGGGCTGGTGAACCAGAAGATGCTCTACAATCCGCAGATGCGGTCGGCCTACAACTTCGTGCCCGCCATCATGGGCATGCTGCTGATACTCGTCTGCGCCATGATGACCTCCATCTCGATAGTTCGCGAGAAGGAACGCGGCACGATGGAGGTGCTGCTCGTCTCCCCCGTGCGTCCGCTGATGGTCATTGCCGCCAAAGCCATTCCCTACCTGGTGCTGGCGTTCGCCATCCTGATAGTGATACTGCTGATGGCACACTTCGTGCTCAGCGTGCCCCTGGCCGGTTCGCTCGTGTGGATTCTGGTGGTCTCGGTCATCTATATCCTGTTGGCCCTTTCTCTCGGACTGCTCATCTCGAACGTTGCGCAGACGCAGCTTGTGGCCCTGCTCCTTTCGGCCATGGTACTTCTGCTGCCCGTGGTGATGCTCTCGGGTATGTTCTTCCCCGTCGAATCGATGCCGAAGATACTGCAATGGATTTCGGCTCTCATCCCGCCGCGCTACTACATCGCTGCCATGCGCAAGCTGATGATCATGGGTGTAGGCATTCGCGAAGTGATGCACGAAGTCGTCATCCTCATCGGTTTCACCGCACTTCTGCTCACTGTTGCCTTGGCAAAATTCAAGGAGAGACTATGATTTAATGAGTTGAAATAGTTTTTGAAAGAAAATGACCCTGAAATATCTTATCCAAAAAGAGTTCCTGCAGATACGGCGCAACTCCTTCATGCCCCGGCTCATCGTCATCTTCCCCATCGTCATCATGTGCGTCATGCCCTGGGTGATGAGCATGGAGGTGAGGAACATCGTGGTAGATGTGGTCGATAACGACCGCACGAGGCCCAGCCAGGAGCTCGTCCACGACATCGAGGCGAGCAACTACTTCATCTTCCACGGTCAGCAGCCCAACTATCGGACTGCCATCGCTAACATCGAGACCGGAAAGGCCGACGTGGTGCTGGTGATACCTCAGGACTACAGCCGCGACCTCGCCTTAGGCCGACAGCCGCAGGTTCTCATCGCCGCCAATGCCGTCAACGGCACCAAGGGATCGATGGGCTCGGCCTACCTGTCGCAAATCGTCACCGCTCATGCCGTGCCCGAAGCAGCCGCTATCCAGTCGAACGTATCGACGCTCCTGCTCTACAACAAGCATCAGAACTACAAGCTCTTCATGATTCCCGCCCTCTTTGCCATCGTGATGATGCTGATGACGGGCTTCCTGCCCACGCTCAACATCGTCGGTGAGAAGGAGGCAGGCACCATCGAGCAGATCAACGTCACCCCCGTCCAGAAGTGGGCATTCATCCTTGCCAAGCTCATCCCCTACTGGCTCATCGCCCTCTTCGTCATCACCGCCGGCCTGCTGCTTGCATGGGGACTCTACGGCATTACCAGCAGCGGCCCCATCTGGCTCATCTATGTGCTCGCCATGCTGCTTGCATTGTTCTTCTCGTCGTTCGGACTCATCGTCTCCAACTATTCCGACACCATGCAGCAGGCGGTCTTCGTGATGTGGTTCTTCGTGGTCTGCCTCCTGCTGCTCAGCGGCCTCTTCACGCCGACGCGCTCCATGCCGCATTGGGCCTACCTCTCTACCTACGTCAACCCCATGCACTACTTCATCGACGCCATTCGCACCGTCTTCATCCGGGGCGGCACCTTCCAAGCCATCGCTCACCAAATCTTTGCACTCCTTGCCATCGGTCTCGTCATGGCGTTCTGGGCGGTACGAAGCTACAAGAAGAACCAATAGCGGCGCCGTCTGTCGCAGTCGCGGCAGCACGGGACGGGACGATGTTCACAAATCCCGTTTAGGCAAGTTAGGATTGCAAAATCCGACATATCGGTGACGATTGTCAGTGTTTTGGGGCATAGAGCAATCTGTTTCAAGAAATTTTCACTACCTTTGTCGCACGCTATTCGACATTCGAAGAATCCTATGTTGCGACAGTTGTTTGTCATCATCGCCATGCTATGCGGGCTCCTTGGCTCAGTAACGAGAGTCGAGGTGCAGGACGTTGCGTCCAGTCCCGTCAGTGTCGAGGTGAAAGACATTCGTCCAGACAGGCAGGACAGGCTGTGGTCCGAAGAGCCGCAAAGCCCCCTGAGTGCCTCGATGCGCAAACCGCCGTCATCGCATCGGATTGTTTCGACACGTAACTCACGACTGCTGCCGACCCAAGGCGGCAAGTCGAGCCACAATTCCAGCCGCCTGGCCCACGGCCATACGTCCAACCCATTTAATTATCTGCCTTCGCTCGTGCGCCCATGCTTTTCGTGGCTGCGCACGGCTGTTCCGTCTCCGCGCCTTTATTACGTCATTGCGCTGAGACGTCTTCTTTGTTAGCGACCTGTCCTTGCAAACAAACAATGCACAAGTCACCTATTTAAATTTAAACAAAGAAGAAAAAAATTACTATGGCAAGTATAAAAAGTTTGCAGATTTGGGACGAAATCTGCACTGATGCTCGTTTGAGTATCAGCAAATCGTTATTCGGGTTGAAGACCACCGTAACCTACAAACCCACTGGAAGTAAACTGAATGCCAACATTGCAGGCTATTCACCCGCAGACGGCGCACAGCTGAAGCGCATCATTGAGAATCTGCACGAAAATCCCGTCAAGGACCTGGGCAATTTCCGACCCAAACCCGTACCCAACGGCAACTATCAAGTCGAAGTATGCGCTTCGGAAGATGGTGAATATCTCGCCGTGATGCTCTATCAGTTTATCCATTTAGGCTACGAACCCGTCACCGGCACGCACACTTTCGAAGGAGAGAAAGCACGCCTGCTCAAGGAAATCCTTTATTAACCTCTTGTCAGCGGCAGCGCCCTTCCGCACTGCCGCTGATGGAATCAACAAACCGCAAGACACATGACGTTCACACCTGAAAACATCTTCTTCTTGGGCGCGGTGCTCATCTTTGTGAGCATCATCATCAGCAAGTGGGGCTATCGCTTCGGCGTGCCAACGCTGCTCCTGTTTCTCTTCACCGGTATGCTCTTCGGCAGCGACGGACTCGGTCTGGAGTTCCACAGTCATGAAGACGCACAGCTTGTCGGCATGTTGTCGCTTTCGGTTATCCTGTTTTCGGGCGGCATGGACACCAAGCGGCGCGACATCGAGCCTGTGATGACACAAGGTCTGATGCTCTCGACCTTCGGCGTGATGCTGACCACGGGCATTACCGGACTGCTCATCTACTACCTTTCGCAGTGGACGCAGCTCGACATCGGCTTGTCACTGCCCATGTCGATGCTATTAGCGGCTACCGTTTCGAGTACCGACTCGGCCTCGGTCTTCAACCTGCTACGAACGCAAAGAATCGGGTTGAAGCACAACCTGCGCCCCATGCTCGAACTGGAGAGCGGCTCCAACGACCCGATGGCCTACGTGCTGACCGTCGCACTGGTCGATCTGATTGTCACAGCAGGAGAATTTTCGGGCATGGCTCTTGCCTCGAAGATTGTGGGACAACTGGCTGTGGGCGGACTGCTCGGCTTCCTGTGCGGTCGTGCATTGGTGTGGTTCGTCAATCACATCAACCTCCCGAATCCCTCGCTCTATCCAGTGCTGGTGCTGAGCATGATTCTCATCGTCTTCACCTTCACCGACATGATGCAGGGCAACGGGTACCTTGCCGTCTATGTGGCTGGTCTGGTGGCAGGCAACACCCGAATGTCGTATCGCCGCGAAACCAAGACGTTCATGCAGGGCATCACCTGGCTGCTGCAGATTGTCATGTTCCTCACGCTCGGTCTGCTCGTCAATCCAAGCGAGATGCTCAGCGTATGGATCGTAGCCATCGCCATCGGTCTCTTCATGATCTTCGTGTCGCGTCCTGCTGCCGTGTTCCTCTGTCTGCTGCCCTTCAAGGTGCCCGCCAAGGCCAAGCTCTTCCTGTCGTGGGTGGGTCTGCGAGGTGCCGTGCCCATCATCTTCGCCACCTATCCCGTCATCGCAGGCATTGAGGATGCCAACTTCCTCTTCAATGTCGTCTTCGTCATCACGCTGCTGTCGCTTTCGTTGCAGGGAACCACCATCACCGCCTGTGCCCATTGGCTCGGATTGGCCACCGAAGAACCTAAAGAAGGTAACGAATTTGGCTTGGAGCTGCCCGACGAACTGGAGTCGAGACTGTCGGAGATGACAATTACCGAAGCTGACCTTGCCGGCGGCAACCTCCTGAAGGATCTGCATTTCCCCGAGGGAACGCTGGTCATCATGGTGAAGCGCGGCGGCAGCTTCATTGTCCCGAACGGGAAACTGGTGCTCAAGGCGGGCGACATCCTGCTCACCATCAGGCATCAGAAGGAAGTAATCTAATAGAATCAAGGCATGAAACCGAGTGGCTTCATGCCTTGATTATATTGAGGGGTAACATCTTTCAACACGAAAACTAAATAATTTTCGTCCTTTTCGGTTTTTCGGACGTTTTCGGAATAACCCCCATCGGTTTTTCGGATTTCGAAAATCTACGAAAACATCGAAATTTACGAAAACTTTTTGTTTGGGTCGCTTCGCTCAAAATTAACATAAAATTAAATCAAAAAATTATAAGAAAAGCGGGTCGCAATTTGTCTCGACCTATTTCGACCTTACCCTTTTGATAATTTTTATAATAATTTTCTTATAATTTTGAGAGCAGCGACCAAAAAAGAATAGTTCAAGATAATTCGTGCAAAGCGAATCAATAGCTCGAATGTTCGATCTGCGACTTCACTTCGCTAACGATAGAAGCAGCGAAGTCGTCGATGGTCATCGAGCCGCCGTCGCCTGCACCCTGCTTGCGGATGCTGACCATGCGCTCGGCCTGCTCCTTCTCGCCCACGATGAGCATATAGGGAGTCTTCTTCATCTCGTTGTCGCGAATCTTGCGGCCGACCTTCTCGTTGCGGTCATCGACGTAAGCGCGGATCTCCTGCTTCTCAAGGGCAGCCTTGACCTCGTAGGCGTAGTCGTTGAAGCGCTCGGAGATCGGCAGGATGGCCACCTGGTCGGGAGCGAGCCAGAGCGGCAGCTTGCCGGCAGTATTCTCGAGCAATACGGCGACGAAACGTTCCATCGAGCCGAATGGTGCGCGGTGAATCATCACAGGACGATGCTTCTGGTTGTCAGCACCCGTGTATTCAAGCTGGAAGCGCTCGGGCAGGTTGTAATCGACCTGAATGGTGCCCAACTGCCAGCGGCGACCAATGGCATCCTTCACCATGAAGTCGAGCTTCGGGCCATAGAAGGCAGCCTCACCATACTCGATGTGAGCGGGCAGCCCCTTCTCCTGACAAGCGTCGATGATGGCCTGCTCGGCCTTCTGCCAGTTCTCTTCCGAACCGATGTACTTCTCGCGGTTCACCTTGTCGCGCAGCGAAATCTGCGCCTCAAACTCCTTGAAGTCGAGTGCCTTGAAGATGATCATGATGATGTCGATGATCTTCAGGAACTCCTCCTTCACCTGATCGGGGCGGCAGAAGAGGTGAGCATCGTCCTGCGTGAACGAACGCACACGGGTCAGGCCGTGCAGCTCGCCCGACTGCTCGTAGCGATAGACGGTGCCGAACTCAGCCAGACGTAGCGGCAGGTCGCGATAAGAGCGTGGGGAAGTCTTGTAGATCTCGCAGTGGTGAGGGCAGTTCATGGGTTTGAGCATGTAGAACTCCCCTTCCTCGGGCGTAGCGATAGGCTGGAAGGAATCCTTGCCATATTTTGCCCAGTGACCCGAAGTCACATAGAGGTTCTTGTTGCCGATATGCGGGGTGATGACCTGCACGTAGCCGTAGCGCTTCTGAATCTGCGTCAGATACTCCTGCAGACGCATACGGAGGGCAGCACCCTTGGGCAGCCACAGGGGCAGACCCTGACCCACATTCTGCGAGAAGGCGAAGAGCTCCATCTCCTTGCCGAGCTTGCGGTGGTCGCGCTTCTTGGCCTCTTCGATGAGCTTCAAGTATTCATCGAGCATCGACTGCTTGGGGAAGGTGATGCCATAGACACGGTTCATCTGCGGGTTCTTGTCGTTGCCGCGCCAGAACGCGCCTGCCACACTCAGCACCTTGCATGCCTTGATGGGGGCGGTGGTTGGGATGTGCGGGCCACGGCAGAGGTCGGTGAAGCTACCCTGTGTATAGGTCGAAATATGGCCGTCCTCAAGTTCGGAAATCAGTTCACACTTGAAGGTCTGACCTTTGGCACCGAACTCTTCAAGCACTTCGCTCTTGGGAACATCGCGGCGCACGATGGCCTGCTTCTCGCGAGCCAGCTCCATCATCTTCTTCTCGATCTTCGGGAAGTCGGCCTCCTTGATGTTCTCGCCATTGGCAGGAACCACGTCGTAGTAGAACCCGTTCTCGATGGCGGGGCCGATGCCGAACTGGATGCCGGGATAAAGCTCCTGCAGCGCCTCGGCAAGCAGGTGGGCCGAAGAGTGCCAGAAGGCATGCTTGCCCTCGTCAGAATCCCATTTGTAGAAATTGATGGTTGCATCGGCAGTGATGGGGCGTGTGAGGTCCCACATATCGTCGCCAACCTTGGCAACGAGTACATCCTGTGCGAAACGTGGGCTGATCGACTCAGCCACCTGGAGGGGCGTTACGCCATCCTCAAACTCCTTGACCGTCTGGTCAGGAAAAGTGATTTTGATCATAGAATTACAAATTTCTATATAGTTTATGGAATTAAATTGCGCTTCCTGTGCAGGTTCTGCTTACAAAGGCGAACCCTACGAGACACAAAAAGCGCGGCAAAGATACGAAATATTTCGATATCTTCGCCGCGATAAGCGGAAAAAAGTCAGAATTTTGTCTTTTTTCTTAGGTTTTGAAGTTTTTCGAAAAGAAGAACTTACTTCTTGAGCATCTTGACGGTCTTCACGCTGCCGTCAGCAGCAACCATCTTAACAACGTTCACGCCCTTC
>CAJOLH010000076.1 GCA_905235375.1 uncultured Bacteroidales bacterium
CCCCCTCAAACCCTTCAAACCCTTCAACCCCTTCGCCCCCCTCAGCCTCCCCCTGGTCCTTCTATCTGGGCCCTTACGCGGGCTTGGATCTCGGATTCAACTACAACCTGAAGATGGCATCGTCCAACAACCCGAGCACGGCGCGTGTCACCACCAATCTGGGTGTTGCTGGCGCCATCAGCTACAGGTTCCAGGCACCATCAGCGCAGGGTATGCGGGTGATGCTTCAGGCTCATGCTCCACTGCTTGGCATGGGCTTCTGTCCGGATTACGGGGCGAGCTATTACGAGACGTTTCTGCTCGATTCGTCGGATCACATCCTCCATTTCACGTCGCTTCACAATCAGCAGGACGTTGACGTGCAGCTCGCTGTCGATTTCCCGTTGGCCATCATCCCGTGGTTCCGCAGTTTTGATTCCGTAGTGCGTCTGGGCGGGTCGTATCACATCGAGACGATGGACATCAATCATATCACCACACGCTACAGCAGCTTCGAGTTCGTTATCGGCTGGGTCTATCAGTACCTGCCATTCAGTCGCCGCAAGGCCGGTCTTCTAAAACGTTCGCCCTACGATGCATATTAATGGTTCATGGTTCAAGGTTGCTCCCGTTGGTTTTTTTTGTTGCCTGCTGTCGGCCTTATGTTGCTTCTCCAGTTGCCTCGACGACGACGAGCTGGAGCAGGACGATAGTTTGCGTGGCAACTTCGAGGCATTCTGGCAGACGCTCGACGAGCACTACTGCTTCTTCGACGAGAAGGGCATCGACTGGGAGGGTGTGCATCGCAAATACGCCCCCCTCTTCGACGACTCCATCACGTCGCAGTTCGAGCTCTTCAACGTGCTCGACGAGATGGTCGATACCTTGCGCGACGGTCACGTCAACGTCTATACCCCCTTCAACATCGCTCGCTACTGGTCGTGGTATGAGGATTATCCCGACAACTACGACGATAACCTCGTGCACGAATACTATCTGGGCAAGAACTACTGGTACACGGCGGGTATGCAGTATGTGATGTATCGTCGCGACTCGGTGGCATACGTCCGCTACAGCTCGTTCAACAGTGCCATCGGGGCAACCAACCTCGACTATATCCTTGCCCTCGTCCGCAATGCCAACGGTCTGATACTCGACATTCGCGACAATGGAGGAGGCTCGCTCACCAATGCCGTCACCCTTGCCGAGCGTTTTGCCACCGAGAAGACGCTGACCGGCTACATCCGCCACAAGACGGGACGCGGACACAATGACTTCTCCAACGCCGAGCCGCTCTATGTCGAGCCTGCCGGCAATCGGATGAGGTGGGATGCGTCGGTGCGCCCCGTGGTGATACTGACCAACCGCCATTGTTACAGTGCTGCCAACAACTTCGTGCAGCTGATGCGTGCGCTCGATGGCACGATGACACCCGATTCGCTCGGCATCCTCTTCCCCAAGATGATCAAGACGTGCGGCGACCGTACTGGCGGCGGTTCGGGGCTGCCATTCGAGAGTGTGCTGCCCAATGGCTGGACCATCCGCTTCTCGGCATGTCCCATGACCGATCCTGATGGCCGAAGCACCGAATCGGGCATCGATCCCTCGCCAGGGCTCAAGGTTGATATGGACAGCCTGTCGGCTTTCGAGAATCATCAGGATGACATCATCGAAGCGGCACGCCAATATATCATGGAACATACCCGGGCACCGCGCGAAACAGCCGAAAGTGAATAATTTTCCGAAAATATTTGGAAGTTCCGAATTTTTGTTGTATCTTTGCGCCCGCAAAATCTACAGGCGGGTATGCTGAAATTGGTAGACAGGCCAGACTTAGGATCTGGTGTCGCGAGGCGTGTGGGTTCGAGTCCCACTACCCGTACTTCCCTGTAACGAACCCCATTTACCGAAGTAAGTGGGGTTCTTTTTTTGTTCGCTCAGCATGAGTCGCCTTTGCCTTCCGAAAACCATCTATTAATCGTTCATGGATGATGACAAATAGAAGTTAGGGAAGAAACGCACTTCTTTCGAGGTCGAAAGCCGATACATTGCATTCACGCAATATCCTGCAGCAATCCATGAGCCGACAGACAGCTGTGGGGGTGGCATGCTCCCGATTTCTTTTCCATATTGTTCGATAATGTTCTGAAGCCAACTTTTGGGATCCTGCCAGAATGCGCAATAATGAGTGACATAGTTCGCCATCTTCAATTCGAATCCGGAAGGATCGTCTGATATTGATGTTATCGGGTCACCATGCGGGCTAACGATTGTGAGAAATCCCGCCCAGCCGAAATTATAGGGATGCAGGATGGGTATCCTCCTCTTTCGGCATTCCTCGTCGAATGCGAATGGGATATCGCTATTGAAGTCCAGCGCATTGATGGCTATGTCGTGTCCATCGATGAGCTGCGTGAGATTCTCGTGCGTAATCATTACGTTGTGATAGATGATTTCTGCATGAGGATTGATTGCCAATAGGCGTTTTGCCAAAGTATCGGCCTTGTATTTCCCGATGTCGTTCTGGCAGTAGTCCTGGCGGTTGAGATTACTCTCTTCCACCACGTCGCCATCGACAATTGTCAACCGCTCGAATCCGAAACGGATGGCACATTCGGCGATGATGCTTCCGATGCCCGCACCACCCAATAGGATGCGCCTCTGGCCGATGATATCCTGCTCTTTAGGCATAACGTACAGCCTGTTTCTACTATATCTTTCTTTCATTGTCTTGAAAAGTTTTATTCAACAAATGACATCTTATATCTGTTATAATAATCTTGAAGGTCGCTTGCCCATGAATAAACAGGGGTCGTGAGTGAGCCCAAATATTCAATAGGGTTGCCCAATGGATGAGTTTTGATGCCCAGATGGTTAACTACACGCATCAGATGGTTGTCCACTTCGGCAAGCATGATGGCATTTTCTGCCTCTACGATTGGGATGATGGCAAAATGCATCAAATGCTTGAATAGGATAATTGGGGATATGCCGCAATGGGAATCCACTGCAAATCGTCCGACATGCCAAAACTGAACGTCCTCAAAGGTTCAATGACTTCCATAGGGTTAATGTCGAAGATTTTCTGCATAGGCAACGTAGCTTTTCTGTCCCAATGGCAAGTGCGGATGCTGCCAATCATCTGGCCCGAAAGGCTCCGTGCTACGTAAGTCAGCGAGCCATTGCAGCAAATCATTCGCTCTTCATCGACCAGACTTAATGTATCTTCTTCAATAGCGCCTTTGTCAGTTTGAGACGAATGATGAGAATAATTCTGCTCAACAACGAAATGAATAAGTTCATGCAGTTCCGATGTCTGCAATCGACTGATCGTATAGTTTTGTGCCATTTTTTTAGTTGAATCAATACTTTGATATCGAAAATTACGTAGAATCAAACTTTTGAGTAATTCTGTTCAAGTGAATGAAGAATTACTCAAAAGTGTTTTTGGAATCAGATGATAATCTATAATAGATTAATTTTGTAGCCAAAATAACCTGGAACAATGAGATTCACAATAGATAATATCATGATGCAGTATTCCATATAAATTGACATGATGTTATCACCCATAATGGTTAATGATATAATCGCCAGTGTCAATCCAAATTTACTACAAGTCTGAAATTTCTTATTCTCGCTCAAGAGGCCAACAACTGCCGTACAAAAACCAGGGATAAGCAGCATACATATATTCACGCATATCCAGTTAAACGGGTAGTGCAGTATGTAAGCAATAAGCGAAGATAGCGAAGCTAAGCACAAAATTACCAGTTCAATGCTGCAAACATTGTCGGCAATTCTAATACTCTCATGTCTTGCCGCTTTCTCTTTGCTTGATATTGCCTTATAGATAACACACAGGATGATAGTAATGAAAGGGATCAATATGTTAAGCCAACAAATATTCTGGCAACCTTTGAGATGGAATAATCCGACGCAAGCGCATGTGATAGCAAACGATGTCCATCCGAATATCTGCATGAATACAAAAGGTCGGCATGTCCCCAACAGCAAAGTCAGTAAATTTTTCATTTTGTTAATTATTTAAAATTATCCTACTCATATCGCTTTTCGAATTCCGCGCCTTTTGTCAGTCTGGTCTGCTTGTATAATGTTCGTACTGATCAGTCTATTTATACTGGAAATACCCATGTTTGTTTATTTCCACTGCAAAGATAAAGGAAATTCCAAAAATCGACACTACACTTTTGTGTAATTCAGCGATTGTGGTATTAAGAATTACACAAAAGTGTAGTGAAAGCGGTTCAGATTTATGTTTACGGGTCGGTCGGATGGCATTTGTGAATGGCATTTGATGGCTTAGGGGAGAAAATATTGCACAATATATCGGAGAAAAGTTGCTGCAAAAAGTGAAATTACCTATCTTTGCATGCAAATTCGAAATCTATTTAGTTTAGAACTGATTTTATGGAGGTCAATGTATCCCACTTTTTCATACCCGAGAATACAGTTACCGATACGGAAGGCTTGGATTATGGCTCGGTAAACCTGTTGATGCGGACGGTTGAGGCGCTGTCGCAAACCATCTATCAGAGCGTATATGTGATTGACTATCTCAAGCAGGGTTTTCTCTACGTTTCGGACAATCCGCTGTTCCTGTGCGGGCACACCCGTGAGGAGGTGATTGAGGCTGGATATGGATTCTATATGAAGCATGTTCCGGCAGAAGAGCTCGATATGCTGATGGAGATCAATACAGCAGGATTCCGCGTCTTCAATGAGATACCGAAGGAGGAGCGATTGGATTACAGCATCTCTTACGACTTCCATCTGCTGAGCGAGAGGCAGAAGCGCCTCATCAACCACCAGCTG
This sequence comes from uncultured Bacteroidales bacterium, assembly GCA_905235375.1. Classification (GTDB taxonomy): domain Bacteria; phylum Bacteroidota; class Bacteroidia; order Bacteroidales; family UBA3663; genus Liminaster. The sequence continues at coordinate 4,816 of CAJOLH010000076.1, forward strand.
ACTCCGCTCGTCCTTGACAAGAGTGGAAGAATATGGCTGGCGGTCTGTGTGGTTTCCTATTCGTCGCAGCCAAAGGCTGGGCAGATTGTCATGAGAAAACGTAAATCGAATGTCTATTGGGAGTATTCACTTTCAGACCACAGATGGCATCAGTGCGAGAGCCTGCAGCTTAGCGAAGAGGAAAAGGCCATTCTCCTCCTCTCAGCCCAGGGGCTGAAGATGGAGAGGATAGCCGATCGTATCTTCAAGTCGGTCGATACGGTGAAGTTCTACAAGCGTCGTCTTTTCGAGAAACTCGGAGTCAAGAACATCACCGAGGCACTATCTTTCGCAACGAACAATAGGCTGATTTAGCGCGGGCCCGTGCATACACATAAGCGCGCCTCACACGCTTGCTCGCATACACGCGTAGCACGCGCTCCCGATTCCTATTTTAAGAAAAAGAAAAAAATAAAGATAAAAGTCTCACTATATAAAAGGGGCACACAGTCTTTTTTTTGAAAAAGCACTCTGACGGCCGACAGAGTGCTTTCTCCGCTCGGAAATTACACTCTGACGGCCGACAGAGTGCTCTCTTCGCTTGGAAATAACACTCTGACGCGCGACAGAGTGCTTTCTTCGCTTGGGAAAAACACTCTGACGGGCGACAGAGTGCTCTCTTCGCTTGGGAAAAACACTCTGACGGGCGACAGAGTGCTCTCTTCGCTCGGAAATAACACTCTGACGGCCGACAAGATGCTTTCTCCGCTCGGAAATAACACTCTGACGGCCGACAGAATGCTTGCTTCGCTTGGAAATAACACTCTGACGGCCGACAGAGTGCTCTCTTCTCTTGGAAATTACACTCTGACGGCCGACAGAATGCTTTCTTCGCTTGGAAATAACACTCTGACGGCCGACAGAGTGCTCTCTCCGCTCGGAAATAACACTCTGACGGCCGACAGAGTGCTTGCTACAAAAAATATCCCTCGATACCTGTTTTTAGTACCGAGGGAAAGTTGTATGAGACTAAATAGTCGTCGAAAGTTGATTATTTCACCAGAATGAGTTTGCCGTTTACAACGCAGAGTACCTTGGCTGCGTTGAGCTTCTGGCCAGCGATTTTATAGTTGGTAACCTTGGCATCGATGCCCTGAAGGACATGCTGCGATGGGAAATCGAGTTTCTGCATTTAGAACCTGTAATCAGCGGCGCTCCCCTCGGAATCGTCAGATATTTGCTTTGTTTGGGATAGGAAAAGACAAAATTCGGATAAAATAATCACAAATCACCAACTTTTTCGTACTGTTTTTGTTTTTCTCAGGGTTTTTCATTATCTTTGCCCACACAATTCTTATAACCAATGAAACATTTTCTTTCGCTTCTCGTCATTTTCCTTTGCTGCTTCTCGCTCCAGGCAGAGGAATATACTGATTTAGCTGTCGTTTTCCCCAAAGTCCCAGTCTATACCGATGCCACGGGCTACGGCTATGACATGAATACCTCGTGGGATGGCCGCTCGACCGATCCGTTCTTCTTCAGCGTGAATGTGCCCGACGGCAATTATCGTGTCACCGTCACCATCGGCAGCAAGCGTCGTGCTGCCACCACGACCATTCGTTGCGAGAGTCGTCGCCTCTATGTCGAAAACCTCGCCACCCGGAAAGGCGAACTGGTGACGCGCACCTTCGTGGTCAACAAGCGCGACTCGCTCTTCACCGATGCCAAGGGAAAGGTGGATAAGGTGAGGCTGAAGCCCGGTGAGGGCGGCAAATTGCATTGGGACCGAAAGCTTACTTTCGAAGTGAATGGCGATGCCCCAGCCATCCAAAGCATCACGATCGAGCGCGACGAGCAGGTCTCCACCCTCTATCTGCTGGGCAACAGCACCGTGGTCGATCAGAGCAACGAGCCATGGGCGAGCTGGGGACAGATGATACCGCGTTTCTTGAATGACGGCATCGCTGTGGCCAATTATGCCGAGAGCGGACTGGCCGTAGCCACCCTGATTGGTCAGAACCGCTGGGCAAAGGTGCTGAGCCTTCTTCGCGAAGGGGACTGCGTGATGCTCGAGTTCGGACACAACGACCAGAAGACCGACGACCGTCCCGGCAACGGCGCCTACTACGCCTTCAGCCATCAGGTGAAATTGATTTCTGACCAGTGCCGCCAGAAGGGAGCCACCCTCATCCTCTGCACGCCGACGATGCGCCGCAGCTTCAAGGACGGTGTGAACCAGAACACCCATAAGGACTATCCCGAAGCAATCCGTGCCATTGCCGAGCGCGAAGGACTGCTCTGCATCGACCTGCAACAGATGACAGGCAGGTTCTACGAGGCGATGGGCGAGGAGGGCTCGAAACGTGCCTTTGTGCATTATTCGGCCGGCACATGGCCCGGTCAGGAAAAGGCTCTTGCCGACAATACGCATTTCAACCCTTACGGAGCCTACGAGATTGCCAGGATGGTTGCTGCCGCGCTTGCACAAAGCGAAATGCCCATCGGAAGTTTTGTCCTCCCGGAGTTCAGCGAATTCAATCCCTCCCATCCCGATGCTTTTGAAAGCTTCCATTGGAACAACTGCCCCTTTGTGGATATGACAAAGCCTGACGGAAACTAATAAACAAACTATACATATTTTCTTTTAACACTGTTTGGGGTCGCTTCGCTCAAAATTATAAGAAAATTAATTTTAAAATTATCAAAAAGAAGATGGTCCAAAATAGCCGTGACCAATTTCGATTCGTTTTTCTTATAATTTTTTGATTTGATTTTTTTATAATTTTGAGCGAAGCGACCATAATGTGGAGTTGCTCCCGTTGGTCGCGTCCGAGGGAAGCGAAGGGTTTGAGGGGTTTGAGGACAAGCAACCATTCAAACCATTCAAACCATTCAAACCATTCAAACCATTCAAATTCATGTGAATTCATGATAATTCGTGTTAAGAAAAAAGACGCATATAATTATCGTTAATTTTGGTTACATACTTATGAAAAGAACCCTCATCACCCTCGCCCTTCTCTCCGCTGTCTTTGCAGGCGGCGCCCAGGTTAAGGATGCCAACGGCATCAACGATACGACTGTGGATAACTACAAGCCGTCGGAGGATGCCAATTCGAAATATGCGCGTCCCGTCGCAGGCTCTTCGCGCAAGGGCTCGAATCCCGTGCTTTTCCTCGTCGGCAACAGCACGATGCGCACCGGCACCAAGGGCAATGGCAACAACGGTCAATGGGGCTGGGGTGCCTTCGTCCATCAGTATTTCGACGAAGAGCGCATCACCGTCGAGAACCATGCCCTCGGCGGCACGTCAAGCCGCACGTTCTACAACCAGCTTTGGCCCGATGTGCTCAAGGGCGTGCAGGCCGGTGACTATGTGCTCATCGAACTGGGTCATAACGACAACGGTCTCCTCGATACCTGGACGGCACGCAACAGCATCGCTGGCATCGACCCCGACACCTGCGTCACCGTGACGCTCCACGATTGCCGCTCGAAGGACTGGAACGGACGTGTGGAGACCGTCTATAGCTACGGACAGTATATGCGAATGTTCATCAACGACGTGCGTGCCAAGGGCGCTTATCCGCTCATCGCCTCGCTGACGCCGCGCAATTCGTGGGACAACGAGACCACCATCACCCGCAAGTGGAACACCTTCACCCCGTGGGGCAAGGCGGTGGCCGAAGAGATGAATGTGCCGTGGATTGACCTCGAAGGTGTCAGTGCCTCGCGACTGGAGAAGTTCGGACACTGGAAGACCGAGTATATGTTCTACTACATCGATAAGATCCACACTTCGCGCTTCGGTGCCGAGAACAATGCCTACAGCGCCGCCCTTGCCATCCAGCAATGCGCCAACTGTCCGCTCAAGGATTATCTCAAGGACCTAACGCCTATCCACGTCGATGTAGCCCGCACCCCGGGCAAGACCGTCGTTTGGCTCTGTGGCGACTCCACCTGCAAGAACTCCGACAACGATCCCAATGGAATGTGGGGTTGGGGCAGCCAGGCCTACACCGTGTTCGACACAGCCACCGTCATCTTCCGGAACGAAGCCATGGCAGGCCGTTCGTGCCGCACCTACCTCAACGAGCGTCGCTGGGAGAAGGTCTATAACTCGCTGCAGCCGGGCGACATCGTCTTCCTGCAGTTCGGCCATAACGACGTGGGCGACATCGAGAAGGGCAAGGCGCGCGGAGAGATAGCCCTGGGCACCGATTCGACCAAGGTCTTCAAGCTCGAAGCCACGGGCGAATACGAAGCCGTCTATAGCTTCGGATGGTACCTGAAGAAGATGATCGGGGATGCCCGTGAGAAGGGCGCCATCCCCATTCTGCTCAGCCTCACGCCGCGCAACGAGTGGCCTGGTGGCAAGATCGAACGACGCAACGACACCTACGGACGGTGGTATCGCGAAGTGGTCGAAGCCACAGGCGTGCCCTTCATCGACGTGCATAACCTCACTGCCGACTATCTCGACAGCATCGGCCAGGAGGCTACTAAAGCCTACTACAACCACGACCACACACACACCAGCCTCCTTGGTGCCCAACAGAATGCCAAGAGCGTGGCCCAAGGTATGCGTTCACTTGGATATGATCGATTGCTGAAATGAAATACCTCCTTTCCGCCGGCAGCTGCCTCATGGGCGCTGTCGCTTCGCTCACCAGTTGCAGCAGTCAGAAACCCAAGAATGACGCGCCTGCACATCCCAACATCATCTACATCATGGCCGACGACCTCGGCATCGGCGACATCCAGCCCTATGGTCAGAAGCTGATCCAGACCCCCAACCTCAATCGACTGCAGGAGCAAGGGTTGCGCTTCACGCAGGCTTACGCCGGAACTGCCGTGTCGGCTCCCTCGCGCTGTTCGCTGATGACCGGACTGCATACTGGCCATGCTTTCGTGCGTGGCAATAAGGGTGTGGATCCCGAAGGACAGGTGGCGATGCCCGAAGGCACGTTCACCATGGCAACGATGCTGAAGGAGCAGGGCTATGCCACCGGATGCTTCGGCAAATGGGGCTTGGGCTTCCCCGGCTCGGTGTCCGATCCGACGAAGGTGGGCTTCGACCAGTTCTTCGGCTACAACTGCCAGACGCTGGCCCACGACTATTACCCCGACCACCTGTGGAACAACGAAGCGCGCATCGACCTCCCGCAGAACTACGAGCAGCGTGAGGTCACCTATTCGGCCGACACCATCCATCAGCAGGCGCTGCAGTTCATTCGCCAACATGCCGACCAGCCGTTCTTCACCTTCCTCAGCTATACGCTGCCCCATGCCGAACTGATTCTGCCGCATGACAGCGTCTATGATATGTACTGCCGCCTGATTCCCGAAGCCGACGAGGTGCCCTACGCTCCCAAAGACCCGAACCATCGCGGTGCCTACGGTGCCACGGCTCGACCCTTGGCATCGTTCGCGTCGATGGTGACACGCTGCGATCGCTATGTCGGCGACGTGATGCAGCTCCTCGATTCGTTAGGCATCGCCGACAATACGGTGCTCATCTTCACCTCCGACAACGGTCCGCATCGCGAGGGCGGCGCCAACCCCGATTATTTCGACAGCTACGGCCCCTATCGCGGCATCAAGCGCGACCTCTACGAGGGCGGCATCCGCATGCCCTTCCTGATTCGCTGGCCAGACCACATCAAGGCGGCGGGCACCGACTGCGACCACGTCATCGCCTTCTGGGATATGCTTCCCACCTTCGCCGAGCTTGCAGGTTACGAGAAGCCGCTCCAGACCGATGGCATCTCGTTCGTCCCGACGCTCTTGGGGCAGGAGGGACAGCAGAGTCACGAGAGCCTCTATTGGGAGTTCCACGAGCAGAACGGCAAGCAGGCCGTGCGTCGCGGCCAATGGAAGGGTGTGCGCCTTCAAGTAGGCACCGATCAGCCCGTCTTCGAACTCTATGACCTCGCGAGTGATATCCACGAGGACCACAACGTAGCCACCGAGCATCCCGACATCGTCGCCGAGCTCAGTGCAATCATCGACAGCTGCCACACCGAGTCTGAGCTCTTCGACTTCGGACGTGAGAAAACGCCGAAAGGCATCACACACTAAATATTTCCACCCATGCAACGCACACTTTCCTCTTTGCTTGTCCTTATTGTTTCGTGCTCTCTTCTTGCTGCTCCCGTTACGATAGCCAAGAAGGGCACGCAGCAGCGTTTCCCCGATGGGACAGTCATCGAACCGTGGTTCCTCGATGCAACGGCTCCTGTGCTGTCTGAACTCGGCACGGTATATCGGTTGGACGACTATGGCATCATCAGTTCGCCCTATCAGGTGCAGACCGAGGCCATCCAGCGGCTTATCGACCGTGCAGCAGCCGATGGGGGAGGTGTGATTGTGGTGCCCGAAGGAACATACAAGTCGGGTGCGCTTCATTTTCGGCAGGGCGTGAACCTCTATCTTTCGCGTGGAGCCGTACTCTTGGGCAGTGAGGACATCTACGACTTCCCCATCCAGATGACGCGTATCGAGGGCGAGTGGTGCAAGTATTTCCCCGCCCTGATCAACGTGGAGAGTACCGATGGCTTTACGCTCTGCGGCGAGGGCACGGTGGATGGCAACGGTTCGACCTATTGGCGCAACTTCCGCTTGCGTCGCCAGTGGAACCCCAAGTGTACGAACAAGGACGAGCAGCGTCCGCGCCTCCTTTATGCTGAATTTTCCAAAAACATCACCATCTCAGGCGTTACCTTGCAGAATTCTCCCTTCTGGACGAGCCACTTCTACAAGTGCGACCACGTCAAGATTCTGAACGTACGTTATTTCAGTCCCAATCATCCCATCGCTTCGGCCAGCACCGACGGCATAGACCTCGATGCCACCTGTAACGTGCTCATCAAGGGTTGCAGCATCACCGTGAACGACGATGCCATCTGCCTGAAGGGTGGCAAATATCCCGATGCACCCGAACTTGAAGCCAATGGTCCTTGCGAGAACATCCTCGTGGAAGAGACTTCGTGGAACAGCAGTATCACCTGCGGCAGCGAATGCCTCGGCGCCCGCAACCTGCTGGTGCGTAATTGCACTGTCAATGGTTCGAGCCACCTGCTCCAGCTCAAGATGCGCCCCGACACACCGCAGCACTACCAGTATATCACTTACGAGAATGTCAACGGCTACACGCGCGACGTGCTTCGTGTGGCTTCATGGCGTCAGTTCTTCGACCTGAAGGGACGCACCGAGATGCCGCGATCATATGCCGACCATATCACCTTCCGCAACTGTACCCTCGAAGCCAATCGTTTCACCAATGTCGTTGCCATGCCCGAGGAGTATGATCTGACGGACTTCACCTTCAACAATCTTACAATCACCTCGCCCGATACTTCGCTCAATCGTGCAGCCTTCAAGTCCGGACTTGTGGAGCAGAACATGACCTACACGGTGGCTCCCCGGATGCAGTGGCCCGAAGTGACGAATCAGACCAAACCCTGGACGCGCTGGTGGTGGCTGGGTGCCGCCTACGATACGACCGATGTGCGCACCGCCCTTCAGCAATATGCCGAAGCTGGTCTTGGTGGTCTTGAAGTGACCGACATCTATGGCGTGCAGGGCGAAGAGGAACGCTACAAGGAGTTCCTTTCTCCCCAGTGGGTCGATCTCTTTTGTTACACGCTCGATGAGGCAAAACGCCGAGACCTCGGCATCGACCTCGCAAATGCTTCGGGATGGCCTTTCGGAGGACCTTGGATCAATGGCGATCTGGCGTGCAAGGCGAAGGTGCCGCGTGTGTGGCACGTGAAGGCGGGTGAGCGTTTCACGGATAAGGTCGTTTGCCGTCAGGAACCGATGATCAAGGGATACAATGCCCCCGACATCAGCGAAGTGCAGTTCCCGCTCTATCGGAATACGCAACTCCAACAATGGGGGCTTGAGCAAATACGTGCCGAGAAAGACCTGCCGCTCATCATCCTCACCGCCAATGGCCCCGATGGACAGGTCATTGACCTGACTTCTCAGGTACAACCCGATGGAACTCTCGACTGGGTGGCTCCTGCTGTTGCAAATATTGGGGCTGGCGAATCTTCGTCTCAAAGCGATTGGATCCTTACCGCACTGTTCCTTGGCGACCACGGCAAACTCGTGGAGCGTGCCGGTCCAGGAGGCGAGGGCGACGTGATGGATCACTTCTCTGCCGAAGCATGCCTGACATTCCTTTCGAAATTCGACGAGGCTTTCCGTGGACGTGACATCAGCTGGCTG
>CAJOLH010000077.1 GCA_905235375.1 uncultured Bacteroidales bacterium
CACGGAAGACACCGAGGACACTGAAAATTAGCGGTTCCCAATGGAGGCCTGAGTGCGTTTCTGCGTCGCACTCAGGACGGAAGACACTGATGCTTGACGCGAAATATACTCCTTAGAGAAGAAACGGACAGACCTCAGTGTCCTCCGCTCCAGTGGACCGTGCAGCGCTGTCCACTGGTCTCGCTTGGACGAACAAGATTCCGTGTCTTTCGTGTGTTCCGTGGTAGATAAAAAATGTTCCGCGATTGAAATAATTGTTCCGTGGTAGATACCTCCAACGTTCTTTTTTATCGAACACGGAAGACACCGAGGACACTGAAAATTAGCGGTTCCCAATGGAGGCCTGAGTGCGTTTCTGCGTCGCACTCAGGACGGAAGACAAAGACACTGAGGCTTGACTGTCACTTAGAAGTTTCCTGCCCCAACTCATCTACTCCGAGTATCGAGGGGTCGAAGATGAGGGAATCGTCTTCAAGCGACTGCTCGTACTGGCGGAGGGAGCGGAGGTTGATCTGGACGAGTTCGTTCTCGCGGATAGACTTGGGGTATTGAGCCATTGCTTCTTCGAACTCATCGGCTGACTGCACATCGATGTGCCGCATAATGACAGCATAAGCAGCTGCCTGATTATTGCGATTGGCCTGGTAGGTGGAGTCGAGGATGCGGTTCATGTCAGCACGGAACTGCTCGGCAATCTGCATCTGCAGGTCGTCGGACACTTCTTCGCCAGCGGCGTGGATGCTGTCGGTGAGCTGGGCAAGGTATTCGTAGGTCTGTGCATTCAGGTCCTCAAGTTCGGCATCGAGGTTGGACATGGCCTCGTTGGAAGGAGTGCCCGAAACGGTAATGTCGGGGTTGATCAGGATTTCGATGTCACCAGGTTCGACGACGAGCAATGTGCTGCCAAGCTGGCTGACGAACTGCACGAAGTAGGGCTCGCGGCTATCAACCGTTCCTTCGAAATGGAAAGTATTGTCGGTGATAAGCGCCGAGTCGAGCAGTTGATTCTCGAAGTCGAGCAGATAGACCCTGGTGTCGTTGAACGAAGGAATGTCGATGACCGTGTCACCATAGGGGATCTGTGCAGGCAAGTCGAGTGTACCCGTGATGGTGTAAGGCTTTACACGATTGCAGGCACAAAGGGCGAGGAGACTAATTACCAAAGCAAAAAGCGAATAACGTTTGGTGTTCATACTTTTAGGAGTTGTAAATGTTGATATAGTTTCTGTACGGGCAAACCCATCACATTGAAATAGGATCCTTCGAGGCGCGTACACCCCACATAGCCTATCCACTCCTGTATGCCGTAGGCACCGGCCTTGTCGAAGGGACGATAAGTGGTGATGTAGTAGTCGATCTGCTGGTCGGAAAGTGGGGCAAAGGTGACATCGGTGCAGCATACAAATTCGCAATGGTCGATGGCACTGCGAAGGCACACGGCAGTATAAACCTGGTGTGTACGCCCGCTGAGCAGATGGAGCATACGACGTGCATCGTCGGCATCGACAGGCTTGCCCAGCTCCTGACCTTCGACCCAGACGATGGTGTCAGCCGTGATGAGCACTTCGCCAGGACGGAGGTCCATGTCGTAAGCGTGCATCTTGAGACGCGCGATGTGGAGCGGGATGTCGCCGCCGCTGAGCGACGAGGGATGTGTCTCGTCGATATCTTTCAGACGCACCACCTCCATAGGGATGTCGAGGCCGGCGAGCAACTGACGTCGGCGGGGGCTGTTGCTGGCTAAAAGGAGTTTTTCTACCATCCGAATGCGATTTTATCCGACATCCATTGACCCTGCGCCTTAAGCACCTGTTCGATGACGTCGCGTGCAGCACCTTGCCCTCCCGCAAAGGGGCTGACGTAACGAGAGATGGATTTTATTTCGGGTGCTGCATCGGCAGGGCAGACAGGGAATCCTACGCTTTGCATCACCTCATAATCGGGGATGTCGTCACCCATATAGAGCATCTGTTCGAGTGGAATGTCGGTTTGACGGGTTAAGTTTTCGAGGTCGTGTATCTTGTAGCTCGAATGCATGAAGATGTATTTGACGCCCAAATATTCGTAGCGCTTGCGGATGTTGGGACTATGACCTCCAGAGATGATGGCGACTACCAAACCGCGCTTAACGGCGAGTTGGATGGCGTAACCATCCTTGACATTCAAAGTGCGCAAAGGTTGGCCTTCATCGTCCATGGCGATTGTGCTGGCTGACAAAACGCCATCGACATCGAAAACCAACGCTTTGATTTGGGTCAAGTCGAAATTGAGCATATCCTTTACTCATCTACAACAGTAACCCATCCGTGAGTATCTTCAAGGTCGCCATACTGAATGCCTCGCAGGGTGTTGTAGAGCTTGGTGCAGACGGGACCAGGTACGGTGCTGGGAAGGATGTTGTAGGTCTTGTCCTCGTCGAGGTCGTCAATGCGGTAGATGGGCGCGATGACGGCAGCCGTACCGCACATGGCAGCTTCGTCAAGGAAGGCAAGCTCCTCGACGGGCATAGGACGGATTTCGACCTTCAGCCCCATATCACGAGCCACCTGCTGAATGGACATGTTGGTAATGGATGGCAGGATGGATTCGGATTCGGGTGTGATGTAGGTATTGCCGTCGATGCCGAAGAAGTTGGCTGGGCCACACTCGTCGATGAACTTCTTGCTGCGGGCATCGAGGTAGATGACAGCACTGTAACCCTTCTCATGGGCAAGAGCGCCCGAAACGAGACTGGCTGCATAGTTGCCGCCCACCTTCACGCGGCCCGTACCGAGAGGTGCTGCACGGTCGAAGCCGCGCATAATGCAGCAGGGAGTAGCCTTGAAGCCATCCTTGAAATAAGGGCCTACGGGCATAACGAAGATGATGAACTCATACTCATCGGAGGGCGAAACGCCAATCTGCGGACCAGTACCGAAAAGCACAGGGCGAATATAGAGGGAGCATCCTGTCTCGTAAGGTGGGACGAGGTGGCTGTTGAGCTTCACGACCTTGAGGACGGCCTCTTCGAAGAGTCCGTCAGGAAGAGGTTGCATCAGAATGGTGTGACACGTGTTCTGCAGACGCTTGGCATTCTCGTTCATGCGGAACACACGAATCCGACCATCCTTGCCACGAAAAGCCTTCAGACCTTCGAAGCCTGCCTGACCATAGTGCAGCACAGTGGCGGCCATGTGCATTGTGACTTCCTCACTCTCGCTAACACGGAGTTCTCCCCAAGCACCATTGCTATAGGTGCATCGCACATTGTACGGAGCCTTGCGGTAACCAAACCCGAGACTGCTCCAATCGATTTGTTCTGTCATTTTCAAATATATAAAAATACAATACCTTATATTATTATAAGCGGTGCAAAGATAAAGGATTTATCGTTAACTTGTTCATTTTAGTTGCTATTTTTTTGAAAATTTTGTCAAATTTATATATTTTTGCCGAAAAAGGGCAGAAAAATTTGGTTAAGAAAGGGAAAAAGTCTATCTTTGCGCCGCTTTTGAGTTTAACATCAGCATCAGGCGGGATGTCCGTGAGCCAAGACTCTAATATAAAGCGCCCGTCGTGATTCGTGTGATGGTATTTTGCTCGAAGGGCAAAAAGAGTAACACAATTTAATTTAAACAAAACAATGAAAGAGTTTACACTCGCAGGCACCAAGCGTGCCGAATCGGGCAAGAAGTATGCCAAGCAGCTTCGTGCCAAGGGTATCATCCCCTGCAACCTCATCTCGAAGGAGGGCGCACAGTCGTTCAGCGTAAAGGTTGAGGATCTTCGCAAGCTCCTCTACACTTCGAATGTCTATGCTATCAATCTCGACATCGACGGCACCGTATCGAAAGCTATCCTCAAGGAAGCTCAGTTCGGTCCTGTGAACGATGAAATTTATCACTTGGACTTCCAGAAGTTCAACGAGAATGACGACATCGTAGTGGCTATCCCAGTGAAGGTTGAAGGACATGCCGTTGGTGTGAAGGCCGGTGGCAAGCTCGTGAAGAAGGTCAACACCCTGACCGTGAAGGGCAACTACAAGAACATCCCCGATCGTTTGATCGTTGATGTGAGCGACCTCGATCTCGGCAAGTCACTTTGCGTTGGCGACCTGAAGTTCGAGAACCTCGAGCTCCTCAATGCAAAGAGCGTCATCGTGGCCAGCGTTAAGGCTACACGTGCTTCGCGCAACAAGTAAGCTTTTCCCCACAAGGGCTTCGAAGAGCTATCGAGGGGAGTAAAAAGGGAGTCGCTCCCTTTTTACTCTCTAATTTTATTCTAAGGGATGCTTAGGGATTCTTAGGGAATTTAAGGGATATTAAGGGACGTTTCTCTCGGACGTGACCGAAAGGGAACAATGTTTCTTGGGTCCCATTTTCGACAAAGAGAAAGTAACGTCCCTTAATATCCCCAAATATCCCTTGATTTCCCTTAACATCCTAAATCAATGAAATATCTTATCGTCGGCTTGGGTAACATCGGAGAAGAATATTGGGGCACGCGCCACAATATAGGATTTCGCGTGGTGAATGCCCTGGCTGCAGCGCATGATGCCAGATTCGAGGAGAACCGCTACGGAGCGACCTGCGAATTCAGGGTGAAGAACCAGGTACTACTGCTGCTGAAGCCCAGTACCTACATGAACCTGAGCGGAAACGCCGTGCGCTACTGGATGCAACAGGAAGAGATTACGCTGGACCATGTGCTCATCGTCTGCGACGACATCGCCCTACCCTTCGGCACACTGAGGATGCGCACCAAAGGTTCAGACGGAGGGCACAACGGACTGAAGGACATCATCGCCAAGTGCGGAGGAGCAGATTTTGCACGCCTGCGTTTCGGCATAGGAGGCGACTTCCCGAAAGGGGCACAGGTGGATTGGGTGCTCGGGCATTTCCCTCCTGAAGAGGAAGAGAAGATGGGCGAACGGCTGGAGACAACCACCAAGTTCATCGAGGAGTTCTGTTTGGCTGGTGCCACCAACGCAATGAATCATTACAATGGCAAATAACGAAGTAAGAATAGACAAATGGCTGTGGGCAGTGCGTATCTTCAAGACACGCACCATTGCCTCGGATGCCATCAAGATGGGCCGCGTAACAATAGGTGGCCAGAAGGTGAAGCCCTCGCGCAACGTGAAGGTGGGCGAAGTGATTGACGTGAAGAAACCGCCCATCACCTATTCGTTCAAGGTGCTGGCTTTGGCCGAGAACCGCATGGGAGCTAAACTCGTTCCCGACTTCATGGAAAACGTGACCCGCAAGGAACAACTCGACCTGCTTGAGATGAACCGCATCTCGGGTTTCCGTGACCGCGCCAAGGGACTGGGCCGACCGACGAAAAAAGACCGGCGCGACATCGACGACTTCAACACGCCGCAATATGTCGATGAATTCGACTTCAGCCTTGAGGACCTTGAGGAGCTTGATGCCGACGATTGGGCAGAGATCATGAATCCGGGCGACACGAAAGGCAACTAAGGAGACTCCCGATGGGCAACGAACGCTATTCGAAACGATCGACATCGGAACAGAATTAAAACCAAGGAAACAAAAGAAATGTTTATTGAACAAACACACGAAACTTTGATTGCGCACCTCGACAAGAAGGACTATCGGGTGCGTGACATCGACCATAAAAGCATAAGCATCTTCAGGATAATCGGTCAGGAGGCTGATAACCTGGGACGCGAATGTTACGTGATCGGCGGCTTTGTGCGCGATATTTTCCTGGGACTTGACTCGAAGGACATCGACTGCGTGACTGTGGGCAGTGGCATCGAGCTGGCAGAACGTCTGAAAAAGCGACTGGGCAAGCATACACACCTGAGCACGTTCCGCAACTTCGGCACGGCACAGCTGAAGCATACTGAAAAGGACTTCAAGACGGGAGAAATCAAGGAGATGATGGACGTGGAATTTGTGGGTGCCAGAAAGGAATCGTACCGCAGCGACAGCCGCAAGCCTGTGGTGGAAGACGGGACATTGCAGGACGACCAGAACCGGCGCGACCTAACCATCAACGACCTCGCCATTTGCCTCAACAAGGAACATTTCGGCGAACTGATTGACCCCTTTCATGGCTTGGACGACCTCAAGGAAGGGGTCTGCCGCACACCGCTCGATCCCGACGTCACCTTCTCCGATGACCCGCTCCGTATGCTTCGCACCATCCGATTCGCCTGTCGTTTCGACTTCCGGATACTGCCCGAGACGTTCGAGTCGATTGCCCGAAACCGCGATCGCATCAAGATCATTTCCGGGGAACGCATCATTGAGGAACTGAACAAGATACAGATGTGCGAGAAACCCTCGAAAGGCTGGATGCTTTTGCAGAAATGCGGACTCCTGCAGATCATCTTCCCCGAATTGTCGGCCCTGGCAGGTATCGAAAGCCGAGAGGGGCGCGGACACAAGGACAACTTCCTCCACACGCTCACCGTGCTCGACAACGTTTGCCGCATGGAGCGCGAACAAAACAGGACTCCGAACCTTTGGCTGCATTGGGCTGCCATCTTCCACGACCTGGGCAAAGCCAAGGCCAAGCTTTACGACGAGAAGTTAGGATGGACTTTCCACAACCATGACTTCATCGGGCAACGTATGGTGCTGCCCATCATGCGAAGGCTGAAACTGCCCCTCGGTGCGGAAATGAAATATGTGCAGAAACTCGTCGGACTCCACATGCGCCCCATCCATCTCGCTGACGAGGGAATCACCGACTCCGCCATCCGACGCGTGATGTTCGAAGCTGGCAACGATACCGACGACCTGATGCTGCTCTGCGAAGCCGACATCACCTCGAAAATTCCCGAAAAGGTCAAACGATTCCTTGACAACTTCAAGGTAGTCAGACAGAAAATGCAGGAGATTCAGGAGAAAGACGACTACCGCAACTGGACACCGCCCATCGACGGCAACGAGATCATGGAGCGCTACCATCTGCAACCCTCGAAAGAAGTGGGTATCCTCCGCGAAGCGCAAAAGAATGCCATCCTCGACGGGGAATGTGAGAATACACGCGAAGCTGCCCTCGCATTCCTCGATGCAAAGGCAAAGGAAATAGGTATTTCAAGAGATTCTTAGGGAATCTTAGGGAATCTTAGGGATTCTTGGGGATTTTTAGGGATTATAAGGGATTTTTGGGGATTTTAAGGGACGTATGTTTCTTGGGGCAAGGACTTGACCGAAAGGAAACAATGTTTTTAGGGTACCATTCTCGATAATCGATACTATCGTCCCCAAATATCCCTTAATATCCAAAACATCACTTAATATCCTTTATATATTTAATTATGGAACAACAAGTTCTTTTTACAAACGATATATGTGAAGCTCTTAAGGAGTTCACTACAAAGATACTGCACGACCGCCTCTTTATCCTCTTCGATACAGAGACGCTGCACTATTGCCTGCCTGTCATCACATCGTTCATGAACGAATATGACTTGGCTCATCCGATGCAGAAGATCGAAACCATCTACATCGAACATAGCGACCAGGCAAAGACCATCGAGTCGCTGACCGAAGTATGGCAGGCCCTTTCCGACCGTCATGCCACACGTCATTCCCTCCTCATCAATGTAGGAGGCGGCATGGTGACCGACCTTGGCGGATTTGCTGCAGCTACCTTCAAACGGGGCATACGTTTCATCAATGTTGCCACTACCCTACTGGGTGCCGTAGATGCGGCAGTGGGCGGCAAGACGGGAGTGAACTTAGGTTCGCTGAAAAATGAGGTGGGAGCCTTTGCGCCAGCAGATGCAGTGCTGATCTCGACCAAGTTCTTTGAGACACTCGACCATGTGAATCTGCTCTCCGGCTATGCTGAAATGCTGAAGCACGGACTGCTGAGCGACAAGCAGCACCTCAACGACCTGCTCAACTACGACATCGAACACTGGGACACCGAGACACTCCTCCCCCTCCTTGAAACCAGCGTCAAGGTCAAGCAGCAAGTGGTGCGGCAAGATCCGTACGAAAAGGGGCTACGCAAAGCTCTCAACCTGGGTCACACTTTCGGCCACGCGTTCGAGACTTGGTGTATGCGACAAGGCCATCCTGTGCTGCATGGATATGCCATCGCATGGGGACTGGTCTGCGAACTTGTCATGAGCCATCAGCAGGTGGGATTCCCTTCGCAAACACTTTACGACATTGCGAACTTTGTGAAGGAGAACTATGGCCCTCTTCGCATCACTTGCGACGACTATCCTGCCCTCTACGAACTCATGACGCACGACAAGAAGAACGAGGGCGAAGAGATCAACTTCACGCTGATGCGCAACGTGGGTGATCCCGCCCTGAACTACACAGCCAACAAGGAACAGATTGGCGCTACACTCGACATCTATCGCGACCTGATGGGAATCTGAAACAGTTGTTGAAATGTTGAACCAGGAACTTGAAATGGCGTACAACTACGCCCAATACACCCACCGCAACATCTTCCTCACAGGCAAGGCAGGAACGGGGAAGACCACGTTTCTGCGACGACTGCAGACGATGACCAGAAAACGCATGATCATCCTGGCACCAACAGGTGTAGCTGCAATCAATGCAGGAGGTGTAACCATCCACTCATTCTTTCAGCTCGCTCCAGGCCTTTACCTCCCCGGGAAGGATATAGGCGGACGCGAAAAGAAATCGAGATACTCCTATTCGAAAAACAAGATCAACATACTCCGAACGCTCGACCTGCTCGTCATCGACGAAATCTCAATGGTACGCTGCGACCTGCTGGATGCTATCGACGAAGTGCTGAGACGCTATCAGAACCGATATGCACCTTTCGGTGGCGTACAGTTGCTGATGATCGGCGACCTACAGCAACTTGCCCCTGTGGCGAAGGAAGACGAATGGCAGATTCTGCAGGAGAACGGCTACACATCGCCCTACTTCTTCGGAAGCCAGGCGCTGCGGATGACCAACTACACCACCATCGAATTGAAACAGGTCTTCCGGCAAGCCGACCAGCACTTCGTGAATCTGCTCAACCAGGTGCGTGACAACAGGTTGACTCGCGAAGGATTAGCAACTCTCAATGCTCGTGTCATCCCGAATTTCCACCCAAAGGACGAAGAGGGATACATCACATTGACCACCCACAACTACCAAGCAGCTGACATCAACACAATGCGCATGATGCAGTTGCCCACGCAGCCTATTCTCTATAAAGCAGCAATCAAGGGCGAGTTTCCGGAAATATCCTATCCTACCGACATAGAACTGACGCTGAAGACAGGAGCACAGGTGATGTTCTGCAAGAACGACCCGAACCATCAATATTACAATGGAAAGATAGGACGTGTGGTGAAGTGCGATGCCGAACGCGTATTTGTAGAATGTGGACCCGACACGATGGACCCCAATGCCGATGATGACGACAAAGGCACAAGGGTGATTGAGGTGACGAAGCAGGAGTGGACCAACACGAAATATTCGTCCAACCCGAAAACGGGAACAATCACCGAAGAAGTAGTCGGCACCTTCCAGCAGATACCACTCAAGACTGCTTGGGCCATCACCATACACAAGAGCCAAGGGTTGACATTCGACCACGCCATCATTCAGGCTGACCGCGCATTCAGCCCCGGACAAGTGTATGTTGCCTTGTCGCGATGCCGTACGCTCGAAGGAATGGTGCTGAGCAGGCAGATACCATCGAGCGCCATTGCCGTTGACCCCCAGGTGATGGCATTCAACCAATTTGTCGAGAACAACCAGCCTACCGCCAAGCAACTGATCGACGACCGCAGGCAATGCGTGGAGGATATACTTTCCAGCATCTTCGACTTCAAACAGATGCTGACACGGCTCAATTATCTGGTTCGACTGGCCGAAGAACATCTTTCGAAGCCTTATCCCCACTACGTCAGCAAACTGAAGTCGATACGTGACGAGATGGAAGGCGTGAGCGATGCGCAGAAGAAGGAAAGTCCGCTGCAAGTGGGACAAATCTTCCAAGGCGTGATTCACCAGATGATCTCACTCACCGAGAACTTTGACGACAACAAACCTTTGCAGGAGCGTCTGAACAAAGGGTTTGCATGGTTTCTGAACCGCACGATTGAACTGATGCAGGACCTGATGGACGAAGGACTGCCTGACATCGACAACAAGGCGACCGAGGAACAGATCAGCAGAGAATACGAGTTGCTGCAGGACGATTACGGCCTGAAGATACAAATCTTTACGAATTGCCTTGGAGGTTTCAGCCTCGATGTCTATTGGAATGCCAAGGCGCTGGCTTCGATGAATGCCGATGCCCCCAAGACTTCGAAGAAGAAGGCTCCCAAGGCAAAAAAGGAGAAGAATCCCGAGAAAGTCAAGGTAGCAGCCAGCGATGACATCCAGAATCCCCAACTCTACAATGCACTTCGCGACTGGCGCAACCAAAAAGCATCCATGCTTAAATTGCCACCCTACACCATCATGCACAACCTGACGCTGATTGCGCTTGTCAACAATACGCCAGCAAACATGAAGGAACTGTTCGCAATACCGGGCATTGGTAAACGCTCTGCTGCGGCTTTCGGCAAAGAAATACTCGAAATCATCGAACAATTCAAATAGATTCGATTAAGACCCTAATCACTCGATTCTAATTTTATAAAATATGAACAAGCAAAATCTTTTCATCATGACAACAGCTGCGACCATTGCATTGGCAGCTTCGTGCACCACGAACAAAGAAACTCAGTCGGACAACACGCCCATCGTCGGCAGGACTGAGATTGTAGCAAATCGGATGACTCCTGAACTCCTGCAGGAGCTTGGCAAGATCAGTGAACTGCAGGCTTCGCCCGATGGCACCAAGGTGCTTTACGGCGTAGGCTACACCAGCGTGAAGGAGGACAAGTCGAACCGCGAACTCTTCATACTCGACGTAACCAAGGAGGATGCCGAACCCGTACAGATTACCCACACCGCCAAGTCGGAACAGAATGCTGTGTGGAGCAAGGATGGCTCGAAAATCTACTTCATGAGCAGCGAAAGCGGGTCGATGCAGATGTGGCAGATGAATGCCGATGGTACATCCCGCAAGCAAATATCTGACCTTGACAAGGACATAGAGGGCTTCCTGCTCAGCCCCAATCAGGATCAGGTGCTCGTGATTCTTCCGCTCGACATCCCACGCATCGACTCGACATTGTTTGAAGGATTGGACAAGACAACAGGACGACTGTGGGATGACATGAACTATCGTCATTGGGATGATTTCGTGAACAACTGCCCACATCCCTTCATCGCACCTTTCGACGAGAATGGTTTGCACAAGGAGGCAATGATTGACATCATGGAAGGTGAGCCCTACGAATGTCCAATGCGACCATTCGGTGGTATCGAGAGCTTTGCATGGAATCCCGAGGGAACGCAGATTGTCTATGCCACACGCAAGGAAGTGGGCACAAAATACGCATTCTCAACCCGCTCTTCACTTTACCTTTACGACATCGTCACTGGTCAGACGTTCGACCTGCATCCCGGTGATCATGGCTACGACACCTGTCCCACCTTCTCACCCGATGGCAAAATGCTCGCATTCCAAGCCATGGCTCGCAATGGCTACGAGAGCGACAAGAACGCTCTCATGGTCATGAACCTTGAAGGTTTCCCGATGGGCAATGAGGGGGAATGGAGCACGGTGAACGACTATGTGGGTAAGTTCAAGGACCTCACGGCCAACTACGACAACAACTGCGAGGCATACGTCTGGGCTCCCGAAGGAAAGACTTTGACCTTCGTAAGCTATAGTTATGGCACAGCACAGGTGTTCAATGTTACGCTGGAGGGTGAAGTGAGTCGTATCAGCGACAATTCGGACCATGACTTCGGGGCTGTGGCTTACGTGGGTGACAAACTGCTGACACTGCGTCATGACTGGCATCAGCCCAACGAGATCTTCCTGCTGAAGGATGGTGTTGCCACACAGCTTACCCATGAGAACGATGCCCTTCTTGCACAACTTGGCGACATGGGACGCATCGAGAAACGCTGGATGAAGTGTACCAATGGCGACACGATGCTCGTATGGATTGCTTATCCTGCCGGCTTTGACGAGGCCATTGCAAAAGACCCGAAACTGAAAGTTCCAACCCTACTCTATTGCCAAGGTGGCCCTGAGAGTGCAGTGAGCCAGTTCTGGAGCACACGTTGGAACATCGCCATCATGCAGGCCAATGGATATGCCATCGTGCTGCCCAATCGCCATGGTGTACCAGGGTTCGGACAGAAGTTCAACGAGCAGATTGCAGGCGATTTTGCAGGGCAATGTATGCGCGACTATTTCACTGCCATCGACAATATAGTTAAGACGGAATCGTGGTGCGATGCTGACCGGCTCGGAGCTGTAGGCGCTTCATTCGGTGGATATTCTGTCTATTGGCTGGCAGGTCATCACCAGAAGCGCTTCAAGTGCTTTATTGCCCATTGCGGCATCTTCAACTGCGAGTCGATGTACGGAGAGACCGAAGAAATGTGGTTTGCAGATTGGGATTACGGCGGATCCTACTTCGGACAAACCGGCTTGCAGGAAGGTCTTTGCCATACGCCGAAACGCGGCAATGGTGGCGTGAATGCCTGCTACACCGATTCGCCACACAAGTCAATCACGAAATGGGACACCCCAATCCTCGTAATCCACAACGAACATGACTACCGCATACCCGTGACGCAAGGTATGCAAGCCTTCAACCTTGCCCGTATGCGTGGCATCCCTGCCGAGTTCCTATACTTCCCCAACGAAAGCCACTGGGTACTCCATCCGCAGAATGCAGTGCTTTGGCAGCGCGTGTACTTCAACTGGCTTGACAAGTGGCTGAAGAAGTAAAGTTTGAAAGGTTTGAAAGGTTTGAAAGGTTCGAAAGGTTCGAAGGTTTGAAAGGTTCGAAAGGTTCGAAAGGATCTTAATAAGTATATAACCAAAATTAACGATAATTATATGCGTCTTTTTCTTAACACGAATTATCATGAATTCACATGAATTATTTTTGTAACGTCAAGCATCAGTGTCTTCCGTCCTGAGTGCGACGCAGAAACGCACTCAGGCCTCCATTGGGAACCGCTAATTTTCAGTGTCCTCGGTGTCTTCCGTG
>CAJOLH010000078.1 GCA_905235375.1 uncultured Bacteroidales bacterium
TGAGCAGCCTAAAATCAACTGCTCATTTTTTTATCTCGCTGGTGCCAAATTGTATATCATTGCCAAAATAATCTTAGTGTCAACAGGTATATAGTTCCCCAATAATTTAAAGAGGATTTCGTATTGGGCTTGGCCTTACATCGTTCTTTTCGACTTATTTATTGATGAAGGTACGGCCATTTTCGATAAAAAGACCTTGGTTGTCGCCTTGGATGGGACGGCCGGAGAGGTCGTATCGGATGTTTGTCTCCTTTTGGACTTCATCTTTTGGCAGCTGGATGCTGCTGGTGTTGATGTCGCAGAAAATGTAGGAGGAACGATTGGCTACAGCCATTGCGCTTTCGTAGGCAGAGATGGATTCGCTGGGCACATAGACGTAGATGGTCTCTGGATTGCCATAGAACGTGTTTCGGACGAAAGTGGGTGGCGTGGTCTGGGCGAAAGCGATGCGCGTCATGTTGGCCGATTCGCGGAATGCATTGGCGGGAACGTCGCTGATGGTGCCAAGGATGGTTACACCGGTGAGCGAGGCACAGCCTTCGAGCATATAGGAACTGATGGCGGTAACGGTGCTGGGGATGACGAGCGTCTCAAGTCCAGTCTGCGAGAAGGCGGTATTCTGGATGGTAGTAAGCCCTTCGTTGAGGATGAGTTCCTTGAGGGAGGATACTTTGTAGAAGGCGAAGTTATGGATTTCGGTCACTGAAGCTGGTACGTGGTAGGAAGTCTTTCCGCAAAGCATGGGCACATACATCAGTATGGTCTTGTTGGCATTGAAGAGCACATTGTCCTCGACCACATAGTTTGGATTGTTCTTGTTCACCTTGATTTCGGACAGCGGTACGTTTTGGAAAAGACCGAAGCCAATGCTGGTGACTCCTGCGGGAATCTCGGAGACTTGCGTGATGTGGGAGCAGCCTTGGAGGGCATTATTGCCCACTTCCTTCAATGATGCGGGGAAGGTGAAGCTGGTGAGGGTGGTATCGGTGCTGAAGGCGCTGGCACCTATCACTTCGACGGTGGCTGGGAGTGGAGCCTCCTGGAGGGAAGTGCAGTAGCTGAAGACGTTATCGCCCACGTAGCGCAATGTTGCGCCTTCGGCAAAACGGATGGTCTTCAGGTTAAAGGCGCTTTGGAAGGCATAGGTCATCAGACTGTCGAGGCTGGCGGGAAAGTTCATTTCGATGAGGCCGCTATCGTAGGCAAAGGCGCTCTTGTCGATGGTGACAAGCGCTTCGGGCAGTTCGACGGAGGTGAGGTTCTCAAGGCGGAGGAAGGCTTGCTGGCCGATGCGCGTGGCAGTGCGCGGCAGTTTGATGCTGGTGAGGGTAACGCATTTGTTGAACATATAGTCGCCCACTTCGTTGTCGGCAGTGGAATAGCTCACCCTGCTGCCTTCGTAGTAGTGGTCATCGCTGGCTACGATGGTGGCATCGGAAAGGTCAAGTTCAGAGAGCACGCCTTCGTAGGTCTCGCTCGACGTGAGGCCTGCTGTCATCATCTGGCGCAGGAAAAGGATGTCGGCTCCATTGAGTGGACCATTCACCTTGAGTGAGGTAGTGGAGGTCTTGGCGGTGGCATCGATGTAGCTGGCAAGGGTGCCTGGCTCAGTGATGGTGACGGTGAGGGTTTCGGCAAAGGTGAATTGGCAGGTAGCGATTAGTGTGGCTGCTGCGAGGAATTTTGGGGTAAAGACTTTCATATATTTTTAGGTTTTAGTTTTTTGTTTTTATTTTTTCGGAATTTCGTAATTCCAAGAGGCCGGGAAGATTGTCATTCCAGTTCGTTGAGCACATATTGCGAATGTGATTTGTTGCGGAGTATCCAGAGCACGTATTGGATATCGACCATGATGTTGCGCATGGCAGTGGGATCCTTACGATAGATGGAGGAGAGTCCAGCTTCCTGGCGGTCGAAGTTGAGGCCGATGAGCTCGCCTCGCGCATTGACGACGGGACTGCCGGAGTTGCCTGACGCTGTTTCGGCATTGGCGAGCAGACAACAATGCACGGGTATGCCCTTCTTGCGGCTGAAGTCCTTCACCTTGCCAGGAGCGAGGCGCATGGTCTTGTTGGCATCGTACTCCTTGACCTCGTCGTGCAGCATCTCGCTGTAGGCGCGCATATAGGTGCTGTAGAGTTCGGACTGTCGACGAGCGTAAGGTGTCTTGTCCTTGGTGATGCGTGCCACGCGGTTACGGTAGAAAGCGAGGCAGAGGTTGTAGAGTGTGTCGCGCTGCAGGGCTTCGGTGCCTTGGTCGATGGCACTATTGAGGAAGGCGCTGACCTTGGCAGAATCGGTGAGCAGCGACTGAGCATAGAGGCGGTCCATGTCGTAGGGCTGACGGAAGATGTCTTCGAGATACTCGGGGTCCATCTCCTTAATATAATAAGGAAGAAGGGTCTTCATCATGCCGCAGTCCTCGTCGCGGTCGAACTGGCGGAAGAAGTCGTCGGCAATGCGGCGTATTTCCTTCATTTCGTTCTGCATGGCCTTGTCGCGGTTTTGACGATGCGCACGGTCGATGTTGAGAAGCTTCTCGAACTTACCAGCGAATGGAAGGATGGTCGCTCCGCTGCTTACTACTTGGCTGAAGACTTCTTCGGCATGGTTGTAGCGGGTGAGCTGACGGTAGTTTTCGTGCATATCGTCGATGAGTGTAGCACCATATTCCTTTTGACGCTTGGGAGAAGCGTTGATCCAAGTCTGCAGGGCTACGTCCTCCTGCTTGCGCAATTGGACGAGGTTGCCTTTCCGCGTGCCGTTGATTTCGCCGCGAGCACGGGTGTAGGTGTTGTTGATGCTGCTGATGCGCACTCCGTAGGCCGAACGTTTTTCACCTGTTGCTTTCGCCTGGCAAGCTTTCAGGTAGTCTATCTTTGCCTTGGACACCTCCATGCGGAAGCGGGTGTCGTTGTTCACAATTTTATCGATGGCAAACCAGGGGATGTGCTTGCGTGTCTGCGAAGGGAAGCCAGCCACCATGATGAAGTCTCCTTTTCGGGGCGCTTTCTTGGCAATCTTTAGGTAGGAAGTGGGGTGATAGGGGGTGTTGGTAGGCTTGTAGGTGGTGGAGAGTCCTGCCTTGTTGGCATAGACGCGAAGGATGGCGAAATCGCCGGCATAGCGTGGCCATTGCCAGTTGGTTTCGTCGCTTTCCAAGGCAAGTGCAGCAGGCGGACTGGCCACGATGCGCACATCGTGGAAGATCTTATAGTGCGCCATGACATATTGCTGACCGCCCATCATGGCATATACGCGTGTGCCTTCGTTGCCTGTGTTTTTGGCAGCCTTCGCGATGCGGGCAGCCCTTTCGGCCAACGAGTCGGACCTCACTTGTGCCGACAGCCCATCGAGCCCTTCGGCAAGTTGGGCGGTGATGTCGTCGCACGAAAGCAGCTGGTTGACCTGCAGGTTGCGAAGCGGTGCTTCCTGTTCGCGACTCTCGGCCCAGCAGCCGTACTTCACATAGTCGTTCTCTTCGGTGGAGATGTCCTTGATGTAACGGCTCACGCAGTGGTAGTTCGTGATGATGAGACCTTCTTCGGAGATGAACGATGCGGTGGCAAAGGGTGAGGCAAGGCCACCATCCTGACTGAGCGAGAGGATGGCGGTGGAAAGGCAGGCTCCGTTGGCGCTATAGATCTGCTCGCGGCTCAATTTGATGCCGTCCTTGCAGAGCAGCTGATAGACCTCATCAGATATGGCCTGATGAGGGAACCACATACCGGAAGATACTTGCGCCGAGAGGGTAGTGGCGAGGATGAGCAAACAGAGTGTGACCGATAAGGCTTTTTTCATTGATTCAAGTCGTTGGCTATATTGATTATAGAGACTATATCAGCTATATTAACTATTCTAGCTATTTTAGCTATAAATCTATATTAGCTATAATAGCTATTTCAGCTATAAAAAAAACTATTTCTTATTAATCCGATCAACGAACTCCTCCCGCATCCTTTCCAGTTCGGTGTCGGTGACGGGATGTTTGAGGAAAAGGTAACCCTGGCTGAGCTGGAGGTTGAGGAAGGAGCGTACTTCGGGTTCATCGCGAAGGGGAAGGAGATGTCCCAGCAGGTCGAAGTAGTAGCGTTGGAGGCCGAGGCGAGAGGCAGGCTTGCCTTCGAAGGGGTCGGCAGGGCGAAGAAGATTCTCGTGGGACGCATCAGGGAGACTCCATTCGTGGATATGAGCGATGATGTATTGCAGGTTGGCTATGCCGTAGCGTGTGGATGCAAGAACATCGTTGCCGAGGTCTGAGGCCTGCACATCGGGGTCGTTAGGCACAGCGCTGCGGCTGGCTTTGCGATAGAGGCAGTATGGATCGGACTGATGGCTGTCGATGAATGCACGGTAGGCGGCATCGTCGGGGAAGTCGGAGTAGCCTGCTTGAATGGCATAAATGTCGTAGGGACCGAGGATGGGCGGGAAGACGTATGTTACACCGTCGCCTGGCTGTGCCACGTAGTTGAAGCGGGCGTAATCCATGATGCTGGCAGTGGTGCCGAAGGCTTCGCAGAAAGCGGGGTCGCGCAGATCTTCAGTGCGATAGGAATGCGAAGCGAGGAAGTTGTGTTCGAGACCCAGGCAATGCCCAATCTCATGTGCCGCAGCATAGCGGATGAGGTGGAACACCAGGCTGTCGCCGATTTCAGTACGTACGACTGGATTATAGGCAGCCGTCTGCAGGAAGAGCCACGACTTGAGCTTTGAGACGACATTCGAGTAGAAAAGTACGTCGGCTTGCAGAATCTCGCCTGTGCGGGGGTCAATCCAATGACGCCCTTCGGCATTGGCCTGTTGGCTCTCGATGTGGAAGAAGGTGTTGCTGGTGATGTCAAAGGGGTCGAAGTCATTGCCGCTTTCGCTAAAGGTGACGGCCTTTAGGAGGCTGGGGTGCCCGATGGTCTGGAAGGCAATGTTCCAGTCCTCGATGCCCTGTCGGATGGCCTCCTGCCAGAGCTTTGGGAAGGTGTCGTCGATGTGGAAAAGGATATTGGTGCCCTCGTTGAGACGGAATCGGTTGATGTAGGGATGATCGTTATCCTTGTAACTGAGGCGCGAGTCGGCAGGACGACGCTGCATGGGGGGCTCGGAAAGGAGGAGCAGGGATTTGCGGATGGAGATAGAATAGGGGTTCTGAGGGTGGCTGGTGTTTGAATAGGTGTGTTCGATGCGGACTTCGAGGTGACGGATGTCGCCGCGCATCATGTCGATTTTGCTTTCGGTGAGGGTGCCGGGTTGGCTTTTGCCCGAAAGAATGTCGAGCCCCTTTTGGATCTGGAGGAAGAAAGGAGCGAGGTCAACGAGATAGCTGTCACCTTGCTTCGAGGCGATGGGAAGGATGGTTGGTTCGGGTTTGAACTTCTCGTCGAGGGTGGTGATGACCAGGCTGTCCTCGCGCACCGAGAAGCGGACAAGCTGTGGATCGTACATGCGCACTCCAGGGCAGATGTGTTTCTTGCCCATCCACCAGTCACGACTGACCTTTTCGACCCGAGCAGCCACCACGAAGTCACGGCCCAAAAGGTCTTTGGGCACTTCGGTCAGCGGTTGGGCCTGGGCAAGGAGAGCTTGCAACAGGAAGAAAAAAAGGAGGGCGCGGCGCATGGAGGAGGAATTAAGTTTATGGTTTTCGTTATTTCGTAATAACGAGATGCCGGAATTCCGTAATACCGTGAGGCCGTTAAGACCTAATAGTAAATTCCGATTGAGGCGGCGGCGTAATAGCCGTCGGTGTGATTGTCTGTCTTGAGGTAGGAGCCTCCGATCTTGGCATACCAGATGTTGCGGTAGCCCTTGAACGTCACGGGCATCAGATAGGTCAGTTCGAGCTGGCCTTGGTAGTAGTTGGCTCCATAGTAGTCCATGTCAGGGAGGAGCACACTGGTGGCATAGATGCCGGTGGCGTCGTTGAGGCAGAGTTCGGACTTTGTGGAGACGTGATACCCGGCTTTGGCTTCGGCCCAAAACGAACGGTCGCCTTTGCTAAAGAGAGCACCGCCACCTTCGAGCATGGTGTCGAGATGGCCAATCTTCCTGAACGAAACGGGCAGGTTGTACTGCTCCTTGTCGTACTGATAGGTAGCACGGACGCCGGCGTATGCCTTCGTCTTGGCACCGTCGAGCCACAACAGGCGATAGTGGAAGTCGGCCTGATATTCGTAAAGCTCGTAGCGGTTCTTGTAGGTGATGAGCGTCTGGTAGTAGGTGGTCGATGCACCGGTTTCGGGGTTGAGCTCAATGACTTTCTGCTGGCGATATTCGTCGCCCAGGGCAGGCAGATATTTCAGGGTGAGGTCAAGCTGATGCAGCTTCGCGCCGCGAGAGATGCGGTTTTGCGATGCAAATCGCCACTCTTGGTTTCGCCAGGCACCGGGCTCGGCCTTGTACTGTTCGTACATGTTTTCGCGGGCATGTTCGAAGCCGAAGGCATTGAGGCTCTGGAAGGCTTCTGTCTGGAAGTTGTAGTCGAATTCGATGCCGAACTCATGGTTTACAAATTCGCGACTGAAGGCATTGTATCCGCCCACGGTGCCAATGACGTGCTCAAGGCCGGTGGCCTGGTAATACATCAACGTGGCATCGGTCTGCACGGTGGTGAGACCCGTCAGCTTCTCCTTATAGTGCTGGTAGTGGGCGACGAGACCAAGACTATGCTGCCCCAGGGTATAGGTGATGGAGGGAGCAACACGATACTCGGCCATCATGACACGCGAACGGGGATCCTTCAGGCGGGAGTAGTCGCCCACCTTGTAGTCGAGACGAAAACCGTAGGTCATCGGCCCAATCTGCACGGTGGAGAGCTGGGCGGTGAGGTCGATGAGCTGGCGTTCGTACTTGCCGGGTTTATCGCTGCCTGAGAAATAAGGATTGCTGTGTTCGGTGCGAAGCATATCGCACCAGGCGCGGCCAAAGTCGCGGCCCGTATTGAACTCGAAGCGACCGAAGCCTACAAGGTGCTTGCCGATGTGCTGGTAGCGCTCCGAGAGGAAATGGATGGTGTTCTGCTTGTCGCCGTTCTGTACGAGGTGATGATCGGTATTGAGCTGCGACAGTTCGAAATAGGTGACTCCACGGTTGGTGAGCGAGTCCAGTCCGAGGCCTGCTGCATTGTTGGTGTTGCGCCAAACCTCTTGGGCATCCTGGTAGAGATAAGAGCCTTTCGAAGTCGAGACTCCTTGCGCCTGTGCCGTGACATGGACAGAGGCAAGCAGGAGGAGGAGACCACCTTTGATTCCTCTGCTTAAGGTGAGGGATTGGGGATGCAAAAGGCTGATTATGGGGGTATGATGGTTCATGAGATTATGAGGTGATGGGTGTTGCCATAGCAACATACGGGACTATTTTGGGGAAAGATGTTATTTGTATTCGCCGATGTTGATGTCAGTGGTGCAAGCCCAGTCATCGAGGCTGTAGTTGGTGTCCTTGAGCAGGGCGCGTCCGTCGTCGGTGCGTGATTCGAGGATGCGATAGACCACTTCGCCGTTGTAGCCGTTGACGGCATTGATGTGGGTGTAGCCTGCATCGATGTAGTCGTAGAATCGTTTGGTGCTGACATCGACTGTGCCATCGGAGCGGTATCTCAGGATATCTACGCCATCGACCACGAATTTAGCAGGAGCCTTTAGTTGCTGGACACCCGAAGACTTGCCGTCGGCATAGACGGGCTCCCACTGGGCAGGGTCTTCGTCTGTTTCGACAAGGGCTATGCCGCAGGGGCCTCCTTGCACAAGGTTCATGTTGGGGATGGTGTTGTAGGCCGTCCATATTAGCTTCATGGCAGGTGTGGCAGGGTTGTTGGCAGGAGCATTGCTCGCATTCGATTTGCACTCGAAGTCGGCATTGCGCTCATCGAAGTCAGCCGAAGCATTTTCAGTGTGATTGACGGCGCTGTTGGTGACGAGGATGTATTCGCCGGGCTGGAGGACATGATGCCCTTCGTCGGGGAACTGGAAGACCTGCTTAATGTAGATGTAGTCGCTTTGTGTGGCAATGATGTAGGCGGGTGTGGAGTTGCTTTCCATCAGGCAGAGGTACATGCCCGCCACATCGATGGCCTCGTCGCCATTGTTGTAGAGTTCAACGAAGCGTCCGGCGAGGTAGTTCTTGTTGTTGTTGTCCTTGCAGCCCGCATAATAGACCTTGCTGATGAGCACCGACTGCTTGCGCGCACAGTTGGTGCTGAGCGAAAGGCGTGTGGCATCGAGGGTGAGTACCTGGTTGGCCAAGGCGCCCGAAAGGACGTAGGTGCCATGCTGCACCGTTTCGCCTGTGGCCTCCATGTATTGATCGGAGGTGATACTCCAGGAGGCGCTGACGTTGTAGATGTCGGGGATGACGTTGGTAAAGGTTGCCAAGCCGTCGGCATCGGAGGTTGCTGTATAGTTGTAGCCTGTGCTGCTGATGAGCGTGACGGTCTGCCCGCCTGTCACTCCCGTGAGACCCGATGGATTCTCGACGTTGACATAGACGGTGATGGGCTGCGTTTGGTCGTCGCTCGATAGGCAACTGGAGAGGCCAAGGGCGGTTATGAAGACCAGGGAGGTGGTCAGGAATGATTTCATAGTTATTTGGGGTTTTCTAGACTGTCTAGATGCTCTAGATAATCTAGACTTTCTAGATATTATAGATTAAAGTAGAGTTCGACGCCGAAGCTGAAGGATCCTGCGTTCTGCTGCGTGAGCGTGTTGGAGCGGGACGTGGATTTCCAGGGCTCGTGGTAGAGCAGGTTGTTGGCATAGAACGAGAAGCCACCTATTCGACCAAGTTCTTTGGTGAGGCGGCCCGATACGAGCCAGGTGACGGGCGACTTGGTGGGCTCGTTTTCGGTGCCCTTGCGGCGTTGCTGCTGGAGCGAGACGCCACGGATGGTATAGCCTTCGTCAGCCAGCATGGCAGGCGTAATCTCGTGATAGGAGAGGTCGGTGTCGATCCAGCCGATGGGATCCATGGCGGGCACCTCGCTGTGGGTGTAGTTGTAGAAGATAGCCTGACCGGAGAACGATGCCACCATCTTAAGCGCGGGGATATGGGTGACTATCCGCAGCATGGTGCTGAACTTGCGATAGGTGGAGCTGTTCATCTCCGAAGGATAGACAATCTTGAAGGGCACGGTGTTGGCCTGTGCATAGGAAGCGGGATAGCCGGTGGGATTGGTCGCATTCATGTCCTTCGACCAACGCTTTGATTCCATGTATGCTCCTGTCAGATAGACGCTGGTCTGCAGCGGCTGGATCTTGCCGAGGTCCCAATCGAGTTCTATGCCCTTGTTGACCGAAACGCTGTGGTTGCCCACCTTGCCCGTGGTGGCAAAGACGGTGTCGATGCGAGCGGGCTGGTTGTAGTCGATAAGGGTGGCGGCACCGCTGACGGGTGTCAAACCTGCCGATGTGTCGTAGAAGTTTGCCGTGTAGGTGGTGTATTCGGTGGCAGCGCTGAAGCCGGTGGGAGTCTTGTCGTAGTAGGCGAGGATGCTCATCCTGCGTTCGCCGGGCAGCTTGATGTCCAGGCCGACTTCTGTCTTGTAGTTGGTGGCATTCTTGAGACCTTCGGTGCGTGCCACTTCATAGACGTTGGTGTGATAGACGAGGAGCTGGCCGGCAGGATTGTCCTGCGGCAGGTAGTTGGCTGTCACGCGGTCGGTGTATTTCTTGTCGGGATAGAGGTAGTCCATGCCAGGTGTCTTGGCGTTGAGGCCAAAGCCTGCGCGCAGGTCGAGCCAGGGGGCAATGGTGAACGATGAGTTGATGCGGGGAGAGAGGGCGTAGGTGGCTTCGTCCTTGAACATCTGGAAGCTGGTGAAACGCAGGCCGGCCTGCACCTTCAGCTTGTTCACCTGGTTGATCTGCCACGTGAAGTTGTCCTCGACAAAGGCATTGAACTGGTGAACACCCGGGATTTCCTTGAACGATCGCGGGCGGCCGCTGCTGTTGGGACGCAAGGGCTGTCGTTCGTCATCGTTGTAGTAGCCAATGCCGTTGTTCCAGTCATAATGGTAGTCTGCGCCTAACTTGAAGCGCTGCCTTGTGGGACCCGCCTTGATGAAGAAGTCGTTGCCCACTTTCAGGAAGATGTTGCCCGGGGTGCTTGTGGTGCCACCGCTTGCTGCATACGAGGAAGTCATCCAAGGTACGGCGAAGTAACCCGTTTCGCGAGAGGTGAGGATGGGGAGGAGCCCCGAAGGATTGGGCACGATGGCACTTTGGCGCGACTTCATGCGGTTAAGGCTCAAGCCGATGGTGTAGGTGAGCGAGCGCGAGAATGGCTTGCCCAGCGACCACTTGCCATTGTGGGTCAGCGAAAGTGTCTGGTTCTTGGCGCTGCTGTAGGTGCCGTCGTCGATGGCATCGGGGTCGTTGCCGTTCCAGTCTTTGCCAAGGTTGAAACGCACCTTCGTGGTCATGTTGAAACGGCGCGATGGGTCGATGCTCCAACCTATTGAGCCTGAATAGCGGTCGAACGACCTGGTCTTCTGGCGCGGGTCACCCCAAGCCTGGGCGTAGTCGAGGTTGAAGTTGACGGTTCCCCAGCTGCCTGTGTGGAAGCCTTTGCCTACCGAATAGTTCTGTCCCGAAGGATTGATTTTCGCCTTGAGCTGCCAGGGCGTGACGCCCACCTTGGAGTGAACCACGACGAGGCCGCTGGTGAGGTCACCGTATTCGGCCGAAGGAATGCCGCGCACCACTTCGACCGACTCGATGTCGTCGGCGCTGATCTGTCGGGTGTCAGTGCCGACAAAAGCCGTGCTGCTGAAGCCGCCCTGTGTCATTGCACCGTTGTTCGACATGGGCACGCCGTCCATGACGATGCTTGCACCAAAGGCGTTGGTGTTGTCGTTGACAAGGGTGCGGATCTGGACGTTCGACTGTGAGGTAAGGTCGGTGACCTTCATGTCGGCACCGGGGACGAGCTGCATGATGTCATCGAGACTGAATGCCTGCAGGTGGTCGATGGCCTGACGCCCGATGACGGAGGCTGTCGCTTCGCCTGCCGCGCTCTGCTTTGCCACCACCTCCACGTCGCGCAGGGCGAGTGTCTGGGGTTTCATGCCGAGGGTGAGCTGCACATCCTCGCCGGCTACGACGATGGTGCGGGTAAGCGTCTCATAGCCCACGTAGGTCACCTCAAGGGTCCACTCGCCGTTGGGGATGTTCTCGAAAGCAGCCACACCGTCGAGGCCGGTAGCAGCGTAGGCACCCAACGGCTTCAGCTGGCAGTTGGCCATGATGAGGGGCTCGTGGTCGCCGTGGTCAATAAGGGTCAGGGTGATGGACTTGCCGCCCTTGCGGGCAGCAATGCGTTTCACTTCGCGACGTTCGTGATGATCCTGAGCTTGGGCTATTGGAGTGGTAACAACTGCCAGCAGGCAAAACAGAACGGGCAGGATGTGAAAAGCTGAAGAGCGGAATGGGGTCTTCATTAGCAAATATTCTGTACTTATTGGAAGTTAGCGGACGATAGTCCGAAATGTGCGCGGCAAAGATAATGATTTTTTTTGGAAATCGGACCATTTATCACAAAAATTTTCTCTTTTCTGCCAAATTGGGCAATATTCCTTGAATGAATACGTTATTATTTAAATTCCGCAAGAGCGGAAATTAGGAATTTATCAATAAATCAGGGGGCGCTTCGCGACCTTTAAAAGTCCGTAGAAAAAATCCAACAGCTATGAAAAAAGAGAATGTAACACGAGAGCACAAGCTTACTTCCGAGTGCACAACCATCATCGTAGGCGAGGAGCAGAGCGCCGACGGCAGCAGAATGCTCGCCCGGTCGAGTGACTTCACCGCCATGACATCAATCAACTTCGAGGTGCATGAGCCGACCGACTTCGGCCCCGAGGAATTTGTGGCAGCCGACAGCCCGTTCCGTTGCCCGTTGCCCGCCAAGGCGCTGGGCTATACGGCGATGCCCGACACGCAGTTCCCTGGTGAATGGGGCAGTTGCGGCTACAATTCGGCAGGTGTCGGCATGAGTTCCACCGAGACCATCTTCAGCAGCGAGCGGGCTTTGGCCAAAGACCCCTACGTCAGCGACGGGCTGGCAGAGAACTGCACCTTCAACATCGTTTTACCCTATATCCACACAGCGCGCGAAGGTGTGGCCCGACTGGGTTCGCTCATCGAACACTACGGGTCGGCCGAAGGCTTCGGCATCGGCTTCATTGACGAGAACGAGACGTGGTACGTCGAAAACTGCTGCGGTCACCTTTGGCTGGCTTGTCGTATCCCCAAGGACAAATACTTCGTGACGGGCAACCAGAGCCGTTTCCGCGACTATGACCCTAACGACAAAGATAACTTCATGGCTGCTCCCAAGTTATTGGAGTTCGCCAAGGAGAACGGGCTGTGGGACGGCCTGAGCAAGTTCGACTTCCACGAGGCCTATCAGCGTGACGAGAAGCTCGACACTACTTATAACTATCCGCGCGTGTGGGGACTGCAGCAGCTGTTCACACCCGACATGGTGCAGGATGTCACCCGCAACACCTTCCCCGTCTTTGCCGAAGCCAAGCACAAGATCACGTTACAGGACATGCGCCGCGCCTTCCGTTTCCACTACGACGGCACGGAGCACGATCCCTACCTCCATTCGAACGGAAAGGAGCCCTATCGCCCCGTCAGCATCTTCCGTACCCAGCAGACCCATATTATGCAGTATCGCCCATGGCTGCCCAAGGCCATCGGCTGCATCTCGTATGTCGCC
>CAJOLH010000079.1 GCA_905235375.1 uncultured Bacteroidales bacterium
TTATAATTTTTTGATTTAATTTTTCTATAATTTTGAGCGAAGCGACCCCTTTGTTATTATCCGCTTTTGTTTTCGATTCCTCGAAATGGACGCTGCAAAGGAAAAATGGATTAGATTGGCAGCGTCCGTTTCGGCATCTTTTCACTGTCGAGGCGACAAATTTGAGAGGGCCTCCCCCATTTTGTCGCCCTTTTGGCAGTGTGTCGCATCATCCTTAGCAAAAATCAGAGAGAAACCTTGCCCTATTCCCGCAGGCTCCCTATCTTTGCAGCGAGAAAACGAGAAAAGGCTGTCCGACAGGCAACGGCAGCCGCCAAGTACTAACAATTAAAATCCAACTGCAATGACAACCGTTATATTCATCCTCGTCGAGGTCCTCTTTTCGGCAGCACTGTTTATCGGTACCCGCCTCGTGGAACAACTGAGTTCCAACGACGAAAAACCAACGAAGCACTAAAGGGGCGCTGGCCGCCCTGCCTCAGTCAGGCATCCGATCGTGCTTCTATTCCTCTTCGCCATGGTCAGCTATCATGGATTCGAGATAGACAGCCCTCGCGGTAACGACAGAAGGATCGGTTCCTGGGGGATTGACAAAGGTTATCTGGGTATAACCCTGCTGGGAAATGCCGGCAACGACCTCGGTCTGCTGAAATTTTCCATCCCCAAGTGAAACAAACACAAAGTGGCGATTGGCATCCATTACGATTGCCTCGTCAGGAACCGCCGGGCACTCCGTCTGCTCGCAATGGATAGAAGCCGACACAAACATATTTGGAAGAAGTCTGCCTCCCTTGTCATTCAGGATTTCGACATGAACGGAGGCAGACTTCGATTCTCTGTCAAGCGATGCCGTTATGAAAGACACTTCTCCAATCAGGGGTGTACGCTGCCTGTCGAACAGCTGCAGATCGACCTTCTGGCCAATCCTGATATTGGAGATCTCCGACTCAAACACGTTCAAGTCGGCATGAATCGCCGAATTGTCATAGACGTTCATAAGCGCCGTTTCGCTGTCGAGAAACGAGCCCGTACTAATCAGTATCTCACCCACTACACCTGAAATCGGTGATTTGATGGGAGCGGAATTGGAGAATCTGCCTGCTGCCACCTGCGCTGCATCTATGCCTATCTGTCGAAGCTGGAGGCTGAGGCCCTGTTCGTTTGCCTGAGCTATCTCAAGCTCCGCTTTCGTCTGCTGCAGATTCTTCTCAATGCCAGCCCCTTGTGCATGAATGTTTTCCTGACGCTGGTAAGCCTGCTGCGCAAGGGCTAACTCGCGCGATGCCACAAGATACTCCTTCTGCATCGCAACGATCTCGGTATTTTCGACGAGGGCCACCGTCTGTCCTGCCCGAACCACGTCGCCCTCCTTCACGAGTATCTTCTTAGCCAGACCATTTACGAGCGAGGTTATCTCTGCCCTGTTCTGCGGCGACAGCTTCAAGGTGCCGCTCGCCTGAATGGTTCCCGACATCTGTCGGCTCTCCACCTTGCCTATCCTGATGCCTACGGTGCTGATCTGCTCCTCCGTAAGCTCTACAATGCGTTCAGCGTTTGCCGAATCCTCCTCATCCGCTTCTTCGGCAGGATGTGTGACGCCGCATCCTGCAAGCAGCGCCATTCCCACGACAAGAAACGCACAGATGCCGCTTGCGCCCGAAATATGTCCTTCAGCGTATTTCATTTTCCTGTAATAAAATTGATGTTGATGATTGCTTTGTTCAATTCGTCCATTGCCTGTGCCGCCGACAGTTCTGTTTCGAGGGCAGCATTAAGGTTCTGGATATGTTCCACGTAGGTGATCTCCCCAGCCTGGTATTCGACAAGCGACAGGCGGCGGATCTCCTGCGCATTAGGGACAGAATGATTCATCCACTGCTGACAGCTGTTGAAGGCATTGACCATCTTGGCATAGGCCGCCCTATATCCTACCTCTGCCCTGTTGGCCTCCTCTTCGAGCCTGGCATTGGCCACCTCGACATCGAATCTTGCCACAGCGGTCCTGGCTTTCTGCGAACCGAAGAACAGGGGAAAAGCCACACCGAACTCGAATCCCATCCAGTTGCCTCCGTCAAATCTGGAGCGGTCCACATCGTAGGGATTAAGGCCGGGAATCACGCACTGATGACGCATGCCCACATTGAAGCTTGGCATATATCCCTGGCGTGTCAGCCGCAGTTCGCGTTCTGCAAGATGACGCTCCGCATTGAGCAGTTCCCCCTGAGGCGTTATGGCGTAAGCGTACCCTTGCCCGGGCAAGTCCTCGCCCTGCAGCGATGAGGGAATATAGTGATCGGTGGGCGTGACGGCAAAGTCGGCATTCATGATGGCCTGGAGCATATCCGACTGAGCCTGCACATCGTTGAGCGCGGATTGCAGCCGAAGCTGGTTTTCAGCGTACAACTGCTCCGCATTCATCACCTCCAGCCGGTTGGTCTCACCATTGGCGAATCGGATCTTTGCCGTGCGCACAAACTCAGCCAGGATGCTGTCATTCCGCTTGTAGAGTTCGGCTTCATGCCGATGCAGCAGCAGACCCGTATAGACCTCCGACACCTCCTTCACAAGCTCGTTCTCGGTGAGCCTTGTTCGGGCGGTCTCCACGGCTGTCGCTGCCTTCAGAAGCATCCTGCGGTTCGTATAGACGGTGGGGAAATCAATGTTCTGCGACAGCGTGAGCGCATTGTCAGGACTGCCGCCCGACGTGGGGTCCTGCGACAACGTCAACTCCGTCTTGTCAAGTTCGAAGTAGCTGCCCTCGTTCCGCTGGGCACGCTGCTGCTGCAGGTCAGCCGCCTTGATCCGAAGGCTGTGCTGCTTGGCGAAGGCAATACACTCCGTCAACGACTGTGCCGCCGTCATGAGCGGCATCGAGAACAAACAGGCCAGTAGGATGGTGGATTTCATATCGGGTAATTATCTTTTACATTGGTAGTAGATGGAGGGAATGACAAAGAGCGTCAGGATGGTGGCGGTCAGAAGGCCTCCGATCACGACGGTAGCCAGCGGGCGCTGCACTTCGGCACCATCACCAGTGGATATTGCCATCGGAAGGAAGCCGAACGATGCCACAAGAGCGGTCATGACTACAGGACGAAGGCGATGCGCGCAGCTATCCATGATGCGCTGCACGATGTCCGTCTGCCCCTCCCGTTCCCGACGGTTCAGCTCCCCGACGAGCACGATGCCGTTGAGTACAGCGACACCGAACAGGGCGATAAAGCCGATGCCTGCGCTGATGCTCATGGGCATTCCGCGAAGCCAAAGGGCAACGATACCGCCGATGCACGACAACGGGATGGCACTTGCCACAAACAGCGTTTCGCGCACATTCTTCAGCGTGGCGAACAGCAAGAGGATGATGAGTGCCAGCGCGACGGGAATCGCCACCATGAGGCGGCGGGTGGCACTCTGCAGGTTCTCGAATTCACCCCCGTAGGAGTAATGATAACCCACGGGCATCTTCAGTTTGCCGTCCAGCACCTCCTGGATATCATTCACCGTTGACTGGACGTCCCTGCCCTTCACGTTGAATCCCACGAATATGCTGCGTTCGCCATCCTCATGGGATATCTGCGAAGGAGCCTCCTTGAAGGAGATGGTAGCCAGGTGACGCAGCGGGATGTTGACACCCGATGGCGCAGGGATATAGAGGTTCTCGAAAGCAGCCACGTTGTTGCGCTCGGCATTGTCAATGCGGATAACGATGTCAAACCGCTTGTTTTCCTCCAGCACATATCCCGCAATCTTGCCGGCGAAGGCCGTTTGAAGCACCTCGTTGGCCTGACGGACGGAGATGCCATACATGGCAAGCATCTGCCGGTCGTATTCGACTTGAAGCTGCGGCAGTCCGTTCGTCTTCTCGACGTATGGCTCGCCTACGCCCTCCACGTTCCTGATAAGGTCAGCCACCTTATATGCAAGTTCCGAGAGGACGCCGGTGTCCGAACCATAGATCTTGACCGCCACATCCTGGCGGATGCCCGTGATCAGCTCATTGTTGCGCATCTGGATAGGTTGGGTCAGTTCCACGTCGAAACCAGGTATCACGCCCAGCGCCTCTTCCATCTTCTCCTGCAGTTCATCCTTCGAGCGGGCAGAAGTCCATTCGCTCTTCGGAAGGAGTGCAATCAGCATATCGGCACGTTCCACGGGCATGGGGTCGGTGGGTATCTCTGCCGAGCCGATACGGGTTACGACCTGCTTCACTTCCGGGAATTTGCTTCTCAGTATCTGCTCTGCCTTGGTGCAGGTCTCCACCATCTGCGTGAGGGAAGTTCCTTGCGCCATACTCACCTCTGCCGCAAAGTCCCCTTCTTCGAGCGAAGGGATAAACTCTCCGCCCAAGGTACTCATCAGTCCAAGCGCTGCAAGGAACAATACAATCATGGAGAGGATGACCGCCTTGCTGTGCGCCAGTGATTTTCTGACCTTCGGCAGGTACCACGACTGCAGTCGGGCAACTATCCTTGTCGAAATGCCCAAGGTCTGCCGGTTATTCCCGCTCCCTTTCAGCACCAGGGCGCTCATCATCGGCACATAGGTCAGCGACAAGATGAATGCGCCGAGAATGGCAAAGAAGATGGTCATCGCCATGGGGCGGAACATCTTGCCCTCGATGCCAGCCAGCGTCATCAGCGGGAGATAGACAATCATGATGATGATCTCTCCATAGGCAGCCGACGAGCGTATGCGGCTCGAAGCCTCATATACCAGGGCGTCGAACGACTTGTTTCGTTCAGTGCTGATGGCACTCACCACCGCCTCCACAATGATTACCGCGCCATCCACTATCAGACCGAAGTCGATGGCTCCCAGACTCATCAGGTTGCCGCTGACCCCAAACAGCCGCATCATGCCGAAAGCAAAGAGCATGGCAAGCGGAATGACCGAGGCCACCACAAGTCCCGCCCGGTAGTCACCGAGGAACAGCACCAGGATGAAGATCACGATCAATCCGCCCTCAATGAGATTGCGTGCGATGGTGTGCGTCACCCTATCCACCAGCTGCGTTCGGTCGATGTAAGGCTCGATAACCACACCCTCGGGCAGCGTCTTCTGGATGTCGGCTATCCGTGATTTCACCCGCGCTATTACCTCTTGGAAATTCTCTCCCTTCAGCATCAGCGTGATGCCTGCCACGACTTCGCCTTCTCCGTTGCGGCACACTGCACCATATCGTGTGGCATGGCCGAAATGCACATGCGCCACGTCTCCCACCAGCACAGGCACACCCTTGTTGGTCTTGATGACAATCTTCTCGATGTCGCCAAGACTCTTCACAAGCCCAAGTCCACGAATATAATACTGGTTGGAATGGCGTTCGATATAGCCACCGCCCGTGTTCTCATTATTCTCGTTGAGGGCAGTATAAAGCTCCGGGATGGTAATATCCATCGCATTCAGCCTATCGACATCAATATCCACCTCGTATTGCTTAACGAAACCGCCCCATCCGCTCACCTCTGCCACACCCGGCGTACCCGAAAGCTGTTTGCGCACTATCCAGTCCTGAATGGTGCGCAGTTCGGTTAGCGTATATTTGTCCTCATAGCCCTTTTCCAGATGGATACTGTACTGATAGATTTCTCCAAGGCCCGTGGAGATAGGGGCCAGTTCCACATCTATATTATCCGGGAGCGACTCCTTAACGGCGCCAAGCTGCTGGTTCACGAGTTCGCGAGCCCAGTAGTTATCAGCAGCATCATCGAACACCAGGGTGATGACAGCCATCCCGCAGCGGCTTATACTGCGACGTTCGAGCACACGAGGGATGTTTGCAAGTGCCATCTCGATGGGAGTTGTCACATTCTGCTCCATCTCTTCGGCACCCATCGACTGCGAAGTGACGATGACCTGCACCTGGTTGTTGGTGATGTCGGGAGTAGCATCAAATGGCAGGTGACAAAGCGACCATATCCCCCACACTGCCAATATGCACGCCATCACTCCAACCAACAGTTTGTTCTCAATCGAAAACCTGATAAGCCGTTGAAACATAACCTGTATTGATAAACATTACAAAAAACACCGATGTGAAAATATCGGTCATGAAGCCTCCATCTTCATTCAGCGTGCAAAGGTATGGGAAATAATTTGCAAATGGGTTGCAAACACCACTCCTATCAATCGTAGTTACCATGTTCGCAATCCCCGAAATGCTGCAGATGGCCGAGCACAACAAGTCAATGCCTACCGTGTGCCTCTAATAATTCTAAAGGAATGAAGAAATTCTGATTATATGTAGAGCCGATAAGCTACCGAGATAACTCGGCAAGGAGAGCAGGCAAGGAGGTGCAGACGCCATCGAAGAGCTTGTACATCAGTTCGGGCTCCTGCTTGGTCGGGATATAGACGAAGACCTTCTTGCTCGCGCCAGCGAACCAGCCCGCCTCGGTGTGAGCTGATCGTCCGCATGGGAGAACCAGCACACAGGCATCGCAGCTGCGCATCGCCTCGATGTCATTCTTGAACTGTGCCTCCGCATTCGGATGCCTCAGTTGCCTCTTGTACTCCTCCGGAGTCCACCCCATGTAGTCCTCCGCGATGTCCGACCACCTGAAGCCGTGACCACCCGAAGGTGGATTCCTGAAGTCATACACCTCATGTCCCGCCTCACGCAGCGCCTTCACCACGTCGGGATAATACTCGTTCCTCCAGCTGCTGGCGATGTAGAGTTTCATAGTTCTAATCTGTTTTCATTCACGGCATCTGTGCCCTAAAAAACTCACGGCAATTTGCGTTAAATAAACATCGACATAAAGGCTGGGATTAACAAGATGTCAGAATCTTTTCGTAAATCTTGCGCTTGAAAACCTGGCGATTTGCTTCCATATGTCTCAGATTTTTTGACTTCCTAGTATCGATTTCAGCTGCAAATATAGGAATTATTTTAGA
Organism: uncultured Bacteroidales bacterium; assembly: GCA_905235375.1. GTDB lineage: Bacteria > Bacteroidota > Bacteroidia > Bacteroidales > UBA3663 > Liminaster. The sequence continues at coordinate 6,898 of CAJOLH010000079.1, forward strand.
ATCTCACAATTTTTTTCGCGAAATATGTATGAAATCTCACTTTTTTGCATTCTCCTTGTGCGATTTAAACAAAAGATCTGTGTTCATCATGGCAAACAGAAAGACCAGAAAACAGAAACTCACCTACTCTCAGATGATGAGGCAGATGAGCTTGCTGTTCTATTGGGCATCAATCTTTATTTCTTTATGGGTGGCAAATTCGAAACCGTTATGGGTGACACATTAAACCGCTACCATCAGAATATCTCCCTTTTTATATCTTGTCCTGATTATTTTTTTGCAAATTCCCTGTTGTCGGTTTTACTTTACGAAAAACTGACGGTTTTACTTTACGAAAATTTGCCGGTACAAAGTTACTTATTACACCTACCAGGGTTAAGACGAGAAGTAGTAAACTCTTTGTAGGGTTAATGTCTAATTCCAGTCAAGTTTTTTCAGGGAACTACAATCCTGGAAAATCCTGGAAAGAGTTAAGGGATTTGGAGGGGGGGAGATAATTATGCGTACTTTTGCACAAATAAGATGGACGAAATCTATTGTCTCAGAAAAGCCGAATTAATTGCAAAGGGATTGTTGTCGTAAAGACCTGTAGTAATTTGGAGAAATACTGTGATTAAATTGAAAAAGGTTGTCTAAATGAAGTAAAAAGACTTGCTATTTGGAGGATATTTTACAAACAAGATTGCAGTTATTACATTTTTTTGTAAAAAACGTTAATAAAACAAACAAATTTGAAAAATAATACTTATATTTGCGGCGTCTAAAATAATATGTTATGCTAGTAAGCTTTTCTTTTGGAAACTATAAAAGCTTCAAGGATGAGAATACAATCAGTCTTGTGGCAGAGATAGCAGATGCTAATAACGAGTATTCTGTTTCTACACCTTTTGAGTATTCAGTTCTGAAAACAGCAGCTGTTTATGGCGCTAATGCAAGTGGCAAATCAAAGCTATTTGATGCGATGGCTTTTTTTAGGAGTGTAGTGCGCCCTCCTCAAAACGCTAAAAAAATTCCTGTATTTGATTTTTGGAAGAATAAGTATGATACATTTAGGCTTTCCACTAAATCGGTTGAAAAATCCTCTTTCTTCGAGGTCGTTTTTATTCTTGATGAAATACAGTACCGTTATGGCCTTGAGCTGAACGCAAAGGGTATACTTGAAGAGTGGCTTTATAGGAAGAATGAGAGAGAGACACTCATACTATCTAGAATTGTTGACGAGGATGGCTCGCTGAAAATGAAAATCGGTAAAACTTTCATCAATGCAAAAGTTTATGCTAATGTAGTAGGTGCCGGCATGGTATCTGCGGATGTTCCCTTGCTGACTATTCTAGCAACATTTAACGATACACTATCTAAAGAGATTGTCAATTGGTTTGGGCAAATGAAGATTATATCAGCTAATGAACTTGTTGCTCCAATAGAAGCGCTGATGGAAGAGAACAGTAAAAAGGAGATTATTAATTTTATGCGGGCTTTTGATTTCAACATTGAGGATTTTGCTATGCATGAGATCAGCCCCGAATCTATCCCAGAAAAGATGAAGAGTATTATAGGTGAGGATGCGCTTAAAGGGCCTGTATATGATGGTGTCAGTACCACTCACAGATTATACAATGAATTGTATGAGAAGGTGGGGACAAGGCAGTTTATGATGGAGGTGGATGAGTCCTTTGGCACGAACAGACTTCTTCGTTTGAGCTGGTCGATACTTCGGGCACTAAAGGAGGGTTACACTTTGCTGATAGATGAGATTGACTCTGGGCTACATCCTTTCATCGTTTCTACAATAATAAGTCTTTTCTATCAGACAAATAACAGAGCTCAGTTGATTGTAAATACACAAAACTCTTCACTTCTTGCTTATCCCATTGGGTATGAAGATAACAATAAAGACAAAAAGTATCTATTCCGTAAGGACCAAATATATATTGTGAACAAGAATCGCTATGGAGAGTCGAATGTCTATCCCATTACGCACTTTCAGCGTAATATCAGGACAAGCATGGAGAAGATGTATTTGGATGGCAAGTTTACGGGAGTTCCTTATGTAGAGTTAGACAATATTCTTGATTTAATTGGTCATGAATCACAAGGATAGAAAGAATAAGTTCAAAAGAGTTTCTGGCAAGATCAAATCTCAGCGCCAGTTTATTCTTTTTGTAGAAGGGAAAAATACTGAAAAAAGTTATTTTGACCTTCTTAAAAAAGCTAATTGTAAAGTGATACCGGTGACTAAGCGTGGACATGGAATCTCGTCTTGTGTAGATTTCGTGAATGATTCTGATAAAACTTGGAAATCATTACCTAAAGACGAAAAGGACAAATACGATAAGAGATGGCTTGTATTTGACGCTGATGGAAGGCCAGACTTTGAAGATGGTATAAAGCTAGCCAAGAAAAAGAGTTTTGGAGTTGCATTCTCAAATATGTGTATAGAATATTGGTTTTTACTCCATTTCTATGACCATAACGGAAGTGCAATTCCTATGATTGGTGCTTCTCATTCTGCGGCTCAAATCCAGAAGATTAATGACTTCATCAAGATATACAATAAGCAAAATAATTCTTCTATTTCTGAATATGATTCCAAAAGCAAGAATGTGGAAGAGGATTTCTTTGATTTACTGATGGCCAATGATCCAAAGAGTAATAAGAGTCGGATTGTTTTGGCTTCAGAACGTGCTCAATTAATTCATGAAAAGAAGAAAAACAATGGTTGTGAAATGAGAGAATCGGTAACAACTATGTACGAGCTGCTTATTGAACTTGGAGTAATCGAGAAAAAGAATAACGGCTTTGTCCTATTTCGGAAGTAGACGTGAAAAGATAATGTAAAGAAAAACAATTTAATTCGAACTTATCCCTCCAATTCCGAAAATAGTTGATAGATAGTCATGTAGGGGCAAAAGTTATGCTCGTAAAATCCGTCTCTGCCTGTATTCCATCCGTCAATTCTTAGAATTATGTTATATTTGCTGAAAATCTGTGGTTATTCATAAAAAATTTCAATAAGTAAGTAACCTAAGAACTATGAAGAGAATAGAAAGGTCAGATAAACAGGACACACAATATTTTCTGCACAGCTTTTTTATTTTCGTTCAAACATACATTTCCCCTCATTTTCCTGCGGTAGCGATTTTAAGATGATTGAATGCAGGGGAAATGAGAGCGTCATTGATGATAATCTGCAAACGGAAAGAGCAGAAAACAGAAGCTCGCCTGCTCTCAGATGATGAGGCAGTTGAGCTTGCTGTTCTATTGGGCATCAATCTTTATTTCTTTTCGCGTGTCACATTCGAATGTGTTGTAAATGCAGCATAAGGATTATAGTTTATTTATTCTTATATAATCCTTAATCATCTGCTTCAAATCCATTACCTTGAGTTCCCAGAAGTCCATCGATTTCATACTATCAATACCTTCGGATGATTCCTCGATGTCATCAATGCGCTTAAAACCTTCGATAATGTCTTCTACTGTCAATGAATATGGATGGCGCTTAAGACCCCATTGAACCAATTCCTCAAAAGTATAATCCTGTAGCAACTCATGGACATCCCAATAATCCTTCTGTCGTTTGATAGGGCCAGCTATCGCCAATAGTTTCATCGCTGCAATCTCTCTTTCATCAGCCATCCTTATTCCATCTTGACAAATTGGTTGAAAAATAAAAGGATCAGTGTAGAAAAGATCAACTTTGATCAAAGGAGAATAACCATCACTTACCCACAAATGGTATCCCAAGGCAGAGTCTTCCAAACTCTCCGTACCTTGATGCATAGGAAATGCCTTCTCGATGAAATCACGTATTTTATCCAAAGGCATATTCCCATAATCAACATCGGTAAAAAGATCAATGTCTATCGATCTACGATGCCCACGCTGCAGGCTCAGAGCAGTGCCGCCAACTAATCTGAAGTCAGAAAACACGTCTGATGACAACATCTTCTGAAGAGAAGAAAGCAACGACGAAGAAACAGATTCGTAATGCAACTTCATATCATAGCCCTTTCATAATTGAGTTTGACCTGGTCATAGAGTCGGAAGCCAGCTGGGTTGTTAAGGACAGACATCAGTGCCTCATGTCCATAAAAACGATCCAGTTCTCGTATCTCCTCGGCATTGCCATATTCCAGTACACGACGCAAAGCCCATTGACGAGCCCTGATCCAATCAATCTTCGAAACATCAACATCCCAAAACGTCGTCTTGGTCAGGACCTGAAGATTCGGAGTTCTTCTATTATCCATCTCAGTCCTCTTCGCCAAATAGATATCATGGTTCGATTGCAATAGATAGAAGAATCCCGTCTGGTCAATGCCAAGTGCCTTTTCGATGGCAATGGAAACCTGCGGCGTAAATCTGCGGTTCCCTTTGATAAGGTCATTCAATCGCTGAGGAATAAGTCCTGAAAGAGCAGCGATTTCAGTCTTGCTCCTTTGTTGCTTCGAAACAATATGGTCAAGGATGGCACCAGCAGGCACCATCTCCATTCTCATATAGGAATCATACATCGACTTATTCATAATCAACTTAAATTTCTCGTCACAAAGATAGACACTATTCCTCAAATATAACCATAATTTGGTTATAAAAATAGATCTAAATCATCAAAACTCAACAAAATGGAAAATACAATTGCCAGAATTCGATTGAATAGAGTCCAGACGCTCAAACCAGATGAATCTTGACGCACAGCGCAAATCTGTGCTCATCATGGCAAACGGAAAGACCAGGAAACAGAAGCTCACCTACTCTCAAATGATGAGGCAGATGAGCTTGCTGTTCTGTTGGGCGACAATCTTTATAGTTTATTTCTTTATGGGTGGCACATTCGAAACCGCTGCAATCAAAGAACTAAAACAAAAAAAGGAACATTAAATAAATATTTCGAACTCAAACGAACGACAAATATCTCCCACTTTTACCACTAGACCATTCTTCGTCTTCCCAAATAAGAGAGAATAATCTGTGTCCATCTGAGTGATCTGTGTGCCATCACACAATCCTCAGGTCCCTCGATGGATCATTTCGCAGATACTCGCGGAGCCAATCCTCGAAGCCATCAGTCCCGCTGTACCAGTGTTCGTACTGCTCCAGAAGGTTGCCTTTTAGGCTTCTTGGGATACCAACTATGTGGCTCAGATAGTCGGGGAAGTCCAGGGCAAGGCTGTCAATCAGGTATTGCTCATACTCGGTATCCTCTGAAACACGTTCCACCCAGTGTTTCTCGATGCCCCAGAAAGTATCTTGAATGCCGAAGTCGAAGGGGCTTTCATTCTCCTCGTGGTAATAACGGCAAAACTTAAGCAATTCCTTGCGTCGCCTGTATTCTTCATCCAAGAAAGAATCCTCGTCCTCCTCTTGAACAGGCTCCTTTTCCGGTTCTGCCGTGGTTTCCACCTCCTTCACCATCGAAGGATCCTCATAGGGCAGTCCGAAATAAGCGCACAGCACCTCGATGGGGTTAAGCTCAGCCATAAGATTAACGCCGCAGATGATATCCGAGGCAATAGAATCCTTAAGGCTCTTCGGCAACCCCTTCCCCGCCGTAGCAAAGATCGGTTTCGACAGCGGCCAAAACTTCTTAAACTGAGCCATGGTATATTCTGGATGATATCCATTGACCCATGCACACTCCAAGCGCCAGAAAGCCATAGCATACTTCGGACTATCGCTCGACCTAAAAGGGTTCTCCTCCTCCCCCTTATAGTATCGGCAGAACTTCATCATTTCATCCTTTTTCATAATGGTCAAGCAGCACAAAGATAGCGCATTTTCCCGTCATCTCCAAATCTTTTGCCGATTTTCTTTCGCTATTGATGATAATCTGCAAACGGAGAGAGCAGAAAACAGAAGCTCACCTACTCTCAGATGATGAGGCAGATGAGCTTGCTGTTCTATTGGGCGACAATCTTTATTCGGCAGAGGAGCACAGGATATACATCACGGAGATGACAAAGAGACATGTTGTGAGTATCAGTCATAGGGATCCTTGCGCCCAGCGCGCTGGTTCAGGTTGCGCCACTTCGTCAGAAGCACGATAATGACCGTAAACAAGAAGGACACAGCAGCACCACACATCACCGAGTAGAGGGTCGTCTTCTTGTCCATCTCCGCCTTCAAGTCGCGATTCACCGTGCTGATGTAGATTCCTTTTTCTAATACTTCCTTCACTTTAGCTGGTGTATAATAACCGAATTCGTAAGGATTGTTTGTTTCGGGTTCGGGTTTGACTGAAACAACATCATATTTCATGTCACCAAAACCTAAGGAATCTACCTTTGTGTTAAGATAAACATACAATTGCGAATCATTTCCAATTAAATTGCCCACCGAATCCCGACTTAAACAAGAAAAGGGCTTATCAAAAGACAAATAAAAGTTGACATACGGATGATCTTTATCATCAAAGATACTGGCATTACTTTTAATTGAAAAGCAGGGATGCGAAGAGGAATCTTTGTTCGTAAATTTCACATTAAATTTTGTTATTTCCTCACCTATTGTATCTATGTCTATGTTCGAAGCCAAAGATTTGTCAAGCTTGAAGGATGTATCAAAATTTGATCTGACATCTACTTCAAATTTCACAGAGTCAGGTATAGGCGTTTCCACATTGAACATAAGAGAAAAATCACGGTTTAACGAATCAATGTTCTTCCCTTCGATTTCCCAAGGTTGGGATAGCATCATATTAAAAGACCGAAGCTTCCCGACTTCAGAAGACACACCAATTTTTATATACTTGTTGGCTATCTCCTTTTCTGTATGTGGGAAAAAATAAATTGAAGCAGCCAAAGCCATGCAGAATACAAGACAGACAAAGAAGCCGTGGGCAAACATATAGGCAAGGTGTGACAAGATGCCAGCACTAAGTAAAGGCTGAACATGCTTGAAGTATAATTTCTTCGTAACTCTTAAAAAGAAAGCTACAAGTATTAACAATGCTATACATACTAATACGATAAAAATAATTGTACGTGGTGTCATGATGATTGTAATGGTTGGTTATGTTATATTTTGATTTTATTAGTTTAGGATTTAATAGTTCTATCTTCCCTTTATGTTTCGAAGCTATGGACATACGGGACGAACAGGCAAGCCATAATAGCGTTTATTACTATCGCAATCCCAGTTCTGATTATATATGTTGAGCCGATAGGCATTGTTTTTTTCTTGATCAAGCGTTGACGACCAATATCGACAACCGGAATAGGTCTCCATTGCGAAACGATAACCTGCACTTGGCAGGAAAATGGTTGCGCCATTGGGACCAGTCAAAAGAAAACCTTTTGTTCCTAACTGGGTCGTAGGTGTATAGGTGCAACACTCCATTAATTCTTTGAACTGTTGTAGTGATGGCATTCGCCATGAGCCACCCCAATTTGCACGAGCAGCATCATACTGCGTCCCAGCAATTTCATCTCCAATGTCGTCGAAGATTTGCACAGGAATGCCGTAACTATTTTCTGTCCAATGCGAATATACGTAGTTGTTGGCTACATAAGCGGACTTCACTTCTGTTTCCCCCCAAGCGTAGTAATTGCCGTTTTCATCAGGAGAATCAGCACCTACGTTGCAGCAGCTCCATTTTGTACCCGATGGCAATCCAAGATCAATGACATGAGGATGATTTGAATCGGGACAAGTAAGATAGATCGTATGAAACGTTATCTGACTAATATCACTGACCTTTACCTCTATAGTGGTATGGTCATTCTTCTCTATAAGCATCACGTCTTGTGCTTGGACACAAAAGAAGGAGCTGATGAACAATAGCAAAGTAAGTGAAAAAAGATTGTTCATTTAGGGGTTCTTTATGTTTAATTTCTAAAAACTAATACGATACATCTATCTGCGGATTTACTATGCAAAGAAAAACATAGATTTGATGTTGACAATTCGTCACTTCGACTTTATTATAGACGGTATTGACGATGCCGTTCACTATGGCTAAGACATGAGTAGCGTTTGATGCCCTTGTCAAACTAACTACCCATTATTTACGAGCCATCTCGTAGAAACTCTCACGCTTAACCTTGCCCACTTTAACACAAACAATTCTTTCTGCAGATTGGGGATTAATTCGATTATTGCCTTATAGTTCGATTGTTATTTTTGTTTTATTGGTCGAAATCAACGTTTCATTATTTAACCTAGAATCCCAATCTATATGGAATTATCGCTTCTGCTTTTGTGAACATAGGTTCGCAATCGATATATTTACCATTTTCTTCAGCGATTTTCGCCTTGAGGTCGTTAATCAATCCAACAATATCCAACCGTCCGATGCTCACCTCCTCGTCAAAACGAAAGAAATAGTAGCTGCCTTTGGCTTCCAGAGGATAACCGGTTTCACGCATTCTCTTTTCTGATACAGGTTTGGCCGTGTCTTTTACGCGGAACACCTTGTATTCTTTTGTAGTTTCGACATCATCTGTGTATAATATGACGAAGCGAACATCCTGCTTGTCATAGAAATACGAAGAATGAGCACCATCGCGACTCTCTTCATCCGTCTTTGAACTCAAACGGACGTTGTAGATAAGTGACCCTTTGTCATTGTTGCCGAGCATCCACTGTAGTTGCTGCTTGTTTTTGTAATATCCCACCAGTATGCCTCGATGGGCATCACGTTCGAGGTAATGGATTGTAAGCCAACGCGGAGCGATGACGGGTTGCTGTAACTCTTGGTCAATTTGGTTTTGTAGTTCCTGTTGAGGGTCTTTACCCATATCGCAAGGCTTGATAATGAAGTATTTCTCCAGCTCGCTGTATTGTGCTTCGGTTTCTGCCATTTTCTTTGTGGGACGAGCGTATGCAAAGAACATGTTACGCTGTTCTCCGTATGGCTGGAACACACGACCATTCAGTTCATAGAAGTGCTGGCGCAGATATTGAGCGCCGTCAACACCCAATCGAGCCTTCATGGCATAGATTGTGAATTCCTTGCGAATTACTTCACGTATCTCTTCACGGAACTGCTTACGCACATATTGCTTCCAATATGCCTTCTCGTTGGCCTTATTTCTACCATATAGGTAAAGGATATAAAGGAAGTTGACATCATATTGCGAAAGAAAAAGGGTGTCTCTATCAAACAACCTGTCAGGGAACTGGTAAGACACCTTTGTGCAATGCTCGTCGTTTATGAGATGTTTTTGGATGTTGTTCTTTCCATCGTTGTAGAGATGATTAGCCGACACATAAGCACTGATAAAGAAGTTCGGGATTACATCGTAACCTTCGGTCAAATCATTATCTTGCAAATGAATATCGGCGTAGGCCTTCTTATCGGCGTTGCGATTGGTTTTCTCTACTTTATCGAATCGTGAGTCGTCTGCTGCAAACAAATTCACGTTCCATTGGATGACGTTGCGTGCGTAAGTATATTGCTTGTAAATAGATTCTGAAGTCAATTCGTTGCCACTCTTGTAATACTTGCTGTCACCGATGTAATATACTTCTCTATTCTTATTCGAATCGGCAGAAGTCAGAGCAAGGTCGGTATAGAAGTGATCGACCCGCTTGCCATCTTCTTGATCTGCAAGTCCCTTAGGAATCCTATCGTGAGGAGTGCCGATAAGCTCGTCTATCATGGCTTCGAAGACTACGTGGAAGCTCTTTGCAAGAATGTACTCTTGAGCACTCGTGTTGATGGCAATTCGATATGATGTATCGAAGAAAGCGTAGCACAAATCCCATAGCTGGAGGGCTTTGTCAGAGAAGTACTTATACTTGATTTGCATTAGGCGTATCTTGCCCATGCCTTTTTGGTACTGTTTGAATTGCTTACCCGTAATTAGGTCATACTGCAGGTTGATTGGAGTATTGAAGCCATATTCCTTATTCAAATAGTTTAATATGCTGAAAAAGATTACGAACAACTCCTCTTCATAGTTTACGATGCGTTTCTTGTTGACAGGATCCAGGTATATAACATCATTGCCTTGAATGATAGCCTGTGACTTAGATATTGTGCGTGTCCAGTTGATCTTATTGTTGCCCCTGTGTAGGTTTTTGATAGTGAATAGCACAAAGTCTCTATTCTCCTGATTAAAGTTAATCAGCGAAAGGACAATGTCGAGATATGTCCTGGAACGTTGGCGGCTGCCTCTTCCTGATTGTGGCAGATGCTTAAATAGGATTATTTTGCTCTTAGGGTTAAACTTATGGTATTCGTTCAAAGCTCTGTAAATCCATACAGAGAACTCATAAATAAACTTTCTGTATTCCTTACTCAGTTGTTCTTGACCCTCTGGAGTAAGAACATCTTCGGCATTTACTTCTGCGCCTGATGATAGATGGAAGCCTACCAGCTTATCTTTTTCTGTAAGTAGCACCTTGGGTAGTATGAAGACACAATCATGCAAATGTGGATTATAGAAATAGCCCACATACTGCACGCTTACCATCTTGTTGACATCCTGAAGCACGTAGATGTCCTTCAGGATCTTCTCAACAAGTTGGCTCTTGTATTGATGTTCTTCAAACAGGATATACATCAGTTGATCATTATATAGTTGTCTATTGATTTTGTTCGCCTTTTTCTTCGCCCTTTCTTTGCCCTTTCATCGGCAATCAAATTTCGCCTTCCTCTTTCAGTTTCTTCAAAGATAGTCGTAAGTTCTAAATTATTTGTTATTCGCCACCAGAAGCAGATTTTTTCCAGTTCATAACTTTCTTTAGGAAATCAGCCAAACGTTCATTATTGACTTCTTCACCTTCATCATCGTAGAAGTCAGGGAAAGTGAGGTCTTTCTCAGTGCCATCAGCCTTTTTATATCTGAATAAAGTGGTGTCTTCAAACCCGTAGTCCTTGAACACGTCATTCCAAAGATAGAAAATGACTTTTGAAACAAAGGTCTTTTTGTCTATCTCATTTGTTTTTGTGGTGCAGAAGAAATACCCAAGCTGTTTGTCGGCACTTGAAGTCATTGAGGCAATAATCTCGTTGATTTTCTGTATGAATGACCACCAAGACAATTTGTTGCCGGACTCATCCAAAGGAACGTCTATCTTCCAGTTGAGCTTGTTGCCATTCTCATCCTTGCCTTCAGAAATCTTCATATACTTCCAGTCCCAACGACGCTTAAATGCGGAGTCGATGGGGAAAAGAGATTGGTCGCTGGTGTTCATGGTGGCCCAAATATGTAAGTTCTTGGGGAGAATCATCAATTCGCCAGACAAAACTTCTTCTGGTATGGCAGCTTTCTGTTCCTCCGTCAATGCTGCAAAGCCATATTTCTTGTCAGTCAGCAAAAACTTCTGGATGTCCTCGTCTGGCGATATGGGATAGTCGGAAAGCCCTGTCTCATCGTTTCTGTCAAGCAGTTGAAACAAGTCTCCGAATATCTGAGCACAATTACCTCGGTTGATTTCCTCGATAATCAAATAGAATGGTTTGTCTTGATTCTTCCATGCTCCCGTATAAGCTTTCAAGAATGCTTGTGGCACGAACTCATAAGTTATTTTATCGGCATCCTGCTTAGGGAGCAAATGACAAAACTTGATGTATTTGTTGATTTCAACATTATAGTCTTTCGGAATACCTGCAAGTTCAAGTAGCTTTGTTACATTAACGCTCATAT
>CAJOLH010000080.1 GCA_905235375.1 uncultured Bacteroidales bacterium
ATTATCGAACACGGAACTCACCGAGGACACTGAGAATTAGCGGTTCCCTATGGAGGCCTGAGCGCGTTTCTGCGTCGCACTCAGGACAGAAACCACTGAGGCTTGACGCGAAATAATTCCGTGTGATTCGTGTGATCCGTGATCAAAAGATATATAGAAGCGTCCATTCGACATATCGAAAACAAAATTCCTAACCCCTCCAACCCTCATGTACCGCGACCTGTTCATCGACTTCGACGACACCCTCTACGACACCCACGGCAATGCCAAGCTCGCCTTGGCAGAGCTTTACGACGATTTCCAGCTCGGACGTTATTTCCGTTGCCTTGAAGACTTCACCATCCCCTATTGGCAGACCAATGTGGAGCTGTGGGGCCAGTATGCGCGGGGCGAGATTGACCGCCCCTATCTCATCGTCGAGCGTTTTCGTCGGCCATTGTCACGAGGCTTCGTAAGTTCCGGCGTGCCTTTCGAGCCCACTAAGGAATATTGCCTGCAGGTGAGCGACCATTTTCTCGACCTTTGTGCCGATAAGCCTGGTGTCGTCGAAGGGGCGCACGACTTGATGCGGTATCTCCGTGCGCAGGGCTATGGCCTGCACCTTTGCAGCAACGGCTTCCACGAGGTACAGTATCGCAAGCTGCGCGCCTCGGGGATGGAGGAGTTCTTCGACAACATCATCCTCAGCGAAGATGCTGGGGCCAACAAGCCCCTCCGTGCCTACTTCGACTATGCGATGGCTAAAACCAGTGCCAGCATCGAAACCACGTTGATGATCGGCGACACCTTCGACACCGACATCCTCGGTGCCAAAGCCTACGGCCTCGATGTGATGTTCTTCAACCGCAATCCCCGCACCTTCCATCCTTCTGAGCCCGTCAATTACGAAGTGCACTCGTTACGAGAAATCATTGGGATTTTGTAACTACTGCCTTAATTAGACCATAACTATAATAATACTCTAACAATAAAAAGTAATGATATATAGAGATTTTATAAAACTTGTTGATGCACTAAGACAACGTCCACAAGAAACTGAGTGGCTAGAGTTCAAAGAAAATTACCACTCAAAAGAAGAGATTGGAGAACGAATTTCTGCCATTTCCAATAGTTCTTGCCTCTGTAATATGCCTTTTGGTTACTTGATATTTGGCATTCATAACGACACACATGAAGTTGTAGGCACAGATTTTTATGGAAAGCGAATGATGGTGGGTAACGAGGAACTAGAATCGTGGATTTCAACACGTCTCAGCCCACGCATTGATTTCGAAATCATTGACGATTTTGACTATGAAGACAAAGGTCATGTATGTATCATTAAGATTCCTGCAACTACTGATCGTCCTATATCCTTCTTGCATGAAGGGTATGTTAGAGTGAATAGTACTACACGAAAATTAAAGGATTTTCCTCAAAAAGAAGCTAAAATTTGGAAAGGGCTAACCACGGATTTATCCAAGATGATTATAAAGAAAGGATTAAGTCCACAAGAACTGCTTTTATGCCTTAGTGTGGAAACTTATTTTGATATGATGCATTTGCCTCTGCCACAAGACCATAAAGGAATATTAGATCGATTCTTGTCTGAACATCTTATTGTAGAAGATGAAATAGGATATAGTATCACTGAGCTCGGAGCTTTATTATTCGCTAAAGATTTCAACTTATTTGATAGTTTGAACAGGAAAGCTGTGAGAGTGATAGTATATAAAGGAAAAGGAAAATTAGAAACAGTTAGAGAACGTATTTTTAATAAGGGTTATGCCATCTGCTTCGAGGAGATGCTTGAATGGATTAATAGTCAATTGCCTGCCAACGAGGAAATTGGACAGGCATTGCGGCGAGATGTAAGAATGTTTCCATCACTTGCTATTAGAGAATTGACTGCCAACTGCATTATTCATCAGGATTTAAACGAGAGAGGATTCCCTATGATAGAAATATATACTGATCGGATAGAGATATCAAATCCAGGAGTTCCCCTTATCAGTATTGAACGTTTTATCGATGAATACCAATCTCGAAACGAATCTCTTGCCGATTTGATGCGTCGTTTAGGGATTTGTGAGGAAAAAGGAAGTGGTATGGACAAAGCCGTTTCTAGTATTGAACTTTATCAGTTGCCTCCATTACGTTTGCAGATACAGGAAAACAGAACGGTCATAACTCTTTTCTCATATCGGAAATTTGCAGATATTGATAAATCTGAACGAGTGACGGCTTGCTATCAGCATGCATGTCTAAAATACGTGTCTAATGACAAAATGAGCAATCAATCACTTAGACAACGTTTGGGAATAGATGATAAAAACTATCCTATGGCCTCGCGTGTCATAAAAGATACACTTGAAGCAAGACTAATTAAAGATGAGAATCCCGATGTAGGTACAAGACGTTATGTGCCTTATTGGGCTTGAAATACGTAACTAGTATGTAACTGGAGACAGTATAATACACTTGATGCTATTGTTAATTATTTGAAAAATAGCGTATTAATATATGTAACTAGTATGTAACTGACAATAATCAGAATCACCCTATGCCCAAATACGACATTCCCCAGATCTTCGATTTCCTTCGTGAAATCAAGTACAACAACACCGTGGAGTGGATGCACGCCAATCGGAAAAAGTACGAGCAGGCACGCGACACGTTCTATGCCCTCAGCGTCGATATCATGGGCCGAATGGCGCAGATCGACCCCTTGCTGCGTGGCCTCGATCCCAAGCAGTGCATCTTCCGCTTTGCACGCGACACACGCTTCTCGTGGGACAAGAGCCCCTATAAGACGCATTTCGGCCTTTATCTCGTCCCTGGAGGCAAAAAGTGCGTGGGCGGCGGCTATTACTTCCACCTGCAGCCCACAAACGAGGATGGCGAATACTCTGAAAACTCCTTGGTCGATGTCGGTGTGCATTGGCCGCCACCGGCAGCTGCCAAGATCATTCGTCAGGCCATCTTCGACGAAGGCCAGGAACTGCGCGATGCCGTGGAGAACGACGAGGTGCGGCGCTACGGCTACATCTTCTGGTCGGAGGAGCGGCTCAAGGTCTTGCCCAAACAGTGGAGGGACAGCCCCTTCGCCGACCTCATCCGCATGAAGGACTGGGACCTCTTCCGCGATCTGAGCGAAGAAGAGGCGTTGGCTCCCGACCTCGTCGAACGTGTGGTCGAAGGCTTCCGCATCGGCAAACCTGTCAACGACTTCTTTAACCGCGTGCTCGATGGCACCCGTGTCAAGTCGATATTCTGAAAAGGCAATGCGTACCGAGACACGAAGTATCTTTCTGCATGGTATGCGCGACGGATTCCCCATTGGAATGGGGTATTTCGCCGTGTCCTTTTCGTTGGGCATCATTGCCGCCAAGGCGGGGTTGACTGCTTGGATGGGTTTTGTGGGCAGTTTCCTGACGCGCGCTTCGGCGGGAGAATATGGAGTCTATTCGCTCATCGCCATCGGAGCCTCTTATGTAGAGGTCGTGGCAATGTGCATGGTCACCAATCTGCGCTATCTGCTCATGAGTACGGCATTGACACAGAAGTTCGCGTCGAATGTCTCCCTGTTGAAGCGCATTCTTGTGGCCTGTTGCGTGACCGACGAGGTCTTCGGCATCTCCATCGCCTATCCCGGCAATCTGCCGCCTGCCTATCCCTTTGGCGCGATGCTCGTTTCGACCACGATGTGGGCCTCGGGAACGGCTGTGGGCATCGTGGCAGGCGAGATACTTCCTCCACACGTCGTAGCTGCTTTCAGCGTGGCACTCTATGGTATGTTCATCGCCATCATCATCCCTCCCTCGAAGCGCGATCGTGCGGTAGGCCTTTCCGTCATCGCAAGTTTTCTGCTCAGCTGGCTTTGCTCGGTGTTGCCGACAGTTCGCGAAATGAGTGCCGGCACACGCACCATCGTGCTCACCATCGTGATTGCAGCAGTAGCAGCCTGTGTCAAACCCGTTAAAATAGAAGACCATGATGAAGCATAGCCTGTTGATCTATCTCTTCATCATGGTCCTCGTGACCAATCTGATACGTGTGCTGCCGATGACGTTGATTCGCAGGAGGATTACTCATCCTTTCTTGCGGAGTTTCCTCTATTATGTGCCTTACGTCACACTTGCCGTGATGACCTTTCCTGCCATCATGGAGGCAACCTCTTCGCCTTGGGGCGGATTCATTGCCCTGCTTTTCGGCATCGTTGCCGCCTGGTTCGGATGGGGGCTTTTCCCCGTGGCGGCAGTCTGCTGCCTTGTCGCTTTTGTTTGCGAAATCCTTTAATGACGGAGCAACCACTTCCACACGGGGATTACCTCAATTAGAAGTCCATTGGGTAGCTGGATGGTCTGTTCCACATCACGCGTAATGATAATTGCCTTGCTGAGCTGCTCGAATGCATGCAGCTTAACCAGTGCTCCGACCTCCCGTTCATAGGTTTTAGCATCAGATAAATTGTAACAAACTTGTATGGCAGTATGGTTGTCGGGCAGATAGAAATCAACCTCTACATTCTTGTTATAATAGAATAGTCGTTGCTCATCATAATGCTGACGAAGATGGATGGCTACCTGATTCTCCAGCAAGGCTGTCTCATCGTTGTTCAGAAAGATGTTCAAGAGCCCGTTATCGACAAAATAATGCTTCTTGATCGTCTCACGATCTGAAAACTTCGACGCATAGTTGTTCAACGAGAACACCAGACAGGCATCTTGCAAATAGCCTACGAAATCCATCACCGTATTGGGATGGCAAACGATACCCGTGCTTTTCACCAGGTGACTGATTCGATTGTATGCCGTTGGCTGGCGTACGCTCTCTGCCAATCGACGGATGGTCATTCTCAGCGCATTTTCATTGCGGACCTTGTTTCTCACCACAAGGTCCGAGAAATAGATCTTATTGTAAATGTCGTTGAGCCAAATACGCTTCGCAACGATATTCCGTATTTCCGGGAACCCGCCAAAATGAAAATAGTCGTTGAAGGCACGCTCTACTGCTGACCGCAGCGTAGGACTAAAAGTCCACTGAGGGTCAAGCGCTATTCCCGTGCTGCCAAGATACTCCTGGAAGGTAAACGGATAGACGTTGCAAGTCCAATATCTGCCACCGAGGGTAGTGGCAATGTCACGTCCGAGCATCTTGGCATTGCTCCCAGTGATATAGACTTGGTACTTCTGATTGGCCAGGCGTCGGGCAAAGTGCTCCCATCCTTCGACGTTCTGTATCTCATCAAAGAACAGGAATGGCTTGCCGTCACTCATCGATGCGTACGACTGAAGAATCAGGTCGAGTTCTTCTGCCCTCATCATCTTCAACCGTTCATCGTCGAAGTTCACATATACCATTTGCCTGATGTCATGCCCTTGACGAAGCAGTTGCTGTATGCGCTGATAGAGCATATAGGATTTGCCGCATTGCCTTACGCCTACAAATACGTAATTGCCATGCTCCTCAAACTCGAATGGGCGTTCGTATAATTCGATTTCGGGAATATAATCCTGCCCCTCACGGATGATGCTACTGATTATCTCTTTTTCCATATTCATTAATTTTGGGGCAAAGATATACAATTTTCATTGCTAATGCAAATTTTTGCCCTTATTTTTGCATTGGTAGAGCGAATTTTTGCCCTTATTTTTGCATTGACAGTGAAAATCGGATAATTTTCGCCACATTTTCTGCTTCCACAATCCAGAATCCGCCCTACGGTGAAGAGCCGTAGGGCGGATTCTGGATTGCTTTTCGGCATCGTAGCCGCCTGGTTCGGATGGGGGCTTATCCCCGTGGCACTTTCGGATTATTTGAATTTCGACAGCATCTTGATGGTGCGGGTGAGGAAGAGGTCGCTGTGCTTGTCATAGACGCGCACGCTGCTGTCGTTGGCAAGGGTGCCTACAGGTGTCTCGGATTTGCACTTGTCAGCGTAAGCGCTCAGCCCGTAGTAGAACATGCAGCCGTCGAAGTGGCTGATGAGCTTGACTTGGGGGATGAAGTTCTTCGAGTACTGGAAGCTGCCCTCGTCGCAGGTAAAGGTGATATTGACGGTAACCAGGAAGTCAGGCATCTGCGGGGCTTCGATCCTGCCGTCCTCCGTGCAGGGTACGAATACCTGTGGCATCATGATCATCTCCTTGCCCATGGCGTTGAACTGCCGGCCATAGATGCTGATGTTGCTGCCAGGCAGGGTGATGAAGCGGCAGACATCCTCCTTCTCGAAAGGTCCATATCCGGCACCTGGATTGACATCATTCTGCTTGTCGCCTGCCAGCTCGTATCCTTCGACCACCAGGTCGTTGATATCGACATCGAGGATTCGAGGTATGGATTTGTCGGTCAGACGCACCAGCCCGGTCTTTCCATTGGTGAGGCTGAAGGTAGGATAATCTTCGAACTTCATGAAGTCGCGGTAGTCTTTGGTGTAGCCCATTTCACGATTGGTGTAGATGCCGTAGTTGGTAGTCACCACTACCTCATGGACGTTGTGGAAGAGTTCGGTATTGAGGTTCACCTTGACAGTGCGCGGATCGAAGAAGCTCACCAGGCGCACATCGTAGTCGTAGAACTCGCTGTTTGTGTAGGTCGAGCCATCGTAGCCGATGTTCAAGTGATCGACATTGGCCAGCAGGTCTTCCTTCGAGACGTAGATGACAGGGTCTTCGGCCAGTCCCCAGACACCGGCACCCAGGTTGCCGTTGCCATTGCCGACATTCATCAGTTCGGGAGTCAGTTTCAGGGCAGCCTCGTTGTTGGCTGTGTAGGCCGAGATGACGCCCGAGAGGTTGATTTTGGCATTCATGCCAAGGTCGATCTTGCCGGGGATGATTTCACGTTCCACGGGTGTATCCTCGCCGAAGTAATCTAGGATGGCTGAGGTGACGTTGAGTGCCATGCTGCCCATCGAGAGGTAAGGGAACAGTGCGCGCTTCGACTCAGGGATGTTCTTGTTGTTCAAGGCCGTGTAATAGCTTTGTGCCGAAGGAATCTGTCCGCTCATGAAGCTGCTGATGCTGTTGAGGGTGCCGCAGATGCCGCTCATCGAGTTGCCGCCACCCGTCTCCTTGATATACGAGTCGGTGATTGAGCCCTCGATGGAGCCGAAGAGCTCGCCTGTCAGCGAAACGTCACTCTTCGATACGGTCACCGGGAAGATGGTGATCTGCCCTTGCTGCGATAGGCCCTCACGCCAGTTCTTGCCTTCGGGCAGATAGCCAGAGAGGTCGAGGTCGAAGCAGTGCCAGTTGGGTGTGATGGTGCGGATATTGCGCTCGGTGTAAGGCGAGATGTAGCACGAGAAGGGTTCCTGATTGACCGAGGCCGTCCTGAGTTTTGCCTTGTTGTCGAGCGTGCTGCCCCACGCGTGGTTGGCAGGGATACCATACTCCATCAGGTGATAGAGCGGATAGCGGTCGTCGTGCGATGACTTGCTGGCAGTTACCCAGTAGATGAGCTCGTTGGCGGCAGCGGGGGTGTCTTCGATGTAGTGGAACACGCGCAGGATGCCTGTAAATTTGTTGTAGAGGCCGAACATACGGTTCTTGTTGGCATTGGGGTCGTTGAGTTCGCAGAAGGCCATTTCCCATCCGTTCTCCTTCTTGATGTCGAAGGCTATCTCGTTGGGTATGTTGTTGCCTGAAGCACCATACCAGGGCAGGTACTGCTCATTTTTGATGCCTACCATCTTGATCACATGGCAGTTCTCCCAATCGGTCAGAAACTCGATTACGGTCTGGTCTTCTTCCAATCTTGGCATTCCCTGCGTCACTGTTTCCTTACTGGTGATCAGGTCATCGTTGTCGTCATTGCAGGCTGTGAAGACCATCGATAATGTAGCTGCAAGCATCAAGGCTGCTGTGCAATGGAGCGTATGCTGCGAAATATTTAAATTCTTCATAATCTGTTTTTTTATTGGTAATATCAATCAAGTTGAGGAAATGCAAAACTTGAGTTTTTTATCTTGGTGGGTATCTCGTTGTTTGGTTTTGTATTCTCAGAAGCTCATCCCATCGTGGACTTCCTCGTCGTTGAGGCCCCACATCTTGAAGAGGTAAAAGTATTCCCTGTTTCCGTCCTCACCATAGGTATAGCCGCTGTGATAGTCCATGACACCATAGTATGTCCATATAAATAACATATGTGACTCGTCGTACCAGTATTCAGCACCATCGACCAACGGACCGCACCCGGCTTCGTTGAATGCCTCCTGGAAGATGCTCCAGTCCTTGAGGAGCAGCTTTTGGATGTTGTCCGCTGTAGGATAGGCGTTGCAGCCTGGTGTGTAGCGCGAAATGCGGATCTGGTTGCTGTACGCTTTTAACATCGGAGTGATATATCTGCTTTTGGCTACTGCGCAAAAGATGGGCTTCACACCATTGCTGCTGCCCTGGATGCAGACGAAGTTCAGGTCACAGTCTTCATCCTTCAGCCATTTTGCAATGTCCCTCAGATTGACATGGCGAACGATGTCGAACTTGCAATAGCGGGTGTTTGTCGACTGTTGGTTGGTAGGCCATGCCGTATTTTCGATGAAGGTGATGCGGCTGAAGTGCAAATGCTCAATGTCGATGGTTGCCTCTGCTATTTTATCCACTGTAGTGGAGGGCGTGAAGCGTAGGGTCCCCTGCTTTATGCCCTTCACATCGGTGAGCACTGCGGAGAGCGAACCATCGGCATGTTCGGTTGTCACGACGTCGGGAGCCAGCCAGAGCTTGAACATGTCCTTTGCCTCTTGTAGTTCTTCTACACCTATAAATAGATGGGTCGGATCGGCTTCGTCAAGCGGCTCGCCATAGTAGCGGTTGGTTACCCGCCCCGCGGCGTTGGTCTCTGCGAGGGTGTTGAGCAAAATGGAGAGGTCGTCATAATTGCCGACGGCAATGCTGTGGGGCTTCTCTTTGGGGGCTTCCTTGCTTTGTCTGTCCACGTCTTCTAAATCATTTGCACACGAAGTGAATCCGTTGATCATCACTCCTGCCAACAGCAGGGGTATTGATGCTTTCAAGCTGGTCTTGATAAAATTCGAAGTTTTCATAAATTTTTGTTTTTTAGAAAGATATTTTTTATTGTTCTCTTGTCATCAGGATAGGGGAGGATTTGAGTCCCATTTGTATCTTTTGACGATGCAAAAGTATGGAGAGAATTTTTTTGTGTCAACATTTTTGCTGATTTTCTGCTTCGGTTGTAGCGACAAGCCGCTGAAAGGGCGACAAACACGCAACGCCCCCTCCAGATCTGTCGTCTCTGGAGGGGGCTTGATAGAATTAAATACAATTGAATGAAGGAGTTCCTTACGGGAATGGGATTAATTCGTTTTTGCCAGGAAGTCAATCTCCACGATGCGGAGTTCGCCTTTCACCTTGTCGCCATCGGCGCTCTTGTAGAGGTCGAGTTCGCCTGCGTTGGGCGCTGCCAGTTCGACGATTTGTCCGAAGGCTTCGCGGTCGGAGGCCGAACCTACCTGTCGGATGGTATAGGTCTGTGCTTCAACGGGATGCTCGATCGGGAGCTCCACGTAGCCGAGCGACTTGGGCGTATTGCCCTTCCAGACGAGCGTCTCGCCTGCGTAGATCTCCAGCGGATAGCTGCGCTGGCGCCATCCCGTCAGTTTGAGGCTGATGTGGTCGATGGCAGCAGGGCGTTCGAGGGTGTAGGTGATCCACGCCGTCGAGAGACGCCCATCGTTGCGCCATTCGCTCAGCTCGTTGTCGTCGAAGCTGCACGTTGCCTCATCCGCGTTGGCTCCAGCTTCGGCCGATGCGATGCCGATGGTCTCGAACCTATCGACATAGGATGGTGTCGAGGGTGTCGCGCCACGGTCGAGGCGGCAGGGGAGGGCAGCACCCGCGATGAAGGTGCTCAGACCCTCATTCACCATGCCGGGCACAGGCAGTGTCTGCCAGCTCACCTCGGCAGTGGTCCATTCGCGGTTGGTCGAAGCGCCGTTGCCGCTCCAGCCCGAGGGATTGGGGCCGACGATGGTCGAAGCCGCAGCCTCGCCGCTGCTCGCACCTGCATTGCCCAGTCCACGTGCCGAGGCGGTGACACGGATGGTGCCCGGTGTGGTGGTCGAACGCACCAGCACGCGGTTCACACCACATTCCACGGGCAGCTGTTCGGCGAGGATGCAGTTGTCGAAATCGGGACTCTTGGCAATGCCTCCACGGTATTCGCCAGGTCCTTCCACCTTCCAGGTGATGAGGTGGTTGTCGGTGGGGCAGCGGCGGCCTTCGCTATCCACCACCTCCACTTGCACGAGCGCCATGTCGGCACCATCGGCCACCATCCCGTTGGGACTTTGCATGAGGGTGAGCTTCAGATGGTCGGCGGGGCCGGCAGTCTCGATGCTGTCGCTGCTGCTTGCTGTGGTTGCCGAAGTGTCGCTGTAGCCCACGGCGCGAATCGTGCCCGGCACGTAGGTGACATCCTTGAACGTATGCAGGAAGCGGTACTCTGTCTCGGTGCTGCGGGCCACCAGGCTGTCGTTGATCAGCAGGTCAACCACAGGGTCGGTCGAGACCACGTAGATGTTCTTCCTGACGCCCTCGGGATAGTTCCAGTGTCCCATGATGTGCGTGCGGCTGTAGTCGATATCCACCCAGCTGTTCCACATCACCTGTGCGGCATAGAACCCTTCCTTCTCGATGCGCATGGGATCCACTACGCCCGACACGCGGTAGCTGAACTCCGAACGCCCGTGGGTGTTGGTGTCCGAGAAGATGATTTTCACGCCGCCTGCGCTCACGCGCCGTCCCTGTCCGGGACGCTGCTCGTAGTAGTCGTACCAGCGGCGGATGTGCTCGATGGCAAGTTCGTCCGAATTGTGGTTGTAGGTGTCGGCAGGAGCCTTGCGGTACCAGGGGCCTGCACCCTCCTGGTGGAAGGGGTAGGAGTAGTTGTCCCAATACTGGCGATAGCCCTCGTCACGGCAATATTCCATCGCCCACATCGGGTGTTTGCCGCTCTTGTTGATGTAGAGCATCTCGCCGCCGTACTCTGCCTCGTTGATGTCGAGCATCTCGCGGCTGCCTGTGGCACGTCCGCCATGGGGGTCGAAGCGGTCGCGAATCTCCTTCAGTGCCACCATGTGCTCGCGGCTGATGCTCTCGTTGCCGCCTTCGTAGAAGAGGATCGAAGGGTTGTTGCGGTTGTAGATGATGGCGTCGCGCATCAGTTCGCAGCGCTGCTCCCACTGTCGTCCTTTGCTGTCCTTCTCCGCATCACCCGCAGGCATGGCCTGGATCAGTCCCACGCGGTCGCACGACTCGATGTCCTGCTTCCAGGGGGTGACGTGCATCCATCGCACCAGGTTGCCGCCCGACTTGACCATCAGGTCGTTCGTGTAGTCGCTCAGCCAGGCGGGCACGCTCATGCCCACGCCGGGCCATTCGTTCGAAGTGCGCTGCGCATAGCCGTGCATCATCAGCACGCGGTCGTTGAGCCACACCTTTCCTTCGGCAAAACGTGTCTTGCGGAAGCCCGTGCGTGTTTCCACCGTGTCAAGGTTTTTTCCGCCTGCTACGAGGCTGGTCCTGACGTTGTAGAGGTAGCCGTAGCCCCACGACCAGAAGTGCATCCCACTGAGTCGGCGCGAGGCACCGATCACTACCGTGTCGCCCGCTGCAATCACTTGCGAACGTCCCTTGTACTTGCCGACCATTGTGCCGTCGATGTCGAGCACCTCCACCTGAAGGGCCACACGCTGTGGCTTGTCCGAAGCATTGATGACCTGCGACTCGGCATTCACCGTCACCTTGCGGCCCTTGATGTCGTAATCCGTGCCGTAGATGTAGGTGCCCGTCGTACCGAGGCACGAGTAGAGGGGCAGTGTCTGATAGATGTCGCCCGTCACGTGCAGCCAGACGTTCTTGGGCAGGCCTCCGAAGTTGGCGTTGAAGTTCGAGTTGTTCCACTGGTAGCGCGTACCTGTGGCGCGCTCCTGATAGCTCCAGTCATTGTCGGTGCGAACCTTGAGGACGTTCTCGCCCGCGTAATTTATATAAGGTGTGAGGTCGAAGCCGAAGGCCATCACACCGTTCTCATGCAGACCCAGGCGATGTCCGTTGATCCACACTTCGGCAGCTTGGCGTGCTCCCTCAAATTCCACCATCACGTGCTTCCCCGCGTCCGAAGCGGGCAGGGTAAACGTCTTCTGGTACCAAACCACAGCATCGGGGTGCTGTCGTATCTCGACCATGAAGGCATAGTCCTCGTTCCAAGCGTGTGGCAGGGTGACCAGCCTTGCCTCTTCCGACGCATTCGTGCCGGGGTCGGCGAATGTGATGCTCCATCCGGAGTTGAAGTTGTAGCGTTGGCGCTGTGCTCCCGCTGTGGCAAGCGTGAATAGCGCAATGAGTGTGATTAGCAAACGTTTCATCATAGATGTGTGTTTATTATTTCGCTTTTGTTTTCGATATGTCGAAATGTGTGCTTCTATATATCTTTTCGATCACGGATCACACGAATCACACGGAATTATTTCGCGTCAAGCTTCAGTGGTTTCTGTCCTGAGTGCGACGCAGAAACGCGCTCAGGCCTCCATAGGGAACCGCTAATTCTCAGTGTCCTCGGTGAGTTCCGTGTTCGATAAT
>CAJOLH010000081.1 GCA_905235375.1 uncultured Bacteroidales bacterium
GCGAAGTTGTCCGCTTATCCGACTTTATTATAAACCTATAAAAGTTAAATTAGTCAACATTATTATAACCCACTAAAAACAATTACCACTATGAAAAAGATTTTATTAATGTTATCAATGCTCCTCATCGGTATGCAGATGAATGGAGAGAACAAGTATTTTCCCACTGGAACGACATGGAAAGAGGAGAGTCGTTTTTGGGGTGAGAGAGACACAATCACTTACGTTGTCGGTGAAGAGGTCATGAAAGATGGTGTCGCCTACAACGAAGTGCTTAGAAATGGCAATAGACACTGTCTGCTCAGAGAAGAGGGACCATTGGTCTTTATGTGGATTGATGAATATGAAAACGGCCTTTTGTATGATTTCGACTGGTGGGAAGGGAAAGATTATGTGATTGACTTTCCCGATCCTTTTGGTGGGGAGTTTTATCAAGATGTAATGTCCAATATTGAAGAAAAGGTTATGATGGATGGCCAAACTTATAAAATCTGGGCACCTTATCAGATGTGCGACGATTACATCATTTGTGGGGTAGGTGGCACAAACAGTATTTTGGGTTATTATTATCCTCTTACCACTGGTGGTACTATTATATCCTTGCTTGAATTCACCAGAAATGGGCAGCTGATCTTCAGTAGGGATCATCTCAATGGTATCCAGGTTATTGACATGGAACTACCTCATGAATCTCGCCCCATCCGTCTGAAGAGGAATGAAATTGGCGGATATGACCTGCAGGTGAAGAGTTCCGATGGAACTTGGCAGATGGTAAAGTAAATTATAGACGGTCATCACTGAAAAGAATCGATCTTCTACGTTATAAAGCACTCTGATGCGTGACAAAATGCTTGCTCCGATTGGAGAAAGTACTCTGTCGCGCGACAGAGTGCTTGCGCGATTGGAGAAAGCATTACGACGCACGACAGAGTGCTTGCTTCGATGGGATAGAGTACTCTGACGCGCGACAGAGTGCCTGCTTCGGTTGGATAGAGCATCATGACGCGCGGCAGAGTGCTTGCTTAGATGGGATAGAGTACTCTGACGCGCGGCAGAGTGCCTGCTTCGGTTGGATAGAGCATCATGACGCGCGACAAAGTGCTTGCTTCGATTGGATAAAGTATTCTGACGCGCGACAGAGTGCTTGCTTCGATTGGAGAAAGCATTACGACGCGCGGCAGAGTGCTT
Source organism: uncultured Bacteroidales bacterium (assembly GCA_905235375.1). Lineage (GTDB taxonomy): Bacteria > Bacteroidota > Bacteroidia > Bacteroidales > UBA3663 > Liminaster. The sequence continues at coordinate 1,189 of CAJOLH010000081.1, forward strand.
GCTTCGATTGGATAGAGTACTCTGACGCGCGACAAAGTGTTTGCGCGGTTGGAGAAAGCATTACGACGCGCGACAGAATGCTTGCTTCGATTGGATAGAGTACTCTGACGCGCGACAGAATGCTTGCGCGATTGGATAAAGCACTCTGACGCGTGACAGTGTGCTTGCTGGGGTAGCGGGACCGTAGTCGAAGAATCCAGCTTAGGGTTGCCATCGTAAGAATGTATCAAATTCAAAGAAAAACGGGAAAATTTTTGGAGGTATCGAATAAAAACCTTATCTTTGCAGCGCACATTTCGCCAAATCAGTATAGACAGATGGCAAAAAATAGTAACGCAGACCCCAAAGATACACCGATGCTCAAGCAGTACCTTGAGCTGAAAAAGAAACATCCCGACGCAATCATCCTCTACCGTGTGGGCGACTTCTACGAGACGTTCTGCGAAGATGCCAAGGAAGCACACGACATACTGGGCATCACGCTGACCGCCCGTGCCGGCAATCCTTTGGCCGGTTTCCCTTATCACGCACTCGACACCTATCTGCCCCGTCTCGTCAGGGCGGGCAAGCGTGTGGCCATCTGCGAACAGCTTGAAGACCCCAAGCTCACCAAGAAACTGGTGAAGCGCGGCATCACCGAACTCATCACCCCTGGTCTGACGATGGGCGACAACGTACTCAATGCCCGCGAGAACAACTTCCTGGCCGCCGTGAGCTTCGACAAGAACCGCTGCGGCATTGCCCTGCTCGACATCTCGACGGGCGAGTTCCTTTGCACCGAAGGAACCTACGACTATGTGGATAAGCTCGTGGGCAACTATGCGCCCAAGGAGATGCTCTACATGAAGGGCATGAAGCAGACCTATCAGGAGAAATTCACCAGCCAACCCTATTGCTACGAGCTCGACGACTACTATTTCAGCTACGAGAATGCACGCCGCCAGCTGCTCAACCTCTTCAATACCCAAAATCTGAAAGGCTACGGCATCGAGGAGATGACCCTTGCCACCACGTCGGCAGGAGCCATCCTGCGCTATCTGGAGGCCACCCAGCACACCCAGACACGCCACATCACCTCCATCCGTCGCATCGACAACGAGGCCTACATGCGCCTCGACAAGTTCACCGTCAGAAGCCTGGAGCTGGTGGGCTCGATGAACGAGGGCGGACGTTCGCTGCTCAGCGTCATCGACGACACCACTACGCCTATGGGCGGACGTCTGCTGCACCGCTGGATGCTCTTCCCGCTCATCCATGCCGAAAGCATCAAAGAGCGCCTCAACGTGGTGGAGTATTTCTTCCGCGACCCCGACTTTGCGGAAACCGTGGAAGAAGGGCTGAGCCGCTTGGGCGACATGGAGCGTATTGTGGGCAAGGTGGCCGTAGGTCGTGCCAATCCGCGCGAAATCATCCAGCTCAGCGTTGCTCTGCGTTCGCTTAAGGAAATCAAGAAGGCTTGCGAAGAATCGGAACTTGCCCAACTGCAGCACATCGGCGAGCAGATCAACACCTGCGACAGCATCGAGCAGCGCATCCGTCACGACATCGAGCCCGAGCCACCCATCCAGTTCGGCAAGGGACAGGTGATCCGCCAGCACGTCAACCAGGAGCTTGACGAACTGCGCGACATCGCCTACGGCGGCAAGGACTATCTGATCAAACTGCAGCAGCGACTGGCACAGGAATACGAAATCCCCTCGCTGAAGGTGGCCTTCAACAGCGTGTTCGGCTATTACATCGAAGTGCGCAACACACACCGCGACAAGGTGCCCGAGGGATGGATTCGCAAGCAGACCCTGGTGGGTGCCGAGCGTTACATCACGCAGGAGCTGAAGGAATACGAAGAGAAGATCCTGAATGCCGAGGAGCGCATCGGAAGCCTCGAACAAAAACTCTATTTCGACCTGCTCAAGGCCCTCGAAGAATATATCCCGATTATTCAGGTAGATGCGCAGCTGATGGCTCGCCTTGACTGCCTGCTGTCGTTCAGCCGCGTAGCAGCAAGGTATCGCTATGTGCGTCCTGATGTCGATGACTCGCTCGTCATCGACATCCGTCAAGGCCGCCATCCCGTCATCGAGCGACAGATGCCCGCTGGCGAAAGCTATGTGCCCAATGATGTCTTCCTCAGCTCAGAAGAGGGTTCGAATGGTTTGAATGGTTCGAATGGTTCGAATGGTTTGAACTCCTCAAACCCCTCAAACCCCTCAAACCCCTCAACCCCGCCCCAGATCATGATGATCACGGGCCCAAACATGGCAGGTAAGTCAGCCTTGCTGCGCCAGACGGCGCTCATCGTGCTGATGGCACATATCGGCTGCTTTGTGCCCGCCGAAGCTGCCCACATCGGTATTGTAGATAAGATTTTCACGCGCGTGGGGGCTTCGGACAACATCTCCTTGGGCGAATCGACGTTCATGGTCGAGATGACCGAGGCATCGAACATCCTGAACAACATTTCCCCGCGTTCGCTGGTGCTCTTCGACGAACTGGGACGCGGCACCTCCACCTACGACGGCATCTCCATCGCCTGGGCCATCGTCGAGCATATCCACGAGCGCGCCGAAGGCCATCCGAAGATGCTATTTGCTACGCACTATCACGAACTCAACGAGATGGAAAAGACCTTCCCGCGCATCAAGAACTTCAACGTCTCGGTGCACGAGGACAAAGGCAAGGTGCTCTTCCTGCGCAAGCTGAAACCCGGCGGTTCGGAACACTCGTTCGGCATCCACGTGGCAAGGCTGGCCGGTATGTTGCCCGAAGTGGTCCATCGTGCCGACGATGTGCTCAAGTCGCTCGAACAAGGCACGAAAAACGTATCATCGCCCGCTGCTCCTGTCGAAAACATCACCGCCGAAGGGCTGCACGGCAAGGCCGGCTACCAACTCTCGTTCTTCCAGCTCGACGATCCCGTGCTCAGCCAGATACGCGATGAAATCAAGGGACTCGATGTCAACAACATGACACCCATGGAGGCCCTCAACAAGCTGGCGGAAATCAAGAAGATCTGCGGACTATAACACAGCCTTTGGAAACTGCGGCACGTATGATCAGGAAAAAAGAAGGATTCCAAGGAGAACGGTCGGTGGTGCTGTCACCTCTGCTGGTGAAGCTGGAGGAATGTGACGAATTGTGCAAGAGCCTTTTCATCACCGACATCGGTTATTACCCGAAGGCCGAACACCACTACAGACAGAGAACCATCCGAAGCAAACACCGACCTTCGCCGACAGCCATTCACCGAACACAGCAGCATCGACATCGTAGAGCAGGCCATCCACTATATGCGCGAAAACATAGAACAGCACATCGCAATGGACGACGTGCTGCACTATGTGGGCTTTTCGCAAAGCCACTTTACGAGTCTGTTCAAACGAAAGACGGGAATGAGCCCTGATACACGCGTTTCTCCAGAAACATCGGGTTCTTCTCTGGTTTGCCCACCTCATAGGTCGGTATTGTCACCAGTTCTCTCCACGCTCTTACCATTGTTGTAATTATTTGGAACCAGTAATTGTTAATTATTAATTATTAATTGTTATTTAAAACAATTTCCGGGTGCAAAGGTACTACGTTTTTTGCATCCGGAATATAGATATTTATCAGAAATGATATGGACGAATCAACGTTCGAAAGGTTCAAGAGGTTCGAAAGGTTTGAAAGGTTTGAAGGGTTCGAAAGGGTCAAGGGGTTCAATGGACAATCGATCTTTCAGAACTATTCAGAACCTTTCAGAACTCCTCAAAACCTTCTCAAAGACTCCAGGTTGCACCCTCCTTGGTGTCCTTGACAACGAAGCCGAGGTCGGCCAATTTGTTGCGGATGAGGTCGGAGGTTGCCCAGTCCTTGCTGGCCTTGGCCTTGGCGCGCACGTCGAGCAGGAGATCGACGGCACCCTTGAAGGCTTCGGTCTTAGCGGAGTCGGCGCCGGCGACATTCTCATCCTTCATGCCGAGGATGTCGATGAGGAAGGTCTTGAACACCTGCTGCGTCTTCTGGATGCCCGCCTCGTCGATCTTGGCATGGCCGTCGATGACCTTGTTGATGAGGCTGACCAGCTCGTAGAGGTTCGAGATGACGATGGGCGTGGTGAGGTCATCGTTCATGGCCTCGTACATCTTCTCCTCCAGTTCTTCGATGGTCTTCAGCGTGGCGGCAGTCTCGGCGCTGGCGGGCGAAGCCTTCATGCGACAGATGCTGGCATAGCCCTCCATCATGCGCTTCATGCCCTTCTCGGCGCTCTGCAGGGCCTCGTTGCTGAAATCGACGGTCGAGCGATAGTGAGCCATCAGGATGAAGAAGCGGATGGTCATGGGCGAATAAGGCTGCGTCAACTTGGGATGCGTGCCGTTGAAGAATTCGTCGAGGGTGATGAAGTTGCCGTACGACTTGCCCATCTTCTTGCCATCGATGGTAATCATATTGTTGTGCATCCAGTAGTGGACGGTCTGATGCCCCTTGGCGGCACAGGTCTGCGCAATCTCGCACTCATGGTGGGGGAAGAGCAGGTCGAGGCCTCCTCCGTGGATGTCGAACTCCTCACCCAGATACTTCTCGCTCATGGTCGAACATTCGAGGTGCCAGCCCGGGAAGCCCTCGCTCCAGGGCGATGGCCAGTGCATGATGTGTTCGGGCGCTGCCTTCTTCCAAAGGGCGAAGTCGCACGCCTCGCGCTTCTCGCTCTGTCCGTCGAGTTCGCGCGTGGTGTCGATGAGCTCGTTGACATTGCGGCCCGAAAGGATGCCGTAGTGGAACTTCTCGGCATACTTCTTCACATCGAAATAGACGCTGCCATTCGAAACGTAGGCAAAGCCTGCATCCAGTATCTTCTGCACGTAGGCAATCTGCTCGATGATGTGGCCCGAAGCGTGTGGTTCGATGCTGGGTGGCAGCACGTTCAGCGCATCCATGGCCTTGTGGTAGCGGTTCATGTAGTACTGCACCACTTCCATGGGTTCCTTCTGTTCGAGGCGTGCCTTCTTGGCAATCTTGTCCTCGCCCTCGTCGGCATCGTGCTCAAGGTGACCGACGTCGGTGATGTTGCGCACATAGCGCACCTTGTAGCCAATGTGCTGGAGGTAGCGGAACAGTATATCGAAAGTGATGGCCGGGCGGGCGTGACCCAGGTGTCCGTCGCCATAGACGGTGGGGCCGCACACATACATGCCTACACGATCGGGTACAATGGATTTGAACGGCTGCTTGATGCGAGCCAAGGTGTTGTAAACGTAAAGCTGTTGTGTTGCCATAATTATATTTATAAAAAGAGATTTATCGTACGATGAACTTGCGTCCATCCTTGATGTAGAGCTGGTTCTTGATCGAAGGCTCAACGGAACGTCCCATCAGGTCGAAGGTCGAACCCGAAGGCTGTACGCTTTCGATGGCCGAAACTCCGACAGGATTATCGACAAAGGCGGGCATGTAAATCGCGAGGCCCAAAGTGGCATCATCCTTCTGGTGGTCGATGACGGCTTCAATCTGCTCCTCGGTCTGCTCCTCGACGTTCCAGGTGTTGTTCTGAGCATAGACGGTCAGATAGTCGGTACCCGGGGCAAAGGCAAGATCCACAAGGATGTCATCTTGCCCATTGTCCTTGAAGACGTTGCGGCCCACGTTGTATTCGAGGTCATCTTCGGCAAGAGCCACACCATCGACTTCAATCTTGCCCAGGTTGATGTTGCCACCGCCCATGACGGTGATGCCCCAAAGGTTATTCTCGAAATAGTTGTTGCTCACCTTGAGGTTCATGCTCTGGCTGGCGTCGTAGATGGCGATGCCGCTACCGCCGTTGTTGGCATCGTTGTTGAGGACAAAGCGGTTGTTGGTAACCTTGTTGCCACGAATGATGGCTTCGCTGATGGCACCCTGGATGTTGATGCCATAGCGGCAGCTGTCGATCACGTTATCCTCTATGAGCACATACATATCGCCCGACAGGCCCATCAGGTTGGCCACCGAGATGCCGCCCACCATGTTCTTCGCCGAGTCGCCGTGCAGCACATTGCCGCGCACGATGATGGAGTCGCCAGGGGTAAGGTTGATCATCGGCATGTTGCGGTTCACCTGCTGGCTCTTGTTGAAAGTGCAGCCTTCGACGAGCACCTTGGCAAACTTGAAGTTGGCGGCACCCGAAATGGACGAGTACTCGTTCTGGTCGAACAGACAGTTGGTGACAATGAGCGACGAACCCGTCATACCGGCAGCGATGGGACCGCTCACACGGTTCTGATAGACATATTTTGTGAACGTACACTGGTCGAAGCAGAGGGTATTGGCCTCGAAGGTCTTTACGCCCACGTATTCAAAGGTGACGTTTTGGAAGTTGACTACAGCATCGGCCTTGCGCAGCTCGATCTGATTGGGCTTGGCGCTGTCGTCGGCACGGGTGATGGTGGCATCCGACACCTCGAAACCGGCATCGCCATAGATGATGCAGGTTGCCTTGTTGGCCAACTTCAGGACGGCATTGTCGTCAAGCTCGAACTTGTCGCCATCGGCAATGACAAGCGTGTCCGAAAGGGTAAAGACATTGCCATCGGCGGTGACGCCTGCGTTTTCGATGTTTGCCAAAGCTGCAAGACTGTAGGTGGTGCCATCGCCCGAAGTGGTGAAAACGGCGGCTTGAATTGCGGTTGCTGTCGCAAAGGACAGCGACAAAAGGGTAAAAAATCTCTTCATGAATAGTGGATTGTTATATGTAAAACTTTCTTTTGATTACAAAATCACATACTCTTTACACTCTTTGGAATCCTCAGACAATCCTGCCATCCTTCATGTGGATGATGCGGTCGGACATCTGCGCCAGGCTCTCGTCGTGGGTGACGATGACGAAGGTCTGACCGAGCCTTTGGCGCAGGTCGAAGAAGAGCTGATGCAGTTCCTGCTTGTTCTGCGTGTCGAGCGAACCCGAAGGCTCATCGGCAAAAATCACATCTGGCTTGTTCATCAAGGCTCGCGCCACTGCCACGCGCTGCTTTTCGCCGCCCGAGAGTTCGTTGGGACGATGGGTGGAGCGTTCGTTCAATCCAAGAAAGTCCAGCAGTTCCTGGGCGCGCCCTTTGGCCTGCGAATACGATGTGCCCGCTATCAGTGCCGGCATCATGATGTTTTCGAGCGCGGAAAATTCGGGCAAAAGCTGATGAAACTGAAAGACGAAGCCGATGTGCCGGTTGCGGAACGTAGAAAGATCCTTGTCCTTCAGCCGCAGCACGTCTGTCCCGTTGATGAATATTTCGGGCGCATAGACCACCTTCTCGCCATCGTTGGGCTTGAAGCCGAAGTCAGGCTTGTCGAGCGTGCCCAAAATCTGCAGCAGCGTGGTCTTGCCCGCACCGCTCCGTCCTACGATGCTCACCACTTCTCCCTGCTCGATGTCGAGGTCAATGCCCTTCAGCACCTGCAACTGGTCAAAGCTCTTATAGATGTTTCTTGCCTGAATCATGCCGCAAAGATACGGCCTTTTGTCGAATTATCCAAATTTTTTGCCAAACATTGCCATCCCTCTGCGTTAAGAAAGTTTAAATTAGCACCCATTCCCTTGCATATCTCACGACTTTCCCTTATTTTTGCACCAATTAAATGCATTAACATTTCTAATTCCTTCTTTTCATGAAACGCGTTTCCCTTTTTCTTTTGACAACACTGGTTTTGCTCTTCTCCCAGAGCGCCACTGCACGCGTCATCAAAGTGCTGGCCATCGGCAACAGCTTCTCCGACGACGCCGTGGAACAGAATCTTTACGAACTTGCCGCCGAAGGTGGCGACAGTTTGGTGATCGGCGATGCCTATCGCGGCGGACAGGGATATGAGTCGCATTGGCACGTTGTGGAACAGCAGAAGGCTGACTTCGAATACCGCAAAATTGTCGGCGGGCAGAAAACCAACGAGCGGCGCACGCTCCTGGATTGTCTCACCGATGAACCCTGGGACATCATCACCTTCCAGCAAGTGAGCCAGGATGCCGGTGACTATGACACCTACGAGCCTTGGCTCACAATGCTTATTGATTATGTGCGCGAGCACGCCACAAACCCCAATGTGCAGTTCGGACTACACCGCACGTGGGCCTATGCCAACGACAGCAACCACTGGGGATTCCCCAAGTATGACAAGGACCAGCAACGTATGTTCCAGGCCATCATTGATGCCACCAACCGTGCACGCAAAGCACACCCCGAGTTAAAAATCCTTATCCCCGCCGGCACAGCCATCCAGAATGGCCGTACCAGCTATATCGGCGACCGCTTCAACCGCGATGGCTACCACCTCTCGTACAAGCTCGGTCGCTACACGGCGGCCCTCACATGGCTCGAAGTCATCACAGGGCAGTCGGCAGTAGGCAAGCAGTTTGCTCCTGTGGGACTCAACAAATGGCAAGTGGAAGTCGCCCAGCTGTCGGCACACGCCGCCGTCACCCACCCCAACAAGGTGACGCCCATTAAGGTGACGCCCGAGGGTCTGGATGCCGACGGCTACGTCACACTCCACGACGTGCCCTACCGCACGGAATTTGTCAGCGACTACCAGCAGCAGCAGGACAAGATGGACATCTACCTGCCCACCCGTGAAGAGGGGTTCGCCACCGTCGTCTGGTACCATGGCGGCGGTATGAGCGTGGGCGGCAAACATATTCCGACCGAACTGCAGAAGCAGGGAATCTGCGTCATCGGCGTGGGATACAGCCTCTGTGCCGGTGACAACAAAGACCCCAACGCCCCCAATCGCTACGTGACAACCGTCGATGGTGTTGACGATGCTGCCGCTGCTGCCGCATGGGTACTCAAGCACATCGCCGAATACGGCGGCGACCCCAAGAAGGTCTATCTCTCCGGTCACAGTGCCGGTGGCTATATCGTCAGCCTGATCGGCCTGGACAAGAGCCGCGTGGCAAAATATGGCGAGGATGTCGATAAGGTGGCGGCTCTCATACCATTCAGCGGACAAGCCATCACCCACTATCAGAATCGTCGCGACCGAGGCATCAGCGACTACCGACCCATTATCGACACAGAGGCACCGCTCTACTGGGTGCGTCCCGACTGTCCGCCCATCCTGCTCATCTGCGGACAGCGTGAGCGCGAGCTGTTAGGCCGCTACGAGGAGAACGCCTATCTCTGGCGTATGCTCCAGCTCGTGGGTCACAAGAACGCCTATCTCTACGAACTTGATGGCTTCGACCACGGCTCTATGTACGGTCCAGCTCACTCTATCCTGCTCGAATACATACGGAATCACCGATAAATCTGCGCAAAATGATATTTTCCTCCAAAACCATATTACTGCTGGCAATGACAGCAATTGCTGTTTCACCGGCAAAGGCGGCTGCACCCACCTCGCAGGGCGACGGTGGCATAGTCATGACCAACCCGCTGAACCTCAGTTATCTGTTTGAGCAGGGCGACCCCGTGCACCGCACAGCTGCCGACCCTGTCATCGTGCTCTACCATGACAAGTATTTCCTCTTCTCATCGCACGCGGCTGGCTACTCCTATTCCGACAACCTGCGTGACTGGACCCATATATTCAGCAAGATGCCGCTGGTGAAGGAGTGGGCACCTGCCGTGATGGTCTATAACGACTATATCTACTATATGGGCTTCGGCAAGAAACAGGTGTTCCGCACCAAGGACCCCATCGGAGATGTCTGGGAAGAGGTGACGGGAACGGAATTGCCTGACAAGGGCGACCCCGACTATTTTGTCGATAACGATGGACGCACCTATTACCTCTGGGGTTGTTCGGCAGGCGGTCCTATGCAGGGACTGGAGTTTGACCCCAAGACGTTCAAGCCACTTACTGATGTGTGCGACCTGATGCCAGCCAACGGCAATCGCTTTGGTTGGGAAGTGCCAGGTGACCGCAACGAGAAGGTGAACGAGAAAGGATGGAATGAGGGCGTCAGCATGGTGCATGAGGGCAACTACTACTATTTCTTCTACGCCACGCCAGGAACGGAGTACACCACCTACTGCTCGGGTGCCTATGTGGGCAAGAGTCCCCTCGGTCCCTTCGAGCCGATGGTGGGGGCACCATTCGCCATCCGTCCAGCAGGATTCTTCACCGGCGGCGGACACGGCCACCCGTTCCAAGACCGTTACGGCAACCACTGGTATGTGGCCTCGCTCATCATCGGTGCCCGTGATCACTATGAGCGCCGCATCGGTATCTTCCCCGCCTACTACGATAACGGCTACGCACACGTCATCACCGACGACTTCGACAAGCCGTTTGTCGTGCCTGACAGGAAAGTGGACTTTGAAAAAGAGTCCATCCTGCTTGACCTGAACATACTCAGCACGGGCAAAACAATGACGGCCTCGTCAGCACTGGACGGTATGTCACCCGACAAGGCCTCCGATGATGACATCCGCACATGGTGGTCTGCCAGGAGCGGCAACGGCGGGGAGTGGCTGCAGATGGATCTGGGGCGCACGATGAGCGTGGAGGCTGTTGTGGTTTGTTTTGCCGACGAGGGCTTCAAGTGTTACCGCTTCGACACCAATATCCCTGTTTATAAATATACGGTGGAAGGCTCCGAAGATGGCAAGACCTGGCATCAAATCGCCGACCGTTCCGGCAATACGAAAGACCAGATATATGAACTTCTTGTGCTGCCCAAGGCTGAGGAGGTTCGCTACCTGCGTGTTGTCAATAAGGCCAACTTTGCCGTAGGACAATTCTCAGTAAGTGACCTGCGCGTGTTTGGCCATGCCAATGGAAAGGTTCCTGACGCAGTGCAGGGCTTCAAACCTGTTCGGCAGGCTGACAGGCGGCGCATTGTCATGTCGTGGCAACCGCAGAAGGATGCTGTGGGCTACATCGTGCGCTGGGGTGCCACCCAGGACCGCATGAACCATGCCGCCCGTGTCTATACCACCAATGTGGACTATGGCTTCTTCGATAGCGAACAGACCTATTATGTGGCTGTCCAGCCTTTCAACGAAGTTGGTCTTGGACAAATGTCAAAGATTGTAGAAGTGAAGGATAGTCACAACTCACAGGACTACCCGGTGCTGAAGACAGGCAATAAGAATATCGACAAGGCATTCACGCTTGCCGTTGAGACGCTCTTCAAGAACACGCCCGACAGCCTGATCAAGGCCGGTGGAGAGTATGGCGGCGAATGGACACGCGACGTGAGCATCAACTCATGGAACGCTGCCGCCCTGCTGATGCCCGAAAAGACGGCCTACTCGCTCTGGAGCGTCACCACCGACAACCGCTCACTCATCGGTCACCAGTACTGGGACCAGATTATC
>CAJOLH010000082.1 GCA_905235375.1 uncultured Bacteroidales bacterium
GCAAAGATAAGGTTTTTTTTCCAATCATGTATCATTTGTGCATGATTTTTTCGGATAGTCTGATGTGGAGGGGCTGACACGGAACTTTTAAACTGCGCCGCATTTTTGAAGCAAATGATATTTCATTTAGTGCTCAAGTTTCTTCAAAAAGTATGCCGACACTTCAAGATACCTTAGGGACTGATGTTAAGCATTTTGATTTTATGGTTAAAACGCGAAAGAAGATCTATGTTATAGAGGTAAACTTCTTTAGTGATAACGGAGGTGGCACTAAACTCAATGAAGTCGCACGTTCTTTCAAGGGAATTGCAGCAGAAATAAATGAAGTAGAAGGTTTTGAGTTTGTATGGATTACTGATGGCACAAGTTGGTTCGCTGCTGAAAACAAGCTGGAAGAAGCATATAATAATATTCCAAAACTCTATAATCTCACAAACATCATTGACTTTATTGGGATTGTAAAAAAGGAAGGACAATAAGGTTTTATAATATATAATTATGTTAGTATCAACATATAAATCACCAAACCGAGACTTCACATTGCTGCAAGGCGACTGCACAGAGCTCATGCCTCAAATAAAGGACGTGAATTTTAAGTTCGACATGATCTTTGCAGACCCACCATATTTCCTTTCTAATGGAGGCATCTCCGTTCAGTCAGGGAAAGTGGTTTGTGTAGATAAAGGAGACTGGGATAAAGGTGGTTCACCCGAATACATGAAAGAGTTCAATCATAAATGGCTTAGTTGTTGCCGAGACTTGCTTAAAGATAATGGTACTATATGGATTAGTGGCACTTACCATAATATCTTTAGTGTGGCAACAGAGCTAACCGAACTTGGGTTTAGGATTTTGAATTGTGTCACATGGGCAAAGAGCAATCCACCACCGAACATTTCATGCCGTTTCTTTACCTATAGCACAGAGTTCGTTCTTTGGGCACGTAAGAGTCCGAAGAAGCCTCATTATTTCAATTATGAACTGATGCGTGCCATCAATGAAGGAAAGCAAATGACCGACGTCTGGAGCTTACCAGCCATTGCTCCATGGGAAAAGTCTTGTGGCAAGCATCCTACACAAAAACCATTGTCATTATTAACACGCATCATCCTTGCTTCAACCAAAGATAATGCCTGGATTCTCGATCCATTCAGTGGAAGCAGTACAACAGGCATAGCAGCAAATCTAACAAATCGTCGTTTCCTGGGCATTGAACAAGAACAAGAGTTCATCGACATTAGCATCAAACGCCGAGAGGAACTAGAAGACAACAAAATACGCGGCAACTATCGAAAGAAACTGAATGACTTGCAGGTCGCAAAGAAGTTTATTTCGCAAGAAGCCGACCTTTCATTTGTCGAGGATGAAGAAATAGATTTACCATTTTGATATGATTTTTCGATAAATTATTGGGGCAGACTTATCACACTGACAAGTCCGCCTTTATTGTCCTATAATATTAGAACGCAATTTATTGTTAAATAATGATCAAATCATTGTTCTTCCATTTTTTCTTTGTATCTTCGCACCCGCAATGAAATATAAAGTGAAAATTCAGGAAATCCTTGAGAGGGAGGTGGAAATTGAAGCTGTGTCTTCACAAGATGCAGAGCTCGCTGTTCGCCAGATGTACTATGACTGTGTCATTGTACTTGATGATAGCGACTATGTAGATACAAAATTCGAAGTCCATAAAACAGCCACTTGACTTTATTATTGCCCACTAATTTTTTATCTTCTCAAAAATCATACTAAAAAGTCGGCAAAAGATTTGGCAATATCGAGGGAAACACTTATCTTTGCGGCACAATAAAAACTTTAAATACAATATTTTAACATACTCTAATAACCCTATTCGTATGGAAAGTACTTTTTCATGGATTCCTTTTTACACTGAACTGGCTGAAATGCTGCTGTACTACAAGGATGACCGAGCTCCTTTAGTTGAATGGATTTACGATGAATTAGGGAAGGTCTCGAGATCAAATGGGAAATCTCTGGTCGCTTATCTCAAAATGCAAAATGGTTCGAAGATAAAAGATATCGACCCTTTTTCAGTTTTTGGCATCTTCAATAGAAATACTACATGGGAGAATAGAACAGAACTCCTTGGTAAGTTCAAAGAGCATTTTGGCCTTTCCTCAACTGTGCCGACTAATTTTGATGCAATACCAACTCTTGATAATCGACGCTCTTTCTTTTTTAATTGGGGTCCTAACAATGCAAAGTCAAATAACGATTTATGGGAACTATATGAAAAGATTGTCAAGGGTGAGGATTTTGAAATAAGCTTCAACACGGTTATTGGCAATGGGACTCCGAAGAATCTCCTTACCATGAGTCTATATTGGATTGCTCCTGACAGATATCTCTCACTTGACTCGCGAAATAGAGAATATCTCAGCTCCTTTGGATTGACCGATGTTAAGATTCGCAATTATGCCGACTATAAAAATCTGCTCGAAAAAATAAGGGGTATGATGAATAACGGCATTGTACCGCATGCGACATTCTATGAACTCTCTTATGCAGCTTGGAATGCGACAAAAAACAATCAGGTGGTAGAGGATGAACCAGATGATGAAGAACCAGCACAAACAACTCCAGTTGCAATTTCAGGAAAAAGATATTGGATATATGCTGCTGGAGAGAACGGCTCTAAATGGGAAGAATGTCTCAACAATGGAATTATGTGTCTTGGATGGGATCCAATTGGTGACCTTCGTCAATACAAGACAATCGGAGATATTCAGACAAAACTTCAGATAGAATATCATAGTCCAGATAAAAGCTTTATGAATGACCGTCTTGCTCTTTGGGAGTTTTGCAACGTCATGAAGCCTGGAGATATAATATACGTGAAGCAAGGAAAGACAAAAATCTTGGGCCGCGGCATTGTTATTAGCGACTATTATTTTGATGATTCCCGTGATTCATTTTACAATTGTCGAAAAGTTCAATGGTCCCATAAAGGAGTTTGGGATGCTCCTCACGCCACGGTATTGAAGACTCTTACAGATTTAACAAAATATCCCGATTATGTCATAAAATTGGAAAGTCTCTTTACCCCCTCTTCGCATACTAGACAATCTTGGTGGCTGGTTGCAAAGCCAAAGATTTGGAGCTTGACAAGCATGAAGGTAGGAGATGTGCAGAGTTATTCATTATATAATGAAAATGGTAACCAAAGACGTGTGTTCCAGAACTTTCTCAATGCAAAGGTAGGCGATATTATCGTTGGTTATGAAGCAACACCGACAAAACAAATCGTCGCGTTGCTTGAAGTGGCTAAAGAGAATGATGGAAATGAACTTTGGTTTAGGAAAACAGAAACTCTTGGGACACCCATAGACTATGCAGATCTGAAAAACGTTCAGGAATTGAAGAATATGGAGTTTATGGTCAATCCCAATGGCTCCTTGTTCAAACTGACCGAAGACGAGTACAATACAATCATTGATCTTGTCCATGACTCCAACCCCGTTACCCCTGCAAAAACAATTTCGAAGTACACGAAGAAGGAGTTTCTGAGCGAAGTCTTCATGGAGGAGAAGGATTTTGATACGCTCAAAGCACTCCTGTTAAGAAAAAAGAACATCATCTTGCAGGGTGCTCCTGGCGTAGGCAAGACCTTTGCTGCCAAACGCCTCGCATACGCAATCATGGGTGAGAAAGACGAGCAGCGCATCGAGCAGATTCAGTTCCATCAGAACTATAGTTATGAAGACTTCATGATGGGTTACAAGCCTAACGAAGATGGTGGCTTCGTGATGCGTACTGGTGTATTCTACAACTTCTGCAAGCGAGCTACCGCTGACGATGGCAACCCCTATTTCTTCGTCATTGATGAGATCAACCGAGGTAACCTCAGCAAAATCTTTGGCGAGCTTCTGATGCTCATCGAGAGCGACTATCGCGGCAAGCCTATCAAGCTTTCTTACAGGGATGAGATGTTTTCCGTTCCATCTAACGTCTATATCATCGGCATGATGAACACTGCCGACCGTTCGCTTGCCATGATCGACTATGCCCTTCGTCGTCGCTTCAGTTTCTTCGAGATGAAGCCTGGATTTGAATCTGCTGGATTCAGGAATTATCAGAAGAACATCAACAACGATAAACTGGACAAGGTAATTGGTTCTGTCATCAATTTGAACAAGGACATTGCAAGCGACGATTCACTGGGCAATGGTTTCTGCATAGGTCACAGCTACTTCTGCGGAATGCAAGCTGACAAGGAACTGCCGTTAAAGAGCATCGTGGAATATGACATCCTGCCGATGCTCCGAGAGTATTGGTTCGACGACGAGAACAAATATAAAGAGGAAGCCCAGAAACTGAGGGAGGCACTACAATGACTACTGACAAGGGCATTCTGATCCGCAACATCTACTATATGTTGGCCTACGCTTTTCAAGAGCTTAGGCACAACAACTATGTGGAAATTGAGGGTGAGGACTTCAAGGAGATATACGATTTGTTTGCCGAAATTTTGATCAAAGGCATCTCCTTCCAGCTCAAACAAGGTCTGCACCGAGAGTACGTAGGTCGTCAGGAATCAATGCCCAGCATTCGAGGAAAGATTGCAATGGCAGGTACGATGTCACTTCGAACAAAGCGGAGCAACCTCGTGGCATGTGACTTTGACGAACTATCGGAGGATAATATATTCAATCGTATCATCGTCACAACACTCAACGTACTGCTCCGTCATTCGGACGTGAAGAAGGAAAAGAAGGGAAGGCTAAAGAAACTCATGCTCTTCTTCTCGAACGTTAAGCCTGTCAGCATCAATGCCATTCATTGGAACACCTTGCGCTTTGACCGCAATAACCGAAGTTACAGGATGCTGCTTTACGTTTGTTACTTCATCCTTGACGGAATGCTGATGACTACAGAGAATGGCCATTACAAGATGCGGGAACTCTCAGACGAACACATGAACCGCCTGTTTGAGAGGTTCGTCTTGGAATACTACCGAAAGCACCATCCAACGTACATGGCTCGTGCCGAACAGGTCAAGTGGAATATCGACAGGGAATTGTCCACCGAAAGCATACTGCCCATCATGAAGACAGACATTATGCTCACCTTTGGTGCAAGGACACTCATCATCGACACCAAGTATTACGGGCGTACTATGCAGTTGCAGTTCGACAAATATTCAATACACTCCAACAACCTCTACCAGATTCATACCTATGTGACTGAACATGACACTCAAAGGAATGGCAGCGTTGATGGCATGTTGCTTTATGCCAAGACTCAAGAGTCGATAACACCAGATGGTCAGATGAAGATGGTAGCGGGAAACACCATCTATTTCCGAACGCTCGATCTAAATCAGGATTTCAAAATGATCAGCCGTCAGCTAGATAGTCTAGCTCTGCTTACCAATTCATAGTCATTTCCATGATTTTAGCCCATCAAATGTGCTACCCTTCCAAGGTCATTTTTCGAGAGCCAAAATAGTTATTATCAAGAAGAGGTCAAATATCCGTTTGATAGCTAAAAAGAGCGGACACAGGGGTTGTTCTGGATATTCGAGGAGATGTTTGTTCGTCACTCGCTGAACGATCCTACCTTCTTTGAAGGGTACAAGCAGGAGGTTGCAAGATATATCAAGAATCATCCTGACATCACGGACGACCTTACAAACTTCAACATGGGGACGATTTAAAAAATACGTCTGTTCCAAGCTATTAAATATAAAATTCTGCATGACCATAAAAAAGGGCACACAGATGACGCAGATTAACACAGATAGTTTTTTAACGTTAATGTCCGTATAATGAATCGTTAATTATTCGTTAATGCAAAAGGGATTGTTCGCTCAAAAGATTGGGGAAATACAGAAAATACAAAACAAAAAGGCCTTAAAACATACATTTCCGCCATATTTTTTGGAAATTACTGAAAAAGATGCTATCTTTGCAACGGCAAACTGGAAAGTTAGTCCGTAAAACAATCATCAAAGGACATGACCAACGATAAACCCAAAAGAATCCCCTATGGGAAGCAGAACTGGGAGGACGTGCGCCTCCTGAACTACTACTATGTCGATAAGACCCGCTTCATCCCCGAGATAGAGGCGGCCAATGACTATTTCTTCTTCATTCGTCCTCGCCGCTTCGGCAAGTCGCTGCTGATGAACATGCTTCGTCAATATTATGACGTTCGCAAGGCACCGCTCTTTGAGCGCCTGTTTGGAGATCTTTGGATTGGTCAGCATCCCACTGAGAGCCACAACCAGTACCTCGTGCTTTATCTGAACTTCTCGATGATCACAGGAGGACTGGATCAATACGAGGAAAGCATGAACAACTATTGCAGGCGACACATCTCCAGTTTCATAGAGAAATACACCGACCTGCTTCCACCAGGTTCCCTTGATGGACTTGCAGCGCAGCTCACTGCGAGAGACATGCTCGATTACGTCAGCAGCCAGGCGGATAAGACCGGTCAACAAATCTACCTCTTCATCGATGAGTACGACCACTTCACCAATGACATCCTTGCTGACCCCGCTATTGAACATGCCTACAAGTCGCAGACCCATGGCACTGGAGCCCTTCGTCAGTTCTTCAACGTGGTGAAAGGCAGTTCCGACAGCGCCATCAAACGCGCATTCATCACGGGTGTCAGTCCCGTTACAATGGATGACTTGACCAGCGGATTCAACA
The DNA here is from genome assembly GCA_905235375.1 of uncultured Bacteroidales bacterium. GTDB lineage: Bacteria > Bacteroidota > Bacteroidia > Bacteroidales > UBA3663 > Liminaster. The sequence goes on from CAJOLH010000082.1 coordinate 6,684, forward strand.
TTGGTACCAACTACACCATGCACCGCAAGTTCAATGCGATGGTTGGTTTCACCGAAAAGGAGGTTCGTGAGATGCTCAACTACTACCGTCAGCACTTCACATTCAAACATTCCACCGACGAACTGATTGAAATCATGAAGCCATGGTACGACAACTATTGCTTCTCGGAGGAATGTCTTGATGAATCACCTTTGTACAATAGTGACATGGTGCTCTACTTCCTCTATAATTATATTGATGGTGAAGGGTGCATTCCCAAAAACATGCTTGACGCGAACATTCGTACCGACTACAACAAGCTGCGTATGCTGATTCGCAAGGATCGAGGCTTCGAGCACGATGCAAGCATTATCCAAAGTATCGTTGAAACAGGCGGAATCACTGCAGCCTTGAAAGACCATTTTCCCTCGGAAAGCCTTACCGATCCCGATAACTTCGTGTCGCTACTCTACTATTTCGGTATGCTTACTATCGCAGGAAGCAGTATGGACGGCATCCAGTTCCGCATTCCCAACCAGGTGGTTCGCGAACAGATGTACGGATATCTGACCCAAACCTATCGCGACAATGAACTCTCGGTGGATGATTACTTGCGCGGGAAGCTGATGGTAAGTATGGCAAGAGACGGCGATTGGCAACCTTATTTTGAGTTCATCGCCGACACGTTGCAGCGATACTCTTCAAACCGCGACAAGCAGAAAGGCGAGTTCTACGTCCACGGATTCACTTTGGCAATGACTTGCCTTCAGAAGTTTTATCTTCCCATCAGCGAGCAGGATGCTGGCGTGAAGAGCCTGAAAGGGCAGGAGGTAAGTGGCGGCTATGCCGACATCTATATGCAACCTCGTCTCGACAACTATCCCGAGCTTGCACACAGCTATCTATTGGAGTTGAAGTATCTGCCTTCGTCTGCCACAGATGCTGACGTGCAGACGGCACGCCAAACCGCCATAGCCCAGCTCACCCGCTATGCCCAAGGCATCAACATCGCCGGCACGAAAGGCAATACCCAGCTCCATCGCCTGATTCTCGTATGGCGCGGCATGGAACTTGCCATCGCTGAAGAGTTTTAATCCGAGACTCATTTCCCGCTATTCCCCGAATTCCCTCTGGTTTTCGGGGATTATTTATTTGCACAAAATTATAGGCGGTATTTTTTCAAAAAATAGGGGAATGGATTAATTGGAGTTTCAAAAATGGGTGATTATTTAACGGGAAATGGGGTAAAATGGGGGATTTTGGGTGGTTTTTAAGCGAAATATATATATTAGGTTAGGTATGTTAGGCTAACATACTATAATATTTTAAAAAAATAAAAATTCGATTTTGTTTATTTATTTTTTTGTAGATAATTTAAAAGGTTAGGCTAACATGCCTAACCTTTTGTGAATTTTATAATAAAAAATATGCATAGTATTTAAGGTATTGTAATCTATTATTCATTTGATTATCACATCGAGTTTACATTTATCGCACCGGGTACTCTGTCGGCCGTCAGGATGCTTGCGCGATTTGCGGAAGTACTCTGTCGGCCGACAGAGTGTTTTCTTCTGCGGGATAAAGCATTTTGACGGCCGTCAGAGTATTTCCGCAATCGGATAGAGTACTCTGTCGCCCGTCAGAGTACTTGCTTCTGCGGAATAGAGCATCGTGACGGGCGACAGAGTGCTTGCTCCGATTGGAGCATACCCTTTCTTGGCCAAGATTGGTCATGATTCGGTTAGTTAGAGCATTCTGTCGGCCGATAGAGTGTTTACTTCTTCGGAATAAAGCATTGTGACAGGCGACATAGTATTTCCGCAATCGGATAAAGCACTCTGTCAGCCGTCAGAGTACTTGCTCCTCCAGCATAAAGCATTGTGTCGGCCGACAGAGTGTTTCCGCAATCGTAGAAAGCACTCTGACGGCCGACAGAGTGCTTTATTACGTAAAAGATGCAGAATCCGTAATTGTAACCTGCTTTCCGATCGGTGACGAACTCTAATCCGAAAGCACAACAGGTACAACACTGACAGAACCTATACACTCCTTGCAGCAAAGCAGCAGTAGCGACATGCGGTCGAGGATGCTGATATCGGTGTTTCGAAGAGCGACATCCAGCAACCAGCCTTCGGGTATCAGACCGTCGAAAAACGGGAAAAGGATAGGACTGACAAATGCTTCATCCTGTAAAGGAAGTGTCAAGCTAATGGACAATGCATCTTCCCGTTTCAGGTATGAACTATCGTAGCGGAAGCGGTATTCACCTCCGTCTTCAGTCAGCATTCTGATTTCAGGGATTCAACGTACCTCAATCGTAATCCTGCCCTGCGGATTGCGGTAGGTTTCTCCCAAGGAGGCGTCGAGAGTTTTACTCAAATAATTAATTACGACATCGCGTACCATCAGAGTGGTGGAGCGCTCCACGGGGCAGTCCTTCAGCAAATTGTAGAAGCCGCCTCCCTTGTAGTAGGCCGATAAAGCCACGGAGTAAGTGCGTGCGGGATCGAGTGGCATATATGCACCCGATGCCTTATCGAGAACCTCTACCCCACTCACGGTATGCGAGGCAGTATGCACCGTAAAGCGGAGGCCCGACACTTGTGGGAAGCGCATATCGTTGTCAGGCGTCTTCTGCGTACATTTCGTCAGCAGGTCGAACAACAGCTGTCCTGTTACTTGGATGACGTTCATACTGTCTTCGTAGGGCAGCATGGCCACAATATCGCCGTAGGTAATCTTGCCTGCGGCGATGCCTTTTACAAAACTACCGCCGGAATGCAGACCAATCTCGGCATTCATCTCGATGCGGAAGGCATCGGTCACCAAGTCACCTCCATTGGTCTCCTCTCGTTGTGCCAAGGAAACCCCATTGGCATCGGTCACAATCAGATCGTAATCAGACGTGCAGATTACTGAATCGGCTACTTTCTGCGCTGCCTGCCTCACTTTTTCGACTACATCCGCCACCTTTTCACTGCGGTATGGGATATCAGCGATGGGAATGAGGTTTGAACTGATGATTCCGTCCTTGCCAATGATCATCCTTCCCACATTTTTCATGTGGTCACCTGCTTGAGTGATCAGGATGGCGTTGCCGTCGGCATTTCTTACCCATTCGCCCACCACACTGGTATGGCTGTGCGAGTCGATGACAGCATCGATTCCTCGCGTGGCTTCAATCAGGTTGTGGGAACATACCCCCATAGACTCTATCTCGCCGATGTGCGAGAGCAGAACTACATAGTCGGCATTGCCAATGCTTCGAGCCATGTCAACAGCCTGCTGCACCAACTGATAGAGGTCGTTGGTGTGAAGGTCGTAGAGTTGCCGTCCGTTCTCATCGAAGAAAGCATTCTGTTGCAACTGTATGGTTTCGGGAGCCAGAGCACCGACAAAAGCCACACGTTTGTTCCCAAATTGCTTGACGATATATGGGGCATACACCGGTTCGGTGGCTCCGTAGTCGAAGAAGTTTACGCAGGTCACAGGTACGCCCAACTGATCAAGCAGCGACCTCATGTTGTCACCTCCGTAATCAAATTCATGATTGCCAATGGTCAGTACATCGTAGCCTATGCTTTGCATGATGTCGGTGATGTAACTGCCCTTCGAAATGGCTCCCAAGGCACCTCCTGCCATGAAGTCACCCAAACTGACGGTTATCACATAGGAGGTATCTGCTTTTTGCATGGCATCGCGCAACCCGGCTAACCGACTATATCCGTCCACCTCGTTGTGCGTATCGCCTTCGAAGAGTATCACAATGCTCTTCTCCGACGATTCATCACAATTGTCCGATTCGCACGAAGAAAGCATAAATCCGATGGCAGGCAGCAATAGGAGTAATGCGAAAATGACTTGTCGAAGTTCCTTGTGAATCATAGAAAAAAACTTTTGACGACTAAACAATCACTTCAAAAATCTGTTTGCCGTTCCATTCAATCCATTGGGGCTCTGCTTCATGCTTGTCTTTCGAGAAGTCGAAGGTGACGAGATAGCCTTCGTTCATGTTGCGTGTTGCGAGATAGGCTGACAACTGGTCGCGGCCACTCTCCTCATACTTGTCTCCACGCCAGATCTTCAGTTCGATAATGAATTCCTGCTTGCCGTAAGTCACTACCAGATCCATGCGACGGTTATCGCGTGTCTGTGGCTCTACGTAGTAAAAGCCGATGCCGTTGATGATGGGTTTGAGGAAAGTGAGGAACAGCAGCCTTCCCTCTCGCTCAAGGAAGGGCACGGTGCTGTCGCGATATTCCTCCAACAGGAGATCGCGAAAACGAGTGACCACATGCTCCATAATAAGTCTGCCATTCTGCACATAGTTAAGAATGTAGGGGGAGATGCGTGTGCCTTGTTCTCGCATGGTTTTGTTCCCGAAATACATGAACAACACTTCCTCGAAGATCAGATTATGAATCATGGTTTTGTGCCGTTGGTTCTCGCGAATGTAGGAGAACATATTGGCCAAACGAACCATCGGATCAATCATCGTGTAACTGTATTCTTGTCCGTTTATGACTATCGAATAGATGAAGTCGCGTAATTCATCATTGTTCTCCAGATTCTTTGACAAATCATCGATGAGGGTGACGTTCTCGCCTTTTGCTATGATTTTTACTGCCTGTTGGACAGAATCTAAGTTCCAAGATCGATCAAGTCTCTCGTCGATAAGTTTGCAGATATAACTTACAAGGAACGGATAACCATTCGTATATTTGTAAATCTCCTCGCTGATGGCCTTGATATCCATGCCGGTATGGGCATCTGCTTCGTAATCGGTGAGCATCTGAGCGATCTCTTCAGGATGGAAGGTCATATCCACGTTGAAGTCG
>CAJOLH010000083.1 GCA_905235375.1 uncultured Bacteroidales bacterium
TGGAATCTCTGACATTCCTTTCTTCATGTATCGTTTGTGCATGATCTTCGGATAGTCTGATGTGGAGGGGCTGACACGGAACTTTTAAACTGCGCCAAATTGCAGAAATGAAGTATACATCACAGGCAAAACAACTCACAATAGGCGAGTTCAGGTCCTCTCTGGAGGGACTGGACAAGTCCAACCGATGGGTTATGCTTGGCGACCTCATGCCCTGGGCAAAGATAGAGAAGCTCTACAATTCTAGGCTGCATAATCAGGACTGTGGTGCAGGCAACAAGCCGGCACGCATGATTATCGGGGCGGTGATCATCAAGCACAAGCTCGCCTTGTCAGACGAGGAGACAATACAGATGATCCGGGAAAATCCCTATATGCAGTACTTTGTTGGTCTCAGCGAATTCACAGACAAGCCCATCTTCGACCCTTCTCTTTTCGTTACCATCCGCAAGCGTATTGGGGTGGAAGATTTCAATTCCATGAGCGTCTCACTGCTCGAGAAGCAGATGGAGGAAGCGGAGAAACGTGCTGGGAAAGAAGACAAAGGGGAAGAGCCCAATGGTGATTCGCCCGATGCAGAGGAAGGGACAAAGAAGAAAGCAAAGAGAGAAGACCTGGGCAAGGAGTTTACAGACGAGCAGGGGCGCCTTCACAAGGGCGTGCTCAAGATAGATGCCACCTGCTCGGATGCCGAGGTCCGCTATCCCGTGGATGTCGACCTCGTCCATGATGGCTGCAAGGTCATCAACCGCTACATAGACAAGATCTGCGAAACCTTTGGACTGCCTCGTCCCGTCAGCCATTACAAGTCTGCACGATATGAATACCTTCAGCTGATCAAGAGAAAAGCAAGGAAAGGGAAGCTGGTCAGATCTACAATGCGAATATTGCTTCATTATCTCCATGCAGATATTCAGGGCTTTATGGACCTTGTCGCTCCATCGATGCGCTTCTACGATGCACTCCATTCGTGCGAGAAAAGGACAGTGACAGCCATTATAAAGATGTATCATCAGCAGTTGCAGATGCTGACCGACAATGTGCATCAGTGCGCCGACCGCATCATCAGCATCTTCCAGCCGCATCTTCGGCCAATAGTCAGGGGAAAGGCCAAAGCCCGGGTCGAGTTCGGCCCCAAGACGGGAGCAAGCATCTATGAAGGATACACCTTCATTGACCATCTGAGCTGGAATGCCTACAACGAGGGAGTCGATGCAGAGCTCCAAATCGAACTTTTCAAAGAACGTTTCAGTTTCCTTCCGGCCGCCATCCTTGCAGACAAGATCTACATGAACAAAGCCAACCGGAAGCTCTTCAAGGATTACGGGATCTTGGCCTACTGCAGGCCGCTCGGGCGACCACCCAAGGAGTCGAAATCCCCAGAATGTCTGGCCCGGATGTCGCAAGCTGTCGGAGACAGGAACGAAGTCGAGGCCACATTCGGAACCGGCAAGCGAGTTTATCGAGCCAACAACATCCGAGCCAAACTGCCCGACACGGCCACCAGCTGGATAGGGTCTTGCTACTTTGTCAAGAATCTGATGAAGTTCTTAAGGGAACTTTGTCATGTCCTTACCGAAATATGCCGTTTGCTGATTTTGCGTATCACTTCGGGGCGGGTTTTCTACAGCTCACTGAGCTTGGCAGCATAATAATTCAGCGAACCCTAATTATCGTTAATTTTGGTTACATACTTAATATAAAATGGAATGAAAAAAATCTTTATCCTATCAGTCAGCGCCCTGCTTCTTGCAGCCTGTGGCTCTAAGCCAAAGAACGCCGAGGTCGTAGAACCCAAACTCACCGATGCCTTCCCCGACTATACCGTCGGCGTGGCAATCAATGTGAATCAGAGTAACCAGAAAGATGCCGAGGGCGTTGCCATCATCAAGCAGCATTTCAACAGCATCGTGGCAGAAAACTGCATGAAGTGTGCGGAGATACATCCCGAAGAGAACACCTACTTCTGGGACGATGCCGACCGCTTTGTGAAGTTCGGCGAGGACAATAATATGCAGATCATCGGACACTGCCTGATTTGGCACAGCCAGTGCGCCCCTTGGTTCTTTGTCGATGACAAGGGCAAGCAGGTCAAGCCCGAAGTGCTGAAGCAGCGCATGAAGGACCACATCACCACCATCATGACTCGCTACAAAGGCCGCATCGCAGGTTACGACGTTGTCAACGAGGCCATCCTCGACGATGGCAGTTATCGTCCTTCACCCTTCTACCAGATCTTGGGCGAGGAGTTCATCCCCTGGGCATTCCAGTGCGCTATGGAGGCTGACCCCGAAGCTGAACTCTATTACAACGATTATTCGATGGCTCAGCCAGGAAAACGTGCCGGTGTGGTCGAACTTGTCAAGAAACTCAAGGCGCGTGGCATACGCATCGATGCTGTGGGCTTGCAGAGTCACATGGGTATGGATCATCCGGATTGGAACGAATTTGAGACCAGCATCAAGGCATTCATCGGTGCCGGTGTGGATGTGCAGTTCACCGAAGTCGATATGAGTGCAACGCCTACGGTGACCTTCAGTGCCAATGTAGCTGACACCGAGGAGTATCGTGCCGAACTCAATCCTTACCCCGACGCACTTCCTGACAGCGTGTCGATTATTTGGAACGAACGTATGACCACCTTCCTCGGCCTCGTCGATAAGTATGCCAAGAACGTACGTCGCGTCACGGCATGGGGTGTCACCGATGCCGATTCCTGGAAGAACGATTGGCCCATCAAGGGGCGCACCGATTATCCCCTTTGGTTCGACCGCAAAGGTCAGATGAAGCCCTTCCTCATCGATCGCATGAAGAAGAAGGGACTCATGTAAAGGTTTGAGAGTTTGAAGTGTTTGAGGGTTTGAAGGGTTTGAGAAGTTTGAAGGGTTTGAGGGTTTGAAGTGTTGTTTGCCCGTACCCGCAACCACCTCAAACCTTTCAAACTTCTCAAACCCCTCAAACCCAAAAAATCCAGCACGTTAAAACGCGCTGGATTTTTTGATTCTTAGTGCCCTCATTGCATTGAGCACTGCCAGCACGGTGACACCGACATCGGCGAAGACGGCCATCCACATCGTAGCCAGACCAAAGGCGGCCAGCAGGAGCACCAGCACCTTCACGCCAATGGCGAAGATTACGTTCTGATTGGCGATGCCGATAGTGCGGCGAGCAATCTTGATGGCCAAGGCGACTTTCGAAGGCTTGTCGTCCATCAGCACCACGTCAGCTGCTTCGATGGCAGCATCGCTGCCCAGTCCACCCATGGCGATACCCACGTCAGCGCGTGCCAATACCGGTGCATCGTTGATACCGTCACCCACAAAGGCTAGGCCATGAGCTTGGCTTTTGTCATTGTTAGTGCTTTCTTCCTGCGCGAGCCTGTCGAAAAGCGCGACTTTGTCGGTCGGCAGCAGTTCGGCATGCACTTCGTCAAGCCCTAATTGCCTTGCCACATCTTCTGCCACCTCCTGTCGGTCGCCGGTGAGCATCACTGCCCTTGAGATGCCTAAATTATGCAGGTCGCTGACTGCAGTCTTGGCATCCGCTTTCACGCGGTCGTTGATGACGATATGTCCGGCATAGATGCCGTCGATGGCGATGTGTATGATGGTGCCCACCAGCTCGCAGTCGTGTTCGGCAATGCCGATGGCTCGCATCATCTTATTGTTGCCCACGCATACCTCTCGCCCATTCACCTTGGCCTTGATGCCGTGTCCTGCAACTTCTTCCAGGTCCTGCAGGCTGCATCCGTCGTGGTCTGCCTCGGGGTAGGCGTCGCGCAGCGCCTGTGCGATGGGATGGGTCGAAAAGTGTTCGACGTGTGCAGCAAGGTGCAGCAGATACTTCTCGTCATATTTGTCGGGATGCACGGCAGTGACGGCAAAGACTCCCTCGGTGAGCGTGCCGGTCTTGTCGAACACTACGGTTCTGATCTTCGCAAGCTGGTCAATATAGTTAGCTCCTTTGATGAGAATGCCATTGCGTGAGGCGCCACCAATGCCGCCGAAGAAGGTGAGCGGAACGCTGATGACCAGGGCGCAGGGACAGCTCACGACGAGGAACATCAATCCGCGATAGAGCCAGGTTGGGAAGTTCGCCATGAATCCGCCCGATGAGAACAAGGGTGGAAGTAATGCCAGGGCGATGGCTGCAAAGACTACGATGGGCGTGTAAATGCGGGCAAACCGCGTGATGAAGGCTTCGCTCTTCGATTTGTGGTCAGTGGCTCCTTCGACCAGTTGGATGATCTTCGAGACGGTCGATTCGCCGAAAGTCTTGCTGGTCCTTACCCGAATGAGACCCGAGATGTTGATGCACCCCGAAATGACCTCATCACCCTCCACCACATCGCGCGGAGCACTTTCGCCTGTCAATGCCACGGTGTTGAGGCTGGTCTGCCCTTCGATGATTTCTCCATCAAGGGGAACTTTTTCGCCTGGACGAATGACGATGGTTTCACCAATGGCTACTTCTTCGGGAGCAATAGCCACCACTTTTCCCTCACGCTCCACGTTGGCTGTGTCGGGACGGATGTCCATCAGATGCGAAATCGACTCGCGGCTCTTCCCTTCGGCATATCCTTCAAAGAGTTCGCCAATCTGGAAGAAGAGCATCACGAAGACCGCTTCCGGGAACTGCGTTTCTGCCCCTGGGAGGAATCCGATGCCGAGGGCTCCGAGGGTGGCTATGGTCATCAGGAAATTCTCGTCGAATGGTTCGCCTTCCATCACGCCTTCCATGGCTTCCTTGATGGTGCCGAAGCCTACGACAAGGTAGGGGATAAGATAGATGAGCAGCAACTGCCATGTGGGCATGGCGAAGTTGTGCTCGATATAGACAGCAATAAGGAGCAGAATAACAGCCAGAGCAATCTTGATGACTGATTCCCTCAATCCACCTTCGTGATGGTGGTGTTCGTGCTCTTCTTCGTGATGATGGTGATGTGCGTGTACCATATATTTTAATTTTGCGCTCAGCGACCTTTTATATGTTCGTTACTCCAATGTTGGTTGTTACAAAATATTTTCGGACTTTTTCGTTTTTTCGGACTTTTTCGGAATTACACCCATCGTTTTTGGGGATTCCGAAAACTACGGTAACATCGTTGTTTTCGATATGTTGAAATTTTCGCTGCAAAAATAGACCATTCGGATTGCAAATGGGTTGCAAGTTCGCATTGCGCATTATCGTTTTTGTTTCTTTTTCTGTCATAATTGTATATATTTAAGGTGTAAATTGAAAAAAAACTTTTTCGAACGGCGAATAATCCAAGAATTTTATTATCTTTGCACCGTATTTGTCAATCCTTACCTGCCAAATCCTTTGCTACATGAAACAACTTCTTTTATTCATCGCGCTTCTTGCCGCATTGTCTGTACCGGCTACGACGCAGGCGGCAGATGAGTTCGTTTCCTTTCAAGGAAAGGTGGATGCGCTTTGCCTCTATCCGTCGCAGCAAGGCCCGGTACAGATACTTTTCGACCAGAATGATTTCCCCGGCATTCGTCGCGCCCTCCTTAACCTGAGCAAGGATTTCGACCAGGTAACCGGACAAAATGCTTCGAAGGTGCAGACGCAGGTCGAAAGCGATGCTCCGATAATTCTTGCAGGTTCGATTGAGAGAAGTACCGCTATCCAGCAGCTCATCAAGCGTAAAGCCCTCGATGCGAGAGACCTCAAGGGAAAGCAGGAGAAATACATCATCACACTGCTTGATGCCGGAGTCCTGTATAAGGGCAGGTCGGGCAGAATGCTTGTCATTGCAGGCAGCGACAAGCGCGGCACGGAATATGGAATCTACGAACTGAGCCGTCAGTTGGGCGTTTCACCATGGGCCTGGTGGGCTGATATGCCCGTTGTCCAGCGCGATAGCATCTTCCTCCTTCCAGGTATTTACACCGATGGCGAACCCTCAGTTCGTTATCGTGGCATCTTCCTCAACGATGAGGCTCCTTGTCTTTCGGGTTGGGTGAAGGAGAAGTTCCCCGACAGTCAGTGCGAGAACCTGCCTGTCGATCCTCAGGGTAACACCTACGCTCGCGGCTTCAACCACCTCTTCTACGAGCATGTCTTTGAACTGCTTCTTCGTTTGAAGGGCAACTATCTGTGGCCCGCGATGTGGGGCAATGCCTTCTATTTCGACGACCCGCTCAACGGTCCTTTGGCCGACGAGATGGGCATCATCATGGGAACATCGCACCACGAGCCTATGGCACGCAACCATCAGGAATGGGTGCGCTACAAGCGCGCCAAGATGCAGGAGGCAGGTGCCCGCACCGATGATGAGGCTCCTGCCGAGGCTCGCTGGGACTATGCAGTCAACAAGCCGGTCATCGACCGATTCTTCCGCGAAGGCATCGAGCGTGCCAAGGGAACGGAAGACCTTATCACCATCGGTATGCGAGGCGATGGCGATACGGGATTGGGTGGCAAGGAGGGTTTTGACCATCTGACCCAGAATCGTGACGAATACAACAAGAAACTCCTTGAGAATATCATCAGCAACCAGCGCCGCATCATCGCTGAGGTGACAGGCAGGAAGGCTGACAAGACTCCGCAGATGTGGGCACTCTACAAGGAGGTGCAGCACCTCTATGACCTGGGTCTTGATGTGCCCGACGATGTGCTCATCATGCTTTGCGACGACAACTGGGGCGACATCCGCCGTGTGCCCGAAGCCAACGTCTCGGCCACACGCACCAAGCAGGCGCTCATGAACCGAAAGGGTGGCTGGGGAATGTACTACCACGTCGATTATGTGGGCGGTCCGCGCAACACCAAGTGGGCCAACGTCACCACCACCAACCACCTTTGGGAACAGATGCGCTTGTGCTACGAATATGGCATCGACGACCTCTGGATCCTCAATGTGGGCGACCTCAAGCCCATGGAGCATCCCATCGACCTCTTCCTCAAGATGGCTTGGCGTCCCGATGACTTCAAGGACATCAGCAGCGTCCATCAGCACGCCCTCGACTTCTGCGCTCAGATGTTGGGTGAGAACCCCTCAAACCCCTCAAACCTCTCAAACCCCTCGAACCTTTCGAACCCCTCAAACCCCTCAACCCCCTCAAACCTTTCCCGCGAAGCGGCCCGCCTCTTGGAGACCTACCTACGCTACAACAGTCGCGTCACCCCCGAACTGCTCAACTTCCGCACCTACAACCTGCAGAGTGGAGAGTGGGAGCAGGCAATGCTCCAGTACAAGGCACTCGAAGCCGATGCCTATCGCCTGTGGCAGAAAGTGCCCGCTCCAGCGCGTGATGCTTATCATCAGCTCATTCTTTTCCCCATCCAGTCGATGGCAAACATCTACGAGATGTACTATGCCCAGGCACAGAACCTATACCTCGCAGCTCTTCGCGACCCGCGTGCCAACGGTTATGCCGACCTCGTGGAGCAGTGCTTTGCCCGTGATGCCGAGCTGACCCGTGAGTATCATAGTATAGGTGGAGGCAAGTGGAACCATCTGATGGATCAGACCCACATAGGCTATACTTCCTGGCAGCAACCCGATGTGCAGATTTGTCCGAAGGTACAGCGAGTGGGAGCTACCGAAGGCGAGAAGTCCGAAGCCCCGCAGTACGTCTTCAAGGCTTACAACGGACAGGTATGCATCGAAGCCGAACATTACTTCGAGGCCAATCCCAGTGCCGATGGCACGTGGACAGTGTTGCCTACCTTGGGACGCACACTCTCGGGCGTTGCCCTGCTGCCGCACAATGCGTCTTGCGAAGGCGCTTCGCTCAACTATGCCTTCCGCACTGAGGGCTTCGAAGGCGAAACCGTCAAGGTACACATCATCACCAACAGCACCTTGCCCTTCCTGCGCAAGGAGGGACACCGCTATACGCTCCAGCTTGACAATGGCGAGGCCGTGGAAGTCAACTACAACAGTCGTTATGTCGAAGAGAACACCAACGAGATGTACGCCATAGCTGCCACCCGTATCATCGAGACGGTCACCGAACTGCCCATCTCGCCTAACGACCTCCACCATCTCGTTATCCGTCCGCTCGACCCGGGTCTTGTAGTCGAAAAGGTTGTCATCGACCTCGGCGGCTACGATCCCTCGCACCTCAAGGGCATCGAAAGCCCAAGGGAGCACTGATGCTCCGATTACTCCGATTCCTCTGAATACTCTGATTATTCCGAAAACTCCGATAAAATAACCCCCAAAAATCATGAAATTAAAAGAAATCACTTCTGGCAGCTTCAATGCTGCCGAATGGGAAGCCAAAGGGTATGAGCTTCCAAAGTTTGACATCGCAGCCGTGGCCAAGAAGACACACGAGGAGCCTACATGGGTTCACTTCGGTGCTGGCAACATTTTCCGTGCTTTCCCCGCTGCCATCCTCAACGATGCGCTCAACAGCGGCAAGTATGACCGTGGTGTCATCGTAGCTGAGAGTTTCGACTACGAGATCATCGACAAGGCCTATCGCCCGTACGACAACCTTTCGCTCCTCGTCAGCCTGCAATCGACGGGCACCATCGAGAAGAAGGTCATCGCTTCTGTTACCGAGAGCCTCAAGGCCGACTTCCAGTTTGCCGACGATTGGGCACGCCTCACCGAAATCTTCTGTAAGCCCAGCCTCCAGATGGTTACGTTCACCATCACCGAGAAGGGTTATAGCGTGGCTCCCGCCGACTTGGAGCGCGGTCTTAAGCCTGTCTTCGCTATGGGCAAACTTGCTGTGTTGATGCTTGCTCGCTACGAAGCAGGTCAGCTGCCTATCACCCTGCAGAGCACCGACAACTGCTCGCACAATGGCGACAAGGTGAAGGCTGGTGTGCAGGCCTACGCCAAGAAGTGGGTCGAGCAGGGCCTCGTTCCCGCTGGCTTCCTTGCCTATCTGCAGGACGAAACCAAGGTGACCTATCCCTGGTCGATGATCGACAAGATCACCCCACGTCCGCACGAGAAGGTACAGGCCATGCTTGCTGCCGATGGCTTCGAGGACAACCAGACCATCATCACCGAGCGTCACACCTACACCGCTCCCTTCGTCAATGCCGAAGAGGTGCAGTACCTCGTTGTAGAGGACAACTACACCAACGGTCGTCCACCGCTCGAACTTGGCGGTGCTCTCTACACCACCCGCGAGACGGTCGATAAGGTCGAGACCATGAAGGTAACCACCTGCCTCAATCCGCTCCACACTGCCATGTCGATCTATGGCTGCATGCTCGGCTACACCCTCATCTCTGCCGAGATGGCTGATCCCGACCTGCGTGCCTTCATCCAGAAGATTGGCTACATCGAGGCTATGCCTGTGGTTACCGATCCTGGTGTGCTGAATCCTTACGAGTTCATCGGCACTGTCATCAACCGCCGTCTGCCCAACCCGTTCATGCCCGATGCTCCGCAGCGTATCGCCACCGACACGTCGCAGAAGCTGCCTATCCGCTTCGGTGAGACCATCAAGAAGTATGTGGCTCGTGGCCTCGACAAGGACAACCTTGTGCTCATCCCGCTCACCTTGGCAGGCTATGCACGTTACCTGAAGGGCCTCGACGATAAGGGCGAGCCTTTCACTCCTTCCACCGATCCGCTGCTCGCCGAACTGCAAGCCATCGTGGCTCCGCTCGAACTCGGCAAGCCCGACCAGGACTTCAGCTGTCTGCGCCAGCTCTTCAGCCGCAAGGATGTTTTCGCCGTCGATCTCTACGAAGTCGGCCTCGGCGAGAAGATCGAAGGCATGGTCAAGGAACTCTACGCCGGTCCTGGCGCCGTTCGCGCTACGCTCCACAAGTACGTAACTGCTCGTTAATCACTTGAATTAACCGTTTCGATTTGCGATGGATTGCCTGATGGCTTTCCATCGCAAATCTTTTCAATATAAAAATGCTGAAATGGATTCATTTTTGCATCAAAAGAAGCAACATTTTGCGAAAAGTGCAGTTTTTCATAAAATAAATTTTGCGAAAATGCAGATAATGATGAATGTTAAGATGCGTTCTAAGGACATAGGTAACAGAAAAATAATACAATTCCTATGATTTCTTTTGCTTTTTGAAAAATTAATCGTATCTTTGCAGCGAAAAACAGCGAGAAACGGCTCTCGCTAATCCTAAGAGTATGGAGCTATGAAAAAAGAATTCAACATCACAGGCAGCTGCAACCCCGAGTGGCATTATATGGTGGATACCGCCAAAAGGTTCGCCTCTGTTGAGAACCTGATTGAGAAGGGTAAATACTTCACCATCAATCGTGCACGACAATATGGAAAGACAACAACACTGGACATGATTTGGCGACGGCTGTCCGATCGCTATCTTGTTGTGCCATTGAGTTTCGAGGGATTGGGCGATAGTGCATTCGCCTCGGAAGAGGCATTCGCTGGCACTTTCTCAAAGATGATGTCGAATCGCCTTATGTCAATGCTTAAGGACGATAATCTGGCAAATATTTGGCGAAACTGCACTGCCAAGTCGATGGATGAACTGTCATCCGCAATTACAACTTTTTGCGAAACTTGTACAAAACCCTTAGTTGTAACCATCGACGAAGTGGACAAGAGCAGCGACAACCAGCTTTTCCTCAACTTCCTCGGAATGCTACGAAACAAATATCTGGATCGTAGTTTGAGTGGTATGAACTCTACCTTCTTCAGCGTCGTCCTTGCTGGCGTTTATGACGTGAAGAATCTCAAATTGAAAATCCGGCCCGATGCCGAAAAGAAATATAATTCCCCTTGGAACATTGCAGCCGACTTCAACGTGGATATGACCTTCCATCCTGAAGAGATCGCTCAGATGCTCACCGATTACGAAGCAGATGCCCATACCGGCATGGATATCAAGGCCAT
>CAJOLH010000084.1 GCA_905235375.1 uncultured Bacteroidales bacterium
AAACCAAACTAAGAAAATAAAAAGCAAGGCATCATGAAGTCAAGAATTTTCAACCTAATCCTTTTCTTTGTGCTCTTTATCTTCAGCGCGCAAGCCCAGGTCAAGGGACATGAATATTTCTGCTGGACAGGCACCCTCGCCAAAGACATCGACTGCGAGATTCGCATGGAACACGACAACGACCAGCTCGCCTTAGGCGAGATCATCTACTTCCGCAAGAAGGGCAACACGTCGAGCATCCCGCTCTACGGCACCATTAAGCAGAGCGGCAAGGGCCTCAACGTCGAACTTTTCGAATACCCGCCTTCCGGCAAGAACACCGGCATCATCAACATTACGATACTTAACGGTAAGCCGCAGTTCTTCACTTGGAGCAGTCCCGACAGCAAGACGCGCTACAACTTCAACATCAAGGAGAAACGCGCCTTCCCCTTCGACGAAGTTCAAACCTACTTCCAATCCCTGAAGGAAGGCGAAGATGCCGATGGTGTCTATGTCAGCACCAATCGCTTCGATGCCTCCACTTCCCCCTTCACCCGACTGGAGCTGAATCGTACCAATGATGCCTCTTTTGCACTCAATTTCGTCAATCCTGATACCGAAAACTCTCACCTAATGGTTGCAACACGGACAAGCCCAAGCCGCCTATATGTTCAGCAGCAACCTGATATGGAGCCTACCACGATGGAGGTACGCCTCTTCCGCAATTTCGTCTATGTTTACGTCATTGCCGACCCCGAGAAAGCATTGAGCAAAGCGGGACCAATCAGCGATTTATATTTCCTAAAGCCTGACGAAAGGATTATCAACTGGCCCACGTTCCATGAGGATCATTTCGAAAACATCACAGCTGCACGACTTGTCGATGGTGTGGTCAGCATCTACAATAACCCTGCTCTTGTGGTTGAATCGTCCTACTTGCAAGAGGATGACATTATGGCCTCCAAAGGTTGGGTAAATCTTGAAAATGTCACACCCGGCGTAAAGGACATCTTCGTTGCCGACATCGGGCAGGACACCAATCCCGTGCTGGGCATCCTCAACCAGGACGGCACCGTGCAGATCCTTACGCTGATTAATTCGGCTCCAAAAGGAATCACTCGGGTATCACGTCCGCTTCCCGACCAGAAGGATATCGTGCGGTTCGCTTTCACCGACCCCAATGCAGGCGACATGATTGAATATTCGACTTTCTATGGGGTTGACAAGGCTGGAAAGTATCATGAGATATACTATTGCTCCCTCGATGGCGACTGGGAAATGGACAAAGTCGTTCGCGAAGACAACACCCCCGCTGGCGCATGGATCAGCATTTCACCCGAATGGAGGATTGACTTCCACAACGATGTCAATTCCGACAATGGCGGCTATATCCACAACTTCTATGGCACCCTCTGGACCATTGACGAAAACTTCGAGACTTTCGAATATAACTTCACCGAGCATAATGACAGCCGCGACAATTTCCAGCAGATGGAATGTAACATCAAGGGCACGTTCAAGGCCGAAATGGACTATGATTCCGAAGTTGGCACCGTCCTCAAGATTACCCCACTCACTGGTCAGAGCTTCGAAGTCCCCAAAGGTCAGACAGGCAAGTTCAAGAAGATACATTTGGTAGGATAACGTGGATTGCTACCGACTGGATAGCAAAGCCTCAAAGAAAGGCTTCTTTAATCAATAAGTCCGAAACCGACGACGTATAATCATTGAAAATTCCTTACATAAGAAATTAAATCGACCGAAATACACAATAAATAACTTAGCAAGTTTGTCATAAGTTATTATCTTGTCCAATTTCATTAATCTCAGTATCTCATCACGCCTTTTCTCGGCAGAAGTCTTCTCAGTAACATTCTCAGTAACATCAGTGCCATTCTCTGTAACATTTGGCTTCCAGACCTCCCCGACAGGGAGAATAATCTATCTCTTTACTGCCGAAACGTTCGAACATACTACTCATAATCTGGAGGTCGTAGGTTCAATTCACAGAGATTCTATGACATTCAAAATCCCATGCTGTAGTTATTATTAGACCTGTATGACACAGAGTCAAGCAATAAATGAATTGTCAGAGTCAAAATGTGATGTATTAGAACAATTTAGATTTTAACCTCAGACAAATGCATTCCACCTAAAGAATCTGGCTCCATAATTACAAGGTCTTTATTTTCTCCTGTGCTACAAGAATAGCATCATTACACAAGTCACGTTCTTGCTCATCTTCAACAGCATCAATGAAGTTATCAGCCAACCATAAGGTCAGCATTTCCTTTTCATCTTGATGCAGATATTCTGCAAGTTTGATGACCTGCTCGCGCTTTGCTCTTATGTCACCGCGCTCAATCTTACTGAACATCGGTGTGTCAATCTCTAAGAATGCTGCCAACTGTCGTTGCAACAAACCTTGCACTTCTCTGAGTCCTTATTCTTATCTCCGAATAACTTGTTTATATCTATTTTGGTCCTTCAGCAAGTTACCAGCAAGTTAAATTCAATCACCTATTCGCTTTAATATCAGCATTTTGGCGATGCCATGAACATTATTATTGGTGTTTCAGCAAGTTACCAGCAAGTTAAATTTATGCCCAAATTGGGATGTACTTCATATACCGAGGTGCTGTATTGGGGTCAAGTACTTTTATTAAGTTCTTTCCAATCGCTTCCTTGATTAATCTAGAAGAACTGCTGGATGATGTTTCAGGAATACCAAACCTGTCTCTAAGCGACTTGTTTGTCAAAGCATCACCTTGTATATACATCAGACAGGCATGGAGATAGCATGACCAAAGTTTGTCCTCCATAGGAATATTGCTAAATTCCATTTCAGAGAAAAGTGTAACCTTGGTGCTAT
This sequence comes from uncultured Bacteroidales bacterium, assembly GCA_905235375.1. GTDB lineage: Bacteria > Bacteroidota > Bacteroidia > Bacteroidales > UBA3663 > Liminaster. The sequence goes on from CAJOLH010000084.1 coordinate 2,855, forward strand.
CTTGGAAAACTTCTATTCGAGGAGCTGGGAGATATTGAGCTTCACATGCCAGCACCATTCTGTCCCAACCACGACCAAGTTCTTCACACATCTTCAATCGACGCATGAGAGAAGCAAGTTTCTCGTTTCGTGACTTCGGAGGGTTATCAATGATACGAAGTACATCAACCAATGGAGTTCCAGGATTCGTCACCTCAATACGATTGTCGAATATCTCCACTACAGGAGCAGCCCCTGTTATGTACAGGTCTTGATGAATAAGACTATTTGCGATGGCTTCTCTTACAGATGGCAGTGGGAACTTGCTTGTTGTTGACAGTTGAACAGCATTCAAATCCTCGCTGCTTGGCAACAGGACATTCACATAGCGAACGATATTCTCAAAGCAAACAGCATAGCCTTGTATAAATGATTCTTCTTTCTGAATCAACAATCGGTTGATACCCTTATACTGAACCACACGCATTGCCTTACGTCCTAACCTTGCAAACTCATTCAAGTCCTTTGCAAATAGTAGAGCGCCTAAGTTTGTTATCGAATAAAGACCATTATCCTGCTTCTGGATGATTTCGTCCTCGTTTAGATAATGCACTATAGCTTCCTTTTCTGCTGGTTGTGGTATCTTCAGCAAAGTAAAGTAGGCATCCACCTGAAGCAATCTGATGATGTCTTCATATCTTTGGTCTGTCTTTACACAAACGTCTTCAAACTGGGCATGACGTAGCTTATCCCATAACTGAGCACGGAACACAGGAAACTCATGCAACTTCTTGGTGTAGCTACCACTACGAATATAGTCTATCTTTTGAAATGAAACAGGCTCATTGAGTGCCTTGTGGATTCGAATCAACTCTACATGCTTCCCATCAATATCTGCACCATAGAATTCAAAATCAGCATTCTTAGAAAGAAGGTAACGTAGCCAGTTCTCCAACTCCTGTTCGCCCTTTTTCTCCATTTGAAGGTGTACCTTAGTACCAACAATCTCATGTGAACCATCATCCACGCCCCAAATCATATAAGCATAATCACGATCGTTCAACGTCGCACTATTTGCAAGAGCACTAATGTCCTCACCAACCATTGTCGGCTCACAATTGTTGTGCTTAAACTCAACCCAACCAACCTCCTTCGGAAGCTTGCAGAGTTCTTTTACCAGTATGTCGATATTTCCAATCATATTATTACTTCACGTGTATAATTAATTCTCAACTAATAATGCTGAGTATTCTATTGTGGATATTCGTTGAACAAGAATTGTTTTATTCCGAATTCAAATATGTGGTTGCTTATCAAAAAAGTTATGTCAATTCTATATTTGATCATCAAATAATCCTTGCTGAAATTTCCCTTTCAGTCGATAATAAATACGATTTTTTACTTTTACTTTTTCTGTTTGTTGCATATTATCAAGGTAGCGCTTCATCTTATCATCCTTCCAATCAAGATGCAGCCAACTGTAGTTCCCTGAAAACACTTGACTGGAATTAGACATTAACCCTACAAAGAGTTGACTACTTCTCGTCTTAACCCTGGTAGGATTTTACTTCATCCCTCCAGTTGAAATGATAGCCACATAATGATATCCACCATTACGCAGTTCCTCAAAATTCTGTATGCCTATCGGCAGTTTCTTATTCAGTCTATCCATCTGATTTATCATGAATAACAATTACCCCCTCACCTTCACTACCATTCCCGGCGTAGTATCAATCTCGTAATCGCCATTGTCGAGCTGCTTCAGGCCTTGACCTGAAAGGGGTGTGGCGCTGCGGAGGAGGAGTTTGCCGCCAAGCTTCGACTTGATGGTGGCCGAAGTGAGCTTGCCGTTCTGCCAGCTGATGCTGACCTCGAAGCCGCCACGGGCGCAGAGACCCGACACACTGCCCTTCTGCCACGCATCGGGCAAGGCGGGGAGCAGGTGGACGAAGCCATCATGACTCTGGAGAAGCATCTCGGCGATGCCGGCAGTCACGCCGAAGTTGCCGTCAATCTGGAACGGCGGATGCGCATCGAAGAGGTTGGGGAAGGTGCGTCCGTCGGGATATTCCTTCTCCATGCCCTCGTTGGGCAGGATGCGCAGCATATTGCTGATGATCTTGAACGCATGATTGCCGTCGAGCATACGCGCCCAGAAGTTGGTCTTCCAGCCGAGGCTCCATCCCGTAGCCTGGTCGCCGCGCTGTTCGAGCGTCTTGCGTGCAGCGGCAAACAAGGCAGGAGTGCGGGTTGCACTGATCTGATTCGAAGGATAGAGGCCGTAGAGGTGCGAGATGTGGCGATGCTGGTCGTCAGGATTGTCGATGTCCTCCAGCCACTCCTGCAACTGTCCGTACTGACCCACCTTCATCGGAGGCAGTTGGGCAATGGTCTTTTCGAGCGTATCTTGATAAGTTTCGTCACGACCGAGGATCCGAGCCGACTGCAGCACGTTGTTGAGCACGTCGAAGACAATCTGATTGTCCATCGTGCAACCTGCACAGAGGTTCGACTTGCGTCCCACGCCACCATGCTCGGGGCTGACCGAAGGAACGACCACCAGATAGCCCGAGTCGGGATGCTGCACCAGGAAGTCGAGGAAGAAGTCGGCAGCGCCCTTCATGATGGGGTAATGCTCGGCGAGGAACAGCGTATCGCGCGTAAACTGGTAGTGCTCCCAAAGGTGCGTGGTAAGCCAGGCACCTCCAGTGGGATACATGCCCCAAGGAGCGCCATCCACGGGTCCGGCAATGCGCCAGAGATCGGTGTTGTGGTGAGCCACCCAGCCACCGCAACCATACATCGCCTTCGCCGTCTTGGCTCCCGTCTCGCTCAGGTCGCGAATCATCGAGAAGAGTGGCTCGGCGGTCTCGCTGAGGTTGCACACCTCGGCAGGCCAATAGTTCATCTCGGCGTTGATGTTGATGGTGTATTTGCTGTCCCAAGGAGCATTCTTCTTGTTGTTCCAGATGCCCTGCAGGTTGGCAGGCTGTCCGTCCTTGCCCCACGACGATGAGATGAGCAGATAACGTCCGTAGTTGAAGAGCAGCGACACCATGCCCAGATCGGGCACCGAATCGAGGCTGTTGTAGAACGAGGCCAATCGGGCATCAGTTGCCAACTCATAGTTGCCGGTATGTCCGCCAAGATCAAGTTTCACGCGATTGTAGAGCGACTGATAGTTGGCGACATGACGCGCCAACAGGTCATCGTAGGTGCAGCTGCGGGCAGCAGCAATGCGGCGCGCATTCTTGGCAGCAGGGTCACCGCTCACGTCATGATAGTTCACATAGTTGGTGGCTGCGCTGATGTAGAGGGTCACCTCCGAGGCTCCGTCCACGCGGATGCACTTGCGGCCATCAATCTCACGCGTCGATACCTCGCCGTCACATTCGATTTCAGTGCGGCACTGGGCTGTCAGTTTCGACACGATGCCTTCGTGATCCACACCTTCGATGATGGCAATCAATGTGTCGCCATCGACCACTGTCTCGTAGTCGTAGTCGCACTGATGATCGAGGAAGAAGCTCATTCGCGCAGGTTGATTCGCCTTGAAGCGAACCACGATGATGCTGTCAGCCATCGAGGCAAATGCCTTGCGTGTGAATAGGGCATTATCGGCACGGAATGTCACTTCGGCAGTGGCATCCACGAGGTTGAGCTCGCGTTCATAGTCGGTAATCGCACCGAGGCTATCGTTCAGGATCTTCAGACTACCCAGCGTGAGGTACTTCATGCCGTGGGGTCCCACGATGAATCGGCGATTCACGACTTTCTGGGCTTCGTCCTCACGACCCTGGAAAATCATGTCGCGCACCGAATTCAGATAGTACCGCGACACCGTGCTGTTGTTATCGTGAGGTCCACCGCTCCAGAATGTCTCCTCGTTGAGCTGGATTTCCTCCTCCTGCACGCCGCCATAGATCATGGCTCCCATGCGGGAATTGCCCAAAGGGAGGGCTTCGAGCCACGTTGTGGCAGGCTCGTCATACCAGAGGCGCTGGTCATTATCCTTCGGATTGTCTTCGGTACATGCCGACAGAGCAAGCGCTCCGGCCAAAGCCAGAAGTGAAAGCTTCTTCATAGTATATAATTGAATCCAACAATTGTTAATTGTTAATTATTCATTGTTAATTGCCAACATTATTTCTTGGTTTCCTCTGCACGTGGAGTGCCTTTCCCAAAACGCTTATAGATGTAAGCCACAGCGCTTTTGCTATTATATCCCGTAGCCTTGGCCACCTTGTCGAGGGTCTCATCGGGATGTTCCTTAAGGTATTTTTCAACGCGGATGAAGACGGATGTACTAACAATCTCACCCAAATTGCAGCCAACAAAGATCTGTAAAACGTTATTGAGTTTGGTCTGATCAAGGTTGAGATATTCTGCCACTTCCTTGGCTGTCGTGAACTTGTGGCTGTAGATTGCTTCGCTGACAGCATCGAGTAGTTGGTTTCCTGTGACCTTCTCCGGATAGGTGAAAAGGTCACCAATAGTGTAAGGTGGTGTGAAAGGTTTACGATCTTCTTTCTTTACTGCGTGAGGACGGCGCCCCACAGGCATACTTGATGTTCCCATATTGTAAATACTATTTTCGGGCGCAAATATACGGCTTATTTTCAATATCTCCAAATTTTTTTATTAAAAAAATGGACAAAATCTTCCAATAAACGACTTTCCATCGTTTGGGTCCATTTTCCGTAAGTAAATTGGACCGAGACTATCGGACGAGTCCAATTCCATTTAGTAAATTGGACTGAGACGGTCGGATGAGTCCAATTCCCTTTAGCAAATTGGACCGAGACTGTCGGATGGGTCCAATTCCCTTTAGCAAATTGGACCGAGACTGTCGGACGAGTCCAATTCTCTTTAGCAAATTGGACCGAGACCATCGGATGCGTCCAATTCCCTTTAGTAAATTGGACCGAAACCATCGGATGCGTCCAATTCCCTTTAGTAAAATGGACCGAGACTGTCGGACGGGTCCAATTCCCTTTAGCGAATTGGACCGAGACGGTCGGATGGGTCCAATTCCTTTTAGTAAATTGGACCGAAACTGTCGGACGGGTCCAATTCCATTTAGTAAATTGGACCCATCAGGCAGATATTAATCAAGGCACCCAAGCAGCTGAGTAATTTATCTTTCATAGTTGACAATCGTGCCTGTCAAATCTGGTTCAAAAACTATTTATGAGTAAAAAAAGAGTGTAATATTGCCGTATTTCTTGGAGAATATGTGTATTTTTGCACACGCGTCGATAATTTTATGTAAAAAAAATAATTTTATCTACATAAAAAACACAAAAAGAGAACCAAAAGAAATGGAAAAGAACATAAATCCCTTTATCGTCACAGGTAAGATTCCCGATGCTTACTTCTGCGACCGCGATACAGAGGCTTCGCAGTTGGTGCGCTTTCTTGACAGTCAAGAGAATGTGGTGCTGATGTCTCAGCGCCGCATGGGCAAGACAAAACTGGTGGAGCATTGCCTCGAAAGCAGGGCTGCTGGCAAAGAATATGTGCTGATGAACATTGACATACTGCATACATCGTCTTTCCGAGAGTTGATTCAACTATTGGGAAGAACAGTATTCGACTGTCTCGCCACACGCAGTTCCCGATTGATGAAACTCTTCACCACAACGCTGAGATCACTGGGTGCCAGTTTCGGCTATGACCCAGTGCAGAACACCCCCACCTTCGATATACGCTTGGGTGATATCACCATGCCAGAATATACATTGAAGGAGATATTTGAATATCTTGAAAAGGCTGACCGACGCTGCATCATTGTCATTGACGAGTTCCAACAGGTTACAAAGTACCCTGAAAAGAATGTGGAGGCATTGCTGCGTACCTTCATACAGCAAGCCAGCAATGCCAATTTCGTTTTTGCGGGAAGTCAACGCAGGTTAATGGAGGAGATGTTCTTCTCCGAGAAGAGGCCATTCTTCATGAGTGCTCGAAGCATCGTTCTCGAAGCTATCCCTTTCGACGTATATTGTGATTTTGCCTGTTTTCATTTCGAGCAAGCGGGAAAGAGCATTGAGCGGGATGCTGTCAGACTTGTCTATGAAGCTTTCCATGGTGTCACACTCTACCTGCAGCGTATTATGAAGGATGCCTTCAACATTACACCCGTTGGCGATACATGCAACGTAGCTAACACACAACACCTTGTTGATGACTACATCATGGAATGTGAACCCCGTCTGCGCGAACAGTTGGCTCTGATTACCGAGCCTCAAAAGGAGTTGCTCTATGCAATGAGCGAAGAAGGTACTCCCGTGAAAAGCATCACCACTGCGGCATTCATCAAGCGACATCGCATGAAATCGACAAGCGCTGTCCAATCGGCTGCAAAAAAACTTATGGAATATGACCTGTTGACTCGACGTGATGGGTACTATGGTATCTCTGACCCACTTTTGGCCTTATGGCTGAAGTCGCGCAAACTATAAAAGATACCCACGTAACCTCCCGCATTGGCAAGTTTCAGTTTCAATGGCTTGTCTGAACGGATGACTACGCTTTTGTGCTCGCAAGAAGTGGCGTCCTTGTTGGCCTGCTTGCCGTCGCGCCAGTATTCGAGACGATAGGTTCCCATGGGAAGGAAACTGAGGTCGAGATTAAGGTCACGCTGGATGCTGTTGTTCAATACGCCCACGAACCACTGCTCTCCACTCCTTTTGGCAAGAGCAACGTATTCGTCAGGGGCTCCTCCGAGGAAACGGATGTCGTCCCACACGACGGGAACTAACTGGACGAAATCCGAACCAACCTGTCCCAAGACGTGGTCGGGATGGTCACAGAAGCACATGAACGGACTCTCGTAAATCACGAACTTCGCCAACTCGGCACTGCGCGTATTCATCACGAGGGCAGGCGACTGACCCTTGAACTGTTCCTTTGTCACATTGAGAAAGCCTCCGGGCGTATAATCCATCTGTCCTGCCAAGAGGCGGGTGAATGCCAGCGTGACATTGTGTTCGGGAGTCACGCGGTCGGACCACTTGTAGTATTCCGACCCCATCACACCCTCGCGGGTAAGGAGGTTCGGATAGGTACGGTCGATGCCATCGGGACAATAGGCTCCATGGAAATCGACCATCAGCTCGTTTTCGGCAGCAGCCTCGACCACGCGGCGATACCAATTCACCATATCCTGGTCGTCACGATCCATGAAATCGATTTTCACACCTTTCACGCCCCACTGATGATAAAGTAGGAAGGCGGCCTTGTACTGGTCGTTGTGATTGGCGTCTTCGCAGCGCAACCAAAGCCAAATATCGACATTCTTCGACTTGGCATAACTTAGAATCTCTGGCATATCGAGCTGCGGAGCGGGTTTCGTGATGTCAGCCTCAGGCATGGCGTAAGGTCCATACCATGTCCAGTCGATGAGCATGTAGGGCCAGCCCTGCACCGAGGCGAAGTCGATGTATTGCTTGATGACTTCCTGCTCCATCAGCACCTCGCCGCTCCACCAGTGATCCCATGCCGACATGCC
>CAJOLH010000085.1 GCA_905235375.1 uncultured Bacteroidales bacterium
AAAAAAAGAAGGCCATCTCACGACGTCCTTCTTCCGTTAACCTTAAATCTAATACCATGAAAAACACGATGCAAAGATAAGACCTTTTTCTGAATAGAACAAATATTTTTGTCATTATTTTTGTGTTCGATAGCATTTTTTAACAATTCAAAGTGTTTTTAACAAAATATGAATACATTTTTTTGCAATTCACCTCGATTTGTAAACGCAATTTAACGTTTCAAACAGATGGCAGAAACCATTCTTCCCGTGCCAATTCCTTCTCTTCGGGCAGAATAGATCTCCTGATAATGCTCATACGTACACCAGGGCGTACAGTCAATGTGCAGCAGATCGAGGCCAGCCTCAAGCATATCCATCACATTGCTTTGCCAAAGGTCGATATGCGGCTTCGCCAGCAGTCGTTTCCCGTCAGTTCCCCAAAGTGCCCGCTGCACACAATCCTCACGCCCTGCGTTCACAAACGCCTGGGCCACCTCTTCGCCTACCTCGAAAGCCTCGGGGCTGATGCTTGGTCCGACCATGGCCAGCACATCCGACATCCGGCATCCCATATCCTCACACATCTTACGCAAGGTCTGGCACACGATGTGCCCCACCGTGCCGCGCCAACCCGCATGGACCGCAGCCACCACCTCCTGCACAGGGTCGTAGAGCAGCACGGGCACGCAGTCGGCAGTATGCACGCCTATCCACATTCCTTTCTCACGCGTGATCACCGCATCCGCCTCCACCGGCTGACGCTCAAGGTCCGTGTCCATCGGCGTATGGGCATCCACCTCGACGATTGTTGTGCCATGCACCTGCTGCGGCATCCACACGCCCTCTCCTGCGCGCTTGCAGTCACGCATCGAGCAGAAGTGCTCAATGCCACTCTGACCATTGAAGAGCACCGACTGCAGCACGCTCCCCCTTTCATTCTCACTCTTGATCATAAGTCTGCAAACAAAATTAATGACAAATTATATTATACTCAGCTTTCGCCGAAAAACGCGCCGCAAAGTTACATCCATTAGATGTGGCGCCCGACTTCGATGCGCACCTTGAAGCCGAGGTTGTAGTATTCGGTGTCCTTGAAGCCTACGAAGAAGCCGACGTTCAGATAGTTGTTGTCGATGCCGTAGCCCAATTCGTGGAAGAGGCCGTGCCCCTCGGTCCAGAGAGAGCCGAGGTAGATGCGTTCCTTGATGATGAAGCGGGAGAGCGGATTCAGCATGTGGAGGATGCCAAAGGGAGTCTCGTGCATCACATGGGCCTGAATGTAGCTGGGCGAGGAGGCATACCAGTAGTCGTCGAGCAGATGGAAGGTGCCGCCGATGCGGTCGTCTTCCCACAGGGTGGGATAATTGCTTCGCTCGAAGTAGCGGTAGTTGATGAAGTATTCGCCCTTCTGGTTGAAGAACTTGCCCATGCCGAAATGATAGGAGAAGAAGCGGGTGCGTTCCAGGCGGATGTTCTGCTGCATGTCGAACTCCATGCGACCATAATTGCTGTCGGTGTTGAATGCGCCTGGGATGGCTCGTGAGATCTCGAATGCCATTGTCGGCGACGGACTGTTGATATACTGCTTGTAGCCGTCCTTGTACCAATAATATTGGCGGGGGGTCCATTCGAGGCGGATGTAGGGGGCGAAATCGGCATAATAGGGATCGACGAGTTCATCGATGCGCTCCTTGGAGATTTTTCGGATGCCGTGGCGCACAGGATTGCGGTAGGTGTAGTCGATGCCGGTGTGGAGCATCAGTCCGTTGACAATCTCAAAGCTGTGCATCAGGTCGAAATCGTAGCGCTTGTAGTATTCGATGCCGAGCGAATCGAAGTTGATGCTCTTTGCATTCTCTGACTTGAGTGCCTCGTTGACGGTCTGGATGAATTTGTTGGAGAAGGTGGAGGTGCTGCGATTGAATTCGAATGTCCAGCGCCCACGCCGCTGGGGGTTGTATGTCCATTCGGACAAAAGGCGGCTACGCCACTCACGCAGGCGGAAGGCATAGCCCAGTTCGCCGCGCATGAAGAGTCTGGTGTTGTTGCTGAAGCGTTTGTTCCAGCGTGCACGTTCGCAGAAGGTGAAACCGTTGAACTTGTCGTAGCCCAAGTAAGAGGGGTCGAGCAGGCCATAGATGCGCAGTCGGTTGTCCTCAGGGCCGAAACGGGAACCGCTGAACAGCGTTTCGGAGACCTCTTCCAGTCCACGGTAGATTCGTTGGCGTTTGCGAGGCGGCTTGGAACCGGAGGATGGGCGAGGGGCATTGATTATCGAGTCGATGTAGGCGGGGACAGGGATGGGACGCAGTGCCTCGAAGTCCATTTCGCCAATCTTCTCTTCCTGGTAGAAACGGGTCAGGTTGAGCGGGACTTCCTTCTTGTTCAAGCTGTCGAGGGGCGTGAAGTCGGTGTAATGATAGATGGTGTGATAGTCGTTTCGGGCGTAGGTGTTGAGGATGTGATAGCGGATGCTCAGGTCGTTGCTGTAAGGTACGATGATGTTGTCGTGCAGCGTGTCAGGAGCATAGTGGATGGTGGTCTGGAATCGGGCGAAGTTGAGATGTCCGCTGCATTTGACACTCAGGATATTGAGCGTCTTGCAATCGATCAGCACATTGCCGGTGAGCAGTGTTTGGTGATAATGCTTGGGCTTGAAGCCGATGAGACAGAGGTCGAGCGTGTCGGGATTGATGCCTGCGGTGCGCAGATTCGCATAGATGCTGTCGGGGATGGGGAGCAGCTGGAAGTCGTAGCGTTTGAACCCTTGGTCGTAGAAGGGGAGGACGAACGAGCGGGTGTCGCCTTCGTCACCATAATGTCTCACTGCATAGGCAATGAGTGTCCCTCCGTAGAGTTGCTCCATCACGTTGCGAGCTTTGCGCAGTCTGTTTGACCTCAAGCCGATGGTGTTGAGGTGCATATCGCCTGGCCACTGGTAATGGACATGGCTCATGGCCTCGAACCCGATATGTTCGTCGGTACTGGTCTGGAAGGGAAGAAGATGCGGAAGGAATCGGGCGACAATGCCGCTGCGGAGGCATTGTGATGTGCCGGAGGTATAGGCTTTCAGGTCAAGAAATCCGAGCTCGAGGTCTTTCTGCCGGAGGGCGCGCTGGCCGAGTCGGACGAGGAGCGAGTCGAGGTCGGTGGATGGTTGGACGGGCGGCACAGCTTCTTGTGCCATCGCTGGATGAACGGTGGCGATGAGGGTGAGGAGTGATATGATGAGTGTAAGTAGCCTCATTCGCGGTATTTCCCTTCGTCCTCGTCGTCGAGGATGCTAAGATAACTGTCGTAGCGTGACTGGCTGATGCGGTGTTCCTTGAGCGCGCTGAGCACGGCGCAGCCTGGTTCGTGGGTGTGGGTGCAGTTCCCGAACCGACATTCGGACGAAATGCGGAAAATTTCGGGGAAGTAGTGACCGACGGTCTCTTTCTCAAATTCGATGGTTCCGAAGCCGCGTATGCCAGGGGTGTCGATGAGATAGGCGTTTGGGTGTCCTTCACTTTGCCAGTCGCTATATTTGGAATCGTCATCGCCCATTTCGTACATCTCTGAGAAGGTGGTGGTGTGCATCCCCTGGTCGTGCGTGTCGCTGATTTCGGCAGTCCTGGCATTGGCGTAAGGGACCAGGCGATTCAGCAGTGATGACTTGCCCACTCCGCTGTTGCCTGCCAGCAGCGTCGTCTTGCCTTTGAGCAGGTCGCGCAGCGCAGGCAGGCCTTCGCCTGTCTTGACCGAGATGAGGTGGACGGGATAGCCGATGTAGCGGTAGAGATAGGCGAGGTCGGAGGCATAGTGTTGCTCGTCATCGGTGTAGATATCCATCTTGTTGATGACGAGGACGGCGGGTACGCGATAGGCTTCGGCAGTGGCGAGAAAGCGGTCGATGAATGTGGTGGCTGTGGCAGGGTGTGCCACAGTGAGGATGAGTATCACCTGGTCAAGGTTGCTGGCGAGGATATGGGCCTGTTTCGACAGGTTGCTCGCCTTGCGGATGATGTAGTTGCGTCGTGTCTCGATGCGGTTGATGAAGGCGAACCCTTCGCGGTTCATTTCGTAGTTGACCACGTCACCCACCGCCACGGGATTGGTGGTGCGGATGCCCTTGAGGCGGAAGTTGCCCTTCACCTTGCAGGGCACGAGGCTGTCGGCCACGGGATGTCCGTCGTCGAATCCTGCCTGTGCAAAACGCAATGATTCTTCCCGAAGGCATTTGCCCTCAGGAAGAACCATGTACCAGAATCCTGTGTTTCTGACAACGAGTCCTCTCATCCTACTGTTGAGAGAAGTGCGTCAGACGCTCATGATCTCACGATCCTTGGCTGCATAGACTGCTTCAAGGTTCTTGATGAACTTGTCGTGAGCCTTCTGAATCGTGTTTTCGGCATCCTTCTCAACGTCTTCGGGAAGGCCGTTCTTGATGTCCTTCTTCAGCGATTCGATGGCATCGCGGCGGATATTGCGGATGGCAACCTTGGCACTCTCGGCCTCGGTCTTGCACTGCTTGGAGAGCTGACGACGACGCTCCTCGGTCATCGGCGGAAGACCGATGCGAAGAATTTCGCCATTGTTCTCGGGCATGATGCCGAGCGAGGAGTTGATGATGGCTTTTTCGATGACTTTCAGCATACTCTTGTCCCAGGGCTGGATGATGATGCTCTTGGCATCGGGGCATGAGCAGTTGGCGCACTGGCTGATCTCCATCATGGTGCCATAACATTCGCACTTGATGCCGTCGAGCAGCTTCACGGTTGCACGGCCTGCACGGATGTGGTCGAAGGTATCTTCGAGATGCAGCACGGTGAGCTCCATCCTGCTTTCAACATCTTTAATGGTTTTCTTAACGTCTAACATAGATATAAAGGTTTTTGTGTTTTGCGGGGCAAAGATAAGACATTTCTTTGAAAATTCCAAGAAAATGAAAATATTTTTGCCCTTAAAGACAGATTTTTAGACCATTATTAAATAATGGGAAAGTTTTGGGGTGCCTACCCTTCGTAAACGAGGGTGCCGAGATTCTCGCCCGACAGGAGTTTCACCAGATTGCCGACCTTGTCCATGTTGAAGACAATGATGGGCAGCTTGTTGTCGCGGCAAAGGGTGGTGGCGGTGAGGTCCATCACCTTGAGCTTGCGGTTGTAGATTTCGTCGTAGGTAATCTTGTCGAACTTTGTGGCTGTAGGATCCTTCTCGGGGTCGGCGGTGTAGATGCCATCGACGCGTGTGCCCTTGAGCATTACGTCGGCCTCAATCTCGATGCCGCGCAGGGCAGAGCCAGTGTCGGTGGTGAAGTAGGGGCAGCCTGTGCCGCCTGCGAAGATGGCTACCTCGCCTTTCTCCATGGCATCGATGGCACGCCACTTCGAGAACTGCTCGCCGATGGGGAACATGTGGATGGCGGTGAAGACACGTCCCTCCACGCCCACAGCCTTCAAGGCAGAGGAAAGACCCAGGGCGTTGATGGTGGTGGCAAGCATACCCATCTGGTCACCCTTGACGCGGTCGAAGCCCTTGCTGGTCCCGGAAAGACCACGGAAGATGTTGCCGCCGCCTATCATGATGCCTACCTGGATGCCCATATCGACCACCTGCTTGATCTGCTGGGCATACTGGGCCAGACGCTGTTCGTCGATGCCGTACTTCTGTTCGCCCATGAGCGATTCGCCGCTCAACTTCAAAAGTATTCGTTTGAATGTCATAATGTGATTTTGTTTATGTTTGATTGTTTAGAGGAATATTCTTTCTTCGGGTTAAGGGGAGGTCGTGCACTTGCTCAACGAATGAGGATGCCTTTCCCCTTGTAGATGTAAATGCCTTTTGCCAATGTGGTGGGATTGGCGTCAGACGCGTTGCGGGCTACGAGGCGTCCGTCGATGCTGTAGAGGTCGGAAGGCACTTCGAGGTAATGGCGCTCGATGGACAATTCTTGTGTGCCCTCCAACGGGATGCCATCGGAGTTTTGCGCATTGGTAATCTCTTCGACCAGTGTGTTGAGGTAGTTTTCGAGATTGGTGTAGCCATTGCTGCTGGGTGCAGCCCCATCGGATGGGTCGTTGGGGTCGAGCTGCATCGTGGTTTCCCAATCGTCGGGCATACCGTCGCCATCGGTGTCGCTATTGGGCAGGTCGCTGTGGAGCGTAGGCCAAGCTGTCCAATCGTCAGCGGCATCGGCGGGCCGGTTGTCGTCCTGCGTGTTGATGAGTCCGGGATAGCAGTCCTTTCCCGTATAGGATGCTGAGCGGGTGCGGGCGTCGTTGACGATCTGCAGGTCATGGCTGTCGCGATGCAGGCTTGCTCCTGCATAATCGAGCACTCTCAGATAGGCAGTTTCGGCCGTGTGCGTGGTGGTCAGTTCGTAGGGGATGGGACTGTCGAGCTTGATGGTATCCTTGGTCTCGGCAGTGTAGGTGCCGTCATTGCCCGATGCGTCAATCTGGTTGTAGAAGCCATAGGTCCAGTTGTCGGCTGTGACATCAGCAAAATCGGGATTGACATTCCCGCTGAGGTGATATTTCCCCCACACGTGCCAGGTGGGGAGCCACGAGTTGCCTGTGACGTTGCCTTCTTCGTCCACTTTGCGTTCGCAGTAGGAGGTGGTGCGTATGTTGACCGATGCAATCCTGCGGCGTATGGTGGCATTGCGCCTGTCGGTGGCGGGACCGGGCTTGTAGTAGTTGTTGACGATGTTGACGTGCATGGCCTCGCCTCCGTAGCAGCCATTGCCTGCCCAGTTGTAGAAGACGTTGTTGCGAAGGTCCATGCGCTCGTCGAGCTGCGTGCCGGGGCGTGGCCCCAGACGGGGAACGCGGCTGGAATGGTGGGCGAGCAGGTTATGATGATAGCTGGCGCCGCTGCCTCCCCAGTTGCCTCCATAGCCGTGGTTGCCTTTTGAGTGTCCGGCTGCCACAAGGCTCTGGTCGGCGATGCACCACTGCACGGTGATGTCGTTGCTGCCATACACCGAGAGACATTCGTCGATGCTCCAGCTGACGGAGCAGTGGTCGATGATGATGTTCCTGCGATCCATCCCGCCCAGACCGTCGCCTTCGTGCTCGGCTACATGACGATTGCCCAGCCGGAAGCGCATATATCGGATGATGATATTGTCGGCATTGAGTGTGAAAGGATAGTCTGCCACGCAGATACCGTCGCCAGGAGCCGACTGGCCAGCAATGGTGAGGTCACCGTTGCGGATGGCAAGTGCAGACGTTAGGTAAATGGTTCCCGAGACGTCGAAGACGATGGTGCGTCGGCCTCTCTGCTGGATGGCCCAGCGCAGCGTGCCTTGCTTGCCATCGTCGGCAAGGCTTGTGACATGATAGACGGTGCCGCCACGGCCGCCCGTGGTATATCGACCAAATCCTTCGGCTCCGGGGAATGCAGGCAACCTATCTTCGGCTTCGGTACGCTGTGTGAAGGCAGGGAGCAGCATGAGAGCGGTCAAGAGGAGCAGCAGAGACTTTTTCATCGATCTTGGGTTCGAATTAAATAATGTGTGTGTTAACCGTGTAGATGCTTTGATAAGAAAAAAGACCGCAACCAAACGCGTGGGTTGATTGCGGTCTTGATATTGTAGAGAGTTACTGTGCCGCGAATTACTTCTTGGCTGCGTAGCTGATCTTCAGACACTGAGCTTTACGAAGTTCCTGCTTGAGTTCGGTTACGATACCCATCTTGCAGTTACGGTCAATCTTCATAGAGATCTGCATCTTCGGACGATCTGCTTCCTTCATTGACTCACGAGCAGCCTCCATGGTAGCCTGTACGTTCTTCATGTCGAGGAAGTCATCGTTGAACTGGATGAGGTCCTCGGAACCACGACGGGTGTCGCGTGGCTTACCGATGAGAACGGTGGTGACAAGAGACTTGTTCTCGAGCTTGGTAACCTGGTCGGCACGTGGAGTGTTGACCTTTACGATTGGAGTATCCTCACGCATGTGGGTTACGCACATAAAGAAGAACAGGATGGAGAACACCAAGTCAGGAAGTGATGAGGTGTTCAATTCAGGCATTCCTCTTTTTTCGCCTTTATTAAATTTGCTCATAGTTGATTTCCTGATTATTATTAATACTTGGCGTTAGCCTCAGAGATGTTCATAGGATAAAGGTCTTTCAAAGCCTTTGCTTCGTCTTGCGACAAGACCTCTTCATCGTAGTCTTTCTGGAAATACTTCTGTGCGGCCTCCTGACGCAGTGTGTTGTAGGCAGCTACAAGCTCGTTCTGAAGCTGGATATACTTCTCATAGCTTGTGCCGTAGTCAGACTGCAGGGAAATTACATGGCTTCGGGCAACGCGAACGGCCGGATCCTTGGCCACGATGAGTTTCTGGAGTTCAGGAGACTTTTCTGGATCGACTTCCTTCATTTCAGGACCACGCTCGCCACCGAACTGGCCAGTTGCGGTGATGAATTCGATAGCCTTCTTGCGTATCTGCTCGTTCTGTTGTTCGATTGAACCTTCAACATAGTCATCGCCTACCAGGATTGCATTGTCCTTGTTGACCATGACGTTGAGAATGTTACGCTTTTTGATTTCCTGATCTTGAATTTGATCTTCGGGAACCCAACGGGGGAGGAGTCGTGCCAGACCTTCGTCAGTATCCATAGAAGTGACCACGAGGAAGAAGATAAGCAGGGTAAATGCCAAGTCGGCACTCGATGACGAGTTGATGGCTGGAGCTTTTCTTTTCTTTTTCGCCATAGGTCAATTCTTATTTGGAGATGAATCGTTTTACTGCAAAGAATACTACGAGAACAACGGTTGCTGCAAGCAGGAAGTAGATCGAATAGAGCCACATGTCGATCATCTTCATGGTGGACTGGCTGAAGGTCTCTACTTCACCGTTAACGATGCGTGAAAATTCCTTCTCGGGGCTGATAACGTAGCATACGATCATGAGAACGAAGAAGGCAGCTACGGTTAAGATGGACTGGATGGCAGCCTTTGGATCGGTCTGGAACATGGTCATCACGGTCTTGATAGCGAAGACGATCAAGAGGATGACACCGATGGCTACAGTGATGTAGATCCAATAGAGCATCAGGTCGATGTTCTTGGGTGCTGTGGTCTCCTGGCCAGTAGAGGTCAAAGCTGTGGTCTCACCTCCAACGAAGTAGAGGATGAGCACAACCAGCGATACGACCAAACCGACCCAGAGCGCGATTTTAGATATATTTTTCATTGTTAAAGACTCTGTTATAGATTACTTCTTCATCTTGATGATAGCGTCGAGGAGGGAGATAGATGCATCCTCCATGTCGCCTACGATACCTTCAACCTTGGAGAGGAGGTAGTTGTAGAATACCTGAAGTACGAGGGCTACGATAATACCGCCTACGGTGGTGATAAGGGCGACCTTCATACCAGATGCAACGACTGTTGGAGAAATATCACCAGCCTTAACGATGTCGTCGAATGCCTGGATCATACCGATGGCGGTGCCAAGGAATCCAAGGGATGGTGCCATAGCGATGAAGAGGGTAATCCAAGAGAGGTTGGTCTCGAGCTTGCCGCTCTGGAGGGCGCCATAGGAAGTGATGGCGGCATCAACCTGCTCAAGTGACTGGCCGTCCTTCAGACGGATGAGAGCCTGGGTGAAGATAGAAGCAATAGGACCACGGGTGTTCTTGCTGATTTCAAGAGCCTGGTCGATGTTGTGAGCCTCAAGAGCGTTCTCAACTTCAGAAACGAGTTTCTTGGTGTTAACCTCGGCAAGATTCAGGTAGATGATACGCTCAATAACGAATGCCATACCAAGAACGAGGGCGAGGGCTACGAATGCCATGAAGCTCGGACCACCGTCGATGAACTCGGTCTTAAGTACGTGGTGGAAGTTTGAAGACTCCTCAACAGTTTCGGCAGCCTCCTGTGCAAATGCTGGAACCATAGCAGCTACGGCAGCCAGCGTCAAAAAGAACTTTTTCATTGAGTTGTGTTTTAAAAAAATTGTTATTAAATGGTTTGTAGGTTGTTTATAGTTGTTGGATTCACAATTTTCCGAGTGCAAATATAAGTATTTATCTCTTTACTTGTTTTTTTGAAAATAATGCAGCCAAGGGGCAATTTTTTTTGCTTTTTCTGCAATTTATACCCATTTTGACATGTATTTCATCGGTTTTTTTGTGCATTTCGTCGATAATTTGCTCGTCAAACGTCATTCTTGACCCTATCCGTGCCTCCTTTGGGATTTCAGATGCCAAGGAGCTTTTCGGCATTGGCGGTGGTCGTTCTTGCCACTTCTTCGAGGGGCAAATCGAGCAATTCGGCGAGGAAACGTGCGGTGTCGAGGGTGTAGGATGGCTCGTTGCGATGACCGCGATGGGGGATGGGAGCCAGGTAGGGGGAGTCGGTTTCGAGCACGATACGTTCGATGCCGATGGCCTTCACGACATCGGGGACTTGGCTGTTCTTGTAGGTGAGGGTGCCGCCCACACCAATCATGAAGTCACCTAACTCCATGGCTTCGCGGGCTTGCTGGGCCGTGCCGCTGTAGCAGTGCAGGATTCCCTTCAGCCGTGGTGCTTTGGCAGTGTCTCCGCCTTCTCTATATATATTTAAAAGGTAATGGTGCAGAAAGTCGAGAAATTCCTGCATGGCCTCGCGTATGTGGAGCAGTACGGGCAGACCATAGGCCAGTGCCCAGTCGAACTGCACCTGCAGGATCCTCTGCTGGTCGGCAAAGCGCGTCTTGTCCCAATAGAGGTCAAAGCCTATCTCTCCGATGGGGAGCTTACGTGAAGGCTGGCCATCGGTGGGGCGGCAATAGGAATCGAGCAGACGCTTGGTGGCGGCAAGCTGCGCTTCGATGTCGTCTGCCATATTTTCGGGATGGATGCCGATGCTCGGGAAGAGTACGCCGGGATGCTTGCTGCAAAGCTCCATGATGAGGGGAAATTCTGTCTCGTCGCAGCAGGCAAGGAGCATCTTTCTGACTCCAGCCTCTTGGGCACGCACGATGCAGGCCTCCACATCGGATGCGAAGGCCTTGGATATGAGGTGACAATGGGTGTCGATGATTCCTTTCTTAACCATTCAAACCATTCTTAACTTAGAAGTCGATGGTATTCTGTAGTTTCTCTGCCTCAATCTGTTTTTTCTCGTCGGAACTCAAATAGAATATCAGGCCAAAGCGCGTGCATTTGTCAATGCTTTGCTTCAATGGATAATCGGCATAGAAGTTCCTCACCTGGTTCGAGAGGTCGTGCAGCAGGTCGTCCACGATGGGACGCATCTGCACAAGTTCCTGACGGTATTTCTCGGAATTTGCCTTCAGCCGGCAGACGTTATAGAAGTGTTCGGCAAAGATGCTCCAATGGACTTTCACCTTGGCAATGTTCGGGTTATAGATGGGGACACCGCCTTTGCTGATTCGTTTCTCTTCGCCGGCGATGACGGCCTTGCCCCATTTCTCGATCTCGGCATCAGTCTCCAGCGGAGGAAGTGAGTAACTGTCGGGGTCGAGACCGTAGTCTTCCTTGATGTCCTTTCTCAATTCGCCGCGTCGGATGGCCATGTTGAGCACCTGTATGAAATGGGAGACATACATACGCGCCATGTAAGCCTCCTCCTTATAGCCCTTGTTCATCTTTAGGAACTGGTTGTGATACTGCTGGTACTGCGATTGGGCGTTGCGGAACTTGTTAAGCAGGAGACGGGCATCGCGAATGGTCTGATAGCTCAGTACCAGTTGTCCGTTTTCCTTGTATCCTTCCATGTTCACTGCCTTTTGAAGGGCTTTGATTCGACTGGGGTCAGTATTGGGTAGATAGCGTCGAGGCATCCGATGGCGATATTTTGATTACTTGTTACGTTTTTCAAGTTTTGCTGCAATCTCCCTCAGCAGTCGCAGTTTGGGCATCGGCATGCTCATCGACTGGAGGGCTTGCAGTGCCTCCTGGTGGTAGTTGGCGATAGCGAGACGGCAGGCCTTTTCGGCACCCGTCTTCTTGTAGTAGGCCTTGTAGGCTTCGATTTTCTGCTGCTCACTCATGCCCTCGGTGTCGGGTTCGGGAGCATTTGCCAGGGCGGTGATGCGAAGGTAGGTCTTTTTGTTTTCGAGAATGTCGCCACCTATGCGCTTGCCGAAGGTCTTGGGATTGCCCCAGCAGTCGAGCCAGTCGTCCTGCAGCTGGAATGCCAGACCCAGCGAGGTGCCGAAGCGGAAGAGGGTGTCGATGTCGCGGTCGAGCCATTCGTAACGGCTCACTCCGATGTCGGTGAGGTTGCCGTACTGTTTGTCTTGTCCGATGTAGGCTCCTATCTGCAGGGCGCGGCCGAGAAGGACCGACGTCTTGAGGCGAATCATGTTGATATATTCCTCGATGGTCACATTGTCGCGCGTCTCGAACTCCATGTCGTATTGCTGCCCTTGACAAATCTCCTGGTTCATCAGGTTGAAGGTGCTGATGACACTCTTGAGCACGCGTGGGGGAGCTTCGGCAATGAGCTGATAGGCCAGCCCTTCCATGGCATCGCCACTGAGTATGGCTTGGTTGTCGTTCCATTTCTCATGCACGGTGGGGCGCCCGCGACGCGTGGGCGCCTTGTCCATGACATCGTCGTGGAGCAGGGTGAAGTTGTGGTACATCTCAATGCCCAGGGCAGGTTTCAGCGCTGCCTGGATATTGTCGTTGTAGAGGTCGGCGGCAATGAGCACGAGCATCGGGCGCAGACGCTTGCCTCCCGAATCGAGGGTGTACCGGATCGGGTCGTAAAGCGTGGCTGCGGTAGTGGGGTATTCGAGGTCGCGAAGCCCCTCTTCGATCATAGCGCTGAGATCGGCTAATTTCTTCATTATGTTGGGAGGATGTCCCTTGTTAGAACATGAAACAAGACCCTAAAAAAGAGAGAAGCCAACCGTGAGGGTCTCGGAAACTCAGGGTTGGCTTCAAATTGAATTACTGCAGACGGAAGGTAACAGGCAGCATGTACTTTACACGTACCGGTTTACCACGCTGCTTACCTGGCTTCCACTTAGGCATTGACTGCACTACGCGCTTGGCTTCCTTGGTGAGGTCCTCCGAAGGTGAGCGGAGCTCCTGGATGTCGGTAACTGAACCGTCTTTCTCGACAACGAACGAAAGGGTTACACGGCCTTGGATGCCGTTTTCAGCAGCGAATGCTGGGTAGCGAAGGTTCTTACTGATGAACTCCATCAGGGCCTTGGTGCCGCCTGGGAACTCAGGCTCCTGCTCTACGACGGTGAAGATCTGATTGGCATCAGCTTCCTCCTCCTCGGCGGGTCCGGTCTCGACAACCTGCTGGATAACCTCTACGGTAGCATCGTTGTCCTCGGCGCTCTGCATCTCGATTTCGGCAACTTCAACGTCGTCTTCCACGACGGTAAGTTCCTCGATCACGTCGGGCATCGGCGGCGGCGGTGGCGGTGGTGGAGTATTGTTCTGTACTGTCATTACAATCTCTTCTTCTTCCTCGATCACTGCATCACCAAAGCCGAGAATCTTGGTCTGATGAGTGACGTTGGTCCACTCGAAAGCGATGAAGAGGATTGCAAGAATACCTGCAAGACCTGTGAGCCAATAGGTGGTTTTTCTGGGCTCGAGATCAACTTGGGGGTCTTTCTTGATTTCCATATAAATGTATTAAATTGGTTAAAAACTCGTCACAAAAGTAGTCTTTTTTTAGATACAAACCAAAAAAAACGCCTAAAAAAACAGTTTTTACACGAAAAAATTGTAATTTTACCGAAAAAAAAGGTATTTTTGCATACAATTTTTGCGCTTTTTCCGTTTAAAGAGTGAAATATTCATCTTTAACCAATCATAAACGTTCAGTTATTTTGACCTATATAATGAATCTGGATTCTCGACCGAAGCGCGGTCGTCAGCCGAGGGTGTCTGACATGGCAAATCGCCTTGTCACAACGGCGGCTCTCCTCCTGGTCACTGCTTCCTCCTTCTCGCAGGAAATCACCGGATACAGGTACCTTGAGCAGCCCGTTTCGGCTCGCGGCCTTGCCTTGGGAGGAACCAGCATCAGCGTGGTGGAGCCCGAGATGTCGCTGGCTGAGCAGAATCCCTCATTGCTTTGTCCCGAAATGGCAGGGCAGGCAGCCATCAGTTATACACGCTACATGGGAGATGTCAATATGGGCTATGCCGCCTACGCGGGACGGTTCCTGGAGGTGGGCGGCTGGTCGGTCGGTATGCGTTATATCGACTATGGGGATTTCCACGGGTATGACGAGCAGGGCATTTCGACCGGAAGCTTTGGTGTGAAGGACATGAGCCTGCAAGGAGCCGTCGGTTATCCCGTCAACGACCGCCTTCGTGTCGGTGCACAGGCAAAGTTCCTCTATACCAGTTACGAGAGCTATTCCGCCTATGCAATGGGTGTGGATCTTGGCCTGAATTACTACAACGAGGCATCGGGCAACTCCATTTCGCTGACCGCCACCAACCTCGGAGGACAGTTCAAGTCGCTCTATGAGGAACGGAAGGAACATTTGCCTACACAACTCAACGTGGGATGGAGTGGCGAGCTCCAGCATCTGCCCCTTTGCATCTCGGTCACAGCCTATCATCTGCTCGACTGGGATCATGACTATGTGGATGGCAGCGGCCTCAAACATTCGTTCAAGGATTCCGAGATGGTGCTCAATCATCTGATCTTCGGTGTGGAATGGACGACCTCCGACCACTTCTGGCTTGCCGCTTCCTACAACTATCGCAACCAGCGCCGTTTCTCCGGACAGGGAGGATTCCTGCGAGGGGTGGGCTTAGGCGCCGGCGTCAATTATCGTCAGCTGGCATTCATGATGGCCTATACTTCGGCACATGCCGGCGACGGGACACTGACGTTCCAATTTAATTATTCGTTTTAGTTTTTTTGAGTCTTTCCGTTATTTCGTTATTTCGGAATAACGGAATCCCGGAATCCCGAAAAAGAAAATACACCTTTAATAATTATATATGAAAAAGATTACAATCGCTATCGATGGTCATTCGAGCTGCGGAAAGAGCACGATGGCCAAGAGCCTTGCCAAGACGCTCAACTATATCTATGTCGATACGGGTGCGATGTACCGTGCAGTGACCCTTTATGCGCTGCGTGCTGGCCTGATGGATGCCGAAACCAAGCATATCAATGCAGAGGGATTGAAGGCCCAGATGGACAAGGTGGACATCACCTTCACGCACGATGAAGCCGGGCGTATGCTGACGGTGCTTGGTGGCGAGATTGTCGAGCAGGAGATACGCGAGATGACCGTCTCCAACTGCGTGAGCCCGATAGCTGCCTTGCCATTCGTGCGCGAACATCTGGTGGCGCTGCAGCAGAAGATGGGTCTCGAAGGTGGTATCGTGATGGATGGCCGCGACATCGGTACCGTCGTCTTCCCCAACGCCGACCTCAAGGTCTTTGTGACAGCCAGTGCGGAGGTGCGTGCCCAGCGTCGCCTGCTCGAACTGCAGGGCAAGGGAGATACGACAACCACTTTCGCCGACGTGCTCAAGAACGTCGAGGAGCGCGACTACATCGACTCGCATCGTGAGGTTTCGCCGTTGCGCAAGGCCGATGATGCGCTGCTGCTCGACAATAGCAATCTGACCATCCCCCAGCAGAACGAACTGCTCTTGAAGTGGGCTATGGACTGCATCAACGCATAAGTGACGGCCATGCAGGTAACTGTCGATGCCCATAGTGGCTTTTGTCCGGGAGTGGTGAGTGCCATCCGCAAGGCCGAGGAGCAGCTCCGTGACGCCGAAACCTTATATTGCCTGGGCGACATCGTCCACAACAGCGAGGAGGTTTCCCGTCTGGAGCAGCTGGGTCTCCGAACCATCGATCATCAACGGCTTGCCGACCTGCATGACAAGCCGGTACTGATTCGTGCGCATGGCGAACCGCCTTCGACCTATCAGGTGGCACGTCAGAACAACATCGAGATCATTGATGCCACTTGCCCGGTGGTGCTGCAGCTACAGAAGCGCATCAAGCGGGTGTATGAGGATTCGAAGATGACCTCTCAGGGCGTGCAGATTGTCATCTATGGCAAGAAGGGCCATGCTGAGGTCAATGGCCTTGTGGGTCAGACCGAGGGCACGGCGATAGTTGTGGAGGGTATGCAGGACATCGACAAGATAGACTATGCGAGGCCTGTGCGTCTCTTCAGCCAGACCACAATGCCCGTCGATGCCTTTCGCGAACTCGCTGCCATCATCTGTCGCAGGATGAACGACAGAGAGGACTTCCAGTATCGCGACACCATCTGCCGTCAGGTGGCCAACCGCATCCCCCATCTGCGCGAGTTCTCGCGGCAGCATGATGTGGTCCTCTTCGTCAGCGGCAAGAAGTCGAGCAATGGCAAGGCGCTCTTCGGTGTGTGCCGTGAGGAGAATCCGCGCAGCTACTTTATCAGCCATCCCGAGGAGTTCCAGCCTCAGATGGTCGAAGGTGCGCAAACCGTGGGAATATGTGGTGCGACTTCTACTCCCAAGTGGCAGATGGAGGCTCTTTCGAGGACGATTCATGATATTTTCACAAAAAAATAAACCCTAATCCTTTTTTTCTTCACCAAAAATTTGGGCATTTGTTTCAAAAACCTTATATTTGCAGCGTCCATTTCGACATATCGAAAACAAAAACGGATTATTAAATCTAAAACTCGAAAAGCTGAGAAAATAAAGTTTTCGTTGATTTCGATGTTTTCGTAGTTTTCGGAATCCTAAAATTGTTGGTTTTATTCCGAAAAAGTCCGAAAAAACGAAAAGATCCGAAAATAATTTGTAGTCGTTTCCGCGTTTTTCGTTGTTGTTAATTGAAACAGTCTAATATCAAATATTAACAGTTATGGCAGAGATTAAGAGTGTGGGCATCCTTACCAGTGGTGGTGATGCGCCAGGAATGAATGCAGCCATTCGTGCGGTCACACGAGCTGCTATCTTTAGCGGCCTTCGGGTCTTCGGCATCTATCGAGGCTATCAGGGCCTAATCGAGGATCACATTGAGGAATTCAAGACTCAGAGCGTAAGTAACATCATTTCACGAGGTGGAACAATCCTGAAGACGGCTCGTTCGAAGGATTTCAAAACACCCGAGGGACGCAAACTTGCGTACGAGAACATGCAGAAGCACGGCATCGATGCACTCGTGGTCATCGGAGGTGATGGTTCCATCACGGGTGCCTCCTATTTGGCCAAGGAATATGATTTGCCTATTGTGGGTCTGCCAGGCACTATCGACAACGACCTTGCCGGCACCGACGCTACTATCGGCTACGATACGGCGATGAATACCATCATGGAGTGTGTCGATAAGATTCGCGATACTGCCACTTCGCATGCCCGACTCTTCATCGTCGAGGTCATGGGACGTGATGCAGGCTTCCTGGCTCTCAATGGCGCTATTGCCACGGGTTGCGAAGATGTCATCATCCCCGAGGAGAAGCCGCAGTACGAACAGCTCAAGGAGCTTGTTGCCAATGGCTTCCGTAAGTCCAAGTCGTCAGCCATGGTGCTGGTGACCGAGAGTAAGGACGAAAATGGAGGTGCCCTGGGACTGGCGCGCAAGATGAAGGAGGAGTTCCCCGACTATGATGTTCGTTACACGGTGCTCGGACACCTGCAGCGTGGCGGTAGTCCGACAGCTGCTGACCGCATCCTCGCCAGCCGTACGGGCTATGCCGCTATCGAGGCACTGCTCCAAGGCCAGCGCAATGTGCTCATCGGCATCCATAACGACCACATTGTGAACATTCCGTTCGCAAAGGCTATCCATCAGGAGAAACCTATCGACCCGGAACTTCTCACAGTGCTCCGTGTACTGTCCATTTGATGACAAAAAGCGTCATTTCGGCGTTTAATCATTTGATTTCCGTTCAAAAATTTGGATAATCGGGACAAATCGCTTAAATTTGCCCCGATTTTTCGTTATTATTCCAAGTTTAATGTTTCAAACCTATGATTAAACGACTTTCTCTTCTCTTAAGTCTTCTTGCACCTCTCTGCGTGCTGGCCGAAACGGTGCCGGCACTGGTCATCGGTGGTGATACAAAGGTGGCGCTGCAGGATATCATCAGCGTCAAGCTTGACGCAAGTAACCTTTATGTCCTCAAGACCGATGGCTCCACGCTCACACAGCCTCTTGCTACGCTCACTTTCGGCACCACCGAAACGGGTTCAGGAATCCGTGAGCGTATCTCCGAGAGTGGTAATTCTGCGTATATCGTCTATGATATCAATGGTCGCATGGTGAAGCAGGGCAACGCCCAGCAAACAAAGGATATGTTATCGGGGCTCGAAGCCGGTACCTACATCGTCAGGATGGGTGACCAGAGCTTCAAGGTGCAGACCGATGGCACCGTCAGTAATAGCTTGTCCTATACCTCCGCTGTGAGCACTCCTTTCATGGAGCTTGCCAACGTCACCGCCTCTTCTGACGACGATGACGAGTATGTGCCTGAGCCTGCCATGCAGATCGACCTCCCTGGCCTTGAGGCCATGACGACTATCGCCAAGCTCGACAGTCTCACTTTCAGCGCCGACCTTTCGTCGTTGAATGTGATTCGTAATAGCGTCGCTACCACCCTGGCCTTGTCTGACATTGAGCAGATATCCTTCCCGATGAGCCTCGAATGTGTGACGCTCGCCTACAGCGACAATAGTGTCGAAGGCGTCAACCCGTACTATTTCGATGGGGTGGCAATCAGCCTCAATGGTGCTGGTGTGACCGTCAATTCTTCCTATATCGACGATGAAGTGGAGTTCGAGCTCTCGGGAGCCTCTTCCAACGGCTACTTCAAGTATTATGGCGACAAGAAGTTCAAGACCACCCTCAAGGGACTGACCTTGAGCAATCCCAATGGCCCCGTCATCAACAGCCAGAGTGGAAAGAAGGGTACCATCAAGTCGCAGAACGGCTACACCAACACGCTCAGCGACGGCAGCGATTATGCTGTCAGCACCGAGGATCAGAAGGGTTGCATCTTCAGCGAAGGACAGCTCATCTTCAGCGGCAAGGGTACACTCAATGTCCTCTCCAACTACAAGCATGCCATTGTCTCCGACGACTACGTGAGCTTTGAGAATGGTTCGGTGAACGTGCTCAGTTCGGTGGGTGATGCTGTTCATGCCAAGGACTCCATCCTCGTTCTGTCGGGCAACATCAGCCTTACTTGTTCGGGCGACGGCCTCGACTGCGATGGCCCCATCACCATCCGTGAGGGCGAGAATGGCATTCCCGTGCTTTCCATCAATTCCGACGGCGATGGTGCCAAGGGCATCAAGACGGCGATGGACTTCCTGATGACCAATGGCAATGTCGATATCACCCTCACCGGCAATAAGAAGGTCGCCGATGGCAAGACGACCAACGTGATTGGTGTGAAAGCCGATGGCAACATCACCATCACGGGCGGCACGCTCACCATCGTCAACACCTGCCCGGGCGGTAAGTATCTCAGTGCCGACGGCACCATCACCATCAGTCCGAATGCCAAGGTGATTTATT
>CAJOLH010000086.1 GCA_905235375.1 uncultured Bacteroidales bacterium
GGTGGAGGATGGCGAATATGACCTTGACTTCGATCATCAGTTCATCGAGACTGAGAAATATGATTCCAAGACCACCTATAAGAAATTTAAGGGATATGGTCCCGGTGTGGCTGTGATCAACGACCTCATAGTCGGTGTCGAAAACCGTAATGGCAATGCAAATGTCCGTTTCCACCAGCGTGATTTACAATTTCTACAAGTTTCTGCTGTCTCGTATCCCATTGTCCAATTTCGGGCTGAAGAAGACAAGCAGAATAAGAACCTTCGTCTTCAAGTTCGTCTCCGTGTCTGCAAAATGGATTATGGCGAAAATGTGCTTAACATCTATACCAGTAACAAGTTTTACGCCAATCTGGACTTCGGATAGCGCCACGACTTAATGGCGCTCTATGCGTATTGCCTCAAGTCGCTTTGTGGGGTAAGGGGTGGTTATGCACTAATGTTCGGGATTGCGAGTCTCCGAGACCATGGCTGCTCGCAGCTCCTCAATATTTCATGCTAATTCGGCTTTGCAAATCAGGTTGCGGATTTGAGGTTTACCTGTCTAAATTGCAGTCATAGTCATAGGCAAAGCTATAAATTCATCTAGTTCTTTCTTGCGCAGCTGCCAGTCAGGGAGGAAGTTGTCAAGCATTGCCATAAAATCCTTATTGTGACGATGTTCCTTCAGGTGTGCCATTTCATGCACCACTATGTATTCTATACAGCGCAATGGAACGCGGGATAGCAAAAGGTTGAACTGTATCTTTCTTGCAGAAGTCAAACAGCTGCCCCATTGCTTTTGCATGAGCAGAATAGACCATTCAAATGATGATGGATTTTCATCCATCGCTTCTGCCCATTTCTTTACGAATGCTTCAAGTACAGGACGTAGTTCTATTCGATAAAACTCCTCCATGACAGCCCTGCGGCGTTCTGTTCCTGCATCCTTACGCACATACATTTCAAGATATTTTACCTTCTTGATGATGTGCGCACGTTCAGTTGTAGGAATCACTTTCAGAAGATAGCGTCTGCCAAGTAGATAATGGCTTTCGCCAGATATGTATTCACGCTCATCCTGACGTTCTTGTGCCAACACTTCTTCGTGTCGTTTTCTTATCCATGGAAGTTTCGAGTAGAGGAACATGCTCACCTCGTCATCCTTCATATAGTCGGGCACAGATATATGTACCCTCCCGTCAGGAGGATATACTGCAAGGTGTATGTTCTTTATACCCTTGTGCTCAACTTCTATGTCAAACTCGGCAATGCGCATCAGAATTCAGGATTATTGATGGCAATTTTGAGGACTATATCAACTTTATCAGTTGTTATTCCCTCAACTCTCTCTATCGCTTTTCGTAAAGCTTTCTGTCGAAGTCCAGCTTCACGGAAACCAACTTCAGCATTTTCCTTAATGGCAAGGTATGTACGCAAAGCAAGTGTCTCATCCTTACCAAGGTTGTCATAGAGAGCTTTCTTTCCATCGGTATTGATGTCCGATGGGTATTCATTTTTGCTCCCTCTCATTTCACGCATAATCTCAACCAACTTGCGAAGTTGTTCCTTATACTCCTCTGTATGCTGCTTCATTTCTTCGAGAATCTTATTCAGTTTCTCACTCAGCTTATCGTAGTAGTCTGGGTTGGCATCACGCTTGCGGATAATGTACTTTCGCACATTGGATGCAATTATTTCCGCTGCTGCTGGCTGTCCGCCCACTTCATTCTCACCATCAATGATTGTGTCAATGCCGTCAGGGTCATCCTCAGTCTTGTTGGCATCAATGATGTCGAGGAAAGAGAAATCATCAAGCTTTTCAAGAATGTTTGATTTAGGAGCCTGTACATACTGGTCAAGCAGTTGACGCATCATTGCATTGTACTGCTTTAGGTCTGTCGAATCTCCAGAGCGTAGCATGATGGCCCTTCACAGTTCGTCGTAGTCAGTCACTTTCTGGTGAATGGTCTTTGCTTCTTCTGCTGTATAGCCGGCCTCAACCATTTGTGTAGCAATGGCCAGATAGCGGTTTGTCAAAGTCAGAACGGCATTATAGAACTGCTCGCGCTTGCTGGCGTTTTCAAGCGACGCTGCTTGTTGCTCCTCTACAGGAGTAGTGGCTTGGTCGAATACAAAATAATCAAAGAATTGGTCTGCTCCCTTGGGCTGTTTCACATATTGACAAAGGCCCTCAATTAGTTCAAGAGCTTCATCAAGGTCCTTCTTTCCTTGCTCCAGACGGTTTTTCAACAGTCCTGCTACATCCTCTGAATTGAAGGCTGAGAATGCACCACCAGTATATTGACCATTGGTATAGTCTTCTACAGCTCCCTTAATCTCGTCAAACAAGTCTTTATAGTCTATGATATAGCCAAACTCCTTTTGGTCGCTCTCCACACGGTTCACTCGGCAAATGGCCTGGAAAAGATTGTGGTCTTCCATGTGCTTGTCTATGTAGAGGTAAGTTGCTTTCGGGGCATCAAAGCCTGTCAACAGCTTGTCAACGACGATGAGAAGTTTCATGCTGCCAGGATGGTCAACAAACTCAGTCTTTGCCCATTCCTCAAATTGGATGGCCGATTTGTCGCCCATCATCTTCTTAGCCATGTTGCACTTGAAGGTTTCCTCGTCGTTATCGGCATCGGTGCTGTGTCCCTGGGTGATACTTACTCCGTTTTGTGGGTCATAGCTCGACACCACGGCAGTTTTACCTTTCAGCTCCGTACCTTCAAAACACTGCCAATATTTATAAGCCTGATATATCTCTCCTGCCACAAGCATGGCGTTGCCATAGCCCTGTGCCAGTGGCGGCAACAAAATCATGTCCTCACAAATGTCTCGCACAATGCGCTTTACTCGCTCATCGCTCGAATAGATATTTTGCAGGGTAGCCCATTTTCGTTGCAGAGCTTCCTTTGCCCTTGGTGTCATATTGGTGGTCTTGGCATCGAAAATGCGGTCAATCCTTGTCTTGTCACCATCGTCAATCTTCTGTTCCACATTTCGGGCTTCATAGCGCAGGTCAAGAATCACATGGTCAGCCACGGCTTCGTCAAACTTATAGGTGTGGATAAATGAACCGAACTGCTCCATCGAAGTCATTTTGTTCTTCTTCAACAATGGAGTACCCGTGAAGCCTATCATCATCACATCATTGCCCATAATCTTACGCATGGCCTTGTGAAGGATGCCGCCCTGTGTGCGGTGGCATTCATCGACAAACACCACAATCTTTCCTTTCGGCGAGAAGTCGGCTGGAAGGGCTTCGGCCACTTTCTCCATTGCTTCTTCCACACTGAGATTTG
This sequence comes from uncultured Bacteroidales bacterium, assembly GCA_905235375.1. Classification (GTDB taxonomy): domain Bacteria; phylum Bacteroidota; class Bacteroidia; order Bacteroidales; family UBA3663; genus Liminaster. Next base: position 3,288 of record CAJOLH010000086.1, read on the forward strand.
ACTTCTTGTCGCCAATGACAATCTTATCGTCGGCTTCGTCGTGCAGTCCCAATCCGAACTTGTGTATCAGAGTACAGATGATGCTGTGCTCCGACTTGTTGAGTGTCTTGATAAGCTGGTCACCGCTCTTCACTCGGAAAGGCTTTTCGCCCGTGTCCTTGAAGCCGTTTTCGATTTGCTTGTCCAGCTCGTCGCGGTCGGTAACGATGACGATACGGGCATCATCGCCCTGTTCCTTTATCCATTGTGCAAGCCAAACCATCGTCAGCGACTTGCCTGAGCCTTGTGAGTGCCAGATAATGCCGCTGTCTTTTTTGGCAAACCGACGCTTGGCTGCTGCAAGGGCAAAATATTGGTTGGGGCGAGCGGCTTTCTTGATACCGCCATCAAAGATGATGCAGTCATGAATGAATTCCAACAGACGATTGGGTTCAAGCATTTGGAGCAGTGAACGCATCATTTCGTTGGGATACTCGGCTTGCGAGAACTGCGAAGGCTCGCATGGTTCTCCTGTCGGCTCTTTCCATTTCAGCCAGAACTCTTCAGGAGTCTTTATCACTCCATATTTCACACCCTCGCTCTCGTTACCAGCCAACAGAAGCTGTGTGGTCGTGAAGAAATGAAGTATCTCACCGTCCTCTTGGTTTCGACGGTTCTGACGGATGGCATCTGCCACACTGACAGAAATTTTCTTCAGTTCGAGCACCACAAGGGCTATGCCGTTCACATATACCACGATGTCAGGCCGACGATGCTTTAAGTCCTCTGTTACACGACGCACTGTTACCTCTTCGGCTATGGCAAAGTCGTTGTTCAGGGGATTTTTCCAGTCGATGTACTGCACCTGTTTGTTAGGCATACCGTAACCTTGGCTCACCTTCTCGCCATCGCGTAATAACTTGTAGGTGGCGAGGCTCTTGTCGAAGAGATTGGCGTATGTGCTACATGCCGCTGCCTGCTTCAGGGAACGGATGGCTTCGTCGGCTTGCTGGGCGGTGCATCCTTGCTGAGAAGTGAGGAACTGGTGAAGTTCATCTTCACGGATGTTGCTGTTCTCCACATCTTCAAGATTGCCGATGTAGCGGTACTTCGGCAACACAGACAACAGAAGGTCAATAGCGCGGTTCTGCGTGTCACGTTCTGGTTTTATGATTCGCTGGTATGTCATGATAGTCTGGATTTTATTCGTTTAACAATTTTATCAGATCTTCTTTTGTTGGAAGATAAGTTAGATATTGGGCGGCAAAAATCTGGTTGTTGTCTTCGGGGAGCGTATATTTCACGACAGCATCGTTTTTGTCGGCGCATAGCAAAAGTCCGATAGGCGGATTGTCGCCCGGGTTCATCAGTTCTCGTGTATAATAGTTTACGTACATCTGCATCTGGCCGATGTCTTGATGCGTGAGTTGGTCGGTTTTCAAGTCGATGAGCACAAAGCAGCGCGCCATGTAGTTGTAGAAGACAAGGTCGATGTAGAAATGCTTGTCGTCGAAAGATATACGCTTTTGGCGAGCGACAAAGGAATAGCCTTTGCCCAGTTCGAGCAAAAAATGCTGTAATTTGCTGATAAGCATTTGTTCGAGGTCGGATTCGAGGAAATGCTCGCCCTGCGGAATGCCTAGGAAGTCGAGGATGTAGGGGTCGCGAACCAGCTCGCGTGGCTCCAAAGGCTTGGGCTCGGTGGTTTGTATTTCGTTGCGCACGGTTTCCTTGTCGCGGCTGGAAAGCATGCGTTCGTAGAAGAGAGTGTTAATCTGGCGGTCGAGCTGGCGGGTACTCCAATTCTCATGAATACATTCTTCGACATACCATAGCCTTGCATGTTCGTCGCGGACTTTCAGTATTGAGCGGTAGTGCGTCCAGCTCAATTCGTCACGCAGTGCGTGACCATTTGGGAAGGCCATGTAAAACTGTCGCATCAATTTCAGATTGGTGGCTGTAAATCCATTGCCAAACTCGGCCATCAGTCTGACAGAAAGGTTTTTTATTACGGCATCGCCATATTGGGATTTGTGTCTGCCCTCCTGTTCGTATTCCACAATATGACGCCCTACCTGCCAGTAGGCTTGCACGAGTGTGCTGTTGACGGTGCGTGCTATGTTTTGTCGTGCATTTTGCAGTATGGTGCGAATGCCCTCGTACAAACCATCGTTGTTGAGGGCTGTCATATCTTTCCCTTTATCTTTCATATCAAACGGATTTTTCCTGTTAGTAACTGTTGCATCATGCCCAGTTTGAGGGATTGGTATTTAACAAGCCGTTTTTCTAAAACCTGTATTTCTGATTCCATATCAGACAGGACATCTGCAATTGCCTTTTGCTCTTTCAAATCTGTAGGTATACGAATTGAAAGCTTTCCAACTTTTGATGGTTGCAAGTGTATAATAGTGGTGCCTTGAGCCACTTCTTCTACCTGTTTGGGCATTATTTCGGTAATGTAATAAGAAAAGAATAGTGGGTAAAACTTACCAAAATCATTTCTCATAATGATAATATCTCCACCTAAAAGAACATCATCCTCATATAAACATATTGCTTTTGCCAAGTCTATACCTTTTGTCGTAGTAGACGCAGGCATTAACACGTCACCTTTTACAGACGGGGTTCCTTCATAAATATTTGTGTGACTTACGCATTGTGTTACTTCGTAGTTATACATTGTAAAAATTTCACCATAAAGTATACAAGGGTACTTTCCGTTTGGAATAAGTTTTCCTTTTGACAAGCCTGTGCCTTTATAAAAAACCACATTTTCAGAAACATGACCTTCCACCCACTTCTCCTTAAACCCAGGCAACCTTCTTTTTCCAGAAAGCAGTTCCTGCATAGCACCCTCTTTGATGTTTCGCTTCTTTTCGATAAGCTTCTTGGTTGTTGCGATAATGTCATCAATGTCGGAAAGGGCGGTGGCAATGCGGGATTGCTCTGCAATCGATTCTGGCTGAATAAAAGGAATCTGAGATAATATTGAAGTATTCAGATTTAGCATCGTAGAACCAATAGCCTTAGATACTATCCACTCTACGGTTTCTTTTCTTTGTAGCTGATAATATAGATAATTTATATCACACTTCTTCTTATCAATAGATACTCTGAAACAGCCAGTTCCACAAAGCCATCCTACCTCTTTCTTTGAAATAAGTGCGCAACGCCCAACATCACCTCGACGTGCAAATAGAAAATCTCCTTCTTTGATTTTATGACGTTTCAAGCGTTCAACATTCTCTTTGCTTACACGAGCTATAGAAGTATCTGATATTTTCCCTTCAACTAAGTCTTTGGGCATCACAACAGGAATTCCAACAGTGATGTAGTCTGACTGATGGAGCTGCGAGCCAAAAGGTCCTGTCTGTATTAGATTGGCGATGCGACCGACTTCATTATTCTCCCAATCTACGGGAATCATGCCGACTTCACTATTTTTGAACTTGGTTTCTATCATAGCTCGAATCCCATTTCTTTTAGATGGTTAAACACTGATGCCTCCTTGTTGGCAAATGATTGGCTAAGCTCACCAAGAGTAAACTCATAGCGGCTATGCATATCGTTCACCTCGGTCACGATGCGGTGCATAGCGGTTTGCATTTCATCACTAACACGTAATGAAATGTCGGTGAGCCATTTGTCGTTGACAATCACATTACGGGCTTCTTCCTCTGTCAGTTCGCCATAGATACGGACAATCTCTTTGTAGAGCTTTGCATCAAGAGCCTTTATTTCTGCTTTGACAGTCTTTTCGCTCTCCAAGAAGTCAAGGTATTGCTGCCAGAGGTTGCGCTGTTCCTCGGTGCTATATTCCCAGTTTTGTGAATTATCAAGAATCTTTTGAACTACTTTCTTTGTGATGTTCTGACCATCCTCAAAAAGATATTCGAAAGGTTTGCGCAATTCGGCTATCTTCTCCTTGTTCGCCTTATTGCTCTTTTCCAGATAGGGTGCAAGGCTTGCTAAGAATGCCTTCTCTTCATCCGTCAAACGATGGGCAGAGCATCGCTCCAACTTTGTGCGGATATTCTTTTCGTTAAGCTTACCATAGAAGATTGCATCATCAAGATAACCTTCATCCTCCTCTATCATTGTCTGCTGCTTTTCTTGAATATCAGCAAGTTCGGCAGTTTTTTTGTCAAACTCCTGTTTCAAGTCGTTCAAAAAGACTTTGACGGCAAGATCAACTGGAAGTAAATCGCAAGAGAGGTCAGTCCATTTAGGACTTTTCTTTGTCGGAACAATGAGGCGTGGCATCCAACCGTCACGCGAAATCATAAAGAGGTCGTCCTGCAAGGTGTCGTTATAATAGTCCAGCAATTGGTCATAGACATCATACGCATCAACCAGCGAACTGTCCTTCAAGAAAGTGTCTAGGATGCTTTGCCCCCACAAGGCGATTTTCTCTTTAGGCTTGCTGTTCTTGCCGACAGATAGCATGAGTGGTTTCGTCTGGTCACACCATTTCTGGATAGTGCTCTCAAACACTTCCTTCTGGGCTTTGAAACTCGATTCATTACTGATGGTCTCAGAAACTTTATGTTTCTCAACAGCCAACGAGAAGAAACCATCGCGGAAGGGAGCGAATAAAGTTGTTCTTAGAGTTGGGCAGATGTCCCAGTACTGTTGCAGACGGTCAATGTCAAAGACTGGTATTCCGCCGTGAAGATGACCGTCGATGTTCTGGTGAATCTCCTTGTCATTGGGAACGACATAGCGAGACATATTAAGGTTAAACCCATTGCGCTGTATCTCGTACATCGGAGTGTCTTCGCCTTCCTGCTGCGTTGTTTCAAAGGTGGAGAGATGAGCAAAATGCGGCACGTCTTTGCGACGTTTCCAAACATCAATCACTCGTTTGATGTCCTGCTCGCGCAGCCGTATCTTGGAATCCGCATCCTTATAACCCAGTTCGCTGGCGTCGATGAAGAAAACACCATCCTGCACACGATGGTTTTCAAGTACAAGCACATTGCCAGCAATAGAAGTACCATAGAATGCATTGGCAGGAAAGGCAATGATACCAGAGAGCAAGCGTTGCTCTATAAGCCACTTGCGCAGCCTTTCTTCATCGCCACCACGAGTCAAAACACCATTAGGCAGGATGATAGCACATTTTCCACCAGGCTTCATGGATTTTACACAGTGGAGCAGGAAGGCAAAATCGCCATACTGCTGTGGCGGTACACCCATATCTGGATTCCAACGGCCATATTCGTCATTGTCTTTAGCTGTCAGCATCCAGTTATGGAGTGAGAACTTGGGATTGCTCACAACATAATCATAAGTCTGCAACTTGCCATTTACCACATGCTTGGGCGAATTGAGCGTATCACCTTGAAGGATGTTGGGCGTTTCGCAGCCGTGAATAACCATGTTCATGTACGACAACTCGATGTTGGCTGGATCAATGTCCTGTCCGTCGAGACTGACATTGTGCTTGGCTGCAGCACGAACACGAAGTAGCAAAGACCCCGATCCACAAGTCGGGTCGTACGCAGACACCATAGGTCTGTCATCTTGGTCAATGCCGACAAGCAATGCCATCAGGCGGCTAATCTCCGTCGGTGTATAGAATTGTCCCTTGTCCTTACCAGCAAGACTGGCGAAGTTTCGCATCAGGTATTCGTAAGCATCGCCAATAAGGTCATCATCGGCAGCACGATTGTGCGAGAAGTCCAAACCATCATCCTGAAATGCAGCTATCAATTCCGAAATCAGTTTGGAACTATCTTCTGCATTTCCAAGTTTCTTGTCACAGAAATCATGGTCAGAGAGGTTGATGATGTCCTGCAAACCATTGGCCGCAGAAATCTTTTCGATGATTTTGTTCAGCGAATCTCCAATAGTTTTCTTTCCTTTCAGGGCTACAATATCCTCGAAGTAGCAGCCTTCAGGTATCTCCAGCACGGTGTTATCCCCAGACTTCACCTTGTCGGAAATATACTTCAGGAACAGAATAATCAACACATAGTTCTTGAATGACTCTGCTCCAATGCCACTATTGCTACGCAATTTGTTCGCACACTTAGTGAGCGTACTATAGATTTCGGATTTCTTTAACGCCATTTTATATCAAAGAACCCCCAAGCAGTGTCTCGACAGGTGACCAAACCTTTATGCAACACTGCGAGGGAGTTCTGTATATCTGTTAGCCTATTGGCTGTTGGGGTCTTTTGCCGATGAATGTGAGCGTTGTTCCCTTTGTGCGCACATTGCATGGGTGCAAAGTTACTAAAAATAATCCGAAAAACGGGCTTTTCCTATATTAAATAAGGTGAAGAAGGCGTTTTTAATGCCATTTTGGTATCAAAACGTCACCTTCACCTTTCTTTTCCCTACCATTTAGAATCTATTTCGCGCCAAAGATTATATGTCACTGGCGACACATAAACATTGGTACGATTGACTATGCAAATGGCCATCAACATAATGATGATTGACAACCATTTTTCTCATTCTGAGTTTGTCTTGAATTATTAACCGACCCTGTAACACAGTTACTTAGCGCAACCGAGGTACAAGGTCGGTACAAATGACCCCATTTTGATGCATTATCTTCTCTCTTTTGACTGACAAATAGTCTTCTCTTTGCTCACCGAAGTTGTCAAAAGCTCAAAATGCTCCAAAATTGAAAGTTAAATAATCTTAACGAATTGTTAAATCTTATGCGGTTTTTATGATATAAAAACTGCTTGTGTTGACACTGAAATCGTCAAATCGCAGATTGCACTTTTTTGTACCGTTCAATTTCGGGGTATATCTCTTTCTTTTTGTATTACAATTACTTACGAGAGTTTATAACACTTCCACATGAATTCTGCACCAATTGCCACAGCGACGGCACTCCCAACAGCAGCGATTCCCGCGAGCGCCGTTACACTTATCTCGAAGGAGTTCCCGAGTTGTTCGAAGGCCTTTATTAAAGAAATCGATGCATGTCCTCTAACCGTTGGGGGACATCATTCTATAGAACCATATCCTCCAGCGAACGTTAGGGGACATCCTCCTGCCTCCGCATATCCTTCAGCGAACGTTAGGGGACATGCCCCCGTCTTCGCATATCCTCCAGCGAACGTTAGCGGACATCCCTCCATCGTCGCATATCCTCCAGCGAACGTTAGCGGACATGCCTCCGTCTTCGCATGTCCTTCAGCGAACATTAACGGACATGGCATCATCGTCGCATATCCTTCAACGAACGTTAGCGGACATCCTCCCTTCGACGCATGTCCTCCATCGAACGTCAGCGGATATGGCATCATCTTCGCATATCCTTCAGCGAACGTCAGCGGACATGCCCCCGTCTTCGCATATCCTTCATCGAACGTTAGCGGACATGCCCCCACCTCCGCATGTCCTCCAGCGAACGTTAGCGGACATACGACAATCGTGGCATATCCTCTACGGTACGTTGGGGGACATGCCACGATTGGAAATAGGGTTTCGTCTTTTCTTATCACGAATTATCAGATTGGAGAAAGCTTCATCGTTATCCGCACCCAATAAATTCGCAAATTCGCAAATTCGTGATAAAAAACTACTGTTGTTCATCAATTCGCGATAGGTGCTCCTTCGCGATGTCGAGCGCAGCCTTCCGCGTATGATAGTCCTTGTTGACTACGTAATTGCCATTGCGGAGCAGTTTGCCCGTTCGGTAGGCTTGCGGAGTGGTTCCCCACCGTCGGCGGAAGGCAAGGATAAGGTTCTTCTGACGACGGAAGCCACAGCGATGGGCCACCTCAGTCACAGACAGGCTCTTGTCGTCGAGCAGATCCTTGGCCTGCATCATTCGC
>CAJOLH010000087.1 GCA_905235375.1 uncultured Bacteroidales bacterium
ACCCGTTTTTCTTATAATTTTTTGATTTAATTTTTCAATAATTTTGAGCGAAGCGACCCCTTTGTTATTATCCGCTTTTGTTTTCGATTTGTCGAAATGTTCGCTGCAAATATAACAATTCCCGATGATTTGACCAAATAATCAAAGGATAATTCTGAAAAATCAGGAGATTTTGTTCGTTGAATCGCGAAAATCATTATCTTTGCCGACAGAAAACCACATTATATATAATATATGAAGAAGGCCTTACTACTTTTATTCACCCTTGGCTTAATGACACACACAATCGCCAAGTCTGAAACCACCGAGCACTTTGTGGGCGGTGACATCTCCCTGCTTCCAAGTTACGAACAATACAATACCCCCTATTACGACCACGACGGCAAAACCATCGACGATGTCATCACCTACGTCAAGGAGTCTTGTGGTTGGAACACCATCCGTGTGCGCCTCTTTGTCGATCCCAAGGAACGCAGTTCGTCCAAGTCGGGCGTCGTGCAGGACCTCGCCTACGTGAAGAAGTTAGGCAAGCGCGTCAAGGATGCCGGCATGAAGCTGTTGGTCGATTTCCATTATTCCGACTGTTGGGCAGACCCCTCCTATCAGGATATTCCTTCGCGCTGGAAAGGCAACACCAGCAACGAAGTGCTTGCCGATTCGGTCTATGCGTTTACGAAGAACTGCCTCACAGAACTCAAGGCATACGGTGCCGAGCCCGACTTCGTGCAAGTGGGCAACGAGATAAGCTACGGAATGTTGTGGCGCAACAATAGTGACAAGGTCTATCCTTCACAGGCCAAGAGCAACAACAGCACTGGTTGGACACGCCTCAGCTTGTTGCTCAACAGTGGTTCGAAAGCTGTGCGCGAAGTATGTCCCGACTGCAAGATCATCATTCACATCGAACGCACCGAAAACAGCAGCCAGACTGCCAACTACTACAATTACATCAGCGATGTCGATTACGACATCATCGGCCTCAGCTACTATCCCTTCTGGCACAACAGCCTTGCCGCGCTCGGTGCCACACTCAACACACTCCAAAGCCAGTTCCCTACGAAGCCTGTGCAGATTGTCGAAACCGCGTATTACTACCAGTACTACCCTGGTGATGCCAAATATGACTTCCAATCGACATGGCCAGCGACGGAAGCCGGACAGCTTGCTTACACCAGGGATCTCATCGCCGAGCTACTCAAGCACGACAACGCGAATGGCCTCTACTGGTGGTTCCCCGAAGAGAATGGCAATGGCGGTCCCTCATGGAATGCCAACACCATCGTCATCGAGTCGTGGCTCAATCGCGGTCTTTGGAACGACAACAACCACAAAGCGCTCAGCGCACTCTACGAACTACAGACATTGCGCAGCAACGATGCAGCCATCAGTGGCATCTCCACCGACGAAGATGCTGCCCCAATCATCTACAATCTTCTGGGCAGACCGATGGACAAAAGTCTTGACAATCTGCCTCCAGGAAGCTACATCATCAACGGGCGGAAAGTCCTCATGAGGGAATAGACAGCGACCGATAGTATCGCCAGCGGCAAAATGTCGCTGGCGTTTTCGCGTTGGACAATTTGTCAGAATGTCCCGACAACTCTGTTTGGCACGGAGTTTGCATAGATGGAAGTGTTGCAATGTATTTGCACTGAAATAGCCGAAATATTTCAATATCAAAACTATTATAAACATCAAAACAATTATGAAGATTCAACCATTGGCAGACCGCGTGTTGATCAAACCCGCACCTGCAGAAGAAAAGACCATCGGTGGCATCATTATTCCTGACACCGCCAAGGAGAAGCCCCTCAAGGGTGAAGTAGTAGCTTGTGGCAACGGCACCAAGGACGAAGAAATGGTAGTCAAGGTAGGCGACCAGGTTCTCTATGGCAAGTATGCCGGACAGGAACTCGAGTTCGAGGGTGTCAAGTATCTCATCATGCGTCAATCAGACATCGTAGCCATTTTGGCATAAGTTTCACATTCATCCCGAATTAGCGAATTATCGAATTACAAAGCTGTCGGATGTCCCACTTATTTCTTTAATTCTCAAATTCGTGATAATAGAAAATAAACTCTAGAAAAGATTATTATTATGGCAAAAATTATCAAATTCAATACAGAATCAAGAGATCTGCTGAAGTCTGGCGTTGACCAGCTTGCAAATGCAGTGAAAGTTACCCTTGGCCCAAAGGGTCGTAATGTAATCCTCGACAAGAAGTTCGGTGCTCCTCAAATTACCAAGGACGGTGTAACCGTTGCCAAGGAGATCGAGCTCGAGGATCCATTCGAGAACATGGGTGCACAACTCGTCAAGGATGTTGCTTCGAAGACTGGCGACAAGGCTGGTGATGGCACAACTACCGCTACCGTTCTTGCTCAGGCTATGATTAGCGTCGGCCTCAAGAATGTCACCGCAGGAGCCAATCCAATGGATCTGAAGCGTGGTATCGACAAGGCTGTTGCTACTGTGGTTGACTGTGTCAAGGCTCAGTCGGAGGAGATTGGTGACGACTACACCAAGATCGAGAACGTAGCCCGCATCTCGGCAAACAATGACGAGGAAATCGGCAAGCTCATTGCCCAGGCCATGAAGACTGTCAAGAAGGAAGGCGTCATCACCGTTGAGGAGGCCAAGGGCATGGATACTACCGTCGATGTTGTCGAGGGTATGCAGTTTGACCGTGGCTATATCTCGCCTTACTTCATGAACAATGCCGAGAAGCAGACCTGCGAGATGGAGCAGCCTCTGATTCTCATCCACGACAAGAAGATCTCCAACCTTCAGGACCTGCTCCCAGTGCTTGAGCCAGTTGCCAAGTCGGGTCGTCCGCTCCTCATCATTGCCGAGGACGTTGATTCACAGGCCCTCACCACGCTTGTGCTCAACAGCCTCCGTGGTTCACTCAAGATTTGCGCTGTCAAGGCTCCTGGCTTCGGCGACCGTCGCAAGGAGATGCTGAAGGACATCGCCATCCTGACTGGTGGCCAGGTTATCTCTGAGGAGGTTGGCTTGACCCTTGCCAATGCCACTGTCGATATGCTCGGCCAGGCTGATAAGGTAACTGTCGATAAGGAGAAGACCACCATCGTCGATGGTGCAGGCGACAAGCAGGCCATTGCCGATCGTGTCAGCGAGATCAAGATGCAGATCGAGAAGACCACCAGCGACTACGATCGTGAGAAGTTGCAGGAGCGTCTTGCCAAGTTGGCAGGTGGCGTAGCAGTGCTCCACGTCGGTGCAGCCTCTGAGGTTGAGATGAAGGAGAAGAAGGATCGCGTCGATGATGCCCTCTGCGCTACCCGTGCCGCTATGGCCGAAGGCATCGTTCCTGGTGGTGGCGTTGCCTACATCCGTGCCATCCCCGCTCTCGACGCCCTGAAGGGTGACAACGACGACGAGCAGCTCGGCATCGAAATCGTTAAGCGTGCCATCGAGGAGCCTCTTCGTCAGATTGTTGCCAACGCAGGCAAAGAGGGTGCTGTGGTCGTTCAGCGCGTCAAGGACGGCGAGAAGGACTTTGGTTACAATGCTCGCACCGAGCAGTATGAGCACTTCCACGAGACTGGTGTCATCGATCCCGCCAAGGTGGCTCGTGTAGCTCTTGAGCAGGCCGCTTCTGTAGCAGGTATGTTCCTCACCACCGAGTGCGTCATTGCTGACAAACCCGCTCCCGAACCTCCAATGCCAGCCGGCAACCCAGGCATGGGCGGCATGATGTAATCCGCAGGCTTTCCCCACATACTCCCCGATAGGGAGTGAAACGATAAACGCAAGGGCATGTCAAGATCTATTCGAACTTGGCACGCCCTTGTTTTATTTACTCTGTAGTTCCCTAAAAAAACTTGACAGGAATTAGACTAAAAATGAATCACGGATGCATGAGGACCCGACGGTTGGACGGAGGGTCTGGGCAAAGTTACTCAGATGCGCACTGATTATGCTTTCGCACACCGACACCTGGGGGGGCGCTGCGCTCAACTCACAATCGTCAAACGTCCATCCTTGTTGGCAATCCTACCATTGACTATCAAGTAACGCAAGGCTCGCTGCAGGGCGGCATCGACCTTCTGTCCGCGCCTTGCGAAGCCAAGTCGTTTGGCGGCAAGCAAGGTGGCATTATCCTCAGGCAAAGAGATTTGCTCACTGACCACATCAAGCAAAGCCTGACGCACCTCTTCGGGTGAAATCTCGTCGATAGTGCGGTCAAAGTGCATCGGACGCTTCTTCTCGGGAACAATCACTTCCTTCTCGTTCGAGATGTCGAAAGTAGGCTTCTCTTCGGGTTCTACCTTAGGTTCGGGTTCGACTATTGCCTTCTCTATGCGTTCGAGCAGACGCTCGGGGTTGTTAAGCCAATCGACCGACCAGACGCGCATCACACGCCAAGCCAATCCCTGCAGAACACCGGGCTGAACGATTTCACGGTCACGTGTGGTCTGCGTATCGCGATAAGTCTCGCCATCGAGCAGGATGCCAAGACAGTACTTGCTGTCGTTATTTCGGCTGGCCACGGCCAAATCAACCTTGAATCGACTCCTTCCTACACCAAGTTCCACATCGTATCCACGGTCACGCAGGGCTTCGGCAATCTCGTCAGCCACACCAGTGACAGGATATTCTTCCTCCTTTCGTTCGACAGTAGCCAGCGTATGGAACTCGGCATATTCGAGGAAATGTTTCAGTCCCTCCACGCCCTTGGCCTTCGAGCGACGAAGGTCGATCTGCGAAGAGTGCATGGTCGAGAAGACCATCATCTCGCAACGTGCACGGCTCACTGCAACATTCAGGCGACGCTCGCCTCCTGCATTGTTGAGTGGGCCGAAGTTCATGCTCACGTTGCCATCCTTGTCAGGACCATAACCTACCGAGAAGAGTATCACGTCGCGCTCGTCGCCCTGCACATTCTCGAGGTTCTTCACAAAGATGGGCTCATACATGGCATCCGCCCAGTCGGCCAACTGGCGGTCGGCTTCAAGCGTATCATTGAGCACGTCCTCGACGAGGTTCTGCTGAGCCACACTGAAGGCTACCACGCCGATGCTCTGACCACGCAACTTTTCGTCACGCAGACGACGCGCTATCTCATCAACGATGGCCTTGGCTTCAGCACGGTTGCTGCGCCTTCCTCCCTTGTCGTATGTACCTTCCACGAAGACAAAGTTCACCTTCATCTGTCGATCATCAGCCGATGGGAAGGTGATCAGCTGGCCATCATAGTATTCGTTGTTGCTGAAGGCTATCAGGCTCTCATGACGGCTGCGGTAATGCCACTGCAGTTGCAACGATGGAATACCGAGTGAGCGACAATCCTCCAGAATGCTCTCCAGGTCGTCGATGTAAGCCTCTTCGTCATCGACATTCGCCGCATTGAAGAAGTTGGTAGGTGGCATCTGCTTAGGGTCGCCCACCACGATGAGCGACTTGCCACGTGCAATGGCTCCAACGGCCTCACTCGTTGGCATCTGACTGGCCTCATCGAAGACCACCAGGTCGAAAGGTTCTTGCTCCAATGTGATGTACTGTGCCACCGACATGGGGCTCATCAGCATGCATGGACAGAGACGGGGAAGCAGATTGGGAATCTGTGACAACAAGTCGCGTATCGACATGCCTCGTCCACCATTCGAGATATTTCGATTCAGCAAGCCTATCTCACTGCTGTTGTCGATGCTGTCGGTCACACGCGGCACATTGGCAGCCAATCTTGCATAGAGTTCCTTCTGGCACAATGTCTCGAAACGGCTCGTAAGATCCTTATAGAGTCGAATCTTTTCGTCGAAGAGCATGCCTTCGAAGGTGCCAAGCATATCGGCAGCCTGCATCTTCTCGTCACATTTGGCACGGAAGAATCCTTTCATGAAACTCTTTCCGAGGGTCTGCACGTCGCAGGGTTGTGTGTCGAGTTGTTCCACCACCACATCAAGACCCATCTTCTTCAGCTCGTTTCGGAACTCACACCACTGGAACCAGTCGCGTATCTCCGAAGTGTGTTCACTCCAGCGGGTCAGCTTCTCGCGAGCGTCATCGACATCAATCAACTCAGGCAACTGCCGCTCGACTTCGGGCAACATTTTGTCGATGTTGCGGTTCTTCTTGCTGAATTCAAGCAATTCCTCCAGGAGTTTGCCGAGATTGTTCTCGTCAGCCTCGGGGGTGAAGAATCTCATCTTGTTGATAAAACTGCGCTTCGCGAACCACTTGGGCAGGAACCACTTGCCCAATATCTCATGCCATTCCTTCGACAAGGAGAGTGCATCCTCCGAAAGAATCTCCTCACGGCAATGACTGAGAATACCCTTCTTCAACGTGTCACGACTTGCCTTGAGGGCCGAATAATTGTCGATGTTCTTCGCTACTGCATCCTTCCAAAGCGTATCAACGCCTCCACTTGTCAATATCGATGTAGCCTTCAAGGTCTTGACCAGCGGGATTGCGGTCTCGATGGAGGGTTTCTGCTCAAATTCATCCAGATACTTCAGCGCTTTCTTCAAAGAGAATTCGAAATCGACTTGTTTCGTCTTGGTCACAAGTCCCACAAGCAGGTCATGAAGAGGATGCGCATAAGGTTGTCCTACCAGTTCGAGCATGGTCTGCAATGGTCCCGAAAGGTGGTACTCGTAATCGCCGAGCATACCACGCTTGACCTTCGACAGCGGTTTCAGCGTCGGTATCTCCATCGCCTCCCCATCGATGGCTGCAAAACGTGCAATGCATTCGTAAAGCGACAGGTCGTCGTCGCCTCTCGTATGCAGGGCCTCCATATACTTAAGGAGTTCCTGGCGCTGCTCATACAGGCGGTCAGCCGTCTTGAGGTAATCGTCGGGCTTCTGGATGTGCTTCACTTCGTTGAGCGCCTCGTTGAGCTGTGCAAGCACATGTCGCTTGGACACCTTGTTGCTATGCAGTTCCAAGCAGAACGGACCGAGACCGATCTTCTTCAGGCGACGTTCCACCACTTCAAGGGCAGCCATCTTCTCGGCCACGAAAAGCACTCGCTTGCCCTGGAAGAGGGCATTGGCAATCAGATTGGTGATGGTTTGTGACTTACCAGTGCCCGGAGGGCCATAAAGGATGAAACTGTTGCCACGCCCTCCCTCATAGACTGCCGTCATCTGAGACGAATCGACTGCAACAGGCAAAGCCATATCCTGCGGCTTGTAAGTGCCATCGAATGCCCTCAGGTCGGTCTGCAATTCGGAAGGTTTCCACGTCAGGCCTCCTTTCACGAGGCTATCGACGATGGGATTTTCCTGCATCTTCCCGTGGTTGATGTGGATGTCGTTCCACATCAGGAACTTGCTGAACGAAAAGAGTCCGAGGATGCACTGTCCCTCGATGCCCCAACGTTCCTGGTCCTCGATGGCTTGGCGCAGTACGCCAAAAATCTTCACCACATCCACTCCATGTTCATCGAGCGGAAGTTTTTCCAATCCTTTGACTTCGATGCCATGATTCTGGCGCAGGAACTCCATCAGCGTGATGTTGAGTATAATCTCCTCGTCACGCTTACGGATGCAGTAGCGTCCACGCTTATAGACCATCTCGACAGGCATCAGCAGGATGGGCGCATAACGTGCCACCTCCGGCTTGTCGGTCTCATACCACCGCATGGTGCCGATGGCAAGATAGAGCGAATTGGCACCCGTCTCTTCGATTGTCGTACGAGCGGCACGATAGAGTCCCTTGAGTTGCAATTTCGTTTCCTCTTCACCAAGTGCAGTATGCAGTCGATGCTTGGCAAGTTCCTCTTCACCGAACTGCAGTTCCCCTTCTTCGTCGGTCGAAGTCTCTTCCTTCGTCTCTTCAGATGCTTCTACTGGGGTCGCTTCGATTGGGGTCAGTTCCCCATCGGTGAGCAGTTTCGGCTCGGTATCGTCAACAGCCTTGGTCGCTACGGGACTGTTGTAGTCTTTTCCGGCCGGGATGATGGTCGAAAGGTCGAACGAAGAACCCTCCGACACGTATTTCGTCTCGGATTCCTTTTGTTCGACATTGCCATTATCGCCCTTCGGCTCGTCATTGGCTCGCTCGTCCGCAGCCTTGTCTTTTGCAGGATTATGCCAGATGCTGAACTCAACGCCATCCTGCAGGAAGTCCTCTACCTTGTCGGCCTGGATTCCGATAAACCTGACAATGCGACGCCGCTGCCCAATGTTAAGCAACGAGTTACGAAGCGAAAAGTCAAGTAACTTGCGTTCCCAAATATCTATTTTGGTCAACTGCTTCTCTGTCGAAATCACGGTGTTTTCCTTTTCAAGAGGCTCTGTCATCTTTTCGAAAAATTTGTTTTTTAGGGGACAAAGATATATAAAAATACGCAATCTTCCAAAAAATCAGCGAGAAAAATGACTATTTGACAAACGATTTGGACGAAAAAACACCTGCGTAATAACTTTTTTCTCATTTTACTTGCATTTCCCGAACAGATTCAGTATCTTTGCCCCAAATTTTAAGTATAGTACTGATGCGATAAAATCGCGTTAAGTTACACAATATCGAATAAAGAGATTTCTTTGACAGATTGATTGAGATTGACAGAGCTGCTAGGCTTGTTGAGTAGTAGTTCCCTTAGAGAAGTTCTCTCCAAGGCTGAAACCCTGATCAGCGTGGCCACCTCGGTAATGGAGTACGAGCTGTTACATACCACTTTGATTTTCGCTTTAATCAGATAGGCGATGACCGCTGCCCAAAGATGAGTGCGCACTGCATTTTCGGAATACCCCCAAAGGGTTTTCACGACGATGTTCTGCTTTACCCACTTGAAGAAAACTTCAATGTCCCATCGGTGCCTGTACAGGCATGCCACTTCCAATGCGCTGATTTCGAAGTTGTTTGCCTAGAGCCCATGCCGCCAGTTTTATACTGGTTGAGATGGTGGTGGAATCCAGGGCATACAGGACGTTATCTATCGTTATCTCAGGAATGGATGTCTTTGAGTACATGAACCTTACCTCATTGATGAGATATGTGCCAAGTCCCTCATAGATGCGGTAGTCCCGCTTCTCGTTTGCGCGTGAGAGCGACGACGGGTTGACCGTTTTTCGGAATCCGAGATGGTAAAGGATATCCTTATGCGCCTCAAAGCAAAGACAGATGTCACGCGGGGAATCGCAACCCGTTATCTGGCCAAACAGCAGATGGAGCAACTGATTGTAGCAGGTCAGGCCTCGGACATGCCAGTTGCCGCGATACTTGGTGACGAGTTTATTGAACTGATAACGGGGAATGAAGTCCACAGCCTGGGAGAAGATATAGCGACCAGTGTTCATAATCTTGCGGTTTTGAGCCTCAAAATTACTCCGTCAATTTCAAATCAAAAAATCAAGGAACGCTCGGAAACCCCTATCAATAAAGGGTCTTATATCGTTTAATAAAAATTTAATGCATCACTAGTAATGAGACATTATTTCTACTATGCAATCATCGTGATCGTGGCATGCGCGAGTACTGTGACAACGCACGCCGCAAGCAAACTGACAACCAATGCGCGACTGGCATTGCACCAGAAGCAAGTTGCTAACAAGTCCTCACTTCAGGTCAACGCCAATAACGTCATGTCCGACATCAGGCTGGTGGTGGAGGTTGATGTTCGAGAGGCCGCCAGCACCTTTGAACAAATCAGAGCGCTGGGTGGCACAGTGCTGTCCAAGCTTGGGCACCAGGCGGTGATCTGCATTCCCGTCGACAGGGTGGATAATCTTGCCGCTATCAACGGAGTGAAAACGGTGGATGCTCCCCACCGAGGCGAAACCAAGACCGATGTCACACGGGTGGAGACCGGCGTGAGCCAGATAGACGGCTCCCAATCTGGTACCGACGTGGCCTACACCGGCAAAGGCATCACCATCTGCATGATTGACATGGGATTTGACTTCCAGCATCCCGCATTAAAGGATGAGAACGGCAACAGCCGCCTGCGTTGTGTATATCTGCCCCACAACGACGGCGGGCACAAGTTCATCGTCGAGGATGATGAGGCAGGGACGATTGAATACCCTGGTTCGGTTTTCGACACCCCAGAACTCATCGCCACCCTGACCACCGACACTGAATTGTCGTCACACGGCACTCACACCACGGGCATCGCTGCCGGTACCCGTTCACCCCAGGGGTATGGCGGTATGGTTCCCGAGGCCGACATTGTGCTGGTATCGATTGCAGCCAGTAACGATGATATCGAGATTGCCCTGCAGTTTGCCGCACATTATGCCCAGCAGACCGACGAGCCTGTTATCGTAAACGCCAGTATGAACGGCCATGACGGCCCCCACAACGGCACCGGCTTGATGCCGACCTTGATCAGTGAGATTTCCCGATATGTCATTCCCGTGTTTGCCGTGGGCAATGAAGGCGACAAACCCCTCTATATTCACCACACCTTTAACAGCGAGAACTCCAGCATGAAGGCTTTTCTGGCCAAGATGCAGCCCGCCTTCACCGATGAGGGCCTCGCCTATGGGATGAATTCTGTGGTATATGGCTATTCCCGCAACGTCCTTGACGAGAACGATGCTATGGACCTTCAGCTCAGCATCGTTGATCCCAACGACGGCCACCCCCTGTGGCAATCAGCCTCCTTCAACATCAATCCATCTCATGACACTGTGGTTGAAATCCCCAGCAACAGTGACGAGGGATTAAGCGAATACCTTCAAAATGGCCTAATCCTGATTCTGGGCGGTGCCAACAGTGCAGGTGAGCTTGAGCTTGCTACTGTTGTCCATGGCATTCTCACTCAAAATCTGCCGTTTGCCATCTCCCTAACGTCGTCCTCGACGATCGACATGGACTTGTGGGAAAACACCGAGGGGTTCGGTACGATCCAGATGGAAGGCTACACCTATGGCACCAGCGAAATCTCCTGCGGGAACTGGACTTCCACACCTAACGTCATCAGCGTCGGGAACTATGTCGCAAATACCACCGCCCGCTTCTTTAATGGAATGGCACTTGACTTTTCCCCTATCTACACGTTGAATGATATCAGCAACACATCCAGCTACGGCCTCACGGGCGCCGTGGCCCAGCCCGTCGTTACCGCTCCGGGCACCTATGTCACGTCATCGGTCAGCCGCTATGAATGCAACATGACGGCGCTAGCCGAGTCGATGCAGTGGCAAGGATTCCCTTATAATAGCCTGAACGGTACATCCATGTCCTGCCCCGCGGTGAGCGGCATCATCGCCCTGTGGCTGCAAGCCGACCCCACACTGGGTCTTGAGGAAATCAAAGATGTCCTGGCCCAAACTAGCCGCAACGACGAGTTCACCGCCGCCAACCCCATCCGCTGGGGATATGGCAAAATCGACGCAGCAGCGGGCCTGGAATACATCCTGCAGCACAGTACCGCCCTCACCGAGGTGCCCTGCGAGCAGCCGAGCCAGGTCGAGAATAGCCTGTGGTACGATATCACTGGCCGCGCCTGTCGCACCCGGCCCACCATGCTCGGCATCTACATCCACAATGGCCAAAAAATCGCCATCCCCTAACCCACCAAAACAAAAAGAAAAGGAAGACTAGTAGTGATGCGATAAAATCGCGTTAAGTTACACAATATCGAATAAAGAGATTTCTTTGACAGATTGATTGAGATTGACAGAGCTGCTAGGCTTGTTGAGTAGT
>CAJOLH010000088.1 GCA_905235375.1 uncultured Bacteroidales bacterium
AAATTCGTTTTTTGATGAGGCATACAGATTTGGTAAACGAAAACTGTATTCTTCGGTAGAAGCATAATGATTTGATACACGAAAACTGTATTCTTCGGTAGAAGCATAATGATTTGATACACGAAAACTGTATTCTTCGGATGGAGCATACAGATTTGGTAGATGAAAACAGTATTCTTCGGTTGGGGCATACAGATTTGGTAGATGAAAACAGTATTCTTCGGATGGAGCATACAGATTTGGTATATGAAAACAGTATTCTTCAGTTGGGGCATACAGATTTGGTAGATGAAAACAGTATGCTTCGGCTGGCGAATACAGATTTGGTAGATGAAAACGTTATGCTTCGGTTAGGGCATACAGATTTGATAGATGAAAACAGTATGCTTCGGTTAGGGCATACAGATTTGATATGCCAAAACTGTATGCTACGATGGGAGGATAAAGATTTGAAATGCGAAATCTGTATGCTGCGATGGAAGAAAGGTTTAGGAGGTTGCAGCGTGGGTTTTATCCAAGAGAGATAGCTTTTCTTCGATTCTTTGCTGCACTTCGCTGGGCTTGAGTCCCCAGCGTGGGGCGATGATGAGGTCGGAAGGAGAGGAGGAGGCGAAGCGTTCGATATGGATGTCCTTTCGGATGCGGGAAATGAACTCGGCAACCAACGAGGCATATTCGTCGATGTTCATCGAAAGGAAGTCTTCAGGATGCTCGGCATATTCATGGGCAATGATTGTTCCCTTGAGAATCTGAAGCTGGTGCAGCTTGAGGGATTGGATAGGCAGGCGGTTAATGATCTCGGTTTCTGCCAAAAGCTCGTCTTTCGTTTCGCCAGGGAGTCCTAATATAAGGTGAATGGTCGTGTTGATGCCCGCGTCGGCACATTGGCGGATAGCCGTGATGCTGTCTTGAGCGGAGTGTCCGCGATTGATGCGCTGAAGGGTCTTGTCGTAAAAACTTTCGACACCCAGCTCGAGCGTGACGAGATAGCCTTTTTCCTGAAGTTCTGACAGATATTGAAGCACATCGTCGGTGATGCAATCGGGACGTGTACCAATGACGAGACCGACGACATCTTCGACAGATAGCGCTTCCTCGTAACGCTGGCGCAGCACGTCCATGGGGGCGTAGGTGCTGGAATAGGCTTGGAAATAGGCCAGATACTTCATGTTGGGGTATTTGCCTGCAAAGAAGCGTTTCCCTGCTTCGAGTTGTTCGCTGATGCTGGTGGATAGGCGGCAGTAGGAAGGGTTGAACGCATCGGTGCGGCAAAACGTACATCCTCCCGTCCCAACACGTCCATCACGGTTGGGACAAGAGAATCCACCATCGAGCATGAGTTTCTGGAGTTTCATCGTATTTCCAATATTCTTACCTTCGTAGGCTCGGAAGCTACAGATGTTTCACCATCGCCCTGATGCACGCATTGCACGTAGAGATGCAAGTGGCGCTGTGCTTTCCAAAGCTCGGTGTCGAACGAGGGTTCCCAGGCATCGACAGAATAGTCGGTGAGATCGGAGAGCTCCCACTGGCCGTTGCGAAGGTCGGCAGTGTGATAGAGCGAGACGCGGCTATCGCGCTCTACGTCGCGCACGATGTACCACGCTTCGTGTCCGTCGATGGCGACTCGCGGACGGGCAATGGGAATCATCTTGGTGCCGCCACCCGAGAGGCTGAAGGGTGTCTGTCGCTGGCTCACTTGTTGTTGCTGCCAGGCTTTACCATCGTTCCAGACGATGCGGTACTGCGGGATGGAATCCCCCTGGTTGCGCCAATAGGTGGCGATGTAGGGATGACCTTCGGCATCGGTGCTCATCGACGTTTGATTGATGAGCTCGCTGTTCTGCGGGATGCGGCAAGCGTATTCTGCATTGTCGGCAGTGATGGGAAGCACGTAAGGAGTGCCGTCGCTTCGCTGCCACGTCTTGCCCTCGTCGGTGGAGCATGCATAGCAAAGGTCGTGGTTGGTCTCGACGAGCCATGTCTCACGCCAAACCCAGCTGACATGGATTGTGCCACGTGCATCGACAAAGAGCTGCCAGTAGGCATTGCGGAGTTGCTCGCCATTGATGAGAACATCCTGTAGGCGGCTCCACTTGCGCGTCTTGACGTCGTAGAGGTTCATGACGAGGTTGCCACGGCCTGATGCTCCGCTGCGATAAGCGAAGAGCACGTTGCCCGAAGCCAGACGATAGAACTCAGGATAAGTGACATCGAGCTCATCGGGGAGGAGTGCGTCCATCGAGGGGCTGATCATCGACTCCATAACGCCCAAGGTCAATGAGCCTGGCTCCACGCTGCGTGCATAGTGGAGCGGATGGCCGTGATGGTCGAACGAGACATGCAGATAGCCCTCGCCATCGGGCATGATGCTGATGACGTTGTGCGCATCCTGCACATGGCCCTGATACTGGGTCCTTTGCAGAACAAACTCTGTATCACCGAGCTGCCGTTTGCCTAAGGTGAGCCATCCTGCCGAATCGTAGTATGCCACGTATTGGGTCTGAGCGAGGGTGGCCACCGAGCTGTTGCGGAACACGGTGGCATTGACGGAGTTGTTGCTATAACCGATGCCTGCTTCGATGAAACGGGGGAGCTCCACCATGGGCTGACAGCCTGTAAGCAGCAACGCGACGAGGACGAGCAGTGAAAGAAGTTTTTTTCTCATGGTTTATTTTACTAATCGATACATCTCGCAGCAAGCCAAAAGGAAGGCGCCTGTGCCGAAGTTGGAAACTGACTTCTGGTCAACGGTCTGACCGGGGATGGCACGTTCACCGATAGGCTGGACGTAGCCGACGCTGCCATCTTCCTGCAAGGCAGTGGTGGTGAGATAGTCCCAGGCCTTGACGATGGTGGGCATATAGGCCTCACGCTCGAGCAAACCATTGTTTACACCCCAAAGCAGGCCGTAGGTGAAGAAAGCCGTGCCGCTGGTTTCGGGACCTGGCGCATGTTCGGGATCGAGGAGCGAGCGGGTCCAGTAGCCTTCGGGCTGCTGGCAGTTCTTCACGGTTTCGCACATCTCGATGTAGGTCTGTCTGAACTCGGCCTTGTCCTTCCACGTATCGGGTGTGTCGGCCAGAACCTTTGCCAGTCCGGCTACGACCCATCCGCAGCCGCGTGCCCAGAAGTCCTTGCTGCCGTTGAGGCTGACATGCTTCGGATAAAGATACTTGCCATCGCGATAGAAGAGATGCTGAGGCACGTTGGCCATCGGCTGACCGAGGGTGTCGGGGATGCTTTCCTGTCCGTCGTACATCAGGTTCTTGGCATAGGTCCAGTATTCGGTGAGCTTCGTGAGATACTGCTCATTGCCCGTGATGTTGTAGAGCTTGGTCATGACAGGCATCACCATATAGAGGCCATCGGCCCACCACCAGTAGTCGTTGGCAGCAGTGGACATCTCGTACTCCATGACTTCGCGTGCACGGGCAATCTTCTGTTCGTCGGGTTCGAGGTTGTAGAGGTCGCAATAGGTCTGGAAGCAGATCTGCCAGTCGCCGAAGAGGACGTTTCGGGGCATTTCGCCGTAATTATAGACCCACTCGGCAGGATTCGAGTTGGTAGCACCTTTCCACTGGGCAGCTTCTGCCCACTTCTGGCTGTAGCCGATGAATTGCGCCTTGAGTTCGTCGGAGAGTTTGCAGACTTCCATGTTGCCGGTGTGGTAGGCGGCATTGTCCCAGAACGGGCTGTTGTTGGAGTAAGGTTGGAAGGTCCACTCGTTGTCGGGGTCGGAGGTGTAGGTGGCATCAGCGGCTGCAATGAGCGGGTGGCTCTCCTGCCACTGCGTGTTGACCTGCTTGATGATGCTGACTACGGCTTCGGGGGCAGGGAGGTCGTAGGTGGGAGCCTGCTTGGTGCATGCTGCCAGCGAGAGGGCTGCTGCTATGATTGGAAGATATTCTTTCATTTTGTGGTGTTTTTAGAAGGGTAATGAAAGGGTAGTAAAAAGGTAGTAAAAGTGGAGTAAAAGAGTAGTAAAAGGGACGAGTGAACTGTTGGGCATCATAGCGGGACAAAAGGTAGTGACGTCCTTTTTACTACTCTTTTACCTTTTTACTTCCCTTTAATGGCCCTTGATTCTCATTCCCAATACAGGATTTGCTTGTTGATGTGCCACTTGTGGTCTTTCGGGAAGTCTTCGGCTTCCCAAGCCTTCTTGGAGGTCCAGGGCTCGGCAGGGTCGGTCCAGAACGGGTCGTCGGCTGGCAAACCAAGGGGCAGGAAGGCAAGTGTGGTCATGTAGAGCGAACCGTTGTTGGTATAAACGTCAGCTACATTGGGATGCGACCCCACGAAACCGATGGTCAGAAATCCTCCTTTGTTGAAGTTGGTTGGAGTGGTGGCTGGAGTAGCCGAAAGACCGAGTTCGTAGAGGTCAGCAGCATACATGCGCTTCATGACGGCAGTGATGGCTGCACGCACTTGTCCGTTCGAGAGTTGCTTGGGCAAACGTTTCTGCCAGGCCATCATGGCCAAGGGCTGGAAGACGGCAAGGCGATAGGGGATGCTGCGGCCGAAGACGGGGTAGGTGCCTTCGGGCGAAACCATGCGTTCGAGGATGCAGCTGAACTTCTGCATACGTTCGCGAATGACTCCGAGACGATAGGTGGGACCTTGTGTCTTGTAGGTGACGGGATCGACGCTATGAATGAGGTAGCTGTTGTTGGGCTGCACGTCGCAAACCATCTCGACACACTCGGCGTACATCGGATGAATGACGTAGGAATTGTAGTAGTCGAAGGCGAACGAAGGGCCGTCGGCATACCAGCCATCGCCGATATACCACTCTTCGGCCTTGTTGACAGCCGTCTTGATGCGGAAGGCATCGTAGAGCGGACCGTCAAAGCCCTCCTTCTGCAGATCTACGCCTGCCTTCTTGAGCGAAGCCTCGGCCTTCATGAGGAAACACTCCTCCATGCCGCAGAAGAGGAACCAGTTCTGATAGGGTGGGTCGTAGCGATGGAGCCGCTGCATCTCGCGAACGTAGCGCAGCTTGGTCTCGACGCTGAGCGGTTCCCAAAGGGCATCCCAGCCGCGATGGAAACTTTCGACGACATAGGCAGCATCGACCAACGTCTGTCCTCCCGAGCCCCATCCGAGGTAGTCAGGACTGGCAGGATCGACAGCATTGGCGTAGGCCTTCAATGCCCATTCGCGTAGCTGCTTGCGCTGCAGGCCTTCGGGCGTTTCATCGTCGGGCAGAGAGAGCCAAGGGGCAAGGCCTGCCATCAGGCGACCGAAAGCCTCCATGTAGGTGACTTTCTTGTTGCGTCCGTCCCAGGTGGGCGACACTTCAAGATTGCCGTTCTCATAGGTCATCACCTGCTGCAAGCGTCCTTCGGCCATCGGCTCGAGCACAGGCTGGGCCATGCGATAGAGCAGGGTGGTCCACACCTCGCGGTCAGAAGGAGTCCTGACGACCTTCTTCTTGGCATAAACGGGAACAGCCATCATCATCAGGACGAGGAGGATGGCAGCCGACAGAATGTTGTGTTTCTTCATATCATAAGGGGAAAATAAGAAGGAGAGGCGCCTTGGAGGACATTGTCTTGCAAGGCCCCTCTCCCGTTTGCACACATATATTAACTTAACTACACGATTTCGTTATTTCGCCACTTCGTAGCCGGGGTTCTGCTCAAGGTCGGCATCCTTATTGAGCTGGATTTCGGTCAAAGGAATGGGGAGGAGAGTGTGGACGTTGGGGTCATAACCCGAAATCTTCTTGCTGTCAGTTCCTTCTGCCCACTTCGATACCATCATGTTCACGCGGTTGGTGAGTTCGCCGGTACGCATCAGGGTGAAGCGGCGGTTCTCTTCGCCTACGAGCTCGCGAATACGCTCGTCGAGGATGAAGTCGAGCGTCATCTGCGAAGGACTGACAGCGCCCAGCGAAGCATTGCCGGTAAATTCACGCGACTCCTTGAAGGCGCGGTCACGGAGCATGTTGATGTCGGCTGCAGCTGCGGCGGTATTGCCTAAGCGGACGTATGCCTCGGCACGGAGCAGATAGGCTTCGGCGAAACGCATCATCGGGAAATCCTTGACAAGAGCCCATCCGAAGTCGTCGGTTGGGTCGTAGCCGCCCCACTTGGTGGTATGTGGATACATCACGTTGAGTGTGTCGCTCTCAGCCCAGACGGCGGGATCGCCATAATGGAGGGTGCGGGCGGTGGCACCAGGCGTGCCCTCGTTGACCTTGAAGCCTTTGGCATCGACATAGACGACAAGAGGCTCATTCTGGAGCTTGGCATCGTTGCAGAAGAGCTGGCGACGGATGTTGTAGTTGGAGTTGCGGATGTCACCGTCTTCGAATATGCCATACTTCACGTAGTTGCTCAGACGGAGACGCCCGTTGCCGCGACCGCCGATGGAGTCAGCATTAACCATTTGGCCAGAGAGCTTGTGGAAGGCAGCCACCCAGTTGCGACGCTGCTGGGGAGCACCGATGGTGCCGTTTGGCACTTTGACATTGTATTCCATCTCGAATGTCCAAATGCCCTCGGTATTACCTTGGTAGCGGCGCTGATTGCCAAAGCGGAACATATCGCTGTAGAAGTCACCTCCTTCGCCCAAGAAAGAACCGTAGCGTGCATCGATAAGCTTGTAGTTGCCACTGGTGATGGTGGGTGTCACGGTGTTGACGGCCTTGTTGTAGTAATCGTTGCTGCTGTTCTGGAAACCGATGCGCAGATAAACCTGAGTTGCCCAAAGACGAGCAGCGTCCTTGGTGAGACGACTCTTTATTGTCTTGTCTTTGCTGTTGTCAAATTCTGTGACATCAGGAAGATTGGCGATGGCATACTCGATGTCACTCTCGATGACGGCATTGATAGCCGAAATATCGGTACGGGTGAAGTCGGTCGAGGGAGTAGTTATCGATTCGGTGAGCAATGGTACGCGACCCCAGCCAATGACAAGTTGCTCGTAGGCCCAAGCGCGGAAGAAGCACGCCTCTGCGCGGTACTTTTCGGCCACACCCTCTTCGTTGATAATAATGTTGGCAGCATTGATGATGCTATAGAGCGTGTTCCAAAGGTACCTGACACCAGCGTTCTCGGAGTTGAGATTGGCATACTGGTAGAAAGGAGTCTCAACACCTTGGATGTCGCCAGGGGCACCCACGTCGGTGCCGTCCTGCCAGATTCCGGCATACCCCTGTTGGTCACTATAGCCCAGGATACTGCCTACCTTGTAGTAGAGGCCGAGCACCTTGGCGTTGGTATCGGACACAGACGCACCGTATGACGAGTACATGTTTTCGTCCAGGAAATCGTCTCCGCAAGAGGTGGCACCAGCGAGGAGCGCACCTGCGGCAACTATGGAAAATACTTTATTCAGTTTCATTGTGGTCGGGTATATTAGAATGTGATGTTAAGTCCGATAGTAAAGCTCTTGGTCATGGGATAGTTGTCTTCCCAGCTGACGGAATTGCCAAATTCGTTGATCGCTTCGCTGCCACGTCCGATCTGACGAGCTTCAGGATCCCAGCCTGTCCAGTTGGTCCAGGTATAGAGGTTACGGCCGCTGAAGTAGATCATAAGGTCGCTGATCTTGAGTTTCTGGCAAATGCTTGCCGGGAAATTGTAGCTGAGGGTTACGTCCTTCAGACGGGTATAGCTGGCATTTTGATCGAAGCCATAGCCGTGACGATTGGAGGTCTTGCTAAGCGAACGGAACTCGTTGCTTTGGTTTTGGGCAGTCCAATAGCCAACTTCTGTTGTTATGTTTCGACGACCCATTTCGTCACCTGCGGTGCTGAGTAGAGAGTTGCTCTTACGCAAGCCTTGTACGGTCTGGATAAAGATGTTGAGGGTGATGCCCTTCCAGCTGATGGTGTTGGTAAGGCCTCCCGTCCACTTCGGAGCCGTCTGACCCTTGATGTGGCGGTCGTTGTTATCAATCTTGCCATCGCCATTACGGTCGGCAAGTTTCACGTCACCGACAGCTGCCTGTGGATCCCAGTTGAGATGGTCCCCATTGGCAATTTCGCTTTCCTGCCAGATGCCCACCATGTCATAATCGTAAACCACGCCGATGGGTTCGCCGATGAACCAGCGGTTGCCAAGATCGTCCATGCCGTCGCCATAAAGGTCAACGATTTCGCTATGCGTGTAGGAGAAAACGAGCGCAGAAGTCCAAAGGAAGTCTTTCTTTACGACGTTCCACTACTGTCCAACAAAAGTTGGGAAAATGACATTGTAAATACTTAATATCCAAAAGAAAATCGGCCGAAATTTCAACCGGAAGATTTGAAATTGCA
>CAJOLH010000089.1 GCA_905235375.1 uncultured Bacteroidales bacterium
GAAAGACCATTTTTGACAAGAAGAATAAGCAAAAAGACGAATAACAACCTGTCGATTTAACTTTACGAAAATTTGATGGTTTTAAATTTGCTTGTTACAAAAATTAAATCAAAAAATTATAAGAATCCCTTTTTGACAATTTTTATAATAATTTTCTTATAATTTTGAGCGCAGTGACCATAATGTTATCATTCGCTTTTGTTTTCGAATGTCGAAATATGCGCTGCAAAGATAATCTATTTTACTGACATGGCAAAGAAATAATTCACATAGAAAGGGTGAGGCGGGCGAAGAGGAGGGAACCATCGCGGAAGGTGGCGCGAAGGAGGGAGGGGGTGCCGCTGAGGACAACTTCGACCTCGGGGTGATGCTGGGGTTCGAGCAGGGCGAGGAACTTGAGGTTAGTGATGCTACGGACATGAAGGGTGACATCGGCAAAATACTGTCGCGCCAACTCCTCGACAATCTGGATCATGCAGGCGCCGGGGGTGATGGGGCGACCGGGGAAGTGCGCCCGATAGATGGCACTGTCGGGATGAAGCGCGATGCGATAGACCGCTCCCCCACCCTCGCCTTCGGACAGAGTTGTCTGCGCTGCAATATGATATAGACTATGAAGAAGTGCCATGCGGAGGTCGGGTGAAGGGAATCAACGAGTGACAAGATAACAACCCGCCATGATGAGCAGAATGCCGATCCATGCAGCGGGCGAAATGCGTTCGCCGAAGATCCAAAGGGCGGCAATCATGCCGAAGACGTAAGCCAACGACGTGAGCGGATAGGCTTGGCTGAAGGGATAGTGGCGCAGGATATACATCCAAAGGATGCCTGCGCTGCAAAAGCTGACGCCACAAGCAAGCCACCACCAGTTGGTGAGCTGGCTCAGGAAGAAGCTTGCGCTCATCTCGAACGCGCCTGCTGTGCGCAGGGCGAGCTTGAGCAGGACTTGGCCTGCGGCAAGCAGGGCGGCTTGAATTATCGAAAGGATCAGGAGTGGCATATTTTTTTTTATCACGAATTATTATTTTTCTTATCACGAATTAGAGAATTTGAGAATTTATTTTGCTCTACGGATTGAACGGATTTATCAGATTTCTATTTAGTTAGTTGGGACAAGTGGATAATCTGGTTAATCTGATTAATCCGTAGCGTTTATTATATTCTTTAATTCGATAATTCGTGATGAGAATTTGAGAATTATTTTTTTGCTCTACGGATTGAACGGATTTATCAGATTTTATTTAGTCGGGACAAGCAGATAATCTGGTTAATCTGATTAATCCGTAGCGTTTATTATATTCTTTAATTCGATAATTCGTGATGAGGTATTCATGACAAGCTCGGCGAGGGGATGGCAATCGGGAGGGAGTGCATCGGCGGTGCAGAGGAGGTAGCTGCGATTGTCGAAAGCGGGGATGCTGTCGTGAATGCCGACTAGGGCGCTGCGGATGCGTCCTGCCTGCATCTGCAACCATGCGTCGAGGAAGGCGTGCGGGAGGGAGTCATCGAGCTGCGAATGGGTGACGTTGTAGCCATGATTGTGCGTCTGGATGGCGATGAGCGAACTCATCGTGTTGTGGGTCGATTGCATGAAGAGCGTAGGCTTGAGGAATGCTTCGCCCTGACGCATCATGTCGTAGAAGAACGAGATGGCAGAGATGGCGCTGCCCCAAACGGTAGCGGTGATGATGGCATCGGGAACAACTTCGGGACATTGACGGAGTGTACTGAGCGAACAGGCAATGGTGCGCTTGAGCAGATTGTCAAGGCGACGTGATTCGAGGGGGGAGAGGTAGTCGCGGAAGTTGGGGTCGATGTCGGGGTCAAGCTCGGTTTTGGCGAGGAGATAGACTTTTCTCTTACTGAGAAGAGGGGGTACTTCCTTCGGGGCAAGAGAGAGGGGATGCGATGACATCGCATCAAACTGAACGGGGGTATGAAGAGGGGAATACGGGGCGAGAATGAGGGAGGTGTCGTTGCCGCCGAAGGCGAAGGCGTTGAGGAGGATGGACTGGCCCCTGCCCCTCCCCTCAAGGGAATGGATAGCCTCTTCCCGAACCATAGCACATGACTCATCACCCATAACCCATGACTCATCACCCACGACGGGAACGTCGGTGTCGATGGGGTTGCGGAAGTTGAGGTTGACGGGGAGGAAGTGGTGCTCGATGGCGAGAAGGCAGAAGGCTGCTTCGATGCTGCCGCTCGCCGAGGTGGTGTGCCCCGTGAAGCCCTTGGTGCTGCTGAACGGGGGAAGATGGTCGCCGAAGACACGATGGAGGGCACGGAGTTCGCTCACGTCGTTGTTGGGCGTGCCTGTGCCATGACAATTGATGTAGGCGATGTCGGATGGCTGGAGCCCTGCATCGTCGAGTGCCTGCTGCATCGCTAATACTGCGCCTTCACCATCGGGCGAAGAAGCCGTCTGATGGTAAGCGTCGCAGGCATTCCCATAGCCGCTCAATACTGCCAAGGGACGCGCACCACGCTTCAAAGCGGAAGATTCGCTTTCGATGACAAGATAGGCTGCGCCCTCGCCGAGGTTGATGCCATTGCGATGCGCATCGAACGGACGGCAAGGCTCGGCATCAAGAATCATCAGCGTATTGAACCCGTTGAGATGCAGACGCGAAAGTCCCTCGCTACCACCTGCAACGACGCGTTCGAAAAGCCCCTGACGCACCATTTCGATGCCCATGGCGATGGCATTGGCAGCCGACGAACAGGCGGTGGAGATGGTATCGACAAAGGCAAATTGACCGAAACCTCGGGCAATGTCGAGCGTGGAGGTGCCGCAATCATAATTGTAGTGGATGATTTCACCGTCGGCGCTGACCGATGCCTCGATCTCGGTGCGGTCCATGCCGCCGACGGTTGTTCCTGAGAGCAATGCCATCTGCGCATAGTCGTCGGGAGTGGTAAGACCAGCCTGCTGCAGGGCTTCGCGCAAAGCAAGACGGCCGATGAGGGCGGTACGGCTCTGCGGAACTTCGGCATCGGAGGGCACCCCGACCAGCCTCTGGAGTTCGTCGAACGAGAGTTTGACTTCACCTACGAGCATATCACGATGCACCGTGTCGAGGTACTGCACAGGGGCGATACCTGAACAGTATGCGCGGAGCGACTCAAGGGTCTCGGCTTTGCCGACACCAATGGCGCTCACTATGCCGTAGCTGGTGATGACAGGTCTGATCACGATTTTTCTTTTTTATCACGAATTAGAGAATTAGAGATTTTTTGCTCTACAGATTTATCGGATTTATCAGATTTTATTTAGTCGGGACAAGCAGATAATCCGTTTAATCTGATTAATCTGTGGCGTTTAATAAATTCTTAAATTCGATAATTCGTGATGAGAATTGGTACGATGTTCTTTTTATCACGAATTAGAGAATTAGAGAATTTATTTTGCTCTACGGATTTATCGGATTTATCAGATTTTAATTAGTCGGGACAAGCAGATAATCCGTTTAATCTGGTTAATCCGTAGCGATATAATTCTTTAATTCGATAATTCGTGATGAGAATTATTTTGTGCGATGTTCCTGGATGTACTCAGCCATGGTGCGGATGGACTTGAAGATCTCCTTGCCCTGGGCGGGCGATTGGAGCTTGATGCCATACTCCTTTTCGAGGATCATGATGAGTTCGAGCGCGTCGATGGAGTCGAGACCCAGACCTTCGCCGAAGAGAGGGGCATCGACATCGATATCCTCGGGAGTCAGATCCTCGAGGTTCAAGGCATCGATGACTTGCTGTTTGAGGGTTTCAAGTAGTTCTGTCATATTATTTTTTGTCAAGAATTTGAGAAAACAAGAATTATTGTCGGTAACAGTTGGTCATGATTTTGAGTTCAGCTTCGAAATGGTCGTCATCGGTGGCATCAATCCAACCGAAGAGGACGGAAGTGGTGGAAGCGTCGGCAAAAGCCTGAGAGACAAGTTGCCGGATGAGGGCATCGTCACGCTTGGAGAGTGCGAAGTAGCAGGTCTCACCACGCAGCTGGTGGCGAATGGCAATCTCGCCCAGGACGATGTTGGGCAGCGTATAGACGAAGTCGGCAGGGCTGGGGAAATAGTTGTCGCCCAGCTGGATAGTGGCTTCGAAACTGCGGTCAGCCACGCACGAGGCCGATTGTCCGAAAAGCAGTACGGCACGACTTTGCCCGAAATCGGAATGTGCATCCTCCTTCTGGAAAAGCAGTTCGGAAGCTATGAAACCAAGGCGACTGAGAAGATCCATCTTGTAGAACTTCGGATAGTCGCCTACATACTGGCGATAGAGGGCAGTAAGCAGCGCCTTGCCCGTAGCGCCATCGGTGGGCAATGATTCGCCACATAGCGTCACTTCACAAGGAGTGATGTGCACCGATAGCTGCGACTCCGCAATATGTGCCCCTACCCCACAGCACATCCGTCCCTTCATATCCCTTAATATTCCTTCACATCCCTTATCATCCCTAAGCAATTGGAATCCCATCGCCGCATTGCAGCCTCCGAAACCGCTCATCAGCTTGATGAATGACGGATGGTGCTGCTGCTCGGAGTTCAAGGGCTGATGCCGATCAATGACATGGATAGGGCGACTGGTTCCCAAAGCCTTGTGACCGAGCGTGCCGGGTATCCATCCCTCCTGAAGAGCGTGCATGGTGAGGATGCTTTCGAGAATACCAGCAGCACCCATAGTGTGGCCGAAGTAGCCCTTGAGTGCCGTGACGGGAACATCATCCTTCAAAGCACGGTGGATAGCCACGGACTCCATATCGTCATTGTAGAGCGTGGCAGTGCCATGAGCAGAGATGCAGATGGGCAAGGCAACGTGACAAAGGGCAGCTTCCAAGGCTCGGTAGCAACCTTCGGCCGTGCGCGAAGGTGTGGAAATGTGGCAGGCATCGTTACGCATATAGCCGGGCAATGCCACCCACTGGGGGGAAGAAACTTCGTCGGCACTGCATTTTTCTTTGTCTTCAGCGCTACACCTTTTAAATATTATAGTAGCGGCAGCTTCGCCCAGATTGAGCCCATTGCGGTCTTCGTCGAAAGGACGGCACGGATCGGGCGAAATGGCCATAAGGGACTGAAAACCTGCAACGATGAACCGTGACTGCACATCACAACCTGCGACGATGGCATAGTCGTAGGCCTCCATTTCGAGGAGACGATGCGCCACGATGAGTGCCGAGAGTCCACTGATGCAGGCATTGCTCACGGTGAACGACGTAAGGCTTTCGACCTTGGGCATGAATGGGCGGATGAGCTGTTCGATACGACCAGCCGACTCACCGAAGGTATGGGCATCGGGATTGGTGGTATGCCCTTTGGTGGAACTGAGCACCAGCACCACGCGTCCCGAAAGTGTGCAGTGATCGAGGCAATGAAGGATGGACGAGAGGAGCAGCAGCTCGTAGGTAGGCCGCTCTGCCCCTTCGTAGAAAAGCGATGCTACAAATGGTTCGGGCACCTGCCACAGCCGATGTTCGTGGAGCTGCGAACAATAGTGACGGACAGCCTGCAGGTTGTCGGACGTGGTATCTCCAAGGGGGGAGAGTATGTTGTCAGCAATGATTTTTACCATAGGTCTATGATTCGCTGAGAGCAATCTTCAACTCGCCATCAGCGATAAGTTCGCCACAAGAAGTGCGGACATCGGCATGGACGAGCGTCATGCCAAAAGCAGAACCCAGCTCTTCGATGCTCGTTAGCAGCTCATCTCCCACTTCGGGATGACGATGGACATCGAGGTGACGGATGGCGGCGATGTAGCCGATGACGACATCGCGATGAAGGATGTACTTGTTGTAGTAGCCGATGCGGGCGGCACAGGTCTGCGCGATATGTTCGACAATGCCAGCCGAAGAGAGGGTGCCATCGACAAAGACGTTGTCAGGCCGAACAAGGAAGGACGTGCGGGACACCGTCACGTCGTAGGATAGCAGACGGTCCACCATCAGGAATGGCGGGCGCTGCGGGATGATGTCCTGTATGTCGATGTCGCTCAACGTCATGCCTCAAATGTCAGAATCCTCGTTCTGCCAGAAATCGAAATAATTGAACCACTGCTCAGGATAACGGCGCAGCACCTGTTCGAGGGCAGTAGCAAACTGCTGAGCCACGAGCGTGGGGAGTGCACGACGGCTGGCAGCAGACGGGGCAGGCTCGACGGTGAGGCGACGCACGAAGATGCGATAGCGCGACCACGACTCCTTCATGACGAAGATAGCGACAATGGGCACCTGACGCGTCACTGCCAGCTGAAACGGCCCCAAAGGGAAACGGGCGGACGCACCAAGGAACTGACACTCGACAAACTTGCGGGAGCCAAAGATGCGGTCGCCGGGGATAGAGGCGATGTTACCATCACGCACCACGTTGTTGAGCAGGAAAATGTGACTCATGTCGGGCTGCACAAAAACCATCTCAACTCCATTGGGAGCAAAGACGCTGGCGCGATTTTCCATGATGGTCTGCGATCCGTCGCGGAAGAGCAGCGCATAGAGCCGCTTGCGGGGCTGACGAAGCTCGTAGCCTGCCAGTTCGTAGTTGCCCGCATGACTGAACACCTGCACAAAGCCGCTTTTGCCTTCGGCCAACAGGTTGTAGTCGTCAAGCCCTTCGACCTCAAAGCGGAACCTTCGTCCACCATAGACGGCAAAGCGGTCGATGATGACCTGCGCAAACCGATAGTGATTGAGGATGACGTAACAGAAGGCTTTCAGAGGCCAGAACGCCAACCGGCGGCGAAAGAAACGATACTGCACCAGATAGCCTTGCGGACGAGCGAGGACATAGAAAGGAACCACGAAGACAGCTGCAATGGCATAAACGAAGCCGACAGGCACCACACCCAGCACGCGAATGAGCGCTCGGTGCATCCAGGGCAGGCCATCGGTAGTGCCTTGCCACGGGGTCGCGTTCGTCTGCTGTTCCTTCATCGTCAAGAATTATTGTTTTTATTTTATCCGGCAAACCATGATGGAATGACCGAGACCGAGATTGTCGTGAATCGTCTCGACCTGCAGCCCAGCTGCCTCGACACAGGAACGGAGATCGTCGGTGTGATACATCTTGCTATTACCATTGGCGATATCGGCGAAATAGACGCTGGTCATGGTGAGGCAAAGAGCCGCTGTCTCGTACTTCTGACGATCCCAGAGCGTCTCCATGATGCAGAGACGGCTGTCGGCATCCATGATACGCGCGGAGCGAATGAGGATGGAGACAATCTGGGAGGGACTGAAGCAATCGAGGAACTGCGACATCCAGATGACGTCGTAGTGGCGGTCGGTGGGGAAAGCTTCCGATGGGTCGAGCAGGTCAAGCGGGTAGCCGCAGATGCGGTCGGCACCCGGGAGACCCTGCGTTTGCTTGCGCATCATCGCGAGTTGCTGGGGCAAATCGACGATGGTGACCTCGACTTCTGGCGAATGGGCCACACACTGCAGCGCCCAACGTCCTGTGTTGCCGCCCACATCGAGCAGGGTTCGTGGCTTTAACTCATCGAGGACGATGCGAAGCGCTTGTGGGAACGAGCCATCGCTATAGAAATGGTCAAAGCCAAACCAGCTGCGCTGCACCTGGGGCGGCAGCTCGGACAGCCCCTCATAGACAGTAGCCCATGGTCCAAAATGCTCCAAGCCCGCAGGCCGCCCTTCGCGCAAAGACTCTTCGAGCCGGAACAATCCCTCGTAGTTGACATCGTGGTTGAAGTCGAGGTTGGCGCGTGTTGAGGGGTCGGTGAGCAGGAAATAGCCGGTCTTGGAAAGGATGAAGCGGTCGTTGTCGGCATCGACGAGCACGGTGCCAATGGAGAGCGACGCTTCGAGGAGCACCTTCACGGCATAGTCAGAAAGGCCCGTGGCTTGGACAAGCTCATCGTGAGTGAGGCCGTCGATGTTGTCGCGAAGCAGGTCGAGGATGCCGAACTTGATCATCAGACGACTTACTTGGAACACCATGGGACCCCAGGCAATGAACTGTGCCTGGCGCTGGGCTTCGCGGGCAGAAAGGTGCTCGCGGGTGTAGGCTTCGTGGAGGGCGGGGGAAAGATGCATGGCGAAAGGATTAAAACCAAATGCTGGACCGCTCCTGACGTTGAGCGTCTGAAACGGTCCAATACGGAAATCTAATGA
>CAJOLH010000090.1 GCA_905235375.1 uncultured Bacteroidales bacterium
ACTTTCGGGCTATTTCTGACACTGTCATGGTCTCCTGAATGGCTTCCAAGGCGACCTTCGCCTTGAACTCGGGGGTAAGTTTCTTCTTGTAGTTCATCTTTCAATTGTTTTGGTGCTGCAAAGATATACATTTTTTTGCAGTTGTCCAAAAAATGGGGAGTATTATAGGGTCGTTAAAGTTTAGAGTTATGAAGATAGACAATACAATCATCAAATATCCTCGAACACCTCACATACAGGGGTCGCGCCTACAACCTGGCGACGAAGACTTGCGCCAGCGGCCATTCAGCGATATTGCCGGAAGGTATGTCGTATTGGAAGAGAAAATAGATGGTGCCAACTCTGCCGTTTCATTTACTGATGACGGCGAACTACGCTTGCAAAGTCGTGGGCATTTCCTGACTGGTGGCTATCGAGAACGGCATTATGACTTGTTGAAGCAGTGGGGGGCTGTCCATAAGGACAGACTGTACGAGGTGCTTGGCTGCCGGTATGTGATGTATGGCGAGTGGATATATGCCAAACACAGCATCTATTACGACCTGCTGCCTCATTATTTTATGGAATTTGACGTATTAGACCGTGAGACGGGGAAGTTCCTTGATACACCTTCGCGTCATCAGTTGCTCGCAGAATTGCCTATTTGTTCTGTTCCCATACTTGCTACTGGCATATTTCGTTCCACGGAGGAAATATTGAAGTTTCTGGGTGACTCCAACTATATATCTGATCACCATATAGAACACTTGCGTGAAGATGCTGAAAGATTAGGGTTAGATGCTGACAGAGTCTGTCGAGAGACTGATGTTTCACGTACAATGGAAGGTATATATATTAAGGTGGAGGAAAACGGCGAAGTGATTGACAGGATGAAGTATGTTCGCGCCTCTTTCCTTCAAACGGTGGAGGAGTCGCAGTCACACTGGCTCGACAGGCCTATTGTGCCGAATAGAATAACAAGAACTTTGCATGATCTATTTATTTAAAACTTAATATGATGACTAAGAATAAAACAAAATTTGAAGGGCTCTATTATGCCCAAGGAGACATCTTCGATATAGAAGGTGGACAATTCGATGCTATTATTGTTTTTATGGAAAGTGGGTTTAATAATATCCAAGGAAGGTTTTTGCAGTTAAAGGAAGAATTGGAAAAATCTTCTGTAATGGTTATCCCATTTGGTAATTATACTGAAGTAAAAAACGAGTTTACTCTTAATCAAATAAGACCTGTTGTATTCCAAGTACTAAATGCAGTCGTGCAACACCATCGCAAGAATGTAGGTTTTCATGGAATACGAGCAATTGATGCTAATGATTATCTTGGTGCAAAATATACTATATCAGCAATAGTAGAATGGTTGCAGTATAATAAGCACACAATAGATTCGATTACGCTAGTAGACGCTAGGAATTGTTATTCAGAACATTTTTGATAATCATGTAGATTAGATGCATTTAATTTGTGTTGTTACGCAACTTTTGATACGATGATAGATTGGAACAACATAAAACAAACAGTACTCAGCCGGTATGAAGAGGGATTACGTCAAACCCCTCAGTCGCCAGTTTATCATGCTGAAGGTGATGCCTATGTGCATACCCAGATGGTGTGCGATGCCCTGAAGAGACTTCCTGAATACAAAGAATTGA
The DNA here is from genome assembly GCA_905235375.1 of uncultured Bacteroidales bacterium. Taxonomy (GTDB): domain Bacteria; phylum Bacteroidota; class Bacteroidia; order Bacteroidales; family UBA3663; genus Liminaster. Next base: position 1,653 of record CAJOLH010000090.1, read on the forward strand.
ATCAGCGGCAGCAACATATTTTATATGTGTCAGCATTGCTACATGACATCGGCAAGATTCATACCACTCGCTTAGTCGATGGCGACTGGCACACTCCACACCATGCACCGACTGGCAGTAACATGGTGCGGGAATTACTTTGGAAAGAATATGGTTTATGTGGCAATCAGGAACTCACTCAAATACGAGAGGCCATCAGTCTGCTAATCCGTTATCATTCCATTCCTCCTGTAGTTATTGAGCGAGATACCCCCTGCCTTAAGTTGCATCGCATGGCTGCAAACAATATGCTGGCCCCCGATTTCTCTATACACCTACTCTGCATACTTTGCAAGGCGGATATGTTAGGGCGAAAGTGTGCAGACCAGCAGGAGGTTCTCGAAAAGATTGCCCTTTGCGAAGAACTCGCCAGGGAGGAAGGTTGCTATGAGGGATGTTATCCTTTCCCGTCAGTCCATACCCAGAGAGCATTTCTTTCAGGACTTGATATGTGGAAAGATCAGGAACTATACGATGACTGTTGGGGTGAGGTCGTACTGATGAGTGGACTTCCAGGAACAGGTAAGGACGCATGGATAAAACAGAACGTACCTGACCTGCCAATGATTTCATTGGATGACATCCGACGTGCCAACAAGATCCCGCCTACGGCAGCACAGGGTAAGGTGGCAAATATCGCCCGTGAACAGGCCAAGGAGTATTTACGTCGGCATCAGCCTTTTGTGTGGAATGCCACCAACATTACTGCTCAGATGCGGGAATCGCTGGTCAGTCTCTTTGAGACCTATCATGCCCATGTCCGTATTGTCTATCTAGAAACAAACTGGCTGTCTTTACTTAAAAGGAATAGCTCTCGTGAGGATAGTGTGCCACAGTCTGTTATAGAAGGAATGATGGGCAAAATGACTCCACCAGAAACATACGAGGCAAGAAAAGTGGAATGGAGGATAGTTTAATATGATAGATATTGGGTTACTTTCCGCTCTCTTACATCATAAGTAACTATTCAGAATTAACTATACATATTTTCTTTAACACGAATTATCGCGAATTATCATTAATTACTCAGTATGTCGATAATAAAAAGACGGACAGACCTCAGTGTCTTCCGCTCCAGTGGACAGTGCAGCGCAGTCCACTGGTCTCCCTTGGACGAACAAAACTCCGTGTCTTTCGTGTGTTCCGTGGTAGATACCTCCAACGTTCCTTCCTTATCGAACACGGAAGACACCGAGGACACTGAAAATTAGCGGTTCCCAATGGAGGCCTGAGCGCGTTTCTGCGTCGCACTCAGGACGAAAACCACTGAGGCTTGACGTTACACAAATAATTCATGTATATTCATGATAATTCGTGTTAAGAAAAAAGACGCATATAATTATCGTTAATTTTGGTTACATACTTAAAAGGTAAAACAGCAAGAATGAAGAAGCTGAAAAAGAGAATAATGAAGCCATCGACTCTGGATGCTGTCAAAGCCATGAGGCATGGTGGACGCGAGGCAGAAATGGAACTGGTTGGCCCTTGCTTCCATTCGTATAACAGAGTCCACAAGCCAGATTGCGCTCTGCACCTACTAATTTTAATTATAGATTGACACAGATCTGGGTGAACGCTTAGGTGGATTGGGATAGAGAAATAGGATGAGATTTGGTTTAACATATTAAAACTTTACTGAGATGAAAAAAGTGAGTGCAAAAATGTTCTTCACGGTGATGTGGAGAGGAGTATGTCAGGCATTGGAATGGTTCTTTGGACTGTTCGGATTCAAACGTGATGGCAAGTTCGCCAAGTGTATGTGGGGAGTGTTTTCGGTGAGCGCGGCAGTGAGCATGGCGATTATCGCGGCAATCATTGTGTATGGTGTTGGCAGCGAGGTGTGGGATTGGTATGATGAACATTTCCATAACTGCGAGGAAACCTGGTGCTACGAAAATCATCTGATCCATGGCGATATCTACTTCCATCGTCAGGAGGGCCACATCAAGGGGTATGTTTACAATGCTAAGACAAACGAGAAGCTGGTGAAAAATGTGGCATCGCTCGAAGGACCTCTGGGCAATGACTCGCTGGTTGCCTTCAGCGATGGCGAGAAGTATGGCTACTTCAGCAAGATAACGGGCAAGATAATCGTCGCTCCGAAGTATGAAAGAGCCAACATGTTCTCGGATGGCCGGGCAAGCGTGGCTGAGGACGGGCGTGTGAAGTTCATCGATGGTACGGGCAAGGTTGTGATCGACACGGACATGACCTTTAAGCTCGGATATTTTTCGTTTGTGTTTCTGGGCGGCTACTGCAAGGTCATTACGAACGACGGGAAATACTATGGTCTGATGGACCGATCGGGCAAGCTCGTGCTTCCGAAGGAATATAGTTCCATCGAAATATCGGAGGACCATACGTTGTGGAACGTGCGCAAGGATAACAAATCGGTAGTGCTCAACACGGAGATGAACTACGTCATCCCTCCCATGGAGTGTGAGTATGTCGAATTCGATGATGAGATGATCTACGTGATGATGAACGACCATACGCTGCGCAGTTATGACCAGAAGGGCAAACTCCAGAACGATTTCTGCATCAGGGGATTCGGCCTACTGGAATATGAGACGGATGAGTTGATGACACATAGCACGAATCCTGATGAGGAAAATGATCCCAGCTATGAACCGATAATCGAGACTTATCACCCAAAGGCGACGGCGCGTCTGCGTTCCTACCAAACTGGGGCTGGGTATGAAGGACTGATGACAGCAGAGGGGCATGCTGTGACTTTACCGATCTACGAGGGCATTTGTGCCATCGGACCAGATACGTATCTCTGCACGTTGAGTGGAGATGTTAAGGTGGTGGTCAATGGGAAGGGAGAGGTCGTCAGGTAATGCCCCCCTCACTCCCCCCGCTTAGGGGGAAGAAGTCATCCGAAACCCGAGTCTTTTTACCTCGAACTTGCGACAATCCCCCGAAGCCAAAAGGCTGTCGGGGGATTGCTTCATGACAATGGATGTCAAGATGTGGATGCCGTAAGCTGAACCATTGATGAACCTTAGGCAGAAACAACAAGACGTGACAGAGGGGAAGAGACATCCCAAATCTTGTCGCGCCTGTCAAAGAAAAAAGGAAAGTGTGTTGATCTTATTCGAAATCGTCTGCGTCGTCCAAATCAGTTAAATCGTCTGCGTCGTCCAAATCGGTTAAGTCTTCCGAATCATCAAAGGTGTAACGGTTGGGCAACATCATCATCAGTTCTATCATTGCTTCGTTGCCAAAATAGTTTTGACCGAAACGATTCATGTTGGTTCGACCGCCGATGGCGGCTGCACAGCTCATGGCATAGGCATCATTGGGATGACGTGCAATGCGTTGCAGGCAGGTCACATAACACTTCTTACGATACTCGTTATAATACTGATTCGGTATTGTTGAATCTCTGGAAACACCACAGAACACACGTTGGAATATAGCTCGCCAGATTACCCATATATGGTGGAGGATGGGGCTATAGTTGCCGCTCTCCATCAAGGCTTGTCCAACTGCAGTAATCCATATATCATCGATGACCGATTTCTTGCAGTTAGCCCAATTGCACCATAGAGAGCATTGTTCATCAAAAGTCTGGCATACAGCTATTTCTTCGAGCATAACAGGCACCTGATTCTCCTCTTCTGCATCAAGATAATGCTGAAAAACTGTCATCGCCATACCTTGAGCAATGTCCGATATGCTATCCAAGGACGCTATGAAAGCTTCCTCGTCATCATAGAACCTGTACATGATGCTCTCAATTGCTTGGTTGTAGGAAATGAGTATCTCCTGCGGATAGAAATCTTCATCCCACTCGCTTGGGTCCGTTTCCATGATCAAGAGAAGCGAATCCTTGAAGTTCTGAGCGGCACGGCGCAAATTGCTATCCCTGATAATATCAGCGCTTACGACATCAATGCCCTTCATGACATCTTCATCACTGCGAAGCAAATCCGATGTTTGCCCCCTATACCAGACCTCATAGTTGCTCCAAACGTTCCAGGACAAGGAGCAACTGTTATAGAAATCCTCAGCTATGGCAAGAAAGGGTTGTTGCGAACCAGCATATTCCGGAGCACGTAGCACAAACGCTGTATCCTCGAACAGAAAGATCTCCTCTTCATGCAGTTCCAGACCAACCATGCTGCACAATATGGAGTCCCCGTCATCTCCATCATACTGCTGATACCAGTCGTATGCCTGACGGATGGACGACACATCAACTGGTTTGCCATAATCAAACACCTCAGTTTGCTTCTCTTCTCCGCTGCGGTTTGAGCATGCAATGCAGCACAAACAAAACGCAGCCAACAAATGCACGTACTTCATAGAGTATTCTTCTTTTTAAAATAATGTATAATAACAATTCGTTTAATGAAGGACTGACCATTTTCATGTCAGGCCTATATTCAATCTCTTTTACGTTGTCAAATCACTGCAAAACTACGCCTTTTCTTCGACTTTTCCAAATTTTATCTCAAAAAAACTCACCAATGCGTCATTTATGCTCTGACATTTGCCTGTCTTGCCAACGCCACGGCATGTACTTCTCAAATTCAGAGTCAGCATATATTTTCGGGAAAAATGCGAGGTAATGATATTTTTTGTTTAGAATTTCCTCTATATGTATGAAGGACTAATCGTAAGATGCGACGAAAAGAGGAAGCAACATCTGCCAGCTTAGCCTACATACTTAGTAAAAACAGTAAAATTTCTAAGTTATGCTGATAGATTTCATTGATTGGCCTCCTCTATTTAAGCAGAAATATTCATTTAATAACCATAAAAAAACAACAACTATGGAAAAGAAGAATTTTAAGAGCCTCTTCATGAAGGCTGCCATTTTGGCAATTTGCACGACCGTGTACTCTTGCGATGATACTACGGTTGAAGTGTTGAATCCATCAACACTGGATGTTGATAAGCGCTACTTGACATTCGAAAATGGTGATGGTCCTAAGGATGTGGTTGTATATTATCAGGATGACTGGAACTATTCGGTCAATGAACACTGGGCACATGTAAGCCGCAACGGCAATGGCAACAAGCTCACTGTCCAGGTTGAAGATAATCGCACCAAAGAAACGCGCGAATGCCTGCTCGTAATCTTTGCGTCGAACAACTCGGACAAGAAGGCAAATGTCAAGATAACACAGGGCACTTCCCTTGTTACAGTATCATGCAGCGAAACCGAGCTGAATTTTTCCGCCAATGAAGGCGCTTCCAACTCGCTCTCGGTCAAGTCGAATGGCGAGTGGAAGGTAAGGAGCACCCCTGATTGGCTCCGACCTTCGGTGTCAAGCGGAATTGGGAATAAGACTATTTCGTTCACGACCCTGTCGGCCAACAAGATGTCCGGAAACCGCAATGGAACTATTGTGATTGGGACCAGCGATGATGAGGTGAATATTCCCGTAATCCAGTACGGAGAGGCAGTGTCCAATTGCCAGGTTACTCCTAAGAACATCACCGTGCTGTCGAATGGCATAGCCTTCGATATGGACTACAGCCATGCCAGCAATGTTGCACACTACTATCGCGGTTACATGGAGGCTTCACGTGTCGGTAGCCTGACCAACCCGGAAATCATCGCCATCCTGCAGCGCGATTTCCAGCGACATCTCCCGTCGGATGACGAAGTAGCCGATTTCTCAGATCTGAAGGCCAACACAAAATACATCATCTACACGCTGGCTTACGACATCGAAGGCAAGAGGGGCGATCTGTTGTCAACCGAGGTCAGGACTTGCAAAGAAGAAGCCAATGAACCCTGCGGATGGATCAGTGACCTGGGAGTCAACGGTTACTACTGGGAATGGGTTATCACCAAGAGTGCGACATGCTTCTCTTACTGGATGATGACGACCGAGAACTACAACATCGCACTTGCTTCCGACGTGCTGCAGGCCTGGTGGCTTGACGAGGCAATTCGCCGCAACAAGGCAACAGAATACTACAATGGAGGTAATTGGCAGCAGGTGCGCGGAGGCAACCTGATCGCAGTATGGACCCGTGGAAAGACCGTCAATGGCACAATGGCCGGCAAGATCACATGGCTTGGATGTGAACTTTCCTCTTCTGCCCCGACAAGGAGTTCTGGTGAGGAAACAACGTCACCACTCTCGATGACGAAGCGGAATTCCGCAGGAGATCACAGCGGACGCAAGCTCTCTCCCGACCAGTACCAGCTCTACATGATCAAGTAACCTAGTAGTTTGTAAAGCCTAAAAGTTATCAATTTGATGAAAACCGAAAGACCAATCGAAGCGTCAGATTCTTAGCATCTAGAAGGGATCCTATCAAGTTTGAAAAAAGCTATTAAAGTATTGGCATTTAATAAGATAGTATTTAAATAATTGCACAAATATTAGTAACTTTGCATCTG
>CAJOLH010000091.1 GCA_905235375.1 uncultured Bacteroidales bacterium
GTGTCGTTCACCATAGCGCGGGCGTAATTCTCAACCAAGGTGTGGTTGCGCCCAATGTACATATAGCCCTTGGGCGTAGGCGAGCAGAAAGCAATGCGCTTCGTGGTGATTTTGCCTTCAAAATAGTGACGGATGTCACCTCGCGGCGGCAGGTCGTTGATGTCGAAGCTATAGCACAGCGGAGCATCGGTGACGACACGCGCCCCCATGTGCTTCAGCACACCAATCACGAAATCAGCCGTGTCATCCACATCGCCGATGATGTCTTTCACCTGCCTCAAACTGGCCTCCAACTTGGTCGGGTCAGCCTGCTTGTTGTTGTGAGCGAAATAAGTGTGCGATTTCTTCTCAATTTCCACGCTGCGAGTGAGGGCTTTGTCGCGTTCGGCGGTATCTTCCTCGAAATCCTCAAAGGTAAGCGCAAGCTGGCCGCTGTTGTCCTCAAAGGCGCTTGATGTAGAGAAAATACGTTTCATCACGGCCTCCATCACCGAAGAATCGTCCTCGGCGATTGGCAGATACACGCCAATGGACTTGCGAATTTGCTCCTGTTTGTCGTAGAGCACCTTCAGAATCACCATGTCCATGGGATTGTTGGTGGCATAGATGGACGAAACCAGCACCTCTTTTGCACTTTGCCCGAAACGGTCGATACGTCCGTTTCGTTGCTCCATGCGGTTGGGGTTCCAAGGCAGGTCGTAGTGGATGACAGCCTCAAACCCGTCCTGCAGGTTCACGCCTTCCGAAAGGCAGTCGGTGCACACCAACACATGCTTTTCGGTTTTCGCCAGCTCATCAATCTTGTCCTTGCGTTGCTCGTCGGCCATGGTGCTGGTGATTACTTCGATGGCAACTTTCTTGTATTTGCCTGTCGCAAACGCCTCTTTGACCTTTGTCCCCAAATACTCTGCTGTTTGGATATATTGGCAGAACACGATAGGATTTTTGCCAAGGTCAAGACATATCTTGATGTACTCCAAGGCTTTGTCAACCTTGTAATCAAGTCCGAAGTCCATGATGCTCTGCAAGTCGTCGATAAAGCCCTGAAGTTTGCTCCGTTTGGCTTTGTTGGCCTCTGCGCTATAAAACTCAGGTGATACATCGGTCACCGCCGGCAAGTCCTTGAACTCGTAAGAGAACTTGTATTTTTCGCTTTCATCAATGTCGGTTTCCTCTTCATCAACCGTTTCGTTGCGCTTGTCCAATTTGTTGCGGAACATGCTGATGCCCGCCGCCGGGCTTGACATCACACCGCGTATCAAAGCCAGCATCTCCCAATAGATATAGCGTTGCTTTAGTTTCGACTCGCTTGATGCCGACATCACATTGCTTTTGGCATACGACACGATTTTGCTTATCAAAACCTTGTATTCGGGAGCGATTTGGTAGTGCTTGTTGTCGTCAATCTGGATGCGCTCTGGAAACGAAGTCTCGCTCCCAAGATAATCCTTTATGTCGGCACGCCGACGCTGGATGAAATACTTGGCCAGTTCCTCGCGCTGTTGGGGAGTGGACTCGCTCAAACGCAGATTCTCAAACTTGGGGTCAAGCATCCCGATGATGGATTGGAACTCTTCTTCTTGTCCCGAATGGGGTGTGGCAGTCAGCATAACGATGTGCCTGTCTGTTGCGGCCAAATGGTGAAGTAGGTTGTATCTCAGCTGCTGGTTCTGGTTGGCACCGCGTGGACGGGCACAAGTGTGAGCCTCGTCAACGATGACAAATTCGGGGCAATGGTCAAGGAAAATCTGCCTACGGTTGTCTTGTTTGATGTAATCGATGGAAATCACTTGGAAAGGATAAGAGCGGAATACGTTTTGGCCATTGCGCAGTTTCTTTTCCAAGCCGCTCACCGTGCTCCCCCTGATGATGACGGCATCAAGGCCAAATTTGTCCTTAATTTCATTTTGCCACTGCTCACACAGATGAGGCAGGCAGAGCACTGAAAAGCTACTGATTTCCTTGCGGTCAAGCAACTCTTTGGCAATCAACAACGATTCCAAGGTCTTACCGATACCCACATCATCACCAATGAGCAAACGGATGCGCTTCTGCTTCAGTGCCAGTATCAACGGCACCATCTGATAGGGCCGAGGCGTGAACGACAGCTTGCCCAAGCATTGGAAAGGCCCTGCAATATCCCTAAATGATAAACGGCAAGCATTGTAAAGAATCTTATCCGAACCTGGATAGCCACATAGCAAATCGTCGGCATCAGGTTTTCTGAAATCGTATGACAAAAGCTCCAACTGGTCGCCATAGAGCGGTTTGTAAAGCCCCATCACTTCTTGGTCGGTACCGCCCAACGGCTTCAGGACAACCACATCGTTGTCGTCCGACCGTTGAACCACCCACGGCCTGCCCCTGAATTGGACTAAAGACCCTGTACTAAATTCCATATCTGCGTTTTTATTCATTTATCTACAACTTTAGTAAAAATGTTAGGATACCTGCCGACAAACTCGCTCAACGGCTCCTTGTAGTACCACACTAGAACCGTATAGCCCTTGTCCTCCAGTATCTCACGCTTGTTGGCATCGTCGGCTTTCACTTCCGGCAAGTCATGCGGTGTGCCGTCACAGAAAACGAAGGTGCGTTTGTCATAGCGGAAATCAGGCATGATAAAGAGGTCTTCCTTCATAAAGGTGGGTTGCGCCTCGTCAGGAAGCCTAAGCCCATGTTCATAGAGATACTTCAAGAACTCATATTCCGTTGAACTCGACTGGTCACGTTGCGCCTGCAGCCGCTCATACATGTCATGATAGCTCTCGTTGTGTCCTTTGGTTTTGATTTCCGTCTTGGCCTGCAACAGCATGAGCAAAGGCTCATATATCAATCTAACATCAATAATCTTGTGATCTTGCTGATTATAGTAGTTAAGCAGGTTGTCATAACTGGCAGGTGTCAAGGCATCCAATTCCTCCTTTGTGTAGTCCATTTTTTCGAAGCAAATATCGAAGGTCTTTTTCATAACGGCATGATACATGTCGTATTCTTTCACAATGCGCGACAGCACACCCAAGGAACCCTCAGAGTTTTCATACACAAACAGGTTAGGGGCAGCAGGATTGCCCATAACATCCACGCCAATTTCGCCACTTTCCACCTGAAACACCTCTTCAACAGCCTGCTTGAAAGCATACATGAAAGTCTTGACAGCAGCACTGCTACTCATGTTCAGGGCAGCCATAGGCTGGAGATAGAGCGCATTGGCGGTTACCTCAGTATAGAGTTTTACGTTCTGATACTTCTCACCTTCAAAAGGAACGCCTTTGGCTTCAGCCTCTTTACGCGCTTTTTCCACATCAGTGGGACTGACCCAGAAACCGCTCATCGTGTTAATGATAAAGGAGTCGCGGTTTTCCGTCTGCGGCTTCATGATATAGGTTATCTTGCAAGATGGGATGTAGTGCATTGTGGCTAAGTGGGCATCATCCCAAAGGATTTCGCATTGCGACACCTCCTGCGGATTGTCGGTCGAAAAATAGGTCTCGATGGAAAATCCAGCCCTGAAGCGTTCCTCTTCCTGACAGGTGATGCGCTCGTTTTCCTGCGCCATCATGTCTGTCAGTTGTAAGCATCTGCCAGGAATCACCTGTGCGTTGCCTCCCGTCAAGTCTTCTCCCGTGAGAATGTCGTTCTTTGGTACCACATTGCCCACTTCTTTGCCGCCATCCATCTTACGCTCAGCCACCTTGAAAATCATTCCCGTATTGGCACTACAATGGAATTGTGCTGTGGCAAACTGGCTGTTAATCATCATGCGGTTCACGCGATACTTCATGCCCTCGTGATAGATGATGTTCTTAGGGCCAAACTCGCGAAGGGCAAGGGTGCGAGGACGTGTAATCACATCAACCGAATCGTCAAGCCCGCTGTAGAACTGTTGCAACATGGCTCTGATGGGCAGCTTGGCGAAATTATAACCAGGCAAGAATCCTTCTGAGGCCAAGTATCGATACGGATAAAACTCGTCATCTTCCTTATGACCTTTACTATTTTTTCCCAATAACTTTTCGCGAAAAGCCATAGCCCAATGCATATCGTTATCAGCTTTGCGTCTTTCAACTGAGTTGTCTCCGTACGCTCTGTTGTTGATGATTTCTGTGGCGGCAAGAATTTGCATCTGTGCCGAACGGTAGAGAATGCGCCAACGGTCAAGTGCCGCATCAAAATCGCTCATATAGTCGTTGAGTTTTTTTTCAATCCATTCGTCATTGAACCAATAAGGCTTTTGCTCTTCAAGTTTGTCTTTCAGATAGGTGTCCGACATCAATTTTGTAAACAACACCTTCATTCCATCCTTAAAGCTTTGTTCAAGAGTCAGCAGATCTTTCACTGTGTCACGGATGGGCATCGTTTCAAGGTTCTCATAGTCCACCACATCACTAATGCTGACTGCCAGTTGTGGTATGGGTCGCTTGGACAGCACCAAGGCATGAAGATGGTTGCTGAATAATTCTTCGTTCAGCAAATCCATTCGCGAAGGCTTCACCTTACCAGCTACCATTTCATCAGGATGGGCGAAATAATACTTTTCATGCGGATTGTTGGTGCGGCAATAGGTATAAATCAATGCCGTTTGTCCACCACGTCCCGCACGACCTGCACGTTGCGTATAGTTGGAAGGAGTAGGTGGCACATTGCGCATACCCACCATCGACAAGTCACGGATGTCGATACCCAGCTCCATGGTGGGCGAGCAATACAAGATAGGCAATTTGCCTTCTCTAAACAAATCTTCCCTCTCTTGCCGCTTTTCTTTAGGCACTTGACCAGTATGGTCTTCAGCATGAAGCGACCTGTCAAAATCGCCGTCCGAATAGAAAGCTTGGAAATAGCTGTTCGGCTTTATTTCCACATCTTTCAGCGAACGCACTGCAGCCCTGTCAGGACGGACATGGACTTTGTCGCCCTTGCACCATAAAATCTTGGTGTAGTCCAGCTGCCAGCCTTTTTCGGCATCGCCAATGATGTAATTGCCAAGCAAGCCAAATAATGAAGTGAGGAATTCTGAATAGTCTTCCTCCGATGCAAATGTCCTTCCTGTGTGTTTTTTTAGCGTATCGCTAATGTAATAGCCCAAGCGCGAACGAAAGCCACAGGTAACTTGTCCCACATGCCTTTTAATGTTCTTTTTCAGCACCAGGAACCTTGATTCCAAAATGTCTTCATCCTTGTCCAAGGTCCATTGGCGGTCGAGGAAGTCGGAGATGGTCTTTTTCAAGTCCTCTGCACCAGCATGGGTTCTGTCTTCTTCGGCAATACAAAGATTATGTCTGAGATAGTCAAGTACTTGAACTAAAAACTCTTCCTTTTGCTCATCCGTGAAGCCTTCAAGAATCTCGTCATCGTAAAGGCGTTCACATTCTTCACCATCGCTTGTTCTGCCAACGATTTCTTCGTGGAGGTAGCGGTAACGGATTTCCATCAGGGCACATTGCTCCAAGTTGGGCATGATGACCGCCCAGTTGTCAGCCAAGTCATCATAGATGAGCTTGTTTAGGAAACGCTTCATCGCCTTTTCGTAATCCTTCAAGGCAAGGCCTCGAAGACCTTTCCGCTTGGCATAGTCGTCTGGCTCCAACTGCAAGGCATCGAAAACCTTCTTTGCCACATTGGTGCTATCTAAAGGCTCGTCGGAATCACAGATGGCTTTATAGATGGCTGCCCTGACTTTGCCGATACGGATAAAATCATTGAAGTGCCCTGTCTGCAAAGCGGCATCCTGTCTGGCATCCACGAAGGTCAATAACTTGCTGTTACCTCCACCTTCTTTTTCCTGCTGCTTCATCAAGCGAATGCTTTCATACGAAAGGATGGTGGTTGCTGTGCTACGACCTTCACCGCCAATTTTGGCCAGCTTGGCCCATTCGCGTTTCGAGCCTCTGTATATCACGCCCGAGGTCGGGTCATACGACAGTGGCGAAGGCACAAACCACCCCTGTATCTCGTCATCTTTCCCAGTGGGGTCAAAGCTAAACTTGCCGTTCTTCTTGAAATAAATTCTTTTGGGAAGCTTTTTGCTGGCCACATCCTTCTTGAAAGTGCCTTTATTGGTGAGCCATTCATCAGGGATGTCTGGGCCGTCAGGCTCCAATTCAAAGTCCGAGGCTTCATCACCGCTATGGGCGATAAAGATATAGCCATCTGACGAATTGTCGGCATCCTCATCCGCGTTCTTCGGCAAGTCTTCAAACTGCCGTGGATATAGGGTGTCGCCTTTTAAAGTAACGCAATAAAACTCATGTCCGCTCACACGGCTGAAAACAATGGGATACATCATGGTGTGTTCACCTTTCTCATCGTTTTCGCTATAAAAGCAATCCACCGTTTGGATTTCCCTATCTCCCTGCGTCCCAAGTGTCGCATACACGTTGCCAGTCTGAGCAATAAACTGGTGAATCTTGTACGGCAGAAGATTGGTGCCTTCGGTTTGGTTCATCTTATTGCAAACATCCAGCAGTTCCTCGATATGCCTTTCGCATTTCTCAATTGGATTGCCAGTATGCTCGGCCAATCGTTCAGCCATGACATGAACCGAAACAGGTTTGCCTCTCACAAACCGTCCTTCCACTTTTTTCATAGCGATGTTCTGCTCAATCCAAATGGCAGTGGCGTAGTTCCTAAACGAATCTTTTTCCCTTAGTTCCAACTCGCCATCGACATTTTGCGCCAACTCCAATCTATTAATAGGTCTATCTATCAAACCAACTGTCAATGTTTCGTCAATCACCTGTTCAGGAGTGAACGACGAGCCAAAGATGCAGCTTGCAATCTCAGCCACTTTCTTTCGCGATTCATATTCGCTCAGAATTTCGTCGGCAACCATGGTTGCCGAGGTGCCAAAGCACAGCACCTTGTTCTTAGCCAATGCTTTGATTCTTCTAATCAGGAAGGCCACATCGCTACCTTGCATGCCACGATAAGTGTGCAACTCATCAAAAACGAGGAACCTCAAATTGTCCAGGAAGCACTTCCTGAGATTCTCCTCTTCTCCTGCTCTGGTCATCAGCAGTTCGAGCATCATGTAGTTGGTGAGTATGATGTTGGGGGGTGTCTCTTGAATCTGCTGCCTAACACTTTGGCCTTCCTGCCCAGTATAGCGATTAAAGGTAAACGGGCATTCTTCGCCAGTAACTTCCTCATAGTGCTCTTTGTATTTCTGAAGTTCCTCACACTGTGAATTGATGAGCGCATTCATAGGATAGACGATGATAGCAATAGTCTTATCCTTGCAAGCCGCTTGGTTCTGCAATACATAATTGAAAATGGTTGCCATAAAAGTACGCGATTTACCTGAGCCAGTTCCCGAGGTAACGACAAACTCTTTCCCTTGGCATCCCAACTCAATGGCTTGCTGTTGGTGCAAATAAAACCGATCATTGAAGAAGCCCTTAAGCTTGGGATGAATTGGAAGACCTTTATGAATCATATCATCCACATCAAGCCCCAAAGCATAATTAGGATTGAATTGAATTAAAGTCTCAGGCCAAAACCTGTCGCTCTCCAATGTGTCTTTGACTTTCTGCGCAAAGGTGTGGTCTCTGATGTTTACGAAACTTGAAATATATTGCTTATAGCGCTCCTTTAGCTCTTGTTGTATCTCGATAATATTCATACACTATGTTTTAAGAACAATTGTTGGATTTGTCTATGACCTGTTATTAGTATTTATCTGTATTCAGCGAGAAGTTCGCGTGCATTGCCACCTAACATGGAGTTCATTGCACCAATCCTCACTTCCGCGCTCTTCGTTCTGGGCATCTTTCCTTATATTAATCAACTGCAAAAATAGTGAATCTTTTTCAATCGTGGGGAACAAAAATACAGACAGACAACAAAAAAGGATTTTTTCATCCCCACCGTATGCGCTTTAAGGAAAAGTTGTATTTTTGCGACTATTAAACACATCAAAATGGAAACTGCTCAGAAAAGATTTCATTCAAAGAACCATGACGCTCTTATGGCTTTGCGCCAACAGGCGTCATTGCTCGTATCGCAA
>CAJOLH010000092.1 GCA_905235375.1 uncultured Bacteroidales bacterium
TATCAAAAGAAGGTGTTCTAAATAGGCCATGACCAATATCGACCCGTTTTTCTTATAATTTTTTGATTTAATTTTTCTATAATTTTGAGCGAAGCGACCACTCGTGTTATTATCCGCTTTTGTTTTCGATTCCTCGAAAAGTGCGCTGCAAAGATACAAATTGTTTGTTGAACCTGCAAACAATTTGTCGTTTTTGTAGGATGAATTAACGGAATTTAGTGAAATCCGTAAAAATGGTTGATTTATCCGTAAATCGTATAAGCCCGTTATGGCGATTTCGCCGTATCTTTGCACCCGCAAAACAAATATCATCGAACAATTCAAATCATTTAGACTATGGCAAAGATAGCATTAGGAACCTGGGCTTGGGGCGCAGGTGCATTTGGTGGAGACACCGTGTTTGGAAGTAAGACCGACGCAGAGAACCTGAAACCAGTATTCGATGCGGCATTGAAAGCGGGGCTGACACTGTGGGACACAGCAACTGTCTATGGCATGGGCGAGTCGGAGCAGATTCTCGGCTCGTTGGTAAAGTCGGTGGAGCGCAAGGATGTACAGATTTCCACAAAGTTCACTCCGCAAATAGCAGAAATGTATGAGAACTCGGTGGAGAAGATGGCCGATGCCTCCATCGGGCGCATGGGTTGTGACTACATCGACATCTATTGGATTCACAATCCAATGGATGTGGAGCGTTGGACACCGGGGCTGATTCCTTTGCTGAAGAATGGCAAGGTGAAGCGCGTGGGCGTGTCGAACCACAATATCAAGGAGATTCAGCGCGCCAATGAAATTTTGGGTGAGGCAGGCTTCAAGGTCTCTGCTGTGCAGAACCACTTCTCGCTTCTCTATCGTTCGAGTGAGAAAGGGGGTGTCTTGGACTACTGCAAACAAAATGGTATCGAGTTCTGGGCATACATGGTGCTTGAGCAGGGCGCACTTTCAGGGAAATATAACAAGGAGAACCCACTGCCCGCAGAAAGCGACCGTGGCAAGAAGTACAACCCCGTGCTGTCGCAGTTGGAGGAACTGACCAACGAGATGAAAACCATCGGTGAGAAGTACGGCGCATCCTGCTCGCAGGTGGGTATAGCATGGGCTATTGCCAAGGGTACGCTGCCTATCATCGGAGCCACGAAGGAACGTCACGTCATCGAGGCCGCCGAAGCCTCCAAGATTCAACTGACGGCTGTGGAGGTTGCTCGTCTGGAGCAGCTCGCCGATGCCACAGGCATAGACACCCGTGGAGATTGGGAACATTCAATGGAATAAATACAACAAGACAATGAAACAGAACATCGGACAGAAACTGGCACTCTATCCCACGCCAGCCACGGTCGTTGGAACCGTTGGAGAAGGTGGAAAGGTAAACTGGCTGCTTGTGGCACACGTCGGCATCGTAAGCCATTCCAAACTGTTGCTGAGCATCCATTCGTCGCACCATAGCGTCATCGCCATCGACTCGACGAAACGTCTCTCCATCAACATCATCGACGAGGCCTTTGTAGCTGCCGCCGACTATACGGGAACGGTGAGCGGAGCAAAGACAGACAAGTCCGCTATCTTCGCCTATCATCTTGGCGAAGCAGGTATGCCCGTCATCGAGCAGTCGCCTTTGGTGATGGAGTGCGAGGTTGTGGATACCTACGAGATTGACGGCTTCAAGAACTACATCTGCAGCATCCTCAATACCTATGTCGAGGAAGAAAAACTCGACGAGAAGGGCAAGCCCGACTACTCCAGGCTGAAGCCCGTGCTCTTCGAGATGCCCACCTACAAGTATCTGCGCACTGGCGAGGTCATTGGCGACTGCGTGAAGATGGGCAAGGCATGGGCAGAGCACGAAGACCGCGTATAATTATCGAATTTGAGATTTTTTGCGGGCAATGATGCAAGGTTCTTCTACTTTTTGCGTTTAAAGGACAGAAACATAAAACAAAAAAAGTATGAAGAATCTTTTTTATTGTATCGCTGTATGCAGCATGATGCTGCTTTCGTGCTCTTCGGACGAAGAGGGCGGCGTAGAGAAGCGGATTGTCAACATGGTGGCAAACCCGAAGCCCTTGCAACTGACCGAGGAACAACGTGTGTTTGCCAACGACAACAATGGGTTCACCTTGAATTTCCTGAAGACGGTGAACGAGACCGATCGCTCGGGCAGAAGTTTCATCTATTCGCCGCTCAGCATCACCTATGTGCTTGGCATGGTGAACGATGCCGCGACGGGCAACACCGAGAAGGAACTCGAAGAGACACTGGGCTTCCATGAGGGAGGCATTCAGGCGGTGAACGACTACTGCAAGAATCTCATCGACAACCTCCCGAAGGCCGATACGGACGTGGAACTGGACATCGCCAATGCCATCTTTGTCAATAAGAATTATACGCTGAAGCCCCAGTTTGAGCAGGATATGGTGTACTATTACGATGCGAAGGCCGAAGCCCTTGACTTCGCTTCGCCAAAGACCCTTGACCATATCAACGGATGGTGCAAGGAAAAGACAAAAGGGATGATTCCATCGATACTGGACGACGTGAAACCTGACATGGTGTCGTATCTGCTCAATGCCATCTATTTCAAGGCCGACTGGACCAAGAAGTTCGACCCCAAGAACACCAAGACAGAAAATTTCGCGACTGGCAAGGGCAATTTCGAAATGCCCATGATGCGTCAGGATGTCTATATCAGCTACGTCAAGAACGAGACCTATTCTGCTGTCAAGATTCCCTACGGCAACAGCCTTTGGAGCATGACAGTGTTGCTGCCCGAGGAAGGAAAGAGCACCGACGACATCATCAATCATTTGGCTGAGAAAGGCTTCTCGGACGTTGAGGATTATGAGAGCTTATACAATAACATTCCAGGCGATGGCGTCTTCCGGACTTATGAAGTGGATTTGAAGCTGCCGCGTTTTGAAACTGCATCCGACACCAATGAACTTGATGGCGGCCTTATCTCATTGTTGCAGCAGATGGGCATCCGTCAGGCATTCGATGATCAATTTGCGGAGATTCCAAATATGTGCGATAAGCCTGTCTATATCGAGATGATGCGCCAGAAAGCCCGCATCAAGGTGAATGAGGAGGGCTCGGAGGCTACAGCGGTTACGGTTGCAGGAATGGGGGAGGCGACAAGTGCCGGCCCAAATCATGAGGTAGATATTCCCCAAGCAATGTTCCATGCCAATCGTCCGTTCGTCTATGTGATTCGCGAAATGTCATCCGGCGTCATTCTTTTTGTCGGCAAATTCACAGGAATGGCTTGATCTGTTCGAGTTTACACGTTTTTTTTAGCAATAACACTATTTCAGAATGCGGTAGCACAGTTTCGGCCGAAATTGTGCTACCGCAAATGTAAATAGCACAATGTTGGCCGAGATTGTGCTGCTAATTTTCGCGATAGCACAATGTTGGCCGAGATTGTTCTGCTAATTTTCGCGATAGCACAATGTTGGCCGAAATTGTGCTGCTAATTTTCGCAATGGCACAATGTCGGCCGAAATTGTGCTGCTAATTTTTGCAATAGCACAATGTTGGCCGAGATTGTGCTGCTAATTTTTGCAATAGCACAATGTTGGCCGAGATTGTTCTGCTAATTTTCGCGATAGCACAATGTTGGCCGAGATTGTTCTGTTAATTTTCGCAATAGCACAATGTTGGCCGAGATTGTTCTGCTGATTTTTGCAATAGCACAATCTCGGCCGAAATTGATCTATCAACTAAAAATGTTTAGAGTTTGCTAATGAGTTTGCCCAAAGTGGGACGGTTAGCGACACGTTTGCCATCGATGAGGAGCGTCAAACCTCGGCCTTGACCATAGCGCAAGCCGGTCTCGTCCCAAAGAATGGTGAGGACGTGCTCGTGATAGACGAGGCCATCAAGGCAGAAGTAACTCCATTTGCCGGCGGGGATGAGCGGGTTGATGGAGATTTCGCCGTCGAGCGATGGACGCAGACCGACGAGTCCCGAAATGATGAGGTCGTTGTAGGTCGAATGGTTGTAGTAGCGCGAACGCTCGGCATCGCCCCAGAGCCAGGCTCCTGTCTGCTCGTCGAGATATTCACCCACGTAGGGCCGGCCTCGGTGATGCATCGATTCGGTGTAGAGCTTGAGGTGCTGAAAGAAAAGCGAATCGGGCAGGAGGGCGGCCGTCTTTGGATAGTCGTTCATCACGTTGGCCAGAGCGGTGAGCGTCTGACTGGTAGCGAAGGGCCAGATAGCGCCGTCCCATTCGCAGGTGGGGCGTCCCGTCCAGGCATGGCGGAAGAGGGGATGACGACGCTCGGCAGTGGTCATGCCGTAGGGAGCGAGGAAGCCTTCGGGGTCGGTGAGCTGGAGCCAGGCGGGAGCATACTTTGCGGCATCGTCGTCAGCCATTTCGGTGTACCAGGGCAGGTAGCCCACCAGTTCGCGCACCTGACAGAGCGAATCGAACTTGTCGCGGGCGCAGAAGAACTGCAGCTCTGGATCCCAGAGTTTTTCGATGGCGAGCCGTTTGAGGCATGAAGCGCGGAAGGCATAGTTTGCATGGCTGCTGAGGGCGGCTACTTCTGGGAACGCTGTGGTCAAGGCGGCGAAGTTGCCGTACATGTAGCTGTTGATGGTGGGACGGCGGTTCTGGTGGAAGATACGTTTGTTTGCGCTGTAGCGACCACCGCTGATGCTCTCCTCCATGCCGTCCTGCACGTCGCCCTGCCAGTAGAGGCTGTCGCCTGGGGCAAAGGGCTTCGTTTCGCCCTGTTCGTCCTTGCCTAATTTGGCATCCTTGGCGACGTTGCACCATAGGTGATTTTCGTCCCACCATTGCATGTCAGCGAAGAGGTCATCCTTGAGATCGCGCATCCATTCGGTGGTGCCGATGACCTTGGCATCCTGCAGGAGGGCGAAGGGGACGAGACTGGAGAATTTGTGGAACTTGTCCATCGGTTTGCCGTCGTTACCACGGAGCCAGTTGTATGCCTCGTCGATGGCGTAGCTGTGGTTGTGGAGCCAGCGCGACTCCATGATGTGGTGGCTCACGGCACAGGCGATGAGGTTGTACTTGTCGGCATAGCTGCGCTTGACGAGGAACTCGGTTTGAGCAAAGCCTAAGTCGGTGCGGATGATGTGTTTGCGCAGTGTCCACCAGCGGAAGTAATACATTTCCTCCATCTCGCGGTCGGGACATTCGAACAAGGGAATCTCGCGCTCCATCCACGCGGCTGCTTCGCTGTTGGGGATGAGCTGGGCGATGTTCTCGTCCTCCATCGTGTTGAAGTATTCGACGTAGTGCTTGAAGTCGTTCCATTTGAGCAGAGCGGGAAGCACTTGCGGACCCGTGATGATGTGCTGGCCGATATGTGGGGCAATAACCGCCTTGATGTCGCGGTCTGCGGTGGTGACGTTGGACAAAGCAAAGCTGGCATTCGGGTCGAGCGCTTCGGCATCGGGGAGGTCTTCGTATTCCGTACGGTCGGCTTTCGTGTCGGGGGTGAGGTCGGTGCGGCGGGGACCAGTGCGGAACGTCAGGCGCTCGATTTGGGAGATGGGAGCATAAAGGATAGCACGCTTGCGGGAGGAGTTCGAAAGGTTCGAGGAGTTCGAAAGGTTCGAAAGGTTGCTCCCGTTGGTCGCGTCCGAGGGAAGCGAGGGGGGTGAGAGTGTTGAAATAAACACCTCTATCATACGGGTATTGAGATTCACATCAGCCGTGACGTGGTAGGTTGTGCCAGGCTTATATTGTTTGAGCACAGTGGTGTAGCGTGCTCCCGTCTTGATGGTGACCTGTCCGTCGCTCTGCCAGCAGATGCGAGAGCAAGGATTGCCCTCGGCGTCGCAGAACTCAATCTGCAGTTCGCCGTGGTTGTTCTGAGCAGGAGTGATGTCGAAGTTTGCGTAAAGGTGGCGCACGGCAGGGAAGAGGCGGTCGGCCTTGGCGTAATCGAAAGGATCAGCATCCGAAAGCACCAGTTGCGCCTTCGGCTTGCCCATCGACAGTTCGTCCTTCAGCGTGATGGGGGCGAGGACGGGACTGTAGAGGTTCCATTCGGTGAGGTCGGCGAGTGTCTTGGCCTTGGCAATCTCGTCCTTGTGGCTGTGGCTTGTGGCACGGGTTCGCACAGGCACGGGGATATGGGCCACCCACATATCCTCCTTGTTGACGCTGTAGGTCACCCAGAGGTCGGAGTCGCATGGAATGCCATTGCCTGCCAGCGGATGACTTTGCCAGCTCTTGCCGTCGGCAGCACGATGACCATTGAAGGCGGGAAGGATGCCGCGCACATATTGTGGGCCGTTCGACTTGTAGTTGCCGCCATAGCGCATCGGCGAGATGTCGCCATGCACGAGGTTCAGCGTCTGGTAGTCGAGTCCATCGGCAGAGAGGCTGATGGCAAGTGGCCAACGGAACTCCGAAGGATTATAGACGGTGGCATACATCCCGTCGGTGAGGCGTTGCCCCCAGATTTTGGCATTCGAATTGACGAAGCCGGGAGCACGATGAACGAGGGTGTCCCACGTCACGCCGCCATCTTCCGAGTGACTGGTGAGCGCGTGCTTCCATAGCGAGACGATGGCCTTGCTGTCGGGCAGCGTGTAGTAATTGAATGCCTTGTATTCGCCCTTGAGCGGCAGATGTGGGTCTTTTCGATCACATTCTTCGACGAACTGCATCCAGTAGAGTGGTGATGAGAGGATTTCCTCGACTGCCTTACGGAAATTCTTGTCTTTCGACTTGGTATAGAACGGGAAGTTGGTGTTCGAAGCGTCCCAGCCGTGGTTGTAGTAGAAGAAATAGACGGGTCCCAGCGTGCCATCGGGGAAGACTTCACGTACCACGCGACCGATGCCGTCACCGTCGTTGGGGTCATCCTTTTTGTGCAGGCAGATGCCGTAGTGTCCGATGGCGAGCAGTCGGGAGCCGGTTTCGGCAGACGAAACGTACCAGCCCACGCGCTGATGCATCACGGCCTTGAGCCCTTCGCGTCGGAACTGGTTTGGGAACTGTTCCATCGTGCTCACCTTGTGGAGCGAGCCGTCGGGGTTATAGACCTTGCGTGTGCCGTCCATGATGTCGGCGGGCAGCGTGTATTCGGGGAAGAGGATTTCGGGTGCAGTCCAGTGGTAGCCATCTTCAGAAGTTTGCATCCAGGTGATGCCCGAGGGGATGTGTTCGCCCAACGGGTCGCTGAGGAAGTGCATCCAGAACCTGCCTTGCCAATAGGCCATCATCGGCTGGTGGTTGTAGGTCCAGCCCTTCGACTCTTCGGCAGGATAGAGCACTTCTTCCTTCGCAGGGCAGATGGTGGTGCCCAAAGGCGCTTCGAGGCCACGGCTTCGCGAGGCGCGCATCGTCTGGATGTTGTGCACACCGATGGCAGGAGCCAGTCCGCCATCGAGCAGATACGGGTTGCTCAGTGTCGAGCCGGTGTAATGAATCTCCTGCGCAGAGGCGGGGAGGAGACAAGCGAGTATCAGCAGCGGGATTGATAGGAGGGTAGCTTTCATCGTGTGTGGATTGTGTTTTTGATTCAATATGCAAAAATAGCGCAATACGTTGAGATTTCCTATTTTTTCGTTTGTATTTTTGCAGATTTGTCTGTAATATGGTGGATATTCGAAACATTTGGCAAATCGACCATTCGATTTTTGCCCGAAAATTTGCAATATTCGTGCGAAATCGTTATCTTTGCAGCGAACATTTCGAGGAATCGAAAACAAAAGCGGATAATAACATGAGTGGTCGCTTCGCTCAAAATTATAGAAAATTATTATTAAAATTGTCAAAAAGGGATTCTTATAATTTTTTGATTTAATTTTTTGAGAATTTTGAGCGAAGCGACCTAAACAACAAAAAGTTTTCGTAGATTTCGATCGGAATCCTAACAATAGTGGTTTAATTCCGAAAATATCCGAAAAAACGAAAAAGTCCGAAAATATTTTGTAATCATTTCCGTGTTTTTCGATGTAGTTATAGAAGCGTGTTAATTGCCGCGAATCTGTAATTTGAAAAGGAAGACTGCTTCTTCTTGCGCCTAATAGGGAAAATCGAAAAGCGTACCCCATATTTACTCAAAGAAAGCGATTATGAGCAACGACCGACCCAAGAGAATACCATACGGAAAGATGAACTGGGAGGCAGTGCGCCTCTCAGGTTACTACTATGTGGATAAGACCCGCTTCATCCCGGAGATAGAGGATGCCAATGACTATTTCTTCTTCATCCGTCCCCGTCGTTTCGGCAAGTCGCTGATGATGGATATGCTGATGGATTACTACGACGTGAAGAAGGCTCCGCTCTTCGATCAACTCTTCGGCGACCTGTGGATAGGGCAGCATCCTACATCAAAGCACAACCAGTATCTGGTTCTTCTGCTCGACTTCTCGATGATATCGGGCGGGTTGGACCAGTATGAGGAGAGCCTGAACAACCATTGCATGATAATGATGGATGACTTTTGTCATCGCTATGCAGATTTGCTTCCTGCTGGCACTTTGGAAGGTCTTAAACTGCAACTCACAGCAAGAGGAATGTTGTCGTACCTTAGCATGAAGGCCAGTGAAGCAGGTCAGCAGATCTACCTCTTCATCGACGAATACGACCACTTCACCAACGACATCCTTGCCGACCCCGCCACCGAGCAGGCGTACAAATCGCAGACGCACGGCACGGGAGCCCTACGCCAGTTCTTCAACGTGGTGAAGGGTGGCTCGCGCAGTGCCATCACTCGCGCCTACATCACGGGTGTCAGCCCTGTGACGATGGATGACCTTACCAGCGGCTTCAACATCGGCACCAACTACACCATGCATCGCAAATTCAATGCGATGGTGGGCTTCACCGAATCTGAGGTGCGCGAGATGCTCGACTATTACCGGCAGCACTATACCTTCAATCACACCACCGACGAGCTGATTGAAATCATGAAGCCGTGGTACGACAACTACTGCTTTGCCAAAGAATGTCTCAACGAGCCTCCACTCTATAACAGCGATATGGTGCTCTACTTCCTCTATAATTAC
>CAJOLH010000093.1 GCA_905235375.1 uncultured Bacteroidales bacterium
TCGGGGGTAAGTTTCTTCTTGTAGTTCATCTCTCAATTGTTTTGGTGCTGCAAAGATATACATTTTTTTGCAGTTGTCCAAAAAATGGGGAGTATTATAAACTTTCGCAAATGTGAAAGTTGAGTAATTAGTTCTTAGGATAACGGCTTTCTTTCACATACCATGACAAACTGCTAAAAAACTCGCAGAAAAATTGCTTCAAAATTTGGTTATCCGCTCGTTTTGCATTATCTTTGCACCGTGAAAGCCGAGCCAACCGCCAAGGGCCTTTATATATTTAAAGGTGGGAAGGCGCTCATCAAGTAATTATCTGCACCATTCTATTTTACAACTACACATACTAAAACTATGAGTAAAACAATTCAATCCCTACTGGCGGCAGCCACCCTACTGGTGGCGCTGCCAGCCAATTCCCAGGTGGCAAAGCAGGCATTCAAGAAGTCTGCCACCTCCGTTGAAACAGCGATCGTGAAACGTAGCGAGATGGGTGTCCAAAAGAAATGGACCACCCTGGAACTCCAAACCGCTAAGCATGAGGGCGACAAACGAGCCCTGATGGAGCAGAAGGACAACCGAAGAAGGCCAAAGGAGTATAAGAGCTTCGCCCCTCGCAGAGTGGACATCTCCGAAGCTACACCCGTCACGGTACCCTACGAGGCTGACTTCTCCACTTCCGGAGATGTCATGGATGAAGACTTCATCATCATCAACAACAACGAAGATCTGGATGACTTCGAACCCTGCACGTGGAAGTGGAGTTCCAGCAACGGTGCCTACTACATCTACAATACGGATGGAGTGACACCAGCCGACGACTATCTGGTGCTGCCCATCAACCTGGAAGGCGGCAAAACCTACGATGTCACCGTGAATGCCGCTACGTGGAACTACCCCGAGGAATTTGAGGTCGTGGCAGGAACGGAATGTACGGCAGCTGCCCTCACCACCGAGATTATCGGCAAGACCACGCCCGAAAATGATGCCGCTGACTACAGCGGAACATTCACCCCGGCTGCCGATGGCGTTTACTATATCGCCATCCATGCCACCTCTGCAGCCGACCAGTTTATACTGAGCATCTATCGCTTCAGCATCGACGTGGCTCCCGATGTGGCAGCACCAGAGACTGTCGGCAACCTGACTGTCGCCCAAGTGCCCCACGAACTGAAAAACCTCCTCACATTCACCGCACCAACGACGACCATCGGCGGTGAGGAGCTGACGGAAGACCTCACCATCAGCATCCTTCGCAACGGTGAGACTGTAAAAACTCTCGAAGGAGTAGCTCCCGGCTCAGAACAGACTTATACCGACGAGGTGGAGGCAGAGGCCATCTACCGTTATCAGGTGTTTGCCTCCAACGCTGCCGGACAGGGGCGCAAGAGCGACATCGTGAGCGTCAAGGTGTCCATGCCACAGGATGTGCCTTACAACGTCACACTCACCGACGAGGAAGTGTTTGATCGCCTACTGGTCATCGACAACAACGAAGACGGCACGACATGGAGCTACAGCGGATACGATGAGGCTGCCCAATACCGTGCAGACTGGGACAACAATGCCGATGACTATCTCGTCTCACAGGCCCTGCGCACCGTGAAAGGCAAGAAATATGATGTCACGGTCCACATTGCCGGCAATGCCTACGATCCTGAACGCTTCGAGGTGGTGGCTGGCACAAGCGCCACTGGCGAAGGCTTGAACATCATCGTCATTGAGCCCACTATCGTGACAACTGATGCCTACGCTGAATACACGGGCTCATTCACCGCCGAGACTGACGGCTACTACTATGTTGCAGTACATGCCATTTCTGATGCCAACACGTATTACCTCTACGTTTCCAGCCTGCGCGTCGAGGTGGGCGCTGAGCCTACCGCTCCCGCCGCTCCAGCAGTGGAGGCAGCAGCAGGTGCCGAGGGTGCGCTCAAAGCCACCATCCAAGTGACGGCTCCCGACAAGACCATCGAAGGCAATGCGCTCACCGCCATCTCGAAACTCGAACTCTATCGCGATGGCGAGCTGGTTGACGAGAAGAGCGACGTCACCCCGGGTGCCGTTGTCACTTTCACCGACGAGGACATCGCAGCTTCTGCACTTTACGTTTACGAGGCTTTGGCCTACAACGAAAGCGGCAAGGGCGAGAAGAGCGAGAAGGCAACCGTTTTTGTAGGCATCGACCAGCCGCAGGCTCCCGAAACCGTCGAAGCGGTTGACTATCCGACATCCGTTGACCTCAGCTGGAGCGCTGTCCCTGGCGTCGGCATGAACGGCGGTTATGTCAATCCCGACGATGTGACCTACAAGGTCTGGGACATCGACGTTTCTGAATACTTCGTCTTCTTCAACGATGAGATCACCAGCGTGAAGGGACAGACGTCCACTTCATTCGACTACGCCGTCGATGAAGGCGACCAGCAGAACTACAAGTACTTTGCCGTGCGTCCCGTCAACGACTCGACCGTCGATGAGGATCAGGCCGACTGGAATGCTGCAGGTGTCTTTGTAGGCAAGCCCTACGATGCCTTGCTCGAAGGTTTTGCCAACGAGGAGCTTCATTACTTCTGGGAAACCAATGCCAGCCTTGCCGTCACCAATTATGCTTCAGACGAAGATGGTGTAGCTCTGGTATTGCTCGCCGAAACTCCCGGACAGAAGGCCTTCATCTCGGGCAAACTCAACATCAAGGATGCCGCACAGCCGATGCTTGTCTTCGATGCACTGAATGCGAACAACGTGCCGACCCTCTACGTCCTAGGCAGCACAGACCAGGGGTCGTCTTGGAACCTGCTGCAGACCGTGACGCTGAGCAGCGAAAGCTATCAGACCTATCAGATTCCGCTCGCCAGTTTGAAGAACTATGAGCGCTTTGCCCGGATCGCTTTCGTTGCCGAATACACGAACGCAGTCTCCGAGGAGGACTATGGCGACTACTTCTTCCTCGACAACATCCGTATCGGTGACTTCTTCGACCACGACCTCTCCGTCAGTGCCATTGCACCCGCTGCCTCACTCGTTGCCGGCAAGGCAATGGGCATCGATGTCATCGTTGAGAATAACGGACTAAAGGAAGCCTCCAACTACACCGTCAAGGTGCTGGCTGGCGAGACTGAACTGTTCAACGAGACTGTCAGCGAAACGTTGGCTCCATTTGCCAAGAAGTCTTTCCAAACCGCATTGTCCACCACCGTATTCGATGAGGCAGGCGACATGACAATCACGGTTTCGGTTGAATATGCTGCTGACCAGAATACCGAGAACAACAGCATCACCGGCACCCTTACCATCGAAGAGCCTACTGCTGCCGCTCCCGAAAATCTGGCAGCCGAAATCGAGGGCAATGCCGATGTATGTCTCACATGGTCCGATCCTGACGTGAAGGCCGAGACAGTCACCGAAGACTTTGAAAACGGCCCAGGCGAGTTCACGCAGATTGATGCCAACGGCGACGGATTTGGTTGGAACTACATGTATGACGATGAACTGAAGTCGCACAGTGGCTTTGGCGGTCTGCAATCGTATAGTTGGCTTCCAGATGGAGGCGCTGTGCATGTGGACAACTGGCTTGTGACACCTCTGGCAATCCTCGACGGCACGTTCAGCTTCTGGGCTGCTGCTCAGGACGGTGAATGGGCAGAGGAGCATTTTGCCGTTTATGTCTCTACGACAGGCAACCAGTCGGTCGATGACTTTACGCAGGTTTCGGAGGAATACGAGACCACCGGCTGGCCTCAGGAGTACACCATCGACCTCAGCAGCTATGCCGGTCAGGAGGGTTACATCGCCATCCGTCACTACGACTCCTACGATCAGTTTGCCATGGTGGTCGATGACATCACGTTCACCAAAGCTCCAGCACTGCCTGTCAAGTACAACATTTACGTTGATCAAGTGCTGACAGCAACTGTCGAGAGTGATGCTACAACCTACACCCTCACTGCCGAACAACTGGGTGCAGGCCAGCACACCCTGGCTGTGACCGCCGTCTATGCCAATGGCATGGAGTCGAGACCAGCTGTCCTGACCATCGATGACCTCACCGGCATCCAGCAGTTCACGACTGCAGGCGAACCTGTCGATGTTTACAGCGTTGACGGCAAGCTGATTCGCCGACAGACAAAGTCGCTCGACGACCTGAAGGGTGTTTACATCATCAAAGGTCAGGCAGTAATCACAAAGTGACGATCATCCTGACGCAATCAGGCAATCGGTAAACAGATTTCCCTATTTCCCATCGTGGCATGTCCCCTAACGAACCGTGGAGGACATGCCACGATTTTCGTATGTCCTCCAACGGACGTAAGAGGACATGACGCGACAGGAGCATGTCCCCCAACGGACGCAAGAGGACATGATGCGACAGGAGCATGTCCCCCAACGGACGCAAGAGGACATGACGCGACGGGAGCATGTCCCCCAACGGACATAAGAGGACATGACGCGACGGGAGCATGTCCCCCAACGGACGCAAAAGGACATGACGCGACGGGAGCATGTCCCCCAACGGACGCAAAAGGACATGACGCGACGGGAGCATGTCCTCCAACGGTCGCAAGAGGACATGACACGACAGGAGCATGTCCCCCAACGGACGAAAGAGGACATGATCATAACGAAGCATGTCCCCCAACGAACCTTGGGGGACATGCCACGAAAATAAGACGAAAAGCAGCAATTCCTTAGAACCTTCCACCGCCAGGGCCACCGAAGCCACCAGGACCGCCGAAGCCTCCACCGCCACGGCCGCCTCGACGTTCAGCCGAACCACCGTTACCCTTGTAGTTGGAGAGCCTATAGGTGAACGTGAGCAGGAAATAGCGCGGCATGAAGTTGGTGTAGCTGGCACGGATGTAGCTGTCGCTCACCGACTGGCGATAACCCGTGCGGCTGCCCAGCACATCGTAGGCCTGCAACTTCAGCTCTGCCTTGTTGCCTTTGAGAAACTTCTTGCCGAACGACATGTTCCAGATCCATTCGTCCTCGGAACTGGTCATTGCCGAACCTCCGTAATAGACATAACCCAACGACTGCTCGGTGGTGAAGCCGCGCCAGAAGGTCCAGTTCAATCGTGCATCGGCGCGATGCGTGACGTAATTGTAGGAATTGTCCTTGTTCTCGGTATCCTTGACCCACTGGAACGAAGGCTGATACATCAGGGTGAAGTCGAGGTCGGAAGAGATGTTGCTCGACACGTGCAGACGCGGGCCGAAGCCCCACTGCAGCACCTTGGTGGTGAGGTCGGTGATGCCTCCGATGCCTGTCGAGGAATCGATGTCGTAGTAGAGCTGTTGCGACGGCGTGGTCGAGAACGAACCATCGAGCGAGACATTGACGTTGCTGTAAATCAAGTCGAAGGGGAAGCCATAGACAATGCCCAGGCGTGCCGACTGGTTGCCGCTCATGTTGACGGGACGGCTAATCTTGGCACCGGCAGCCAGACTCAGCCCCGTGAACTGATCGCCTCCATAGCCGTAGTCACGACCAGCCTCCTGCAGCGAGACGCGCTGGTTGGAGTTGTTGGTGAGATACTGCCGACCGATGTAGTCCTGGCGTGCCGAATATTGGCCGAAGACCATGAAGTTGGTGGCCGTCTCCATATTGGAATGGATGAAACGCAGGCTGACGTTGTGGCCGATGCTCTGGTCAAGGTCAGGATTACCTGTCGAATAGTTGAGTTCGTTCGATGTATTGACACTCTGCTGGAGGTTCGACACCGACGGATTGCTTGACGAGGCACGATAACGGAGTTCGAGCTGAGAACCATCTTCACTGCGCCATTCCAATCGGACATTGGGCAGGACACTGAAGTAGTTCTTCTTGGTAGGGTCGATGCTGAGGGAGGGCTGCAGATAGTAATCCTGCTCGCCTTCGAGGTGTGATTGCTCGAAGTTCACGCCCACATTGGCATTGTAGTGAGAGGTATGGAGGCGCCA
Source organism: uncultured Bacteroidales bacterium (assembly GCA_905235375.1). GTDB lineage: Bacteria > Bacteroidota > Bacteroidia > Bacteroidales > UBA3663 > Liminaster. Next base: position 5,934 of record CAJOLH010000093.1, read on the forward strand.
TGCCACCTCTCCGCCCTGTCGCAGGTTGCGCTGAGTGTACTTGCTGGTGTTGGCTCCATCGTAACCGGCATCCAACGTATCGGTCTTGAGCGTGTGGAAATCCTCGTCGGTGAAATACGAAATCAGGTTGTCGCGCGTCGATTTCTGATAATTCAGATTATAGCGCAGCGAGAGCTGCTGGTTTTCGGTGATGGATTCGGTCCACTGCACATTGCCGCCCCAATTGTAGTTCCTGGTGTCGGCATCCTGACGCTGATAGTAGGGATTGCTCCAGTTGACGCGCTTGATGTAGTCGGCATCGGACTCGCTGCCCGAGACCTGGCCATCGAGCCCCATGCTCAACGTACGGCCCTGCTTGTTGAAGCGATGACGCCACACGAGCGAGCCTCCCACGTTCCAGCTGGAGTTGTCGGTGATGGAACGTGTATCGCTGGAACTCTGCATGAGCGATATGTCGGAGCGGCGGAAGGTGTCGTCCATCACGGTCGCGAGAGGCAGTTTCCAAGTGGTGTTGGTACTGAAGCCATCGGCATCGCTGGTCTGCAGGTTGAACGACGGACGGAAAATCAGCTGGTTCTTGTCGTTCGGACGATAAGTGATGTGCATGTCGGCACGATGATTGTAGTTGTGCGACAGGCGATTCTGCTGTGCGATGGAGGCACGTTCGGTGTTGATATAGTCGTCGAAAGTGGAGTCGCTGAGCTGGGTGCGCAACTGATTGAAGAAATAGCTGCCCTGCACCTCAAGCTTGTCGTTGAGATAGGAATTGCTGTAGTTCACACCAATGGCATTGGCACGCGACACACCATCCTGCGAACCCATTCGGTTGCCCATGCCACCCCGGAATCCGCCTCCCATGCCTCCACTCTGCTGCAGGTCGTCGAAGGTGAAGTTCTGCTGGTTGACGTTGTTGCTCATGCCCAAAAAGGAGATGCGACGATTGCCATTGAAGAGGTTGAGGTTGAAGCCAGTGTTCCAATAACCCTGATCGAAGTCGAAATTGGAACCAAGTCCGCCATAGACGCGTCCGAAGATGCCATTACGACGATACGACTTGGTGGCAAGATCCATGGCCTTGACGGTATTGCCATCGTCGAAGCCCGTAAACTCCGCCTGGTCGGACTGCTTGTCGAACACCGACACCGACTGCACGACCTCGGCAGGAAGGGTGCGGAGAGCGAGCTTGGGGTCATTCTCGAAGAACGACTTGCCATCGACGAGCACCTTCTCGACCGTCTCGCCCTGTGCCTTCACGCCAGTGTCGGTCACCTCAATGCCCGGCATCTTGGCGACAAGATCCTCGGCAGTGGCTCCGTCGGCCACCTTGTAGGCATCGGCATTATAGACGATGGTGTCGCCCACCTGCTTGAGACGCTGGTTGCGGCCCACGGTCTCAACTTCGGCGAGCTGCTTGGGGTCTTCCTGCAGCTTGAGGGCACCAATCTTGGAACCGCGTCCCGGGAAGAGCGTCACTTCCTTGGTGAGCATCTTGTAACCCACGTAGGTCACTTCGAGGGAGTATCTACCCGGGCGATCAACTTCGAAAGTGAACTTGCCCTCGGTGTCGCAGATACCAAAGGTACCCGTGCCTCCATCGGCAGAGGTGACCTTGACGGCTGCACCAACAAGAGGTTCGTTTGTCTTACTATCAACGACCGATCCCTCGGCCTTGATCTTCATGCCTCGGCCAAAACCTGGCTGGGCGAACGCCATCGTTGCGCTTGTAATTAAAATCAAGACAATCGTCAGCAGACGACTTGAATACAAAAATCTTAAACCATGCATACCTTAATATTCAACAGATATATTTGCTTTTAAGACGTGAGACCCGACAGTTCGTTTAAAACAAAAATCGGCGTTTCATTTTAGAAAAACGCCGATTCGTTGAAAA
>CAJOLH010000094.1 GCA_905235375.1 uncultured Bacteroidales bacterium
AAAAAGCATAAAGGCCTATGGAATATGGTTTAACGTACTATATTTCGAAGTTATAACCCCGCCTCAGCAGCTTCTGGGGGTGTGGGAAACTTCAGTAATTAACAATTAATAATTAACAATTAACAATTACGAGAATGAACAATAAACCATGAACCATTATTTTGCGCGGCAAAGATAGGAAGTTTTTGGGAAATAGGCAAATTTTAGGACAAATATTTTAAAAAAGAAAGCCGGACACCTCGGGCGGGACGAATGTCCCCTACCCGATTGTCCGGCATTGAAAGAATTTCGTCAAAACCTTACTTGTACTCAGGGTTCTGCTCGTACAGGCCATCCTTGATGTTGATCTGATCCTGCGGGATGGCATAACGATAGTACTTGCTGCTGATATTGGTGATAGCTATCTGCGCATAGTCGGTGGAGTAGTATTTCTGAAGCATAGCCTTGTAATCCTCAATCTCACCATTGCGCACCATGTCATGCCAGCGGATGCCCTCCTGGGTAAACTCCAGACGACGCTCGCGCTTCACTACGCCTGCCCAATCGGCCTGGGCCTCGGCAGCAGTGACTGCATCGGTGGCACGCTCACGAATCAGGTTGAGCAGGTGGAGCGTATAGGCGCTGTAGCCTGCCACTTCGCAGTACATCAGCATCACATCCTCCAGTCGGATGATGGGGAAGTTGATCTCATCCTTGTAGTAGTCGTTATAGCTCAGGTTGAGGGCCTCGTAGCCGTAAGCCTCGCGCTTGGGTGTGGTCTCAAGGAACTTGGTGTAGAATGGTTCGCCCGAATAACCCGTGCCAGAAGTGGCGTTCACGAGGTCATTGCCGGTGAGGTAGCATACGGTCCAGTCGGCACGCTTGTCCTTGTTGTGGTTGCCCTCCGAACCGAAGCTCGATGTGCCATCGTGTCCGTACATCTCAAGGATGTCGGCGGCAGCGTAGAGCTTGTTGCCGAAGATACGCACGGGATAGAAGGCATCGCAGCGCACCTCGGGCTGCATCTCGAAGATGGCATTGTTGCCCAAGGTCTTTGCAGCATCGGTGGCATACTGGAGCTCCCAGATATAGTACTTGTTGTCGTTCTCGTGGAGGAACATACCTGCCCACTCCTTGGCATCGGCAGCCCAGTAGCGGGTGGGGGTGCCGGAAGTATTGCCTTCGCCGATACCGGCGTATGCAAGCACTTCGGCAAACTTGTTCTTGGCAAGCTGCTTGTAGCTGTCGCCGCCATTCACATCAGGATGGGTAGCCATGGTGAGATAGACGCGGCCCAGCATGGCCTTGGCAGCAATCTGGGTGGGCTTGCCTGCCACGGCATTGCCACGGTAGTCGGTGGGTGCATTGTTCAGCAGTGACTCGGCCTGTTCGAGGTCGCTGATGATCTGCTTATACACCTCGGTGGGAGCACTCTGACCCAAGCTCAATGCCTCACTGAGACTCAGCGTGTGGTCGAAGACGGGGATATTGCCGAAGAAGCGAACGAGGTCGAAATAGCAGTAGGCACGAATGAAGTAAGCCTCGCCAAGCATCTGGTTCTTGATTGCCTCGCTGGTGAATCCCGTGATGCCGGGCACCTTCTCAAGGAAAGTGTTGGCATGGGCGATGGCCTCATAGTAGTCGGTCCAGGCACCATTGAGCTCATCGAGGGCTGTGATGTTGTGGTCATGCACGCAGAGGGTTGACCATGTGCGCTCGGTATCCCATTCGCCGTAAGTCTCGTCCGATGGGATGTCGGCCAGATAGTAGGTATGATAGGCCATGGGCACCAAGTCGTGATAGACACCGTTCAGACCCTGTTCGGCCTGATAGGGCGAGCCCCAGAACGAGTCGGTGGTCAGCGTGTTCGTCGGTGACACGTCAAGGTAATCATCGCAGGCAGTCAGGCCAAGGACTGCTGCAAGAGGCAAAGCCAGCAAATATTTTTTCATAATGATGATAATTTCGAGTTTTCGTGATTTCGATATAACGGAATTTCGGTATGACGACAAATCCATATATCGGAACGTAGATTATAAATTAGAATGTCACGTTAAGACCGATGGAATAGACGCGGGCGCTTGGATAAGCACCGTAGTCGTAGTTACCTGCGATACCATTGGTCGAGCTGGTGCTGGAGTTCGACGACTCGACAGAGAAGTAGTCATAACCATCCCACGAGAAGACATTCTCGATCGACGCGTAGATGCGAAGGTTCTGAATGCCGAACTTCGAGACGGGTGCGTTCCAACCCAAGGTGATGTTCTTGATCTTCACGAAGTCCGAGCTGTAAAGCCAGTCGGTGGTGTAGTAGGTGGTGGAGTTGGTGCCGCCCACAAGGAGTGGGGTCTTGCCATCCCAATTGTAGGTGCTCTTCATCTGGCTGTCGAGGTATTCCTCCTCGTAGAAGGCAGTCACCCAGCGCTTCAGCACGTTGCCGGCAGGACCCATGCCCGTACGGTCGATGGCACGGCCCAGCAGACCGTAGATCTTACCGCCAGCCTGACCGGTGATGAGCATCGAAAAGTCGAAATTCTTGTACTTGAACGTATTGGTGAGACCCCAGGTCATCTTGGGCGAAGGTGAGCCGCAGATCTGACGGTCATCGCTGTTGATCTTGCCGTCGCCATTGTAATCCTCGAAGATGTAGTCACCGATCACCTGATTGCTGAGGTGAGGATACTTGTCGAAGTCTTCCTGCGAAGTGAACACGCCGATGGTCTTGTAGAGATAGAAGGCATTGATGGGCTCTCCCTCCTCCAGAATCTGGGTCGAAGAGAAACCGGTAAATACCGACTGACCTTCTGCGAGCTCGGTCACCTCGTTGCTGTTGAAGCCCATGTTGAGGATGGTGTTCCACTGGAAGTTGCGGGTGCGGATGTTGGTCGAGTTGATCTCCACCTCAAGACCCTTGTTCGAGATGGTTCCGATGTTGTCCCACGCACTTGAGTAGCCCATTACGGCTGGCACCTGTACCTGATAGAGCAGGTCGGTGGTCTTCTTCTGATAATAATCGAGCGAGAGGTTGATGCGGTTGTCGAGGAAGCCCATGTCGAGAGCCACGTTCCAAGAGTTGGTCTTCTCCCAGCCAAGGTCGGGATTGGCGCCGGAAGTGGCAGCGTAACCTGGGGTAGAGACGCCAGCCCAAGAGTAGTTGGCGACATTGAGGATGGCAAGGGCGGCTGTCGAAGAAATGGAATTGTTGCCGTTCATACCCCAGCTGGCACGCAGCTTGAGGTTGTTCATCACTGAACCCTGTGGCCAGAACGCCTCGTTGCTGATACGCCATGCTGCGCTGACAGCAGGGAACCAGCCCCACTTGGCGTTCTTACCGAAGAGCGAGGAGCCATCGCGACGCAGCGAAGCGGTCAAGAGGTAACGGCTGTCGTAGTCGTACTGGGCACGGCCGAAGAACGAGACAAGACGTGTAGGTGTAGGGATATCCGCAGTGGCAGTATTGATGGTGGTGGCAGACGAAATGGTAAATGTCTCAAGGGCATTGTTGGGAAAGCCAGTGCCCTTGACGCTCGTGTTCCAGACACGCTGTTCCTCGTTGCCCCAACCGAGCATACCCTGGATGTCATGCTTTCCGAATTCGCCGTGGTAGTTCAACAGCGCTTCGATGGCAAACTTGTTGGCGCGGTAATCGGTACGGGTGTTACCCGTGTTCGAACCCTCTGGATTGGTCTTCCAGGTAGATGAATTGACGACATCGGAGGGCGAGAAGTTACGCTGCTCATAGTCGTAGAAGTTCCAGGAGCCCGTCACACTGGCGGAGAACCCATGGGTGAGGTCAAACTTCATGTATGCCGAACTGAGGATGCGAAGCACGTCCTTGTCGTTGTCGGTCTGCTTCATCTTCTCAACGGGCGAAACGGTAGAGTTGGCCCAAGTATAGATAGGATAAGGGTTAGAACCGGAAGCAATGCCGGCCTCCGACTCAACGACAGGCACCATCGCAAGGGCATGGTGTGTCTCGGCGTCCTTGTTGTCAACGCCACCGCCCAAGCTTTGCCAGGACATGGTTGGAGCCACCGAGATGCCGTACTTGAACCACTTGTTGACCTCCGAATCGACATTGGCACGAAGGGTAAGACGCTTGTAGCCCGTGTTGACAGCGATACCTTCCTGGTCGTTCCAGCCGGCACTGATGCGATAGCTGGTGTTATCGACACCTCCGCTCACGGCGAGCTCGTAGCTCTGGCTGGGAGCGACGCGGAAGAACTCGTCCTGCCAATCCACATACATCAGGTCGGTGGTCAGATCGCTGGATGTGTAGGAACTTGCATAGGCAGCAGCATCGGATGCCGAAATGCCCTTGCCTCCATTTTCCCAGCGGGGATCGTACATATACTGGTTGCTGAATTTGCCACCATTCATGGCCAAACGGGTAGCATAATCGTCATTGGCGGTTGCGCCCTGGTTTCCGAACTTCTGAACATAGTTGCGGTTGAGGGCATACTTCTTCATCCAGATCCATTCTTCGGCTGAAGCGAGGTCAATCTTGCGCTCCATCTGCTGCCAGCCCCACGTGCCATGAAATTCCACGCGGGCTTTTCCGCTCTTGCCATGCTTGGTGGTGATGAGCACTACGCCATTGGCGCCACGCGAACCATAGATGGCCGACGAAGATGCGTCCTTGAGGACTTCGATGCTCTCGATGTCGTTGGGATTGATGGAGTTGATGTTGTCGGTAGCCACACCATCGACTACATAGAGTGGATCGGAGTTGGCGTGAATGGAAGCGGCGCCACGCACGCGAATCTGCGTGTCCTGACCAGGCTGGCCTGAGGTGGAACGGATTTCGACACCCGCCATCTGTCCCTGCAGTGCAGTAGCAACATCTGTGATGGGGCGGTCACCGAGCTTTTCGGAGTTCACTTTGGCCACCGCACCGGTAAGCGAGCCTTTCTTGGCAGTACCATAACCGATGGCTACGACCTCCTCGAGCATCTCGGCATCTTCGGAAAGCTTGATCTGGAAATTACTACGGCTACCTACAGAAACCTCCTGCGTGGTATAGCCGATGAAAGAAACAACAAGCACCGACTTGTCGGCTACGTTGGCGATGGAGAAGTTTCCATCGAGGTCGGTAGTAGCACCATTCGTCGTGCCTTTGACAACAACATTGACGCCGGGGAGAGGTTCTCCAAGGTCGTCAAGCACAGTTCCTGTCACCGTCTTCTGCGCAAATGCAGCAGTTGACAGACAGAACATCACAAAGAGCATGGTGGCCACGCGTGACCACATTTGGCTTACTTTGATTTTCATCAGAATTGTGTGTTAAGTTAATAATTAGTATGTGTTAAAATTCGCATGTGTTAATATCTGTATGTGTTAATATTTGTATGTGACAGTTATATTAACAGCGTTGGTATGTGCATGCCGATAATCATGCATTGATGAAAGGACGCATGATTATCGGGCGCAAAGATATGAAAAAAATGAATAGAATTGCAAAATGATGTGAAAAAAAATAAATTCTCAAAGCATTTTTGTTCGAAATTTATGCACTAATGAGCAATTTTCATAGGCGTAAGTGTCACGGGACCCTGCAATCCGGAAGGAAGAGGCTCCCAGTCAATAGCGCTGAAGATTCCATCCTTGCGATTCTCAGGGCGACGCGCACTCACGTTGATGTTGTAGAACTTCTGCCAATGCACACCCTTACGCTCCAGGTCGGCAATGCGGTTGCCCATGCTGTTCGCCACCCGGATGGTGAGCACGTCGTTGCCACGGAAAAGGTTGTTGGGAATGATGAGACTATTATCCCCTGAAGTGGCATCCGAAGCCGACGTACCCGCAGGAAGCACCGTGCCCACATATCGGCCGTTGAGATAAACCGACGCATTGTTGCATACCCGTCCGAGCGAAAGCTGCACGGCGCGGCCCGACCGATCGACCTCAGGCAAGGTGATGGAATATTCAGCCGTACCCGAGAAAGCCTTGCAATCGGGGTCATCGAAGTCCGTCCAGAAGCCGAGGCTGGAAAGTGTACGCGAAGCTGGCAGCACAGGTCCCCCTTCGACGAAGGTAAGCTGCCACGTCCCCGTCACGCTTTGGGCAGCATGGGGCATAGGCGCATAAAAGCTGTAGCTCGGCGCGTCCAAATAGCGCTGGTCATGCAGATGGACGATGAGCGCCTCCCCTTGGGCAAGCTGAAGATACAGGCTGTTCGAAAGGGCAGTTCGCTTCATATCCGCTTTGCCAAAGGCGGCTGTCATCGGATTGTAGATGGCAGCATAGTCATGCAAACGTGCGGGCTTCAGGCTGACAGTGCCAGCAAAGTCACTGCCGCTGCGGTTGGCGATGTAATACACCTCACTGCCATCGTCGAGAATGCGTCGATGACAAAGCAGGTGCTGGGAATACAGGCTTGTCTCAGGACGTGCGCCCTCGATCGTGAGCTTCGACACGTGGGGCAGCACCTCCACCCTATCGGCATATTTCCGCGCCAAGGCCTGCACCTCGACATTCCGTTGGGCAAAGTCCCTGAGCCCTGCCACGTCGTCGGGCAACTGGCGCTCGAAGATCACCCTTGCCCCCGACTCGGCAAGCCGATAGAGCTGTAGGATGGTCTCGTAAGGCAGCTGATGGGAATAGGGGACGAGAATGGCTTTATAGGAAGCCAGAGTTTTCGGAGTACTCGGATTATTCAGAGTATTCGGATACAGGTTGCCCTCTTTGTCCACTTGAAGCTGGAGGAGCTGGCGGTCGCTCACCATATCCCAGCAGAAGCCCAGACGGTCGAGCTGCTCGATGCAGCGCCGCGTGTTGCTCTCCTGCATCTCGCGGTCGAGACCGGCGTAGTGACGCAAGGGACGACGTTCGTCGTAGGTGGCCTGCAGGTCGGTGATGTTGTAATAGACGAGCACGTCAGTATCAGCACGCCCCTGCTGCAACCACGACTGGGAGCGCGTGACGTATTCGTTCAGGTGGCGGAAGTCACCCCACCAGGGATTGTTGGGGTCGAAATGGGCTGCGGCATAGAACATCCACCCCGGCCACTCTGCTCGCACGGGCGAGAAACAGGTGCCATGATAAAATATGTGGTTCACTCCTCCGAGGAAGAAGAGGTCGATGGCCTGCTTGGCATCGCCCAACGCGCCGAGGAAATGCTCGTTGAGCCACGTGCAGCTCTCGCTGCTGATGAGTCGCTTGCCGGTGAGGTGGGCTGCAGATGGCGCTGCCTTGATGCTGATGAGGTCACGGCCTTCGATTTCGGGCACGTCGGCCACAGCATACAAGTCCAGGATATTGGCGGGTGAGCCATGCGCCTGGTTGCGTATGCCCTTGCCGCGCTCCTTCGCCCACTGGCTCCACGTCATGGTATATTTTTCGAGAATGAGTGCCTCGATGACCTGACGGAAATCGTAGGTCACGCGGTTATTTTTCTCGGGAGTGTCCTGACCCAACAGGGCAGGCAGATGCTGTCGCAGGTCGTAACCCATGCGTTGTTCAAATTCGTCGAACATCTTAGCCGTCCAGTCGCTCATGCCGCGCGCATCATCCACCTCGTACGAATCGTTGAAGTAGTAGCGCAGCCAGCTGATGTCACGTCCACGGAAAGCCTCGTCGAATTTCGAAAGGAATGTCAGGCATGCTTCGGCAGAGAAGTGATCCATCACGTCGCCCTCGCC
>CAJOLH010000095.1 GCA_905235375.1 uncultured Bacteroidales bacterium
CTCTGCGCATCTCTTGGCTGGTACGTATGAATAAAATCGCACATCATGTCCCTGCTTTGACAATTCCCTTGCCAAATCCAAAAGATGAAATCTATGAGATGCAAGAATGTTTATTATCACAAAAAATATTTACAACTTCCTCGCCTCTCGATAAGCATCAAAATCTCCCCCGAGAAGACTTTCTACAACTAAGTCTGTATGCAAAGACTTTCGCTTCTTTATTTCTTTGGCTGGATTACCACCTACTACCGACATGGAGTCAACATCATGCGCCACCACACTGCCAGCACCAATGACGGCTCCTTGTCCGATATGCCGACATGAGGGAAGAATCAGCGCCTCCAGACATAATCCTCTATGACGATTCCAAAATCCTTCCGTTCGAAGGTGGAAGTATCAATGTCATGAGAAGTGGTGAGTATAACTGTCTCATCGCCTATAATGGTATAGTTGCCAATATGAACCGGATTACGAAGATCAAGCTCCTTGGACTGGATGGACACATGGTTGCCTACCACAAGATTTCCATTGGCTTTACGTGCCAGACTCCATGGCAGGACCGAAGATTCTCCTATCAAAGCACCTTTCCTACGCGCCATGTTTCTTGCCAACGCATATCCAAGGTTCGTCCACCATCTAATAAGCCAGCCCTTCAGATAATGCCACGACGAGCGGCTTGCAATTTCTTGTCGATAGGATTTAGAAAGATTACGGTTCATCCGTTGTATGATTATGATAAATATTCAACCATTCTCCAGCGCCCATTTGCGATAGCGAATCCAAACGTGAAGCCAGACACGGGCAATGGAATCGATGGCATCGGTCATCAAGAGGGTGCAATATTCTTGAAAACGCTTGGCTTCCTCAGTCTTTGAATAGGTTTTCCATGTTGTATCCTTGAAGCCCATAGGGAACATCTGATAAGCCAGCAGATAAGAATATTCGGTGATGGTGCTCATATAGGTCCAGGTGCTGGAACCTTCCTTGCCCCAATCATATTCGAACGGACGCTCAAGAATATTCTTCTCAACAGCTTCAATCATCGGGACCAGCGTTTCCTCCTTTATGTGGGGATAACCATCGGAATCGTAGAAGAAACGGGAGTTCCGCTTATCTATTTCGTATGAGGCATCGACATAATTCTCCCATTGCTTCTCCACATCGGCATGAATCTTGCTGAGAGATCGAGCATCACAATGGAGTGGCATGTGCGCATCGGCGATGTAGTGACTCAGGATGAAGAAACGCATGGCCATGTGATTAGCCGAAGGAGAAAGCGGGTTCCCCTTGTCCTCGCGCGTCAAAATCTTGAAGTTATCGACGATAGTATGAGCCATGGCTTCGCAACGGTCGCAAAGGTCTCCCTTCACAATATGGAATTGCTTTTTGTAGAGTGCCGATTCTGCCTTCATCAGATTATATACACTCATGGTATCGGGCAACTCCTTGAAAGGATAGTTCGTCTCGTCCGACTCAACAGGCTCATACTTTACACCATGACTTTTACCCATATCGCAGAAAACTGCATCGGGATACCATGCGCCCTGCATGACGAAGTCGCGATAATTCATAAACCAGCGGACGAGGCTCTTGGCATGCTCAGCGATAGGCACTGCCGATGCTCCGCTTCCATAATACTCGGGAATATTTGCCTTGTCGAGGCGCTTGACGGCCATGAAAGCCAACCATGCATGTGTGAACTTTTTCATAATAACTTAAGATTCTTCTTCCTCTTCGTCGATTATCGTTTGACCATTGTACAAAGCCTGAACTTTCTTATAAGGGTTCCAGGCGTGAAAATCCATCCAGACATTGAGCCAGGCACGGGCAATGGAGTCGATGGTATCGGCCAAGATCATAACGCTATAATCCTCGAAATGTTTCTTAAAGACCTCTGTCTCCTTATAGTCCTTCCAACCCATGTCATCCAAGTCGGCAGGGAACATCTCGTACGACATAAGATAAGAGCGTTGGGTCACAGCTCTCATGTAGTCATATAGATTACTATTCTTACTTCCCCATCCGACGACGAACTCCCGTTTGAGAATCTCATCCTCCACCTTTCGAAGCAAGAGGGAGACCTTGGCTTCCTTCTTCGGATAACCATAGCGGTCGTAGAAGAAACGCTGGTTGGGCAAATCGACCTTATAGGAATGTCGAACTGCATACTCCCACGCACTTCCAATACTGTCCTCAACACGGTGCAACTGACGTGCATCACAATGCATCGGCATGTGCGCATCGGCGATGTAATGGGCCATCATGAAGAAATACATTCCCAAATGGTTGCCCGAAGGAGAAATGGGGTTGCCTTTGTCCTCTCGGAATTGAATCTTGAAGTTGTCATAGATGGTGTGATACATCGCATTGCAGCGGTCACACAGATTGCCCTGCACCAAGGTGAACGCCTTCTCTTTATAAAGCGTCGAGTTCTTTTTCACAAACTTGTCCACCTCCATACCTTGAGGCAAAGCCTTGAATGGCGATGTATTGCCGACCTTCTCGGCAGGGACATACTTGGCAACATGGCTCGTTTCCTGATCGTCGAAGACAAGGTTTGGATACCATGCCCCTTGGATGACGAAGTCCCGATAGCTCATGAACCAATCGACAAGGCTCGAAGCTTCCTTCGCAAGATCCGGACCTTTTTTACCTGTAAACAACTCTTCCTTGCTCAGGCGCTTGATGGCCATGAATGCCAACCAAGCCAAAGTAAATTTTTTCATAGTAGTGTTGCAAAAACCCTTCCTCCAACCAGCACGGCATAGAATCGGGGGAAAATCTTATGAAGCAGCATGGCTATCATCACCAAGCATCCCATCGTGATCCAAGGGGAAACGAGATAAGCGAACGCATCGACCACCGATGAACGATGAAGACAAAGCTCGATTCCCCGACATACGACCAGGAGCAAAGGTATATGATAGAGATAGACAAAGAATGTACCCTGGCAGATGGTGTTCAGTCTTGCATGGGATGCCAATGAGAAAGATTTTGGCACCAGCCTTTCATAGCACGACCAAGCACACAGAATGCCTATAGCTGTCAGCGGAACTTCCACGTAGCGCCAATCGTCATTCGGGAAAACAATCTGCAAAAGGCTGATAACGACATACGCAATAGCCCCTCCCTTAATCCATGATGTTTGTACCAGCTTTTGAAAGTATTGGGCACCCAAACAAAACCATAGGAAAGCCTTAGCGGGAGGGAACCTCACCTCAAAAAGGAACAATACGAACATGGCCAGCATAAACGCCTCAAGTCCGAACCTGATTCGCTTCAACTTCCAGAGAAACGGAGTGAAACAAACTACGATAATCAAGTCGCGCAAAAACCACAAATGAAAGGCAAACGGCCCCTCATCGGGAACATTGTAGAGAAAAACCCTGAACAGGATCTTCCACCATGGTTCGGTCAGATAATAGAATGATTTGGAAACCAGAAAGTCCAGCAACCCTGTCAGTTTCAGCAGCAGGAAGACAGTCGGCAAAAACGATGCAGCCAAAAGATACGGAATCAAGAGCGTCCTTATTCTTCTGCGTAGTTTCCGATAAACGACCTTGATGGATTCTTCAGTTCCCCTGAAGAAGAGAAAGCCGGACATTGCGAAAAACATAGGCACAGCCAGTCTGCCCAACATGCCCGAAATGCACTCCTGAAGATAATGGTTCAGCATCATGTCTCCCGCTTCTGCCTCCGTAAAATGAAAGCCCGAATGAATATACAGGACCAGCATGATACAGCAGAAGGAAAGGAGTCTCAACTTCTCGCTCAGATATTGGCTCATGTCTTCTTCTCTTCCTCAGCTTTTGTCATTGCAGCTTCCAACTCCATTTCCTTCTTCTCCATCTTTTCTCTCTCCAACTTCTCCTTCGCTCTTTTCTTCCTCACCTCATCAATCACCGAAATGACAACCACCATCACAACAACCACGCCGACAAACAGCCCTATCAAATCGTACTTCTCCGTCAGGATTTGCAGTATTGTTTCCATAATTCTGAGATTTGTTCGATACTCGCCTATTTAGTTCCTCATGATTGCTTCGTCAAATAATATATATCCTTCTTGGTCATATCCGCGATGCTCCCTATGGATACAAGCAAGAATAGGTTCAACACGAGGATCTTCGATTTTCATTTTTCCATATTGAGGCAATTGGTCGGAGTAACGTTCGCGACTCCCGTTGCTGATTCGATGTTCAAAGTCATCAGGCAAAAAGAAAGAAGATCTATCCCCCAAATGTTTGAAAAATTCATTTTGATAAATAGCAATACCTGCCAAATCGAGATCTCCGAAATGCACGTATTGATTAGGTATAGACTTCAACCAACTGACCAAATCGCCATTTTGTGGATAACGTGAAACAAAAAGGACTTTCTCATAGGCTGAGAAAAGATACTTTTGACATTTTATATGTCGAAAATTTTCTGCATTTTCGATTCCAATAATCACCACATCAGGCGAAATAGTGAATTGCTTATAGTCTGCTATGAACACGAAACTACCATCAGGCGGGAAAATAGAGATTGATGCGCCATTGATTGTGGCATCAATGGGTTGATAACTATTGACAAGAAAACCTTTGAAGGTTCGTTGTCGGACAAATTTGCTATCGCCTGTAGCATTAACCTGCGAAGCACGGCCTGCCTCTTCAGCCTTAAGGAGCGACAATACACTTTTCAAATCGTGTAAGTCGTATTGACTAGCCAAATAGCGGCGAAGCAAATCAGTACTGATGGCTCGCATTGATTTGCGACTTCCGTGAGTAACTGTCACCAGGACTCCATCTGCCTCCATCTGCTCGAACCAGTCTCCTCGGAGTGTACTGGATGGCAATGTTTCTCCACCGGCAAGTCGCATCAGCTTTTCTATGAGTCCAGCAGTTTTCTTCATCTAAAGGTCAAAAGTGTTTTCACTACTGTGTTGTTAGCCCCATCTTTGCTTAGAGAATAGGTATATTTGTAAGCCTGAGCATTGTAGGTAGTAGGAGAACTGTTGATCAGGTAAATGTTACGCACATTGGCAAACTTTAGGATTCCCTCAACATTGTTGGGATGCAGTTTGCCGATTTCATCCATCATACAATGCAGTTTAAAATCGCCGAACTTTCGTGATATCTTGCGTTTGAATACGTTGATGAGCATAATGTTTACCATAGCTTTGACAAGGACATCGGTTCCATCAGAACCGACATTCGAAAGCTTTTCTACCCAATTAGTGTCGTTGTCATTCTCTTTCACCTTAAACTCCAACTTGAAGGTGTCGGACAAGGTGATGCGCTCGCGCTTAGGCTCAGCATCCATCATGTCTATAAAACGCATCAACAAATCTACGGCCTTCTGATTGATGCGGTCGAGATTATCTTCGTTGGTGAAAAGATTCAGTTGGCCAATATCAAAGCCGTATTCATCATCGAAATGTTTGATGTTTAGCAATTGCTGCATCAGTCGATCATTGCTTTCCACTGCACGCAATTCGATTTCCTTGATGACGCCTGCGAAGTTATTATCGCGGAAATCATGGTTAATCTCACCGATAGTCTGTTTGATTTCAGCATTATGCTTGTTAAGATCGCTTACTTCTCTGGCTATGCGTTTGATGATGGTGGCATATTGCGAACTTGTACGCACCCGATATTCCTCAATCTTCTTGTTAATCAAAAATTCATTCAACTCGGCAGCAAACTCAATATAGTCAGACTCAGAATTGAATTCAGTACGGAAATGGAACGTGTTCTGAGGTGAGAAGTTGTTCTTGAACTGGATGACGGACTGTTTGAATTCCTCCATCTTCCTTTGTTGAGCACTAACGTTGTCACGCAGTTCGTCCAAAATGGTAGAGAGCGATTTGGCGGTTTCCTGTTTCTCAGCTGTCGCTATTTCAGGAGGACAAGATGGATTAACTAAGAAAGCATTGACATTCTTTATTGCATCTTCCAATTTCCTTTGTTCATCCTGCAAATTCCTAAGTTCTCCCGACAGCAACTTAATCTCACTCTCCAGTTTCTCTCTTCTTAAATCGAACTTGTTCTCCAAGTCATTTATCTTTTGTTTGACTTGCTTTCGTTCGTCCTTTTTGGCCTGTTCCTGATTGAAGTATTCCTTCGTGTCGTTCAGCCAACCGACATAATCTGAACGATGATGTTCGATATAGCCCAATGCGTCATCCACTTCCTGTAGTTGCCTACGAACTGCTGCCAGTTGTTCGACGTCTACGCCAAGACCTTTCAGTTCTGCATCCATCTGATATTCCAATTCCTTTTTGCTGATGGCTGTCTGTTGCTCTTTCTGTTCAGCATCTTTCCTGATGACTTCTTTTCGCTTACCGGCTTCCTCCGAAGCGTTCTTCTTTTGCCTATTGAAGGATAAACGCAACGTGTCCAGTTCCTTATCTCTTCGCGAACAGAGATCTTTGGTTTGTTTATTAAGTTCTTCCAACCTTGTTTCCACTTGTCCCATTGCAAGACGGATGGCTTCGAGTTCTTTATTCCGCCAAGCCTGGAGTTGTTCTTCCAAACGGCGGAAGTCCTTCTGACAGTTTTCTATTCGCAAAGGAAGCTGTCTGTATTCTGAATCAAGTGTCATCTTTTCCATCCGAAGCGTCTTGATGAGAGCATTGGGCTTTCGTTCCAATTCCTCAATGTCCTTATCAAGTTTTTGCTTGAGAGCCGACTGCTGCCTTTTGAGTTCCTTGATTCGCTCTTCCAATCTGCCCTTCTGCCTCTTGATTTCTTCTGGTGTTTGGATGGTCTTGTCAATGTTCCGCACATCAATCTTCACGCCATAAATACTATCGGAAGCTTCAATGAGTTGGGGATTCAACGCGGTATTGTACAGCACGGCCTCCTCATCAAGGACTTTTCCTATCGTTCTTTCCCAGCCCTTGACATTTTCGCCTAACCATTCAACGAGCGAACCTTGCTGGCGGTTGAGAAGATTTTCGCACTTTTGGACGGCTTCGCTGACAATTCGAATCTCGTTCTCAATCTGTGAAATCTCCCGAGCGCATTCATTCTCCAAGTCTTTGCGTTTTAGCGCGACATCATTAGTGATGCGATCTATCTCCTGCTGTTTTAGAGAGGCATCCTGCAGACACTGGCTACACCTTGCTTGCTGCTCGGCAATTTTCTTTTTCAATTCAGCCATCGTATCTTCGAAAGGATTCAGTTGCTGGATTTTCTGTTCCTTCAACTTGCAATCGCCTTTTTCTTCCAAAGCAATTTTCTCTTGTTGGCGATTCTCGTCCAATTTCTGCTGATAACTTGTTCTTATGGTCTCCTGATTCTCGTTCAATGCTAATTGAAGGCGAGTAATCAGTTCCATCAACTCATGGTCTATCTCAATGGCCTTTTGCCGGGATTGAATCTTAAATTCGCGTAATTGGTTGTCTGCCTCCTTCTGCAAAGAATCGTATTTGGCTTTTACACCCTGATTCTTGTCTGTCAGGGTTCGCTGCTGATTCTCCAAACTTGCTTTTTGCAGTTTCAGTTCGTTTTCCTGAGATATTTTGGAGGCTATTATCTCAATACCTATTTCTGCATAATACAGTCGTTTGCTCTTGACTGTATCCAGAAATGACTTCAAGGCGCCATCGTCTCGATTCAACTTATCACGTTCATCGTTATATTTCTTCGATTCCCCTTCAAGTTGGAGTCGTTTTCTATTCAATTCGGCAGAACATTCCTTCTCCTGGTTCGCAATCTGAGGAAGGCGCTCTATGTCACGCCCAAGAGCAAAGTTCAAGTTTCCACAAAGTTCTGCAATGATTCTGCGAGTATATTCATACTGAGTATATCGTGAGATGACAACATTCTCGGCTTCAGTCTGAACCTTCACCTTTCCGTTCTTTTCTCGTTTGTACCATTTCCAGATGTCTTCATACTGTTGACGAAAGTCCTTGACTTGTTCGCGATAGAAATTAAGGTCTATGCCAGTGCCAGCGAAGTCCATCGAGTCGATGATGGTATCCTTTATGACACGCGACTCCAGACTCTGATTCAAGAAGATGTTCTGAATGGTTCGCGGGACATTCTGATATTTCGGACTTTCGAGAATACAAAAACGACGAAGTTCCTTCACCACATTTTGCCAGTTACCATAGATGATATCGCGGAACTCTTCATAGCCGTGGATGATATTGCTTTTGAATACACGGGCACCAATCTGTTCACTGATCCTTCCCCATTCATATCTGACGTTTCCATCGTCTTCAATGAAAAATCGCTTGTCGAATGCACAATCCACGATGCGGAAGGCCGTTCGTCCTCTCGAAATGAATGTCATCACAAAGAAACTGCCGTTCTCGCGACACACTTCATAAATAATATAGGAATTAGGATAGGGCAGATAGAATTCATCGTATGGTTTCTGCTTGTCTTGCGGTCGAATGCCCAATTTGCCTTTATCCACATTGTAGAAAAATAGGATTGACCTCAACAATGTAGATTTTCCTACACCTTGCGTACCGATGAAGTGCACATTACCGTCTAACTTGATTTCAGCATATGGCACATGTGCACTATTGATAAATATGATTCTATTCAGGCACCTCATTTTTCGCCTCCTCGTCAATATTTATGGACATGATAATCTGCTCAATATAATGGAAGGCAGATGTCACCTGATAGATACCTTCCATCTCGTTCACTTGTTCGGCAAAGCCCATATTCACCAATGAACCCGCCAACGACTCAATCTTATCGCGAGTGGACGTCTTTTCAGGGAACAGGGGTAATATCTTTTCTTTCAGTTCCAAGTCAGATGACAACCGCACCTCTATCTGAGCCAGACTAAACTGAGTGCCTGCATCAAACGATGTATCGTAAGTCTTCAGAAAATCGAGATATTCAATCCATGAGAACAAAGACTGCAACTTGTTCTCGACAATCACTTTCGCTTCTTTTCGGCTGAAATAATAAAAACCATCGCCTGCACTAAGTTGAAAGTCTATCTGACTAAAGTAGTCCTCATATTCCTGCTGGTTGTCTTCAATGTCATTATATATGGCACGTGTCACAGCATCAATGCTGTTACTTGAAATGAACTGTCCTCGGCTGAGGCGTTGGAATACTTCGCTTGTATATTTCATTTAGGATAAATGATTGGATATTCAATATTTCCACTTAATCCGGTTTCGGATGTATATCTTAAGTATTCATTGTATTGAGAAGCCAGTTGCAGGAAGAGAACAAGCCGGCTCTCCTCATCAGTTTCCTGTTCAAACTTGTAAAGCCAGATGTAACGGAAAAGATCATTTCCTTGAGCTAAAAAGCCATTGATGATTCCCTGATGATCAAACATACGACTTGTTTCTGGTTGTTCCTCCAGATACCGTTTATCGATACTAGGAGCCAGACGCGACTTAATGTTTGCCTTCTTTGAAAGACGGGCACGAGTATTGCTCAGAATTTCGAGTGCAGCATCATCGTCACGCAGGAAGTCCAACGATACACGGGTGATGTACTTGGGCTGACGTTCCATCCAAAGGTCATTTGTGTTGGCCAGCATTTTCTTGATATCCGTGCCTTCTTCTATCATGAACTGATCTTTGAGGTACTTCAACTGGCGCACTTTTTTCACCAATCGACTTTGATATTCAATTCGATTCAAATAGTCAATAATCTGTGCAGTAATAGCAATCAGTCCATGTGCAGAGTCGCGCAAGCCAGCCTTTACGTCGCTGATGGTTTGCCTCATTCCTATGTCCATATTGGCAAAGAAAATTGACTGCTTGTCAATTAGCGATTCTGTCTGGTGAATCAGTTCCCCTATGTGCTTCGCCTTTTCATCGAAATCATTTAACCTCAATTCCTTGATTTTGAAGTTAGGCTCCTGCTTATAAGTGTCATCTACTTTGTGCTTCAAATCCTTGACATTGTTGCGAGTCGTATTTTCAATGCGCTTGAATGTATAACGAATCTCCCTCGCTATCTTTTCCTTGCGAGCCTTGTTCTCTTCAACCAGATAAGAATTGATGTCCAGATTCAGTTTATCGATATATGTCTTTACAAATGCTATGTTGATAATCTCGTTGGCCGACAAAACTTCCTCAAAGAATCGAAGATAGACGTCCGATAGCTCCAATGAGTCACCTGTCTGCTCAATAACTCCATACTTTATCAGCCTTGTCAACCTATTCTCATCGCCACCAAGTGTCTCCAGTGCTACTTCATAATTCACCGCGATAGTCTTCCTCTTCAGGAACATATCATTCAACAGTTTTTCGCCCTGTTGAAGTCCTCGAATCAGGTCTCTGAGTGATTGAAATGTTGGCATAAATTATGTATTCTTCTTTAACTCATGATACAAGGCCAATCCCTTTACCGTCAAAAGATATTTCTGGCGAGGGTGGCGTGGCGAATCGGGATAGAGCATTCGAACGAAACCTTCTGAAATAGAAGGATTCAAGTACAGGGTGAGAAAATTGTCACGGCCCCGAAGTCCTATTCTGCTCATCATTTCTTTTACGGTCACTTTGTCTCCACCTATCGCATGTATCAGGTTCACGATATTTGGAATGTCAGTATGCAACTTGTCCTGTACTTATTGGTGTACTTGTCCCGTGCTTATCCTGTGCTTGTTCTCCATCTGGCATCTTCCATTCCTCTGGTGCATCAATCATCATGTAACGATTCTTCAACAAATAGTTCTCGCCAAGCAACAGGTTGCGGAAGAAACGCACCAAGAAAATAGGCTCATAATTGATATTCTTCTCCAGATTGCGATAGTTGGAGCGAACAAGGGCATTGCGGAAATACCAACATTCAAACAATTCGTTGTTGACACTGAAACCCAGAGAGCGAAGATATTTGATGATGAATATTGCCGTAGTGCGCGTATTGCCCTCGCAAAAGGGATGTATTTGCCACAATCCAGCAGTAAACTTTGCAAGATGTTCAACCATCTGCTCTTTATTCAAAGGCGAATAATCGAACAGTCGCTCTTGGTCAATATCGAATGCTATGGTTTCACTCAAGTCCTGCCAGCGGCCATAAATAACGCTCTCTCCACGCAATACCCATTCCTTTTTCGAAATGTCATATTCGCGGAAACGACCTGCATGCTTGAATACTCCTTGAAAGATGGATCGGTGTATCGAAGCCAGCCCTGCGACACTAAATGAAAAGGCATCAGTCTGGAGCAACTTTGATATGTTGCTCGACGCCTTGTCGGCTTCTTCCGTGTTGGCATCATCTTCGTCACGAACAACTCTGGCAATGTAATATTGTTTGACAAGCTCACGTGCCTCATCGATGGTGATCTCACCTTCAATGTTCCGACGCGCCGTCTCCTGCAAGTATTCCGAAGTCTGCAAGCCATCAACGGCCTGCAGACCTATCGCCACTCGCCAAGCATCCGCACGTCGCTTGCTTTCACATACTCGTCGAAATTGATATATTGCTGTTCCTCGTTCATATTGTCAAAAGTGTGTTCTTACACTAACTCGCTATAAAGTTCAGTCAAACAGTTTGCCAAAATCATGTCGTCATAGCGGTCTTTTGAGAGGGCTAAAGCACGTTCCGAGCTGGACAGTTGTATGATGTCGGGCTTTTCAGTCTGCTTCACCCAGTCGATCAACTCCTTCACATTCTCCTCAAACGCCAGCCCCTCGCCTTCTATCATGCTGAGCGTCATTCCTTCCATCCCCTCGGCAGAAGTTGTACCCGAAAGCGAGGAAGCCATTTCGAGCAAAACGTCAGATCCCAACATTCGCTTCAACCACGACGGCATCTTTCGATTGCCAAACATTTTCTGTTCCACATAATAGGTAGTGGCAGGGAAGAACAACGGCACATCTCCCTGAAAAGAATTTTGTTTCAATGGCAGATATAGAGGCATAATGACTACTTCATGCCCAGCCTTTCGCAGTGCCATTGCCTGAAGGTTATCACGGAAACAATTCCCGCAATAGAATGAATCTCCTGATCCCGGAATAATAAAAAGCACCTTCATGTCGCGGTTTATTAAGAAATATTTGATCCTATTCTTCCTTTCTTGTCAAGACAATGTTTGCCAAGCAAACTGCGTGGTCATTAACTGCTTCCTTTGGACGCCATGCCAGCACATAACTAACTTCGGCTCCTGTGACCACATATCCCTTATCCTCCCAAAATTTCAGTTTTTCCTTCCCTGCATTCGAAAGTTGAGCCACATTATCACCTCGCACGCTGAGCAGGTAACCATCGCGATAGTTCAAAGATTCACCACTTCGGAGACGCAGAATGATGTCCTTGCGATGCTTGAAGAAGTCGAGAAAGACATCGTGCATATTTAACGCAACAAATACCGAAGAAGATTGGCTTGGTGGATTCGTCAACAGGTAAAGGTTCCTCTTGGCTCGTGTGAGCCCTACATAATAGGCCCGCATATCCTCAGTAGCAGCGCAATCGGGCACTTGAGACATCAGATAAACCGTATCAAATTCACGTCCCTTGGCTTTATGAATCGTGCTGACAAAGATTGAACTGCCTTCCGCCGTGATGAAATCCTCGATATTGGATTCGAAGATAAATTCGCGCAGGTCACTGTGATAATACGTCTTATGTGTCTTCTCGAAATCTGCCAGAAAATGCTTTATGACGTTTAAGCATCGACTGGTGCTGTAAGTTTCGAATGTGAGCTGCTTTGCCTTGTTCCACTGTTCTTGCGAGATTGACACTTCTCCGTCAGAAGCCGAGACTTTCTTCATGAAAAAACGGACTTCAGCCAGGTTGCTAAAGCGAAAATCTCCCATCGACTGTGCGACTGTGGCATGCAATCCACGCTGTTCCACTTCGTATGCCACCTGCAAAGCCTCCTCATTGGTTCGTGTCAGTATTGCTGTAGTGCCCGGCACTTTCAGATTGGCATCCTGCAGAGAGTTCAATCGTTTTACCAAACCAACTTCAGATGTTACCGAACGAATTGGTGTTCGCTTCATTCGATTCGGTATCTTCCCCACAAAGCGATTCGCACATTCCACAATGGCTCGTGAAGAGCGGTAGTTGTCGGTCATCTCATACAGTTTGGAACCCTCCTGCCCAATCATGGATTGCATATACCGTGAGTCAGAACCGCGAAACGCATAGATATTCTGATCATCATCCCCAACCATGATGACCCTCATCTCCTCATTTTGATGCATCAACGCTTGAACCAGTCGGAAATCATCGGCGCCCATGTCCTGAGCCTCATCGATGACGAGTACACTCTTGGCAATCCTACATGCTTCAACCTCTCCATTTTCAATCATCTCGGCAGCATGCCTCACGACGCTTTCGGCTTCCTCCAAATTGCCCTGTTTCCCTATTAAGTCGAAACTGTAAGAATGGAACGTCTTGATATCCACAAAGTGTGCGGCTCCACCCACCAAATCAATCAGTCGCTTCTTGAATTCCGTAGCCGCAGCACGCGAGAAGGTGAGCATCAGCAGCTGCTCATGCTTCACATCTTCAAGCAACAGCAAAGATGCTAACTTATAAACCAGCAACATGGTTTTTCCGCTGCCTGGACCAGCAGCGACCACGATACATTTGGTTTGGCTGTCCTTGATGATTTCGAGCTGACGTTCAGAGAGCGTTCCAAAAAGTTTCTTGTATTTGGCAGGAGTGATATTCTGGTCAATCTGAACACGTCGCTCCTCCTTGAAATACTTACCGATGAACTTGCGGAAGTCCATAGTAAAATATTCACTCACAAAACGAAGAGCTGCGTCATAATCGCGCACCATCAGGTTGGCATATTCTCCCACAATATGAATCTGCCGAATGCGTTGCTTGTAGAATTCATCAAGCAGACGATACTGCTCTTTCCCATAGCGTGCCCTTCGATCTGCGATACGATCAATCTGCATCGTATTATAGATTACAAGAAAGCCTCCCTCAATCTTCATCAACTCAGTCTTCGTAAGATAGAGCAAAGCTTCCTCCACATCGGTGATGTTTGGACTATCGCCATCGGCAAACACATCCTGCTGCTTATTAGAAATATATTGCAGCAATAATTCGACCACCGAAAAGCTGACCAGAACGGAGTCCTTGCTTAAATCTTTGCCTGCGCAGATAGTGTCTATGATGAATCGGCAGATATCCATTCGTCGTTCAAAATGTCGCTTCGAGACCTCCTGCGATGCCTGCAAACGAACATTTACTATTCCTGTATTGCTATGCTCTTGTTTGACGATATAACCTTTGAGCATAAGGAAATGGAGCAACCTTCTCAGACGCTTGACATTAGAATAGGCCAATCCCGCTTTGAGTGCTTCCTCATTCAATTCCTTATAGCTAAACCGACGAGCTTCTTCCGTAAACTGACGCAACAGAAACTGCTCCAGTTTCATCAGCAGGTCAAGATTACGATGGCTTGTGCTTTTGCTGATCAAGGCCTGCATATCACGCATGTCGGACAGCAAACCTTCCTGCCTCATAAGGTTTACATTCCTGATGACAGTAGCCTTGTCCAAACCAAGACGGTCGGCCAAATAATCTACTCGGCTTTCGGCTTCTGCTCCTCTGCCTTCGGCTGTGGCACGGGAACTAATCAGTGACCGTATGATACGGACGGCCTCTTCGCGCGACTTTTCGTCGAACAGCGGTGAACGCATCAGGCGATCACGCGCTTCGTCCATATTTTTGACAGAAATGCTCGTGGCAAACAGATGAGGGGAATTGCTGCCACGATGGATGAATCCTGCATCCTCAAGGGCAGCAAGAGCAGCCCGGATGCGTGTCTCCAAATCGATGACATCTTCTCCCCACCCTGCCTGACGAGCAATGTCCAGCGACGAACAACTGACTTGCTGGAGCTTGGTAGTAAGTTCCTTGACAGCTTTCCATACCTGCTGGATTTCGCTGATGCTAAGCTTGGTTTGATTGAGAAGGATGAAATGCTTGTCAAGATCACTGTCGGCATAAAGCACATAACATTCGGCCTGCATATTGGGGTCACGACCGGCTCGGCCTGCCTCCTGCACATAATTCTCGAGCGAATCACTGATGTCATAATGCACCACCAGCCCCACATCCTTCTTGTCAACACCCATGCCAAAAGCCGAAGTGGCAACAATCACTTGTGCCTTGCCATTCATGAAGGCATTTTGATTGCGCACCTTTTCCTCAGCATCCATCTTTCCATTGAAAGCAAGGGCATTGATGCCATCTTTCATCAGATGTTCCGCCAGTTCACGAGTGCGCTGGGTGCGTGAAACATAGACAATCGATGGGCTATTGTGACCAAGAATAAGTGAGCGAAGCAGATTGTATTTCTCTTCAACCGTGTCGGCATGCAACACTGAATAACGCAGATTCTTGCGTTCTGCATTCGCTGCAAAAACCTTTAGCTCCACGCCCAGCTTCGACCGGAAATAGTCACAAATATCGCTAATTACCTTCTGCTTTGCCGTAGCCGTGAAACACGATACGGCAATGGGCTGCGTCTGATGCTTCTTTTCTTGCAGCTGACGGATGAAATCGCCGATATAGAGGTAATCTACCCTGAAGTCATGCCCCCATGCCGAGAAGCAATGTGCCTCGTCGATCACAAATCGGACAACATTCCGATTCATCAGCAGTCGCTCGATGGTTTTTGAACGAAGCATCTCAGGGGCAATATACAACAGGTTGGCGGTACCTTCTTCTACCTGATTGATGGCAACAGCCCGCTCGATGGGGTCGAGCAAACCGTTGATGGTAGCAACATCACTGATTCCATGTGCCGCCAAGTTATCTACTTGATCTTTCATCAACGACTGCAAAGGCGAAATGACCACGGTCAGACCATGCACATTACGGCCAGCCATCAATGCAGGAAGTTGGAATGTAAGCGATTTTCCACCTCCTGTAGGAAATATCGTAAGCAGAGACTCGCCACGGATGGCTGACTCGACAGCCTGTTGCTGCATAGGGACCCCATCGAATGTGCGAAACTCATCATATCCGAACAAATCCTTCAGCCCATGATGAGCATCCAGCTGTAGGCGACAATATTCACATTCGCCACACGAATAGCTGCGAAGCTGACTCATCACGTTCACCACCTGCGGATAGTTACGCAATACCCATGGAGGAGTGATTGAAAACAGGTCATCTGCACCAATTACAGCCAGACAATATGCCAACTCAATCGGATGTTGCCTGGCTATCGAATTGAAATCGGCATGACTGCACAACTTCCCCTGATATTCATTCAATATCAACTGTGTCAAGTCGGGCTGAGCATTCAAAAGTCTTCCCCAGAAAGATTTTTGTGCAGATGGGATATATGAGATATGCTTGAAGAACCCTTCGAATTCCGGTGTATCATGTAACAATTGATAATAAATCTCCTGCATGGAAGGAGATAGTTGTCCCCAAGCCGCAACTTCGTCGTTAAAGAGGTCGCGAGCCTTCATCGCATCGTTCAACGGGTTATTCAACTCTTCCACTTGCAGTTTGTCATCCTTAAC
>CAJOLH010000096.1 GCA_905235375.1 uncultured Bacteroidales bacterium
CGTTCCATTTCTCACAGCAAATGGAGCGTCAACGTCCCTACGCGTTCCATTTCTCACAGCAAATGGAACGTCAACGTCCCTACGCGCTCCATTTCCCGCAGCAAACGGAGCGTCAACGTCCCTTCGCGTTCCATTTCCCCCAGCAAACGGAGCGTCAACGTCCCTACACGTTCCATTTCTCGCAGCAGATGGAACGTCAACGTCCCTACGCGCTCCATTTCCTCCCGTAAACCAAGAGTTAGCAACAGGACGAAATGTTCCGTATGTTGCGTTGCCAACGCAACATACAAAACAAAGCAAAACAGAACAGCAAAACAGTAATAACGACAAAAAATCCCCATGAAGAAAGAAACCTTCGAGGCACAGAGGGCCTATGCCAGCGAAAAGAAGCCGTCGATGCTGCGTCGATGCGTTGGTCACGACTATACCGATCGCCAAATCTACATGATAACGATGGTGACAGAAGGCCGCAGATCCATCTTTGGACAAGTAGTAGGCAGAAGCGATGCTCCTACGGATAGTGAAAATGCCCCACGCATACAACTATCTGCGCTCGGGCAACGCGTGGCCGATGAATGGTGGGCAACTTCAGAATACCACCCAGAGATAGAGGTCATAGCTCTTCAAATGATGCCGGACCATCTTCATGGTATCCTCTTCGTCAAGGAAAAGATGGAGAAGCCACTTGGAATGGCCCTTCGAGGCTTCAAGCAGAGTTGCAATAGGCATTACCGTGAACTGGTTCTCGGAATCTCTCCTATCTCCGAAAAAACTAATCAAGGGTTTGAACAACACGACCGACAAGGCGAAGACCGCACCCATGGAATGCTTTTTGCCCGAGGTTACAACGATAAACTGCTACTACGCTCCAACCAACTCGACACATGGTTGCACTATTTGGAGGACAATCCCCGACGACTATTGATGAAGAGAGAGCATCCTGACTTGTTCCGCGTACAACGCAATGTTATAGTTGCAAATATCGAGTTCTCTGCTATCGGCAATCGCTTCCTGCTCGACCGCCCCATGAAACAGCAAGTTCAATGTTCACGCCGACTCACTGAATCTGAGATTAAATCTGCCACAGACAGCTATCTCAAAGCCGCTCGTCAGGGAGCGGTGCTCGTCTCTCCCTCCATATCTCCAGGCGAAAAAGCCGTAATGCGAGCAGCCTTCAATGAAGGCCTGCCACTGATCTTCTTACAGGAAAACGGTTTTACCGATCTTGCCAAACCCAGTGGCGCACGCATGGAGGCCTGCGCAAGCGGACAACTTCTCATTCTTGCACCTTGGGAGCATCACAACGAACAGCTTACCATCAGTCGAAACCAATGCTTAAAGCTCAATGACATCGCTCATCTCATCTGCGAGACGCAAACAAGTTAAAAAAATGAAAAAGTAACGCATATCTTCAAAAAGTTATGCGTTTTTTTGTTACAAATTGGAAAAGTTTTCGTTATATTAGCGAACCACATTCAAAAGGAATGACGATGACAAAAAAAGTTGACTCAACCCAATGAGCGAAAACCATTTGATAGAAACGTTTACACGAAGTCGAAGTCGATTGTTCATGATTGCCAAAAGGCTGTTGGACAACGACGATGATGCAGAAGAT
The DNA here is from genome assembly GCA_905235375.1 of uncultured Bacteroidales bacterium. Lineage (GTDB taxonomy): Bacteria > Bacteroidota > Bacteroidia > Bacteroidales > UBA3663 > Liminaster. The sequence continues at coordinate 1,616 of CAJOLH010000096.1, forward strand.
GCACTACAGGAGGCATTCTGTCGTCTGTGGCCAAATGCAGAAAAGCTAAAAGATGACACAGAAACCGACAAGATTGCTGTCGCGACCGTGAAGAATCTGAGCATCGACCAGCTGCGGCATCAGCATATCCATCCGACGGAGGGCCTTGACGGCCTTGAGGACAAGATTGCCTTCAGCTCTGAATCAGAGGGCGAACATGAGCGCACAGAACGCTACAAAGCTGTGAAACGCCTCATCGACTCCCGACTCTCGCCATTACAGCAAAGAATCCTGAAATGGCACGATATGGAAGGGAAGAGTTATACCGAAATCGCTCTTCGGGAACAAATGCAGGAACCCGCAGTGAGGATGCAGTTGTCGAGAGCAAGAAAGATTATACGTGACTGTTATAACGAATTGAGCCATGCAAAATAAAGAATATTGGTTAAAGCTATCAAGCAAATATTTTGAAGCCGAGACCACAGAACAAGAGGAACAAGAACTGCGCCAGTTCGCAGCAATCTGCAAAGACCCGGACTTCAACGAATTAAGGGCCGTAATGGGCTATCTCGAAGTGGCTAAGTCTGAGAACGGCATCACGATTCGGCGCACGCACGTCACACGCACACTTGTCGCTGCCTCTTTGACCCTTGTCGCAGGTATCTCGTTGTTCATCATGACCCATCTCAACCAAGGGCAAGACATCAGTGCCGAGTTCCACGCCTACGTCAACGGTGCGGAGATAACCGACCGCGAACAGGTGTTCGCGCTGATGGTGCAAACGCTCCAAGGGATAGAAACAATCAGTCAGGATGAACTGCCTTCAATAGAAGAGCAACTCAAAGACATGTTCCAAGAACAATAAATCGCAATTCATTATGAAAAAGTTAGTATTGTTTTTAGCAATCCTTCTCATGCCATTCTTTATACAAGCACAAACCAGCGAACTATCCATCAATCGCGTATTAGGCGGGCAGTACAAGAAACATCCGCATACCACCGATGTCGAGATAATGAGTCCGCGTCTGACGCAATATCACCTAACCTATTACCATAGCCTCGTAGTAGAGAAGGATACGGCTTTAATGAACATGATGGCTGAAACCTTTATGGAAGACGTGCCGAAAGCAGCAGAGAAAGAACTCAAGATGAGAGGGTCTCATCTGATTTACGGATTCCTGCAGCTTCCAATAATGACAGATGGGAGTTATCGCTATGTCTTTTTCAAGGACGAGAGATTTTTCTCGTCCTCCGATAATCCTACTGCAACCATTATCTATATGGAAGGCCCTGCCTCCCTCAAATACTTGAAACAAAAATTCGGACAACAATAAAACATCGCTAATATGAGAACTATTCAATTTGCATTACTGACAATCTTCGGGTTTGCCCCTGCAACCATTTTGGCTCAAGCCAACGATACGCTGATAGTCAACAATCCCAGCCAAGTCATCATTTCCCAAAACGATGACACACTCTCGGTGAGAATCTCAGGAAAAGAAGACAACCCCGACTATCGTTTCTCGCGAGAAGTATCACTTTCGAACCAGTCGGAGGTTTCCACGTCGCAAAGCATAAACCACCGCAGTCCGCTAAGCTGGGACTTCATGGAGATAGAAAGGAACGACAAAACGTCATTGCTGGAGCTGAGAATCTTAAAAGACTTCTCTGCCGGATTTTTGGCGACATTTGATCGTCCTACGGGGATGGACAACGTGAAATTCTTCCGATCGTTCGAATACAATCTATCGATGTCAAGCATCATCTTCTATCCTGGTCGTTCAAGGAACTGGTATTCAATAGACTTCAATATTGTCTATCGCCAAATGAAAATGAAGGGCGATATGCGATTTGTAGCTGATCGCAACGATGAGGTACGGCTCGCCCCATATCCCGACGATGCGAAACCCGACTTTACGATGCTGCAAACGCTGCGTCCCGAGATAAGCATAAGTTTCAATCGGAGTTTCAGTCAGGATTTTTCCTTTGGCATCAGCTTAGCAGCAATTTTCAAAGGCAATCAGAATCTTAGCCTTTGCCGAACCCATTATACCGACAACGAGAACAATAATATTCGCCAGGTAGATGATATCGAGCAAGCGCTCACGCACAGTTATTCAATCAAGGCACAGTTGATTGCAAATGGAATCGGAGGTATTTATCTGAAGTATTATCCAAAGTCAGGATTCAAATCCGGCCACGGCCCACAATTTCATACATTAAGTATGGGTATGGTCTTTATATTGGGCAAATGACGCTTCGGATGAAAACCTTTTGGTCTATCTTGGGGTGTAAAGATAAGATATTTTACTATTTTTCCGAATAATTTCAGACTAATCCACGATTTTACTAAAAAAGTATCGTGAAAATTTGGAAATATGAAATAATCTTGTTACCTTTGCAGCAGGGAAACCGGATATGTAGAGCGGGAAACTCATCGATTTTTACACTTACCGGGTAAAGCGTATGCCGAAGGCGCGCTATCGACCCTGACGACGCCACGAACACTGGTACCACCGGCAGGAATTCGAAAGATTACGGAGGCGGACCGCAGCCCAAAACCTATATACTGGAGTTTCATCACGTCCAGAGTGCCGGTTTCCTTTTTTATTTTATTCCCATGACATCATACCAACTCGGACAAGCTGGCGAGGAACTTGCCATCGAACGTTTGTGTCAGGAAGGCATGCAGATACTCGAAACACGATGGAAAGACCATGCCTACGAAATCGACATCATCGCCTTCGATCCAGTGAGTGACGAAATGGTTTTCGTAGAGGTCAAGACCCGTTCTTCTGCGACCTGGGGAAGACCAGAGGATGCAATCGACAAGCGAAAGATTACGCGTTGCGTACGTGCAGCGCACTATTATATGCGTTCGCGCAACATCAACTATCCCGTGCGATTTGATGTCTTTGCCATCGTTGTTCCCAATTCAGGCAAAGCGAAGGTTGAATATTTCAAGGATGCGTTTTATGCCCCGTTAGGGTGAGGATATGGCACAAAAGGAACAACTTGAGACAATGAGCTTTAGCAGCCATTTGGAAGTACTGCGGCAAATGCTGATACGCATCGTATTGGTTGTCGCAGTTCTTTCGGTCATCGTGTTCTGTTTCAAGGAAGAGACTTTCCGCTTGCTGCTGGCACCCAAAGAAAGCGACTTCATCACCTTCCGGGCCATCGAAAGGCTCAGCGACTGGATTGCAACCCTCATCGGCAGCGGCGAAGGGTTCCGCTTTACGCCCTACTCCATCGACCTCATCAGCACCCAACTCTCAGCACAGTTCATGATGCATCTCACGGCTTCGGTCAGCATCGGTGCGCTATTGGCTTCGCCCTATATTATTTTCGAGCTTTTCCGCTTCATCACCCCCGCCCTTTATTCCAACGAACGAAAATATTCCCTCACTATTGGTGTGAGCTGTTATGTGCAGTTCATCATCGGCGTTTTGCTTACCTATTTCATCCTCGCCCCTATCTCCTTCCGCTTCCTTGGCACTTATCAGGTCGATGAGTCGGTTCATAATTATATTTCTCTCGACAGTTACATCTCCACCTTCACTGGTCTCACTTTCACCATGGGGTTGGTGGCGCAGTTGCCCGTTGTCTGCTGGCTGCTCGCCAAGATGGGACTCCTGAAGGCAACGTATATGCGGAAATACCGTCGTCATGCCCTGGTGCTCATCATGATAGCAGCGGCAATCATCACGCCGCCCGATGTATTTACGCTCGTGCTTGTGACGTTGCCGCTGTATCTGCTCTACGAAATGTGTATCTTTATTGTAAAGGGACAAGAAAGGATGAGAAGGGATGAGAAGGGATGAGAAGGGATTTTAAGGGATTCTAAGGGACAAATGTTTATCTGGTCCATTTCAGACATACGTGGTATCGTCCCTAAACATCCCTTCATATCCCTAATATCCCTTAATTGCCTTTACAGGCCATTGATATACCATTCGATCACCATATACCCATCCTCTCTAATTTGAAGTGCATCCGCAGCATCATTCGGATTGAGCCCATTCGCCTTTTCCCATTCGTCGGGGATGCCGTCGCCATCGGTGTCCAAGCGAGGTTCGCCTGTGTAGGCAGGAAGACCTCCCACCTGTTGCGGGTTGGTGATGATACCCAACTTATAGCTGTCGGCAGGCAGACGTCGGCGACTGTAAGGCGAAGTGTATTCCTCGGCTTCAGGCACGAACGTCGCCTCTCCCGTGCGCACACTGCGAATGATACGCTCATCGACGGCATCGCGACAGGGCTTGGTGGCTCCCACATTATTTAATACATATTCGTAGGCCGCCTCAGCGTCCATGATGTTCTGGGGTGCATGATATTCGAAGGGAGCTTCCACCTTTAGCACCTCACGTATCTTCTGTTCATCGCCAAGGCCAGCAGGTTGCACGCCTCCAGCCCAGTTGTCGGCTGTCACAGTCGGAAAGCCTTCCACGACATTACCTGCAACGTATGCCTTGCCCCAATCGTTCCTGTTTTCCTCACTCCTGCCATGTTCGGGCTTCAGGATGCGATAGCAGATTTCAGGAGTTCTCTCAGCAACTTTATCGGACTTCTTCTTGCCTGACCTATTCGCTGCTGCCTGCTCGGAGTTGCCGAAGCCGAACTTCTTGACATTCTTCTGATAGTTCCTGAGGTAATTGTCCACGAGCTGGTTGGCATCGAAGCCTGTGACAAGTCCTGGCTTGAAATAGTTGTTGATGATGTTGTAAAGCGATGTATGATCGCCGCCATCAATCGAGCGATTCCACCAGTTGTAGAGCACGTTATTGACAAAGTTGAAGTCGCCATTCATGGCAATCGAAGGATTGCGCGAAATGTTGTTGGCAAAAAGATTGCGAGCAAAGAGCGAATTGTATCCGCCAATCGAAGCTCCGAAACCGTGGTTGTAGAGATCCAGACCTTCTCCGAAGATGCAATCCTGGATGGTGATATTGCAGCAAGCCAGTTTCTCGCCATAGCCATTGGCCTTGCGGGCATAGACGTGACGATACATCGACATCACCTCATCCAGTCCCCATGAGGCCGAACAATGGTCGTAGATGATATTTCCGATGCCATTGCCTCCACACGCATCATCTCGATGAGCCACATCCATCGCGCCTCGACGGAAACGCATATAACGGATAATGACATCGTGCGTATCGACTTCGAGCGTCTCGCCCGTCACGACGATGCCCTGGCCGGGTGCAGTCTGTCCAGCGATTGTAACGTAAGGAGCAACAAGATGAATCGGGCGTTTCAAATGTATCTCGCCAGCCACATTGAATACGATGATGCGAGCACCACCCGTCTCGCAGGCTTCGCGCAAGGTTCCAGGACCATCGTCTTCGAGGCTCGTAACCACGAGAATCTTGCCTCCGCGTCCTCCGAAACTATACATTCCTCCGCCCTCTGCTCCTGGGAATGCAGGAATAGTTGCTTGACGCAAATCGGATGGACTGTTGGCCCACGGAACAAAGGGCTTGCCGTCGAGCATCTGCTCCATCACGATGGGAACAGCCTTCTGCCAAGCGACCTGATCAAGTTGATTCCACCTCGCCTCTTCGGCAGCGCCACGCGCCTTGACGCTATCTGGGATGGTGGGATACTGGGCAAAAAGTGTGGTGGCACTCAGTGCCAGACCTAAGGCTATTGCAAGAATTTGTTTATTCATAAACTTAAAGTATTAAGTGTGTGTTAAACTTGCTTCTATATAACAACTATGTTTTAGAGGTCGCTTCGCTCAAAATTATAAGAAAATTGATTATAAAAATTATCAAAAGAAGGTGTTCTAAATAAGCCAT
>CAJOLH010000097.1 GCA_905235375.1 uncultured Bacteroidales bacterium
CTTCGGCCAAAATCCACTGGATCTGCCCGTTGACAGAACGGAACTCATCGGCAGCCCATGCCTCGATGGCATCCATGGTGGCGCCATCGACACGCAGCACAAAACTTTTGGTGGTGGATTCTTTTTTGGCCATAGATATATTAGAAAAGGTTCATGAATGGATATAATACCTGAGGTTCAAAACAACAGCCTCTCATCAATCTGCGCCTTCGGATTGATCTTGCGCAGCTCGGCAAGGAAATCCTCCTGATAGCGGGGCGAGATGACCACGGCATTGCCATCGTTGAAGTTTAGGCGAATGCGCTTCAACGAAGAGGCGGGAGCACTCAGGATCGTTCTTGTAGGTACCACCGACACCAGTCTTGTGAGGTCGTACTTGTCGGTGAATAAGCTGAGCACCGACACCTTGAGCGTCGTGCCATCAATCGTATATTTGATGGCATAGAGCAGGTAAAACATTGGCACAGCCACAAGGCACAATGATAGCAGCATTCGCCAGCCGCCCTCTCCTAAGATACCGGGCAGGAAGCACACCAATAGAATCACGACGATAAAAACGATCAGCGCCACGCTGATTCTTGTTCGATAGGTTTTCATAATTTCATTTTAGTGGTCGCATAGCTCAAAATTATCAAAAAATTAAATCATAAAATTATAAGAATAACAGGACGAGATTGGTCTCGACTATTTTAGACCATCTTCTTTTGATAATTTTTAAAATCAATTTTCTTATAATTTTGAGCGAAGCGACCAACAACAATAATGTTATATAGAATCATAATCCATTAATCCACGTAGCGATATCCCCAAGGACCTCCTCACTGATTGTCTCTTCGATGCTGGCGTATTCCGTGGGCAAACCCGTGGAACAATGCTGGAAGAGGTGGTTCAAGCCTGGATATTCCTTCACGAGGCTCTTCTTGTTTTTCGGCAAAGCAGTCTCGATGCCCTTCAGGTTGAGCGACGAGATTACCTGCACATCCTTATCACCGTTGATTGCCAGGACGGGGCAACGGGTCCCCTGAATATCAGGGATAGGATCGTAGTCGAGGAAATAGTTGATCCAAGGGGAATTCAATTGAGCCACCTGCGCACGATATTGGGCCACATTGACACGCACAGGGACTCCCATGAGCTCATAAGTGCGGTTTGCCTGTGCTGTCAAGGCAGTATCGCCCTTTGCGCCAATACCCGCCATGCTGACGATGAAATCGACCTGCTTTTGCGCACCAAGCATGAAGGCCACCGAGCCGCCTTCGCTATGTCCCAGCACACCCACCTTGCTGAATCGCTTCAGTCCCCGCAGCATTTCAATTCCCGACAAGGCATCTTCGGCAAAGTCTTTCGTGGTGGCACCTTGCATACTGCCTGTCGATTTGCCTACACCACGGTCATCGAAGCGTAGCGAGGCAATGCCGTGACGGGCCAGATAGTCAGCTATGACGAGGAAAGGCTTATGATCGAAAACCTCTTCGTTTCGATTCTCAGCACCGCTGCCTGTTACCATAATCAACACAGGGACCTTATCGCCCTCCTTGTATCCTTCGGGATAGACAAGCGTGCCCGAAAAGGCGGCATTGGCCTTCGCATTGGTGAAACTCACCTCGTCAGTCCAATAAGGATAGGGCTCTGCGGGATGCTGCGGACGATTGTGCTTCACCTCCCCCGGCTTCAGGGAAAGTGGCAGAGAAAAGCCATTTTGCGCAAACGTTCCTTTCAGTTCACCTGCATTCAGTTTCCCCATATACGTCATGCCGATGCCCGGCACTGCAAGGTTCACCGAGTCGGCAGAGATGAAATTCAGCGTAGCAGGGATTCCCTTGGCACCCTGGTCGGGACTGTCCATGGTGCAGACATCCTTTCCACTGGCATCCTTGTCGAAATGCAGCACGATTGTCAATTTCTGCGCTCCGAGGTCCAGTTGCCCCGTCCATGAGCCAGAGATCTGCTGGCCAAAACTCTGCGTTGCGGCAAACGCCAGCACACCGACCATCAATAATCTTTCAACTCTTTTCATAACCTTTCATTTCCCAATATGGGATTCTAAGGGGTCCTAAGGGATTTTAAGGGACTAATGTTTCTTGGATCCCACTTTCTGCTGGCGAAAGTGACGTCCCATAACATCCCTTATTATCCCTTAATGTCCCTTCACCTCCCTCTTTAGTGATTCAGCGTGCCCGAATTGATGACAGGCTGCGCAGGCTCGTCACCGCAGAGAACCACGAGCAGGTTGCCGACCAAGGCGGCCTTCTTATCGTCGTCGAGTTCAACGATCTCTTCGTCCGAAAGTTTGTCGAGCGCCATCTTCACCATCGAAACGGCACCCTCCACAATCTTCTCACGGGCAGTGATGATGGCGGCTGCCTGCTGGCGACGCAACATCACGGCCGCAATCTCGGGAGCGTAGGCAAGGTAGTTGATACGTGCTTCGGTCACTTCGAGACCCGCCATCTCCAGCCGCTCGTTGAGTTTCTTGAGCAGCACGTCGTTCACCTCCTCGCTGCCACTGCGCAAAGTCACCTCGTGCGTGTCGTCACCATCGTTGTCGTAGGCATACATACCAGCCACCTGACGGAGGGCAGAATCGCTCTGCACAGCCACGAAGCGCTCGAACTTGTTCATGCGAAGACCAGCGGCACCGCCCACGGTGCTGGCATTGGCTACATCGGTGTCGATGTCGAAAATCGCCTTATAGGTATCCTTGAGGCGCCATACTACCACCAGGCCGATCATCACGGGGTTGCCCGCCTTGTCGTTCACCTTGATGGGATCGGCATTGAAGTTACGTGCGCGCAGCGACACCTTCTTCACACTCATGAAAGGATTGATCCAATAGAAACCTGTCTTGCGGAACGTACCCACATACTTGCCGAAGAAGGTCAGCACCTTGGCCTCATTGGGTTCCTGCATCGAGAAACCGCAGCAGCCGATGATTACACATAACAGAAGGATGACTGTAGAAACCATATACCATCCATTCTCGTAAGTAATGGTCAAAGCGATGAAATAGAACATGCCAAAAAGCATGACCAACACCAGGAACAGCATGATAAAACCGTTCATCGAACCACCCTTGAATTCATACTCTTTACTTTCCATAATAAAATGTTTTTATGAGTTTTACCGAGATATACAATGATATTATTTTGATATCACATTGCAAAGAAACGGATTTACCTTGTTCGCTCCAAACATTTATTCAATTATTTTATATCCGGGAATACTTTTTATCATTGTTTGACAACTTTGACTTGCAATATCGGTTCACTTTTGCGAAAATATCCGACCTCACATGACAAAAAGCGGTGTCGGAAGAAAAACCGACACCGACTTCTTTGCCAAAGAGCGTTCGGGAGATAGAAAGCCTGACTATCGCACTATGCGACTAATGGAGGGAGAGAGCACGTTTGGCGAAATGACCTTCTGCCAGAAGGCGGCTGAAACGTTGTGCGTTGGTACGCAGGCGAGAGTAAGTCTCTGGCGTCATCGAAGAGAGAATATCGTCGAGTTCACGGAGCGAACCGACGGCTATGCCAAGTCCGCCTTCGAGGATGAACGGTCGCATGGCGGCCTTTTGCCACACGATGACGGGTATGCCGGCACGCAGGTAGAACGATGTCTTGTGCGGATTGTTGATCTTCAGATATTCGCCCCAGTATCCATCACATTCGTCGAGTGAGGCACCATCCCACACCAAGCCGAAGTCTGCCTCCACGTCTTCGATGAGCGCGCGCTCCTTCAGCGAACCGTGATAGTGGATGCGCGGATTCTGATTGCCCGTGGCATCGTAGCCAGGACCGTAAAGTTCCAGCTGCCACTGCTTCATGTGAGGCTCCAAGGCATAGAGAAACGCATTGCGCCAGCGATGAAGGCCTCCGGCATAGACCAACCGATAAGGTGTGTGAGGCGAGGCGTAGTCGTGTGGCTCGGCATCGATAAGGTAGTCGAAGATGTCGAGATTTTCGATGTGACCATGGAAACCGTGGCTGATGACATATTGTTTCATCGTCTCGTTATGCACAATGAGGTAATCGGTGCGGCTCAGTCGCCGGTTCTCCTGTTCAGGTGTGAGCTTTTGACGGCGGAATGCTCCCAAGTCATGCACGATGGTTGTCACACGGGCTCCTTTCCAATGGGCGAATGTGCAGGCCGTTAAGTAGAACTTCTTCATGGGATATTGCAGATGGAGCGTGTCGCCACGGTGCAGGCAAGTCAGGATACGGATCACCCCCATCAGCTTCACGACAAGGCGAGAGACGGGGTTGACGGTTTTCCAAATGGGTGTGAGGTTGGTATATCCAAGCTGTTTGTATATGCTGTCGATATCGGTTTTGGCTTTGTTCTGAGTAATGACTTCTATAAAATAGTTCATGAATGTGTCTCGTTATTTAGTGGTGATAGCAATTTGTGCAAAAGTCTGTGTGGTACGCTCCGTTTGTAGTCTGCCCATACAGTGGGCAGGACTTCGGTGTAGCTATGCTCAGTGTCGAACACCAGTTCACCATGATAGGACCGGGAGCGTTGCGGTGTCATATAGTCATCACCATACTGTGTGCGCAACAGCAAGTCATAGCCTGCGGGAGCGGGTATCTGTATGTGCTCGAAAGGCAACCAAACCGTTTCGTCGAAGATGCGACGTTCGAAGATGATCTCTGTCCCGCTGAAGCCCAGCTCTGCCACGCGCGAAGCCTCGTCCCAGGGGATGGAGCGCAGCAGCGACTCGGCATCGGCGAAAATGGCCGACCAGCCGCGTTGCTTCACCAGCCGGCGGCTCTTCAGCTTGCGGAATATCAGACCCAGCCGGCCCGAAGCCAGCAGATGGGTGTCGTAGGCCTTCAGCAGCTTCATGATGCGGCGTGCCTCGCCCACCGTGCGGTTGGTCTCCTCCAGGTTATCGCTCACGCCGTCGAGAGGAAAGATGTCGATAAATATACCTTGATTGAACGGGCGGTAGGAGTCGGATGGGCGGATGGCAGCCGTGTCGGAACGTCGCAGCTGGGCATGACCTCTGCTGTAAGCCTGGTCGCTGTAAGCACTTTGCAGGAAGTAGGGATGGCTGAACGCCTTGTCACCGATGGACAGCAGACGGTCGTAGTCAGGACGGGGCATTGACAGGTCGATGTCATCGTCCCAAGGAATGAATCCCTTGTGACGCACGGCACCCAGCAAAGTCCCTCCATCGGCCCAGACACGAAGTCCGTACTTATTGCATACATCGAGCAACACGCTGAGCAGGTCGATCTCTACCTGCCACACTTTTCTCAGGTCGCTCATCGCTGCCTTACATATATATCTTTGAGTTGCCCTTCTGATCACCGAAGAAGTAGGCACCTTCTGGAGTGAACTTGATGACGGTGACATCGAACGAGGCTTCGCGCAAGGCATCCTTCAGCTTCTGGCTGACGTTGCCGAGAAACATATACCCGCGTTCGAAAGCAAGAATCATGCCCTCGTTGTTGATCTGTGCGAAACGCAGGGCACCATGCTTGGCTGTGCCATCGTTCACCCAATCCTCCATCCTCGCGAATGATGAACGCACCTGTCCATTGTCATAGACCACAATCCAGTCACTATGGTCGTTGAAGGTCACCGACTTGATGGTATGACGATCGGCAATCAGTTCATAGAGGCAGCTTTTGAGCATTGCCGGAATCCTATGCCAGCGCATCTGCCCTTCGCCGTAGTTGATAAGCCAGCGCCCCTTCTCGCTGAGCTGGATGTCGTTGATATAGTAGGCACTATCATTCAGATTGTCGATCTGCTTGGCAAGATTCGCAGGAATGCGGTCGTAGGCACATTTGTTTGTTCCAACGAAGGCGATGTCACCCCCCTTGTCGGTGATGGCGACATTGCGGCAGGTTTCCCACTTGTCGATACAATTCTTGATATAATAACGGTCGCGTGCATTGCATAACGCGATGCTGACAAATGTCACTGCCCATAGAAGCAATATACGTTTCATATTTAAAAAGGTATTATGTTTCGTCTGCAAAAGTGCGCATAAATTGCGAATCTTCCAAATTTTTGAGCCAAAAAAACGTTATATAGCCTCGATTTTATGATTTTTTACCAACGTTTGCCGTCTCATCCTCCCTAATTGGCTTCTTCTTCAATCCAGAACTGTGTGATTTCGCAACTAACTATCCTGACGCATCATCTCCTGCAGCAATGACTTCTGATGACCTTGCAGGATGACGTGATGATTGCCGATGGGACGGGTGAGGAAATATTGTGCCTTCGAAGGGTCGGCCAGACGGATAATCTGCTGCGTACGGCAAAGGTCGGGCTGGGCTTGGTTCCTCACCAGCTCTCCCTCTTCGATGAAGCAGCGTGACAGGTCGCCCGACACCTTGAAAATCGTTATCGGACCTTCTTTCATGTATCCACGAATCCCCACTCCGATGCCAGATTCGAAGTGGGTATCGAGTTCGTAATGCTCCACCATATTAAAAGGAATGGTGCAATGAGCAAAAAGAAGTTCTCCCGTCTCGGGGTTGATGCGTGCAGGGTTAGCCTGGAAACCAGTCATGCTTGTCAGCACTTGTGCAATCATCATCGAAAGCATAGCGGGCACATCGCCCTCACAACCCGCCACAATGCCTTCGGAATTCAAGCGAGCCAAAGCCATACATCCCGTGTTGTGGACGGCCGTTAGCAGGTCGAAGCAACGCAGTGTAAAGCCTTGCAGCTGATGACGTTCGACAAGGGTCTTCAATACCAAATAAATCCGATGAGCACCGGGCAATGCCTGGCGAATGGCAAGCTCCTTGTTGGCTTGAGTGTTTTGCAAGGAAATTTGCACAGCAGAAGGAGTGTCGAGCGGGGTGTCGGCTATTGCGTCGAGCAATTCCTGCATGGGAATGTCTATCAGTTCGATGCCCAATGATTCACGCACCTTCATCTTGTCGGCATGGCTTGCTATCAACCAGTCGGAAGGTGCGCCCACGATGCCCAAACGACACGCTCGCAGCTTCCGTCGTGCCGACTCCACCTGTGCCAGCATGCCCACTCGGCGGGAGATATATCCCGCATCGCCATGCAGGATCTCGCCCTGCAAATCATGCTG
>CAJOLH010000098.1 GCA_905235375.1 uncultured Bacteroidales bacterium
AAAAATTAAAATAAAAATACCACGAATAAAATCGAAATAAATTCCAAGCAAAAAAAATTTAAAATATTTATGTAATAAATATTTTAAAAAAATACAAAATTAAACAATTTAAGTTAATGTTAGACCTTATTTTACATTTTTAGTATTAGTACATGTTATGGCATATATTGTATAATGTCATTGTTAAACAAAAGGAGAATTTTAAATGAGAGATGGAGTAGATGCACTAAAGCGTATGGCGCAGATGGCAAAAAATAGACTTAGAAATAAAGTCAATGAAAGTGAAAATAAAACGGTAAAAGGTAGAGGTAATTTTAAAATCTTGCAAACAAATGGTATGGATATAAAGAGTAAAATAATAACCAAAGAAGATACTAAATTATATGAAAAGGTTGTGGCGGTTTTGAGTGAGGGCGACGTGTTTGATCCACTTTCAAGACTCATGGATACAAGGGCATACAACAAGATGGACGACTGCGCAAAGGAAAGGTATCTTTTTGAATTGATTGATAAATATAAGAGTTATAAAGAAAAGTACGAAAGGGAAAGGAAGATTTCGTAAGAATAATAAATACAAAAATTGCTTCAAAGATTTGTCTTTGGAGTTTTTTTGTATATTTTTGTAAAATTGCACATAATATCACTGATTATTACTTGAAGTTTGTCAGTAAATGTACATTGCACTTGCCCCCAAATTTCTTGCGATGCTTTAAGGAGTAGATATGAAAAAAGAAGAAAGAAAAAAGATAAAAAGATTCAATAGAATATTTTCAGTATTTTTAGTCGTGATTTTTGCCTTTGTTTTGGGCGGAACGCTATACGCCGTAAACTATCAGACAAACAATGCTGTTGTCGAGGTTGCTACCACATCTCAAAATAAACAAGTACAACAAAAATTAAAAAATCTTGGCTATTACACTGGAGCGATTGATGGAATCTTTGGACCAAAGACAATTCAAGCGGTAAAAAATTTCCAACGTGACTATGGACTTGTGGTGGACGGAATAGTTGGCACTAGCGTTTGGCTGTCACCTTCGGATCGAGTTGTTTCAGCGAACCGCTGGCAGCATTGCGTTTGTTGGCAAACGGACGTTCTCCATTCTTCTCCTTCTCGGCATTGAGCCGGTCGAAAGCGCCTTGCGGCATCAGCACTTCACCACGCACCAGCACTTCACCACGCACCTCGAAGTAGGCGGGCAGTTGGAGCTGATCTGTGGTTTCGGAACTTTCTTCAGCAAATAGATCATCGAATAGCGAAGGCTCCTTCGAAACAGTCTTCGATGCCGTCTTCGCAGTACCTTTGACAGCCAGTTTCAAAGGCACGTTGCGTATGGTTCGCACATTGGCAATCACCGATTCGCCCTCAATCTGATTGCCGCGCGTCACGGCATCGACGAGCTCCCCATCGCGATAGACGAGCGAGACGGAGAGACCGTCGTACTTCGGCTCGTAGGTGAACGAAATCTCGTCATCAGGGAAAGCTGCCCTTAGCTTCTGGCTGGTCGAACGCAACCATTCCTGCAGTTCCTCGTCGCTATAGACGTTCTCGATGCTCTGCATGGGGATGACGTGGCGATGCTTCTCGAAGGCTCCCTGTATGTCAGAACCGACGCGCTGAGTCGGGCTGTCGGGCAGGACCACCCCCGAAGCAGACTCCAAAGCCTGCAGCTGCTTAAACTCCATGTCGAACTCGAAGTCCGACATGGGCGGGTCGTTCTCTATATAATATTTAAAGGAAGCCCACGCCAGGGCAGCGGTCAGGCTGGCCTGGTCGTTGATGTCACGCTTGTTGAATTCCTCAAGTGTCATCGCTCGGGTTGCTTAAAGGTAGTCAATCTTGACGACAATCTTTCGCGGAGTACACGGCTGCCTGCCTATGCCTGTTGCCTGATGAATATCATCGGGGAAGAAGAGATAGAAATGCTTGGGGTCGGAGTCGATGACGAGGCACTCGTTGGCAGCAGGAATCTTTTTCTTGTCCCAGCCGAAGTTCTGCACATCCTTCTTCTCGTTGTATTCGTTGCGTGGCACGAGACATTCGGGCGAGTGGGTCAGATGGTAGCGTTCCGAACCTGTCACGTCCCATTGCAGGTCGATGGTGCGACGATGCTGTTCCCACTGGCAATTCTCGGGTGTGCGAAGCGACTGGTCAAGCACCTTCACATAGGCGTGACTCCATTGCATGGCATTGTTGCTTGTCTCCATCTTGACGGGATCAACGCTGGCAAGCCAGGCGAAAATTGAGTCCCACATGGCAGGTGCCTTCTGATACTGCTCATAGAACGTCTGCACATTGATGTGATCGTAAGGGTTCACCTTGAAACCATTCTTCCACTTTCCCTTCTTGAACCAAGCCATGGCTTCGGCGGTCGCAGCAGGCTTTGAGAATGATGCCTCCTGTGCCATGACCGCACAAAGGCAGGGTAACGAAAGAGCCAGAATGAGGAAAATCTTTTTCATCGTACAAAATTGGGTTATGAATAATTTTTCGGAGCAAAGATAAGTATTTTTATTCAAAGTTGTATCAGCTAACGTAAAAAAAAGTGCGTTTTTTTGTTTTGTTAGGGAAAAAACATTATCTTTGCAGCGTCCATCTCGACAAATCGGAAACAAAAAACACTACACAGCATGATCATCAAACAAGTCAGCGTCAGCATCGAGGACCGCATAGGGTCCAGCTGGCAGGTTTTCCAGACCCTGGCCGACAACCGCATCAACATCCTTTCGTACAGCATCGAAGACACCCCACCGCAAGGCACCCTGCGGCTCATCGTCGATGATGCCACCAAGGCCGATGAGGTGCTGCGCAAGGTCGGCTTTCGTACGCGACTCACCGACGTGTATTCGATGAATGTCCCCAACCACATCGGTTCGATGAGCCGCGTGCTGAAATATCTGACCGAACAGGAGGTGTCGATCGACTTCATGTATGTCTTCCAGTACATGGGTATTTCACAGACCGTTCTGCACTCGCGTAACATGAAGCAGCTTGAGCGGGTGCTCACCCGATATGAGCAAGAGCAGCTCAATCTGACATCCAAATAAGGCAACTGTATAAGCTTCATAGGGAGATTTAGGATTTTTTAATACGATATTTTTGCATATTTGCCAAAAAGCATTTATATTTGCACCAAACAATTACACATTCCCCCTTCCCACAGGGGGATGCCTTAAAACCATTTACTGCTTACCCATATAAACAACTATTAATATCCGCTATGAACAAGATCTACAGTGACCCCATCGAGAAGGCTCAATTGCTCATCGAGGGATTAAAGAAAAATCGTTCCTATCTTGAAGCCAAGGGCTATGACCTTTCCGTCATCGAGCGTCTTGAGAAAGCCTGTGAAGAAATGGCCCGTGAAGGCGAAGCTGTTGCTGCCGAGGAGGAAGCCCTCTCGAAGCATCGCGTTAAATGCCATACCATTCTCAACGGTCTGAAGCGGGACTTGTATGCAGGCAAGAATGCCATCAAGTCGATGTTCGACCAGGAGCAGTGGAATCAGTACGGCGTGCCTGACAAGCGCTGACCTCAATCGGCATCCGACAATGGATAGGACAAGACTCCATCATGATGAAAAGTTTGTCCATCTTCCTTGCAACATTTATCCTCAACCTGACCTTCACCGAAGGCTGGGCTGAGGATTTACATATCTATGCGTCTTAACCTCTCTTAATCCACTCACCCCTCCCTCCATGACCTGGCTTTGGTACCCCGCCGACTTTGAAATCTGGCTCGGCAATCGCTTCAACAACCGGCGCACCGAACGCGGTGCAATGTTCCCACCCTTCTGGAAACAGGACAGCCATTGGGCGACTGTCGAATTCAGTCGCGAATATGAATTAGAGAAGCCCGAAACCATCCGCATCCATGTGGAGGGTCGCTACAACTTCATGTTCGATGGCAAGCTGCAGTTTGGCGAACCCACCGAATGGTTGGTTCCCGCAGGTCGTCACAAGATCAACATCAAGGTCCACAACCCCGCCACGCCTCCTGCCCTCTTCATCGAGGGAGAGACCATTCAATCCGATTCCTCCTGGCGCGTCACCCATGAGGACAAGATCTGGATTGATGAAAACGGTGTAGCTCATGGTTCGGGCATCTACCTCGTCCCAGGATTCTGGAATTTCAATACGCCCTCCAATCGTCCTTCCCTCTTCCGTCTTGCCCGCGAGGAATGGAAGGCAGCCTCTACGCGCGTCTTGACGGGCACATCTTCCGACGAACCTTCGGAAGAGAAAACCACAACCCTTCTTGTCGATTTCGGCAAGGAGACGATGGGTTACATCGTCCTCAACGGCATCAAAGGTCAAGGCTTCGTCGAACTCTTTTACGGCGAAAGCGAAGCCGAAGCCCTCGACAAGGATTATTGTGAGACGCTCGACAAGCTTATGGTCGAGACGTGTCCGCGCTTCGTAGTCCCCGAGTCGAAGGCTTTCCGCTTCGTGCAGGTAGTGCTTCCCGAGGGGATGACGGTCGAAAGTGTCAGCATGGAGTACGAATACTTGCCGCAGAACCCGTCGCGCAGCGGCTCGTTCGAATGTTCCGACAAGGAACTGAATCGCATCTGGCAGGTCGGGGCTTACACGATGGACCTCACCACACGCGAATTCATGATGGACGGCATCAAGCGCGACCGCTGGACTTGGTCGGGCGATGCCATTCAGTCCTATCTGATGAACTATTATCTGCGCTTCGACAGCGACACCGTGAAGCGCACCATCCGTCAGTTGCGCGGCAAAGACCCCGTCACTTCGCACGTCAACACCATCCTCGACTACACCTTCTACTGGTTCAAGTCGGTCTATGACTATTATCTCTATACGGGCGACCGCGATTTCGTCTGCGAGATGTATCCGCGTATGCTCACCCTCATGGACTACTGTCTGGGTCGTCTCTCTGAGGGTTGGGCCATCGGTCAGCCCGACGATTGGGTCTTCATCGACTGGGTCGATTTCCCGATGCACAAGCGCGGCATCGTCTGCTTCGAGCAGATCCTTTTCTGCAAGAGCCTCGAAACCATGCAGCTGTGCCGCGACCTCATCGGCCCGCTCTCAGATCTGCAGATGAGCAACCTCCACCTCTCCTATCCCGATGTCGATTATGGAGCCATGGCTACAGAGCTTCGCGCGAAGATCGACAATACCTTCTGGAGCCCTGATGCCCATGCCTATCTCCACGCCCTCGAACCCTCAACCCCTTCGAACCCCTCAAACCTCTCAAACCCCTCAAACCCTTCGAACCCCTCAAACCTCTCAAACCTCTCAAACCCCTCAAACCCCTCAACCCCCTCAACCCTCAACCCCCAGATCACGAAGTTCCCCAGCATGTTCGCCATCCTCTATGGCTATGCCGACGAGCAGCGCCAACACGAGATCCTGCAGCACGTGATGCAGAACCCCGAAGTGCCATCCATCACCACACCCTATATGCGCTTCTACGAACTCGCTGCCCTCTGTCAGCTGGGATTGCACGAAGACGTTTTGTCAGAAATCAAGGCATACTGGGGCGGCATGCTTCGCGAAGGTGCTACGACATTCTGGGAGAAGTACATTCCCGAGATGAAGGGCGACGAACACCTAACGATGTACGGTCGTCCCTACGGCAAGTCCCTCTGTCATGCGTGGGGTGCCAGTCCCGTCTATCTGCTTGGCCGTTATTTCCTCGGCATCGAACCGACTTCTCCAGGTTATTCCACATGGCAAGCGAAACCTCATCTCGCAGGTCTCGACTGGATGCGCGGAGCCGTACCCACTCCCTTTGGCCCCATCCGCATCGAAGTCACCAAGCACCAAGTTACCCTCACCACCCCTACAGGCATCGGTCCCGGCACGCTCTTCATCGATGGAAAAACCATCACCATTCCACCGGCTCAAACCACTGTTGTCTCGCCCTGAAAAAACTTGACCATCTTCTACCACAAGGCATAGATAAGTCAATCCTTTCTCGCTCTATTCGCTGAAACCGAAGGCGCGGCATCGTGTGGTGTCTAATCTTCGGGAATCACCAAGAGAATGCCATCCCTTTCGCCCTCAATACTGGATTCGAAATAATTTCTGGCTCCAGATGCAATATTTTGGCATACTTGAGCGTTATATATTCAGAAGGGTTCACACTTTCTCCTTCATCCTGTGCTCATCCATGCGAGGCACCCGAGCCTCATGCTTGGGTCAGCCAGATGGCGAAGCTGTGAAGAACAGTCAACCCTCAACGTACTTGTTCGATGGCGGCTACGCTTCATTCGACTCCAATGGCGCAGTCGATGGTTGGCACTACTACATCCAAGACTATATGGGAAATAATCGCTTGGTCGTGAATAAGAACGGAACCGTAGAGCAGGTGACGCATTACTATCCATACGGTGGTGTGATCGGCGACATCAGCACGAACGAGAGTCTCCAGAAGTACAAATTCGAGAGCAAGGAACTTGACCGTACCTTCGGACTGGACAACTATGACATCCACGCACGCCAGTACTTCGCGATGGCTCCGATGTGGGACAGGATTGACCCATTGGCAGAAAAGTACTATGGGATGAGTCCATACACTTATTGTGGGGGAGATCCAGTGAACAGAGGAGATTATAACGGTAGATATAATTCTTTGGGAGATAATCCATCATGGAGTTTGATTTCTGGATATGCTATTTCGAGGGCCGAACTTGCAAGAGTAGGAGCAGACAAAAACCTTAGAGCATTAGAGATGGATATGACATGCGTGGTAACAATCGTTGAAATACGGCCGGATGACTGTGATGGGAATCAATTCGATTACAAAAGTAACACAATCTTTTGGAGTCCAGAAAGAGGCTCTATTAGACAAGTTGATTTAGATGATCCTACTTTAGGGACCTATACCTCATCTCCTGTTGAAGGTATTCAACATGAAGCAGATCACGGACAGAAATATAATAGTAACAAAGAAGAGTATATAAAAGATCTGAATACAGAAGACGAACAATTTAAGAATAAAGAAGAAAGACGTGTCGTTACAGGCTCTGAACAAGAAACTGCAAGAGCATTAGGAAAAATAAGCGATCGGCAGGTGACCCGCAAGCATCACAAGGGGGGTAAAACAATTAGGGTATCTGATCCATTATCGACGACCCCATTAGAAGTTTTTCCTCCTACTATAAAATTACCAGAATTTCAAGCAACATTAAAAAAGTGAGATATGAAAAGGTTTGTTTTATTCATTTCCCTGCTGTTGATTGCACAAGCTGCAACTGCAATAGCACCACAGGACTCTATTCATAAAGATTGTCGTTATGATAGTCTTAGAATTAAGGCATATGATCATCCATTTGCAACCGATGAAGATATAACAAGGTATGCATTTTTGATGAGTGAGCGCTTTAACAATGGTAATGATAAAATTACAGGCAATATAATCAAAGATACTGTTATCGTGGAAAAGACGGTCGTTGATGAATTTGTTAGATTGCTCAAACAACTCCCAGTATCTGGACGAACTAAATATCCTTCAAACTGGATAGTTTTTGATATGCAATGTGATGAAGGAGGGACAATCAGCCTCACATCCAGTTATGATTATGGAGATAATAGAATGCTTGTCATACTATATAGCACTAATCATCAAGATTTCGCATGGTTTGATAGTGCAAATATCTATTTCCTTGATAAACGCTATTATTATAGTGATGAAATGCGCAAGTTGGTTGTAAAATGGGTTAATTGCATACATTTATGAACTATCTATCAGCAATTTAAATAATAGTATGATAGCAACGATTCGTTCTATTCCCGCGAGGCATGAACAACCATAGACAATACGGTCTGATTGACAGCCTTGTTATTACTCGTAATGGCAACCAATTGAAGACCATCGAGGACTATGCAGAGAGGCAGCTGACCTATACAGGGGCTTCGGATTTCTACGATGGCATGACGAGTAATAACGAATATAGCTACAATGCTAATGGAGCATTGGTAAAAGACTTAAATCGGAAGATTGGCAATATCGGTTACGATAACCTTGGAAATATTTGCAATATCTCTTTCCATACTGCCAATGTCAATTCGATAGACTACATCTATGCAGCCGATGG
>CAJOLH010000099.1 GCA_905235375.1 uncultured Bacteroidales bacterium
ATGGCTTTACCAGCGTAGCCCAGTCCCTCACATGCAGTAAAACGCCCCTTGGCTTCGGTTCCGTTCCATTGGGCAATATAATTCGCCTCATCAGGCCATAGTTCTTCCACTAAAGTATGCTCCACTGGTTCAAAGACGCTCAGTTTACGAGGTTTGTAGTCCATGATGCGGTTCCATTTACCACCGTTGTGGATTCCCTCGTTGTAGATTTGCGTGAGGTGTACGATGCTGTCGAAGGCAGCATCGCTCCGCTCCCACTCCATCAGGCCATGTCGCGCAAATTGAGCATAGAGCAGCTTGCGATTCATCTGGTCGGCAGCCTGAACGGGATACTTCACCAGCTGGAAATAAGTATCCTTTCTGTCTTCTGGAATGTGCTTTTCAATAGCCTCAGCCTTATCAGAAAGGAGCTGATAGGCTTTGAGACGCTGCTCCACGATGTTTTTGCTCCAAGGCAGATCGCGCACTTTGCTCCAATATCGTTTATCTGCCTCCTCGGTACGTGTTCCGCCCAGAAACTCGGGTTTGCGCACAAAAGCCAACCTGTACGATTCCTCCATCATCGACTGGAGGTCTGTCGAAACTCCCTTGCCGAATTCACGGGCATAGAACTTGCGCTCGTGTTCTGCCAGTCCCATCTCTTTCACCTTGTCGATGTCCCAAGCCATATCCATGAAGAGTTCTATCTGATACTCTGCCGGCTTGATGTCACCCACGTTGAGGATCCAGATCTTCTGAATGCCCTTGTCGTAGGCCAGCGTCATCTGCTGGTAAAGCAGAGCTGGGCTGAACGTGCCGAGCCAAAGATAATCATGCGGTCGTCCCCAATAAGAGACGTGGTAATAGATGCCATTGCCGCCCTGTCGAGCTGCCTCAGCCTCAGTAGGGAAGTGACGGATATATCCATAATTGTCGTCACACCACATCAGGCACACGTCGTCGGGCACTTCCAGTCCTGCATGATAGATGTCGAGCACCTCCTTGTAGGGTATAAAGACCTGTGGAACCTTAGTCACATCCTCGTTGACATATTTTTTCAGGAGTTGACGTTGGTCGGCAATGGCACGGGCAAGCACAGCCTTCTGCTCTTCCACACCTTTGGCTCCAAGCATACCACTGTCATGCACACCTCGCATACCGATGGTATAGAGTATCTCCTGTCCTGCCACCTCCTTCATGCGATCTTCCCAAAAGCGATAGACCTCTGCCGAATTGTTCACATAGTCATACTCTCCCACGCCACGGCGCGGCCATTCACCTGCCGGGCTGGTGGCCATCGGTTCGCAATGACTGCCACCGATGTAGATACCGTAGCGTGCTGCCATCTCGCGGTTGCCTGGCACGAGGAAGAAAGGCACCGTGACTTCGTGCATAGCGGGCCAGATGGTATTGGCACGCAGGCGCAGCAGCAGTTCGAAGACCTTGGCGTAGGTCTTTGGCCCTATTTGTCCCGCTACGTCTGTCGGCTCAAAGTGTTGAGAGCTCCAAGGCATCAAGCCCCAGTCCTCATCGTTGATGAAGATGCCACGGAAACGCACATTGGGCCTCTGGTCAATCCTTGTGCCTTCGGCAATGCGCAGTTCTTTCCGCCTGCGTGCCGTTGCATCTGCCCACCATTCCCAAGGTGAAACACCCAGCAGGCGCGACAACTCCAAGAGGCCGTATGCCAGGCCATGTGCATCCGAGGCGCTGAGGGTCAGATTACCATCCTTGGCTTCCAGGCGAAAACGCTCCCAGCCTTCAAGCGCCTCGCTGTCCGTCACGATAACGGGACCCTGCATTGCAGCGCTGTCAAGGGTAGCGGCGATGCGCAGGTCTGCATTGAGCACCGTGGCAAAATCGTGTGCCAGCATTTCCAAAGCTGTTTTCACCACAGGTTCAAAGCCTGCCGTATCGCATTGGATATAGATGGTTTCTCCCTGCCTTGCGACGAAGTCCTGTCGTGCCCCAGTGCTGCAACCCGTCAGGCAGCAGAGTGCGACAAACGAAGAAAAAAGGAATGCGTGCTTCATTATTCGGTGTTCAATAGGTTTTCCTCAAAATGCCATCTCTCGACGTGACAAATTCGGCATCTTTGATTGTGACATTCTCCACATTATTTATATTGGTAGCATACCGGGTCACCAGTCCCACCCTTAGGTCCTCAATCTCCACATTACGGATGGGCAAATGCTTGTCGCCATTCAGGTCGATGGCAATTCCTACCGAGTCACATTCCAGGTTCTTGATGTGCAGCCCATCAATCTCCGTATAAACGGTGTCATAATCGGGTAGTTGGCGCCATTGGTAGAGCACATCCGTATCAACGGCAACAAGCCGCTGTGCCGAACGCACCTTTGCACGCTCCATGTAGATGTTCTTCACAAATCCTCCGCGCCGATGGTTGGTCTTCACATAGAACACGGCCTTCACATCACCAACAGCCCTACAGTCGTGCATCCAGACGTTACGCACGCCGCCCGACATCTCAGAGCCAATGCCAAGCAGTACATGCCCGTCCTCGACTATGCAGTTCCTCACCACGACGTTCTCCGTCGGCTTGTTCAGCCGCCAGGCATCCTGGTTGCGTCCTGCCTTGATCACCACGGCATCGTCACCTTGGTTGAAGTGGCAGTTCTCGACCAGCAGGTTGCTGGTCATATCAATGTCGATGCCGTCATTGTTGTGCCCGTGGGCATACACGTCCAGGCCACGCACCACACCTTCATCGCACATATAGAGGTGAATGGTCCAGAAAGGACTCTCGCGAATCTTGAAGTCCTCGAGCACAATGTTCTTGCAACGATTGAACTGTATCAGATGCGGACGCATATTGCTCTCCGGCAGGTCGGTCAGACGGCGTTCTGCCACAGGTGTCAGTTCCGAGCACCAGCGGTAAAGCTCACGCGTAGCATCCTGGTGAGCCTGTGGGCGCGCAAACCACACTTTCCACAAGTCCATCTTCGGAGCCAACGTTCCTGTGCCCGAAATCTTGATGTTCTTGCATTCGAATGCATAGACCAAAGGAGAATAGTTATAACACTCCACGCCCTCCCACGTGGTGAAGACAGCAGGCAAATAGTCTGCCGGATTATCCGTAAAGATCAGCCGAGCCCCTTCCTCCAGATGCAGGTCCACGTTGTCCATCAGGTGAATCGGCCCAGTCAGCCAATCTCCAGCAGGCACCACGACGTGTCCTCCACCCGCCTTGTTGCAGGCTTTGATGGCCTTAGCGATGGCATTCGTGTTCACAGTCTTGCCATCCGCTTTTGCCCCGAACTTCTTAACGTTGAAATTCTTTGCGGGATAAACGAACTCATGGATTGTCCCCATTTCGAACGGAGCATCCGTAATCACCACAGTCTTATACTCCTGTGCCCAGCTGCCCGTGACAAGCAGCAATGCGAGAATTACCATTGAAAATCTTTTCATGTTATTATAAATAATGTGTGCGACAAAGGTAAACACTTTTTTTCAATATCCCAAATAATCTCCCATTTTTCCCTCAAAAAACTAAAAAATCCATACATTTTCTTGCACGAAATCATAATAATTCCTATATTTGCGGCGAAAATTTCGAACTATCGGAAACAAAAGCATGATATAACATAGAGCGGTCGCATAGCTCAAAATTATTGTAAAAATTATAAGAAAAACGGGGCGTTCGACGGATATGGACTTTCATCTTTTGATAATTTTTATAATCAATTTTCTTATAATTTTGAGCGAAGCGACCCTCTACAACAAAGTTGTTATATAGAAGCGTCTGTTTCGACAACATTTCTTATTTCAATTCCACACTGTCATGAAAACCAGAATCTTCCTCCTTGCTGCCCTTCTTCCACTCTTAGCCGTGGCGCAGACCGATAATGGTCCCGTGGGCTTTGTCAACTACTCCGACCTTGGCAACGATGGCATCACCGGCGGTGGCGCAGGCCCTGTGGTACGCGTCAGCACACGAGCCGAATTCGAACGCTATGTGCAAGGCTCTGCCCCCTACGTCATCATTCTCGATGCTGACATCACGGGAGGAGGTATGCAGGATCTCAACGATGCCATCTCGGTCGGCTCCAACAAGACCATCATCGGTGCTGGGAGCGGCAAGGCGCTCAATGGTATCTGCATCGACATGAAGGAGCAGCGCAACGTCATTTTCCGAAACATCATCCTCACCAAAGGACGCGAGGACGGCATCGCGATGCGCGACTGCCATCACATCTGGATTGACCACTGCGACCTCTCCGACTCCTACGACGGCTTGCTCGACTTCACACTGGGCTCCGACTATCTGACGTGCAGTTGGACCAAACTCCATCACCACGACAAGGTATCGATTGTCAATTCGGGCACATGCCATTACGAGGACTATGGTCGCGAGCATGTCACCTATGCCCATTGCTGGTTTGCCAACAATGTGCAGCGTAACCCGCGCATCGGCTACGGTCGTGCCCACGTCTATAACTGCTATTGGACCGACATCTCAAGTTACTGCATAGGCATCCATTCGCAGGCACAGGTGCTTTCCGAAAACAACTACTTCACCCGTTCAGCCGAACATCCGTTCAACAACCAGTACTCCGACGTGTTGCCCTATTGCGGCTACCTCACCGATCGAGGCTCCTACTTCGCCAATGGAAATCCCGGCACCAACTATTCCCAACGGTTCACAGGCATCAGTTATTCCCCGCTCACGTTCTACGAATATGCCTTCGACCTTGACGACACCCAGGATGTCGCCACTACCACGCCCGAGGGTGTAGGTCCCAAGGAAGGCATCGAATACGAACCCATCCTCAACCCAGGCAATGGTGCCATCGAAGTCTCTGCCGACCGACAACTTACATGGGGCAATATCGAATGTGTGACAGCCAGCCGTGTGCTTATCGGGACAGAGCGCAAAAACCTTGTCGAAACGTCCCTCGAAAGCATAACCCTGCAACCATCGACAACCTATTATTGGCAGGCCATCGTGACCATCGACGGTGTTGAGCACCCCTCACCCATCTGTCAGTTCACGACGGCTGCCGAGACCGCATCGAAACCCTATCCTGCCGACGGCGAGACACATCCCTGGCTCCGCTGGCCATCGTCATCGAGCGCATTCTGCACCAATATGCAACTCTCTTGGCGTCCAGCCTTCGATGCTGCAAGCTACAAGGTATATGTTGGCGAAACTGCCGATGCGCTTGCTTTGGTCGATGAGACCAGTACGCTGACGAGTAACAAATACGACTTCGCATTGGGCAAGTCCTACTTCTGGCGTGTCGATGTCATTCGAGCCGATGGCACTGAACAAACCGGCAACTTGTGGTCATTCTCAACCCCAGCTACCCCACTTCACGAAGGCAGGAACGAAACCGAAAACATGTACCTTTCGGGCATCGTCTTTACCGAAACACTGTTTGGAGCATCGAAGAATGCTGCCACCGCAGGCGACCAGGGGCCGGGTGCTCTAATGGGCATTTGGGATGGCGAAGAGGGCACTTACGCCATCTCGACCACATCCTACGACCAACCTCTTGGACCAAATCTCATCGGCATCACCGTGGGCGACAAACTCATCGATGCATGGCTCACCAGCGATGCTGATTATAAGTTCAGCACGCGCCAGACTCGCCATACCGTCCATCTGCAGAAGGGCGACCCCATTCGTATCGACTTCGTGGCAGGCTATGTCGATGGCGGCCTCAACGAGAGCCGTGCCCATATCGACTACATCACCTTCACTCCCGCCGAAGGCGACATTGTCGAAACGAGTCGTCCCAGCGGACAATACCACTCGCCTGTGTCAACTAAGGGCTACGACTGCGAATACCTCACTCTCGCTTCCGTACTCTTCACCGACAGCCTCGGCACGGTTGGCGACTATGGCGCTACACAGGTCAAGGATATGTACTGCTCGTGGATTAGTCGTTCGGACGAAGCCATGACCTATTACCTGAAGGAATGTGCTATGGCCAAACTCGAATACAAGAGCAGGTCGGGCGCCATCTCTCTCGTCACGCAGATGCTCGACTTCGACCAAACCTTTGCGCTCGAAGCACCACTCACCGATGGCAATAATACGCTCAATGCCATACGTCTCTACAAGACCACACCCGCCGACACGCTATATTATCGTCCCGTAGCCACCGAAGGCTACGAATGGCAGCTCCTGCTTTCGCCCGACTGCATCTTCCTCGATACCGAAGGAATCAAGGGCAACAAGAACAAGGTGCAGATACGCGACGGCTACGACCAATGGATGAAGTACTACAATCCTTCGGCCAACGAGGTGCAGGCCAAAAACTCCTCCAACGGTATCCGTGCATTCATCGACCCTGTTACCGACAGAAACGTAGCCGGATATGTCCCGAGAGGCAGCGATGGCTCCACCTACTCGTACGTCGTTGGCACCGAAAAGTACATGACCTACTTCCTCCAAGCCTGCGAACGCGTGAAGTTCTACTACAGCGGCACGGGTGGTTCTGCCACCAACCTCACGCTCACCATCACCAACGTAGATACAGGCGAAAGGGCAGTCATCGATGGTCCTGACGCTATGGGAAAGAATGTGGCATCAGCCACTGTCGAAGCCGAATTAGCCCCCAAACATCTCTACACCGTAAAGATTATAGCCACCACTGGCGATATGCTCATCTATGCCCTCAAGATGTGGCCAGGCGACGCAGAAGGCATCCAGGAAGTGAATCCCGACAATCAATTCCACGTCACTCCTCCCTCCTACAACCTGTGGGGACAAAGGGTCGGCAACAATCACGGCGGCATTGTCATCCAAGACGGAACAATCATGATCAGGTATCATCTTCGTTTTCTCTATCACGAATTATTATGAATTCACATGAATTATTTGTGTAACGTCAAGCATCAGTGTCTTCCGTCCTGAGTGCGACGCAGAAACGCACTCAGGCCTCCATTGGGAACCGCTAATTTTCAGTGTATTCGGTGTCTTCCGTGTTCGATAAAAAAGAACGTTGGAGGTATCTACCACGGAACACACGAAAGACACGGAATCTTGTTCGTCCAAAGGAGACCAGTGGACTGCGCTGCACTGTCCACTGGAGCGGAGGACACTGAGGTCTGTCCGTTTCTGTTATCGACATGCTGAGTAATTAATGATAAATCGCGATAATTCGTGTTTAAAGAAAAATATGTATAGTTAATTCTGAATAGTTACTTAATAATAGAAAGTTAAATGTTCCCAAGATACACCTTCTTGATGCCCTCTTCAAGCGCAATATCACGCGCTTTAATCATCGTGGACTTTGGAGTAGGATAGCTATCGCTCATCTTATATCTTGGGAAAAAGCGGCTGAAATGGAGCGGACAATCCTGCATATCGTGCTCGACGAGCCAGCGGCACATCTGCCTGATCATATCCATGTCATCGTTCACTTCGGGAATCAGCAGGTTGGTGATTTCGAGATGCGTGCCTGCTTCGTGCAGGGTAATGAGCGTGTCGAGTACTGGCTGAAGGCTGCCTCCGCTCACACGTCGATAGATGTCATCGGAGAACGATTTCAGGTCGATGTTGGCAGCATCGATGAGTGGAGCCAGGTCGCGCAGCGGCTGCTGATTGATGTATCCTGCCGAGACGAGGATGTTCCACAGCCCATGTTCGTGGGCGAGCGTGGCGATGTCCATGACGTATTCAATCCAAGTCAGCGGCTCCGTATAGGTGTAGGCGATGCCGGGAATATGGTGCTTTAAGGCCAGCTTCACAATCTGCTGCGGGCTCAGCGAATAATGGGGCACCGCTGTAGGCAACACCTGCGAAATGTCATGGTTCTGGCAGTTCAGGCAGCGGAAGTTACAACCCGTACAGGCCAGCGACAGGCAGCGCGTGCCGGGATGAAATCCATAAATCGGCTTCTTCTCGATGGGGTCATCCGCCAACGAGCACGGCTTGCCATAGACCGC
>CAJOLH010000100.1 GCA_905235375.1 uncultured Bacteroidales bacterium
GAAAGTAACTTCGTAGATTACGTCAAGATATGCTGCCGCTCGGGTAAAGGCGGCCGAGGCTCCATGCACATGCATCGCGCCAAGTACGTCCCGATGGGAGGACCTGACGGCGGCGACGGCGGGCGTGGCGGCCACGTCTACCTGCGAGGCAACCACAACTACTGGACACTCCTGCATCTGCGCTACGAGCGGCACGTCTTTGCCGGTCACGGAGGCAACGGCGGAGCTAACGGCAGCACGGGTGCCGACGGAGCAGACCGATACATCGACGTCCCCTGCGGCACGGTGGTTTACGATGCCGAGACAGGCGAATACATCTGCGACGTTACCACAGACGGCGAAGTCGTGATGCTCCTCAAGGGCGGACGCGGCGGCATGGGCAACAAGCACTTTGCCACCGCCACCAACCAGGCACCACGCTTTGCCCAGCCCGGCGAACCGATGCTGGAACGCACCGTCATCCTCGAACTGAAGCTCCTGGCAGACGTCGGCCTTGTGGGATTTCCCAATGCAGGCAAGAGCACGCTCCTCAGCGCACTCTCCAGCGCCAGGCCCAAGATAGCCGGCTATCCCTTCACCACGATGGAACCCTCGCTCGGCATCGTCTCCTATCGCGACGGACAGTCCTTCGTCATGGCCGACATTCCGGGCATCATCGAGGGAGCTTCCGAAGGGCGTGGGCTTGGGCTCCGTTTCCTGCGGCACATCGAGCGCAACTCCCTGCTTCTCTTCATGGTGCCCGGCGATACGGACGATATCAGGCACGAGTACGAGGTCCTGCTTGGCGAACTGCGTAACTTCAATCCCGAACTGCTCGACAAGCAACGCATCCTCGCCATCACCAAAGACGACCTTCTCGACGAGGAACTCCGGCAAATGCTCTCCGAAGACCTTCCCGACGACCTTCCGCACGTCTTCATCAGTGCAGTCACGGGCGACGGACTCCCTCAGCTCAAGGACCTTCTCTGGACCGCCATGAACAGCGAGAGCAACAAGCTGGCAGCCATCACGCAGCAGGAGCGCATCGTGCACCGCAACAAGGACATCAATGCCTTCCGCCAGGAGCTGCTCGACGAAGGCGAAGACGAAGATCTTGAGTATGTGGATGTTGAGGATGTTGATGACTTGGAGGATTTCGAATACGAAGAAGAAGAGACAGAGTAGGAGGAATACGAAGAGGAGTCCTGATACATTTCGGTTCCTTCTGGCATCAGCTTGAGGGCTGGAAGGAAAAAGTCGGTTGTAAATGCTAATAATTAAAAATTATTCTGTATTTTGAAACCAAGAACAAAAAACCATAAAAAACATACAAATCTATGCAAAAAAGACATTTCCTTTTGATGGCGTTGCTTCTGACGACAGTGTTGGGAGCCATGGCCCAGGTGACCACTTCGAGTATGGCAGGAAAGGTGACTACCGAAGGTGACAATGAGGCTGTTATCGGTGCCACTATCGAGGCTCTGCATGAGCCCTCCGGCACACGCTATACGGCATTGACCAATGTTAATGGCCTCTTTGCCATTCAGGGTATGCGCACCGGTGGCCCCTATGTAGTCACCGTGTCCTATATCGGTTCGGAGACAAAGACGCTCAAGGGCATTACCCTCGAACTGGGTGAGACCTATAATCTCGACGTGTTGCTGTCAGACAAGTCGACCGACCTCACTGAGGTTGTCATCACCGGCAGGGCCTCGAAGTTCGCTGCCGAGAAGACCGGTGCCTCTACCAATATCACCAATGAGCAGATGATGACCAAGCCCACCATCAGCCGTAGCATCACCGACCTGGTGAACTATTCGCCCTATTCTGGTGGCAACATGAGTTTCGCTGGTAGCAGCGGACGAATGACCAACTACACCATCGACGGTGCCAACTTCAACAACAACTTCGGACTGAGTTCCGCTCTGCCCGGTGGCGGCAACCCCATCTCGCTCGATGCCATCGAGGAGGTGCAGGTGGTCATCGCTCCCTTTGACGTGCGTCAGACCAACTTCATCGGCGGTGGCATCAACGCCATCACCAAGTCGGGTACCAACACCTTCAAGGGTACGGCCTACTTTTACTACCACAATCAGAATATGCGTGGCAATAAGATTGACGGCGAGGACCTTGGCACGCGTCCCGACGAGTCGAAGAAGACCTTTGGTTTTACGCTGGGCGGCCCCATCATCAAGAACAAACTGTTCTTCTTCGCCAACTATGAGAAGGAGATTACTCCCGGACAGGTCATCACCTACAAAGCCCGTGAGGATAGCCAGCAGCCTGGCGGCAACATCTCGCGTACTACCCTGTCGGACATGGAAAGGGTGCACAACTACCTGCTGAACAACTTCGGCTACGATACCGGCTCGTGGACAGACTATCCTGCTGACGAGAAGAACGAGAAACTGCTGGTCCGTCTGGACTGGAACATCACCGACGCCCATCATCTGGCCGTCCGCTACAACTCTACCAAGAATACGGCGTGGGTGGGCACCAACGGTTCCTCCGGCGACTTCTGGCCCGGCACCTCCATGCGTCTGAGCGGTACCAACCGCATCGGTCTGCAGTCGATGGCCTTTGCCAACAGTATCTACAGCAACGAGAGTAATGTGAAGTCGGTGTCTGCAGACCTGAACAGTCGCTTCGGACAGAAAGCCTCCAACCAGTTGCTCTACACCTACACCCATATCGAAGATCCCCACCGCGGTTCGCCCTCTGCCAACTTCCCCGCCATCGACATCATGGCCGGACAGGATGACGCCGGCAATCAGATCTACGAGCCCTATATGTATGCCGGCTATGAGTTGTTCACCTATAACAACGGTGTCATCAACAACATCCACTCGCTGACAGACAACTTCACCTATTACCTCGGCACCCACAAACTGACTGCCGGCTTCCGCTGGGAGTACCAGTATGCCAACAACTCCTTTATGCGCGAGGGAACAGGCTACTACCGCTTCACCGGACTGAATGAGTTCCTCACCGGTGCCGCCCCAGAGCAGGTGGCCTTCACTTATGGCTTCAACGGCGAGAGCAAGCCCACCAGTGCCGTACGCTTCAACCAGATAGGCTGGTACTTGCAGGACGAATGGAACATCGTGCCCAATTTCAAACTCTCCTATGGTGTACGCTTCGATGACATGATCTTCAACGACAAGGACATCGAGCGCAACAATGCCACCTATGCCCTCGACTTCAACGGCTATCACATCGACACAGGCCGCTGGCCCAAGTCTGTGGTGCAGATCTCGCCTCGCGTAGGCTTCACATGGGATATATTTGGCGACAAGACCCTCAAGGTGCGTGGCGGTACCGGCGTGTTCACCGGCCGTCTGCCCCTGGTGTTCTTCACCAACATGGGAACCAATGCCAACACCAAGCAGATTACCTATGCTGCCGGTCGCGACAAGAACGGCAACTATGGCGACGCACTGGGCCGTGGCGATGCCTGGGTGCAGGACAAACTGCAGCAGACCGCTGGCAAGTTCCTCTCCGTGCAGGAACTGGTCAACCTCTTCGAGGTGCCACAGACCAATGAGAACCATATCGTAGGCAGCAAGGTCTCCGATGTGGACCATAACTTCAAGATGCCGCAGATTTGGAAGACGAGCATTGCCGTCGACTATCAATTGCCCGTCTCCTTCCCCTTGAGCGTCACCGGCGAGTTCATCTACAACAAGAACATCAATGCCGTCTATATCACCAACCTGAACATCAACGCCGAGAATATAGACTCGTGGGAGCGTTTCAACGGTGCTGACAACCGCTTGAAGTATCCCGCCAACTACCGTTACTACCCAGGTAAGGACGTCGTCCAGTTGACCAACACCTCCAAGGGTTATGGCTATACCGCCAACTTCACCGTGAACGCCGAGCCCATCAGGAACCTCAACCTCATGGCTGCCTACACCTTCACCGAGTCGAAGGAAGTGTCGGGTATGCCCGGCAGCGACCCCGTGTCCACCTATGCCAGCATCCTCTCCATCGACGGTCCCAACTACTGTAAAGCACAGCGCTCATACTTTGTCACACCCCATCAGGTCATTGCCTCTGTGGGCTACTACCTGCCTGTCAAGATTAAGGACTGCACCTGGGGCACCCACATCAACCTCTTCTATAAGGGCTGTTCCAGCGCCTCCACCTCGTTCTACTATTCCAACGACATGAATGGTGACGGCGTGAATGGCGACCTGATGTACATCCCCGCCAACGACACTGAGATCAAGTTCAAGAGCGAAACCGACCGCGTGGCCTTCTGGCAGTTTGTCGATCAGGATAGCTATCTCAGCAGTCACCGTGGCGAGTATGCCGAGGCCTATGCCTGCCGTGCCCCTTGGTACCACCGCATCGACCTGCGCATTGCTGAGGACTTCGAGGTAAAGGTCTTAGGCACCAAGCAGAAGTTCCAGGCTTCCCTCGACATCATCAACTTCGGCAATCTGCTCAACTCTAAGTGGGGTGTTCCCAAGACCAACCAGATTTGCAACTACGGTCAGATTCTGAAGTACGAGGGTGTTGATGCACAGAACTTCCCCATCTTCTCCATGAACAAGGTGAATGGCAAGTATCCCACCCAGACCTACGAGGCCGACCGCTCCTACAACAACTGCTGGAGCATGCAAATCGGTCTGAAGTACTTCTTCAACTAAACCATTCCCCTGTTTCAGGAATCTACAACAGCACGCCTGCCCCTCCTTTCATGGAGTGGCAGGCGTGCTGTTGTCTCGTTACTCCCTCGGTGTTGTCTCCTGACTTCGGCGATGCGTCACCATATTCACGCGTGCCAGTTGGTCAATTCTGGTAATTTCGGATGTGCTTGTCAGTGAAAAAAATCACTTTTTCCTTTTCTATTTCATAGATTTTGTATATTTAAGTTTAACTGTCAGAGATGGCTCAAACGGGTTCTTGCTCTGGCAAGCGGCAAAGCCGAGTCCGGATAAGAAACCTAACTACTTCTTTATTTCTCCCAAATTTGCATTCAGCCTAAAACTGAAGTTCCTCGTTTCTCCCCGTATTGCCTTTTATTTACGCGCTTTCTGCGTTAATCTTCCCAAATCCGTCTTTTGTTACAGACTTTTTTCGTAACTTTGCACCTGCAATCAGTCTTGCCAGTCAGAAAGATGAATAATCTTATCGTTTACGACACTCCATCTTGGCTCACGGCTTTCACAACGGGCAGGGACAGTGGGGTAGAGGCGCTTGGACTTCGCCTCGAAGACCTCGCCTTGCCACGCCAGGTGCATTCCGCCAACGTCTGCTGGATGAAGGAAGCCGGACGTCCGGAGGCAACGGATGCCGTCATTACAGACCGCCCGGGACTCTGTGTCTGCGTCAAGACTGCCGACTGCATTCCCGTTCTTCTCTATGACACACGTCAACGCATCGTCGCAGCCGTTCATGCAGGTTGGCGGGGCACGGTCAGTCACATCGTGCAGAAGACAATAAGGGAGATGAAGCCCGTCAGTCCCACCGACCTTCACGCTATCATCGGGCCTGGCATCTCGCTCGAATGGTTCGAAGTAGGCGATGAAGTCTACGAAGCTTTCAAGGAAGCAGGGTTTCCGATGGAAAAGATAGCCCAGACCCTCTCTACCCAGACCCTCTCTAACTCCCCCTTAAAGGGGGAGGACTCCCTCCCTTTAAGGGAGGGTCGGGGAGGGTCTTTCCCTTTAAGGGAGGACTGGGGAGGGTCTTTCCATATCGACCTCTGGGAGGCAAACAAGTGGCTCCTTGAACAGATGGGCGTGGAAGATGTCTTCGTCGAGGGTACGTGTACGCGCTCTTCAATGGACTTTTACAGCGCCCGACGCGAGACCATCAACACAGGCAGGAACTACAACGGAATCCTAATCAAACAGTAGCTATGAAGAAAGAAGAAAGAAGAAGACAAGTGGCTGTTGCCACGAAGATGGAGGTCAACACGAGAATTGGCAGTAACAAGAGAAAGAGGCTGTTGTCTTTCATCTTCTTTTATCTCCTTCTTTCTCCTTCTGTTTTCTTTTCTTCATTAAAGGCTCAGGATGACCCTGTCGACATCGACGAGTGGCAGGTCATGAAGGTTGAGGCGGCACGTGACCCCTTTGCAAACGGCAATCAGTTTACAGTCAACTTTGCGAACTATACCGAGGAAGAATGGCACTATCCTTTGCCCGGCGGCCGGGTA
Source organism: uncultured Bacteroidales bacterium (assembly GCA_905235375.1). Taxonomy (GTDB): domain Bacteria; phylum Bacteroidota; class Bacteroidia; order Bacteroidales; family UBA3663; genus Liminaster. The sequence continues at coordinate 6,149 of CAJOLH010000100.1, forward strand.
ATCAGTCCCTATGGCGGAGCGCGTCATCATGGAGGAACTGACATCAAGACCCGTGCCGGCGATACCATCGTTGCTGCTTTCCCTGGCGAAGTCATCCTTTCCGGAGCTCACTATGGTTACGGAAACTGTGTCATCATGCGGCATGCAAACGGTCTGGAGACACTTTACAGCCACAATTCGCGCAATCTCGTCAAGGTCGGCCAATGGCTGCAGGCAGGCGACCCCGTCGGCATCGAGGGACGAACAGGCCGAGCCACCACGGACCATCTTCATTTCGAGCTTCGTGTAAGGGGAAAGGCTTTCGATTCATCCCGTGTCTTCGACCATGCCAACAATGCCCTCATCCGTCAGGTCTTCGTTGTCACCAAGCAAAAGAACGGCACTCTCTCCTTCACCGCTGAACTCGTCGATAAGGAGTAAATCAACTCATAATCTGTTGCCAACTCGTTTTCGCTACGAGATTTGGCTCCAGTCTTTGTGTTCTTCGCGCAACTTCACCAGATGACGATGAAGGAGTTTGTTCTCCTGAGTTTGCAGTTCGGGGTCGGCATCGAGGACAAAGGCGGCTGTG
>CAJOLH010000101.1 GCA_905235375.1 uncultured Bacteroidales bacterium
TGAAGAAGGAAATGGAGAAGTAAATTCTGTTTCGCCGTTCAAAGTAGAGGCGCGCCTTGGTGCGCCTCTACTGGGACGGTGATTTTGTAAACACAGGTTCGCTGGATCTGTTCCAATCTGTTATGATAGAAGAACGGGAATATTGAACAAGAAAATGAAGCGATGAAAGACGAAATAAAAATAATAAAGGCATGTGAAGCAACGGAGTTGAAAGACCAATCGCATTTAGTTGCCGATGTGAAAGACATTGTGGAAAACGGTTTGCGTAAGGCATATCAAGATGCTAATTCTACTTTAGTTCTTACTTATTGGCAAGTGGGCAGACGTATTGTTGAAGAGGAACAGAATGGTGATGCACGAGCCGAATATGGCAAAGGGCTAATCAATTACTTATCGAAAGAATTATCCGCAATTTACCCCAAAGGATATTCGCCACGCAACCTTCGTGATTATCGACAGTTTTATCTGTGTTTCAAAGACTTGGAGATTTGGCACTCGCGAGTGCCAAATCTTACATGGACCCATTTTCGCACCTTGCTTTCTGTTGTTAGCGATGATGCCAGATATTGGTATGTGCGGGAGGCTTCGCGCGAAATGTGGAGTGTGCGCACGTTAGCCCGCAATGTGGGTTCGCAATATTACCAACGTCTGCTGCAATCGCCCAAGAAAGATGCAGTTGTATCTGAAATGCTGCAACTTACAGCACCACTGCAGGATGATTCACAAAGTTTCATGAAAAACCCTGTAGTGGCAGAATTCCTACAACTGCCGACCAATAGTGATTTTACCGAGACTGAACTCGAAAAGACTATCATCAAACACCTCCGCTCTTTTCTGCTCGAGTTGGGACGCGGATTTGCCTTTATGCATGAACAATACCATGTAGCCACCGATGTGGGAGATTTCTTCATCGACCTTGTTTTTTACAATGTTATTCTAAAGTGCTATGTGCTTATTGATTTGAAAACAAAGAAAATAACACATCAAGATGTTGGACAGATGGATATGTATGTGCGGATGTTCGACGACTTGAAACGCACCAAAGACGACAACCCGACCATAGGCTTACTACTTTGTGCAGAAACTAGTGAAGACATAGCCCGATATTCGGTACTTCACGACAACCAGCAGCTATTTCAGGCAAAGTATCTCACTTTTATGCCATCGGAGGAGGAACTTCGCCGCGAGATAGAACAACAGAAAGAAATATATTTGTTACAGCATAATTCAGGCCCTGCCGAACAATGAAGGACATTAGACATATATTAGAATTCACATTATGACCCTGCCACAAAACACAAAACTCTCCATATCAGCCATGTCGCAGGTTTTCAATAACACGACGGCCACATACAAGTTCTATTGGTTTGTGGCCTTGATTGATATTGTGGTGAAAGAAACTTCAAACACAAAACACTCTTTTGGCAAGTTGGATTCTCTTTGTAAATAATCACTGGAATTTCGGCAGACATTGCACATCACCTAAACCGAGATATTGATATGGCAATATTCAGGTCGATAAAAGAACTCACGCGTGCACTTCAGCAGGGCTCAAAGCTGTTGGGCAATATGTTCTTGCAGCGGAAGACGGTTGGCGTGAAGTATGATGACGCACTTGACACACTTGATGGCGATGAGAACAAACTGAAATATCTCATCACTTATGGAGTCGTGGTGCAAATGGGAGATTCGCTGGAGCTGGATGATGCATACCAGCGGTTTTTTGAGGAAGTACTTGCCGTGAACGAAGACATCAACATCTCTTCGGTTAAGATGTATATCGACAAATTGAATCTAAGCATCAGTTCCTATTTGGAAGCAGAGAACAATTCGCGGCGTGAAGGCTTTCTCAGAGATATACGCCATACTTTCAAGAATATCGACAATGCCACTCAAAGGAATGTGATAGACCTGAAGCGAAACGTGGACGACACCTACAAGCAGGAGCCCAACTTCAAAATCAAGGAGCTGAGGCTGAAGGACTTTGACGAGAAAGCCCGTGTGATTGGAGAACTCATCCACCAGACGGAACGGGTGATGGACGAACAGACCATATTCTTTTCCAGTGTATCGGACTATGGGCTGAAGCAAACCATCAGCGAGGTACGTGAAGGACTTCGCGAGTCGGCACATGGCTTGATTGCTGTCAGTGCTCAAATTATCGACTATCTGAACCGCATAGAATACCAAAGCCGTTTAGTCAAGAGAGTGCGCCAGTTGAAGTATCTGCGCGACCAGTTTATGATAGAACAGGCCACAAACGTGAAAGAACTGATGGCTCAAACGAATGTCGTGTGGATGGAGCGGCAACCTAAGTACACCACTCGGGTTTCACTGGATTTTTTGCGCAACGAAGATATCGCCCTTGGCATTCTGGACAACATTCGCCAACGTCTTACGAAGAAAGCCTCCATCAAGTCAAGGCTTGCTGAAAAAATTGACAAAGCCTACTTGGAAGAGCAAACGGAGAATACTATGGCCTTCAACCATCAGGAATTGCTGAATGGATTCCTGGCTCAAAGCAGCGACTTGTTTCACTATCTCTGGAATTATTCATTCACCGAAACACTTGACAAGGAATCACGTTTGGTCCTCTTTCTGCAAATGGCATCACAATATCCCGATCAGATGCTTTATACCGATGAGATACAAACAATTGACAACATTGCCTATCCAATAATATATCCACAATGAAATATACAAGCGAAATATTCCAACGACTCAGCCATGGCCAGTTCATATCGAGCAACAGCATCGATGCGGACACACGCGCCATATACAACGATATTGAGGAAAACCAGCAGGACTATGAGGACTATTTCAACCAGATAGACTTCCAGCTGAGCAGTGGCGACGGCTTTTATTACTTTAGCCGTAAAGAGGCGAAAGTGATTATGGAAAACAAGCTGCAATCGCTGTTTTCATGGATTGACTATATTGACTTCCTGAAAACCTACGACACGGCTTTTGGTGCTGGCACCCAGTTCAGTCTGGTTCAGATGGAGTCAAAACTCTCCACAATACCTGGTTTGAAAGAAAAACTGGTACAACTGTTTCCCGACAAGCCGTCGAATCGCCTGAAACTGGAGGCGTTGGCCGGTGCTTTGGAAGGTATGGGGTTCGCGGAATTGGTAAACGAAGCAGATGGGATGTATCAAGTGTCCAATGCCTTCCATTATATCGAGCAAATCCTCCTTTGTATTAACATAGATGAAGACGTGAAAGATGAGATACCTCAATAAAATCATATTCATCAACAGTGCCCATGTACCCTACGCTGAAATAAAGCTAGATGGCAATGTGCATTTCATCGGCACGCAAGGCGTGGGCAAATCCACTTTGCTACGTGCCATTTTGTTCTTCTATAATGTGGACAAGAGCAAGTTGGGAATAAAGACTCAGGCAGGGCAAAAGAGTTACGATGAGTTTTATCTGCCTCATCCGAATTCGTACATCATCTATGAGGTCTGCCGAGAAACTGGGAAGTTCTTTGTGATGACCTTCCTCTCTCATGGCCGTACTGCCTTTCGCATTGTTGACTGTGCATACGACAAACGTTTTTTCATCGAGGAAGATGGCAGCGTGAGGCATGAATGGGGACGCATCAGCGAGCAAATTGGTCCTCGGGTGTTCAAGAGCAATATCATCCGCAGCTACGAGGAGTTCCGCGACATTATCTATGGCAACAGTCAGCAGGTGCAGAAAGACTTGCGTCGGTTCTCACTGATGGAGAGCGCCAAATATCGGCAAGTGCCACTGACTATCCAGAACATTTTCCTCAACCAGAGCTTGGAATCGCGCGTCATCAAGGACACCATCATTGACTCAATGGATTTCGCAACCGATGATATAGACCTTAACCTTTACCGTGAGGAGGTAAAAGACTTCCGTCAGCAGTACGATGACATTTGGAAATGGTACAAGACAGAAAAAAACGGCAAGGTGAAGGTGAAGACAGATGCCGAAGCCGTCATCGAGAAATATACGAATTACGAGTATGTCCGTAAACTCATTTTGGATTTGTGCGGACAGTTGAACTATGCCTTGGAACGAGACACAAACCGTTTGCCTCAGTTGACAGATCAAGAAACACAATGTAAGCAAGATTTGGCGCGACAGAAACGGCTGTTAGGAGAAGAGAACGATAAGTTCACCAAAGAACGTGACGGTTTGAAGGGTAGCGAAGCCATCATAGAGGACTTCCTGAAAAAAGTTAAGGACAAGCATCAGCACTACACTGAAATTGGCATAGAAAGAATCGCAGAAAGAATAGCCAAGGAAGGTGAACTGAACATTACCCGGCAGAGTCTGGCGCATCAAGAAGAGACACTCACAAGCAAGAACCAAAGCGTCAAGTCTAAATATGACAAGTTGACACAAGAGGTTGACAACGAATTGCAGACCTTTGACTTGCAATGCCAGCAACGCATCAATGAGCTGAACCAGCACCGTTTGGAAGCCGATAGCTGTTTGCAAGCAGAACAGGTAGAGCAGACGGAGAGTGTCCTCAGCCAATATGAACAGCAGACGAAAGACTGCCAACATCAGTTAGACGAAGTCCGTCAGACGAAGAACGACATCAAACTACAGGAACAGCGTGTGAGACAATCCAACCCCTACCAAGAGGAGATGGACGAGCAAGAACGAAAGATGAAGGAGCTAAAGGATAAGCAACTGACACTTTCTCAAGATTCTTCACACAAACAGCAGGAAATAGACCGCATCACCAACGAAGTGGCTATGCAACGCAAGGACTTGGAGACGGCCTGTGAGAAGGAAATAACTTCTATTGAAAACGACATCAAGCAGATTTCTGATAACATCGCCAGACTGGATGACATGCTGGGCCGGCAGAAGGGTTCGCTCATAGAATGGTTGGGCGAGCACGTCAACGGATGGGAAGCCAACATTGGCAAAGTGCTTGACGAAGATGCCGTGCTTTACAACACTTCGCTCAACCCTCGGGAAGTGGCTTATTCCGATAGCATTTATGGCGTAAAGATTGATGCGGACAACATAGAGAAAACCGTCAAGACTCCTGACGAATTGAAGGCAGAAAAAGCCCAGTTGGAACAGAGGGTGGAGGAACTTAATAAGGAGATAGACAATCGCAAACGACAGTTGGAAAACGACATCGAAGCGCTGGAACGCAAGCCTAACGCACTCCTGAAGCAACTTCGCATGGAGAAGATGGGCATTGATGCCGAGTATAAACAGATTCCCCTTCGTATTGAAGCTGTTCAAAAAGAAAAAGCCGCTTCAGAAGAAAACTTGAAGAAATGGCGTGAGGTAGAATTAGACAAATTTCAAAAAAGGTTAGGTGAAACAGAGAAAGAAATAGAGACTATCGAAAAGCAAAAAGAGGCTCTCACCGCACAGCGCAACAAGGAATTAGAGAGCATCCGCAAGTCGTTCGAGAAGCAAAAGAAGGAGCTGACGAATACTTTCGAACAGCAGAAAGCAACCATCAAAACAGAATTGGAAAGCAAGAAACAGCATGCTGATCAACGTAAAGCTGAACTGTTGGCTTTGATGGATGCAGAATTGAAGGGGCTTGGTGTGGATGTGAACCAACTGGCAGACATTCGCCGTCAGTTGCAGGAAGTGGCTGACGAACTGAAATATATTGCCGACCATCGGGCAGATTTTATATCTTGGCAAAACGATATTCGTGACTATTTCAATCTGGAGCAGAAGAAGAAAGATGAACGCAAACAGGTACGTCAGAAGATAGATGACTTGCAGGAGAAATTCCAAAAGCGCAAGCAGCAGTATGACGAGAAGATTGACAGTTTGTCGGCAGAATTACTTGCATTGCAGGAGAAGCAAAAGCAACTGAACGGAGCCATTGAAAAGGTTCGTACCTTCAAAGAAAATCCTACATGTCCAGAAGACATCTCTATTGCAGGAGAACAGGAAACCGTCAAACCCTTAGCTGATATTCTGGAAGAGCTACGTGATCAAATTAGCACCCAACAACAGAAGTTTGAGGACTTCAAGCAGGCCGTCTTACGATTTAAGGGAAACTTCTCGCCACAGAACACTTTCCACTTCCGCACGGAGTTCAACACAGACGCTGACTATAAGGAGTTTGCTGCTGAACTAAACGAGTTCCTTAGCAATAACAAGATAGAGCAATATCGTGTTCGTACAAGTCGCCAATACGCCACCATTATCAAACGGATTGCCAAGGACGTAAGCGATTTGAGCCAGCACAAAGCCGATATTGAGAAGACCATTCTTGACATCAACCGCGACTTCCGTGAGAACAACTTTGCGGGTGTCATCAAGGAGATTGAGCTGCGTGCCGTAGAAAGCAACGACCGTTTAATGCAGCAACTGCTGAACATCAAACATTTCGACGACGAGCACGGCTATGACATCGGCCAACTGAATCTGTTCACTAGCGAAGACACCTTGAACCATACCAATGAGCAAGC
>CAJOLH010000102.1 GCA_905235375.1 uncultured Bacteroidales bacterium
CTTGTCTCGACCTCTTATCTCTACAGACTTATTCTTTTTCTCTACGGACTTCAAGGACTTAATGGACTATCTCGGGAGTGCGCAAGCAAAATCTGTGTGAATCTGTGTGCCCTTATTCGGACATTCATCCGTTCAATCCCCATGATCCGTGATCCAATTTTCGGACTTTTTCGTTTTTTCGTCCTTTTTCGGAATAACCCCCATCGTATTTTAGTATTCCGAAAACATCAAAAACATCGAAATCAACGAAAACTTTTTGTTGTTTAGGTCGCTTCGCTCAAAATTCTCAAAAAATTAAATCAAAAAATTATAAGAATCCCTTTTTGACAATTTTTATAATAATTTTGAGCGAAGCGACCCCTTTGTTATTATCCGCTTTTGTTTTCGATATGTCGAAATGAGCGCTGCAAATTTACTTAAAATTTCGCTATGATGGCCCATCGCAGGGGATGATTTTTCAAATTCGATTCATTTTTGCTGCTCAGTGTATCTTTTTTTCGCAAAATGTATCTTCGACATTTGGAGATTTGGCCGAAACTCACTACCTTTGCAACGAAATAAACGATAAGAATGGAAACCAAATTCAAACGCTTAGACCATAAGAGCCTCGTTGCCCTATTGCTCGTCATCACCCGCATGATCAAGGCTGATAGTCGCATCGATGCAGGCGAAATTCAGAAGCTGATGATCTTGGAGCGGCAATACAACTTCGATCACACCCTGATGACCGAAGCCACACGCCTCACCCTTGCCGAAGCCATCCGTCAGCTCAGGTGTCTCGACCTTCCCACACGCCGTCAGATACTGCAATCGCTCACCGAACTGGGCAGCACCGATCGCATCCTGGAGCGACACGAGGCATTACTCCTGCTCACCCTGCGCTATTGCCTGCTCGACGACAAAGGACAACAGAGCGAAGTCGTTTCGAGTCACAAAAGCCACCGAAGCGGTGACCTCGGCACCTACATCATCTACTTCGAAACCGAAGACAACACCGCCATCCATCGTCAGATCTTCGACGAATGGGAACTGATGAAACTCATGCTCCAGCAGAACGGTTTGCAGTTCTTCTTCGTGGAGCACATCGTTCAAAGCCTCTGCAAGCAGGATCCAGTCATCATCAAGAAGATGCTCGAATACTTTGCGCCCTCCAAAACCGAAGAGCTGGTCGGGCATCTTTACGACCGCATCGGGAAGATGGACAGTGCCACCTTCTGCAAGGAGGTTTTCGTGCGTGGTATGCAGATGACAGATTTGCGCAATGCCCGTCCGTCCCTGCTCATCAACCTTAGTTCTACCGACCTGCTCCGCATCGAGATCACCGACACGCCACAGGCCCATATCCGCCGTTTCCTCGACGACTACAACCGTCTTGCCAGCCCAGGCATGACCGCCGTGCGTCCACTCGACAACGATAGTCAGCTGGGGCACTTCAGCTATTACGGCTATTACCGCGACCTCTTCAACCTGCTCGTTCAGTCCGAACCCAAGGAGAGCCGCATCGTGCTTTGGCCCAACAAGTCGGAATTCGAATTTCCGCAGATTGGTCGCAGCCTGCGCCTCAATCAGCAGGAGGCTGCGCTCTACAGCCTCATCCTCGTCTATACCTATAAATATAATAAGAAAGGTCTGCCCCTCAGTTATACATCCGAGCAACGCAAAATCGAGGCACTCTACCGCACCATCTACTGCCGCAAGAAGTTTGTCGAAACCGAGGATGTCATCTTCCCCGACAATCTGGCCCCCATCCGCGCGAAGATCGAAAAGAAGATGCGCGACCAGCTCGACGGGCTCGACAACATCGAGGACTTCATCCCGCGCAACGAGAACCGCGAAGGCTATTACCGCATCGTTGCTCCGCTCAAGATGGTCTGCGTGCGTCCCGACATCCGTCAGAGCGAGGTGAGCATCGTCGATTTCGAGTGGTGACAAGGTTGCAGACTTTTGGTCATCTGCAATATTGTTCGTCCGACAATATTGTCAACCGATACGTTCATCTCCAGAATTGCCGTATATTTGCACCAACAAAAAGCAATACTAACAACTAAAAATATACGACTATGACAAAGAGATTGACCAAAAGCATCGACAAGAAAGTCAGCGGCGTTTGTGGCGGACTGGCTAAGTACTTCGACCTGGATCCACCCTCGTGCGTGTTGTCTATTTCTGCCTCTCCTTCCTCACCCCCTGGTTCCCTGGCATCATCATCTACATCATCCTGGCTTTGAGTATGCCGAAACCCCAGCTCAAAGGAATTGAAGGCTAACCCTCGAAAACCTCAAAACCCTCCTATCCTTCTTAACCCTCAAACCATCTTAACCCTCTTAACCCTACTATTATGATACTGACTACCACCCCGACCATCCAAGGTCACAACATCGAGACTTATTACGGCATCGTCACCAGCGAAGTGATCATCGGTGCCAACGTATTGAAAGACTTCATGGCTTCCATCCACGACTTCTTCGGAGGTCGCGCCAGCTCGTACGAGAATGTACTCGTCGAAGCCAAGGAAAATGCCCTCAAGGAACTGCAGGAACGCGCCGCTGCCATGGGTGCCAATGCCGTTGTCGGAATCGACCTCGACTTCGAAACCGTAGGTCAAACCAGCAGCATGCTCATGGTGTCGGTCAGCGGAACAGCAGTGAAGATTTCCTAAGATTCGTCCCTAAACATCCCTAATTACTTATGGCTAACAAAAACACCTACACCCCCTACGAGGAGGTTGATCCCAACACTCCACGTCGTTCGAGCAACCCCACTTTGCTGGCCCGTCCCAGTTTCTGGATCACCGTCTTTTGCGTCATCTTATCCATCATCGTGCTCAATGCATCCTGCACCGTGATTGACTCGGGCGAGATAGGCATCAAGTTCCACAAGTGGTCAGTCCACGAGCATGACTACGGCGGAGTGGAAGGAACCTGCAAGGGTTGGGTCTTCTACAACCCCATCACCACCAGCGTCTTCTCCTATCCCACCTACATCCAACGCAAGAACTACGAGGCCTTCAACGTCAATGCCAAGGACGCTTCGGTATTCTCGATGGATCCCACCATCGCCTACCGCATCAACCCCGAGAAGGCTTGTGACATCTTCACCAAGTACCGCAAGGGAATCGAGGATCTTGAGAACGGATACATCCGCACCTGCATCTACGAAGCCTATCGCACCTGTGCCAACCAGTACACCAGCGACTCGCTGATGTCCAACCGCGCCAATTTCGAGCGTGACGTCCGCTCCCGCCTCGAATCATCACTGATGGACGAAGGCTTCATCGTCGAGGAGTTCACCTCACAAATCACGCCCCCCGAGTCTCTCGCCCAGATGATCAACGAAAAGAATGCCGCCGTACAGTCGGCTCTCAAGGCCGAGAACAAGGTGAAGGAAGCCGAGGCAGAAGCCAAGATTCGTATCGCCGAAGCCAAAGGTGCTGCCGAAGCCATGCAGATCAAGGCCGATGCCGAAGCTTACTACAATCGCACCATCGCTGCCTCGCTCAGCCCCCTCATCGTGCAGGAGGACTGGATTGAGAAATGGAACGGCACCGTGCCCACCGTCATGAGCGGTTCGAACATGATGCTTGATATGTCGAGCGCCATCGGGAAGAAGTAAAGCAAGTCGCAAAGAAACGTCACCAGTAGTTTTCTTACAAACACTGGAAATCTCCCAAAATAAGTTACTGCACTAAACGAAATTCTACAAGAAATCGTTTAGTGCAGTAATTATTTTCTCGTTTTCATAGACTCACCATCGAGACGAGCAATAAAACGATAGAGGCTTACAGCTTATTGACTCAACATTCGCAGGAGCAAAACTTGAGTTATTGATAAGCTGGATTCTGTGGCATAAGGGTCGCATTGTCGTAAAGGTCAATCTCGGTCTGCGGGATTGCGAACAGTTCCTGTCCAGCGCGCATGTTGTTCTGGACAGCACCAGTCGTGACGTTGGCACCACCTTCCTGCGTAGCATGATAGGCATTCATTGTGTCAAGAGCAATACCCCAACGAACGAGATCAAACCAACGGAGTCCCTCGAAACCGAACTCCATCTTGCGCTCATGACGCAGGGCAGTAGTCCAATCACTGCTGTAATCAGTCCAAGAACCAAGACCGGCACGTGCACGCACAGCATTGAGATACTGTTCGCCCTGAGCCTGGCCGACACATTCGGCATACATCAGGATAACGTCAGCATAACGCATCAACGGAATGTTGATGCCCCAGTAGCTGCCTGCGGTAGGAGTCTCGGTGTAGTGCGAGAACTTCAGGCAGAAAGGACAATCGGAACCGTATGTGTTGACGATGCCATCCTTGAACTCATTCGCACGAGCGTCACCCGACTCGAACTCTGCGATGTAGTCACCGCTCACAATCATAGCGTGCGAAGAACCGCGCACTGCGTAGATATGATCTTCATCACCTCGTGTGTAGCCTTCGTTGACCCAGCTTTCAGAAATACCTTGGCCATAACCATTGACGTTAGGGATATAGACGAGCTCGAAGACACGTTCACCATTGCCCTCACCTGCCTCCGAGAAGCAGTCAACGTAAGTTTCAGCCAAAGAATAGAGACCACTGTCGATCACCTGCTTCAGATAGGTAGCGGCATTCGAAGTATCGCCCATGAAGAGATAGAGACGACCGAGGAATGCAGCAGTAGCCATCTTGCCGATTCGTCCATAATCTGAACCAGTATAACGATCGGGCAGAAGCGCCATGCCAGCCTTATAGTCGCTGATAGCCTGTGCGAAGGTCTCAGCCTGTGAAGACCTTCCGATCTTTAAGGTCTCATCGACAGATATCTCGGTCGTAATCAAAGGCACACCACCGAAATAGATGCCCAACTGATGATAAGCCCATCCACGGAGCGCCAATGTCTGACCCTTGAGTTCGTTCTTTTTGCTTGAATTTGCGAACTCGAAGGCATCAATGCGATCGAGGATGCTATTGGCACGGGTTATCATGATATACATATACTGCCAGATATAGTCCTTGGTTGCACCTTGCGTGCCATCCTTGAACGTAGCGGCGCCATCATCATAGAAGTTGATGCCATGATAAAGGCTCTTCTCATCAGCGCGAACCGATGGCCAACGGAACATACCGTAGGCATTGCCACCACTATAGGCAGCAGGATTGCTGGTAGGTCCATCCATCACAACGTTGAGGGCCTGATAGAGGGCATTCACAGCATATTCAAAGTCACTTTCAGAAGTGTAGAAAGTTTCAGTTGTATAAGTGGACTGAGGATTTTCGGTAAGGAAGTCATCACAGCTTGCAATCATCAACACTGAAGCCAGTGCCAGACCACCTTTGATAATTATATTCTTTTTCATATCAATACGTCGATTAAAGGATTAGAAAGCCAGATTGATACCTACTGTGAACTTACGACTGAGTGGGTAGGTCGCATAGTCAACACCCATGATTTCAGAACCACTGCCATAAGAGCTTGTTTCCGGAGTATAGCCTACGTAATCGGTGAATGTGTAAACATTGTCAACCGAACCATAGATCTTGAGACCGCTGATGTGAGCCTTCTTTAGGAGGTTCTTGTTGAATGTGTAGCTGAGAGTGATGTTCTTGATACGAACGTAAGTTGCATCATAGATACGACGGTCATCATTGCCAGTGTACCAACCTTCCCAGACGTTAGCAGTCCAGCCATCCCAGCTGGTGTCGATGCCATGTGCCGAGAGATATGCAGCAACTGTAGATTCTGCCATCGCAGCATTCTGTTCAGCTGTACGGTACTGATGCAGCCAGTGCTTCAGCAAGGTTCGACCGTTTCCGCTCCAGTTGTCATCATTGTGACGTGCGCCAAGGTTGAGGATATCGCCACCGAACTGACCCTGAAGGAGTACGCTGAGGGTGAAGCCCTTGTACGTAAAGGTATTGGTGAGGCCCCAGGTGAGGTCAGGGAGGTTAGTACCGTATGCTACCATATCGGCCTCGGTGATTCTTCCATCATTGTTCTGATCTACGTAACGCGGATTACCCTCGACCTGGCCATTATAGACAGGCACGGTAGCATTGCCGCCTGCATCGAAACAGTCGGCAGTCAGAATGCCATCGGTACGATAAACATAGAACTGAGAAACAGGACCACCGACGTATGAACGGAAATACTGACCATTGAGTGGAGAAGGCTGATAGTATTCATCACCGCCCAAGTCCTTCACCTCATTGCTGTTGTGCGAAAGGTTGAGCGCTGAATCCCACTTGAAGTTCTTCTTAACGATATTGTGTGTGGTCACATCAATTTCCCATCCGCTGTTTTGAATCTTGCCTAAGTTGGTCAGATACTGCGAGAAACCTGTGGTCTTTGGAGTCTGCACATAGTAGAGCAGGTCTTTTGTGGTATTGATATAGTAGTCGAAGTTGAACTGCACGCGATTGTGCCATGCGCTCAAGTCAAAGCCGAAGTCAAGCGACTGGGTGGTCTCCCACTTCAGGTCAGGGTTAGCGATGTTAGACGCTGCTGCTCCCGAATTCACGACACCACCGATGGTGGAATTGAAGGTTCCA
>CAJOLH010000103.1 GCA_905235375.1 uncultured Bacteroidales bacterium
ATGGGGCCGAGGCGCTGGCATGGACCACACCATGTTGCCCAGAAGTCGATAACTACGAGTTTGTCACTTGCCAGGATTTCGCTGGCGTTCTGATCGGTGATTTGTTTTGCCATAATTGTAAATATTTGTCGTTAGGATACTTTCTTAATAAAACTGACGCCCGTCTCACGACAGTCGTCAGCCCTTTCTCTCATTTTATGAAGTTTTGTGGAATTACTCACGATGCAAAGATAGGGACTTTTTTTGTATGCTCCAAACATTTCATCCAAAAAATCTCTTTTTTTAAGGATTTTTTACAAATGGAGCCATCATTGGGTCTGATTGAGCCGTATTTGCTGGTATTTTATGCCCTGTCGGCGCCAAGTGTAGATGGCATGGAGCGAATTGTCGCTGCCGAGGAGCAGGGAAGGATAGCTGTATTGGCTGATGGGTGACGATTCGAGGGTGAGACGATGCGTCCAATGGATGCCATCGGTGCTCGTGGCGATGCAGGTAGGATTGCGCAGCGGCTTGTCGGGACCGGGAACGAGCGAGAAGGGATTATAAACGAGGGCGAACGTCCCATCGGGCATGGTCACGGCATCAATGCCCGAATTGTTGTTGGGCACATCGCTGAGCAACTGCATCGGTCCCCAAGTGAGTCCGCCATCCTCGCTGAACGCTGTGGCAATGCGGGCAAAGTGGCTCTCGGTGTCCTTGGGTCTATGGGTGCGGCAGAGCATCTGTATGCGTCCGTCCTTATGGACGAGCAGGGCGGGCTGGATGGTGCCGATCTTCGGCTCTTCGGGCACGGGGCCGTAGAGCGCCCATGTCAGTCCGTCATCTTCGCTCATCTCGATGTAGCTGCGCCATTGTCCCGATTTCTCCTTCGAAGCGGTACCTGTCTCCTTGCTCGAAGGCGAGAGGATGCGAGCCTTCTGGAGCACCATGCCGTTGGCGCAACGGAAGCCCTTGGGCAAGTAGATGGGCTGGTTCTTGATTGCTCCGAGCAGACTGTCGCTGCATTGCACGGGCGAGAGTTGTGGACTTGGAGCAGGGTTGGCGGTTGCGACGAGTTCTTGGCGCGGATTGCTCCACGTGTGTCCGTTGTCGCTGGAACGCATCATGTAACCTGTCCAGTCGCGGACGTTTTTGCCAATCTTGTAGAAAAGTAGGAGGTCGCCCCCCGGAATCTGGAAGAGCACGGGGTTGTAGCACGCCTTGCGATTCACGTTGTTCTCGATGGGCGTGGTGAGCGTGCTGTCAATCTCGGTGCCGAAAGTCTTCGCACCTTCGCGCAGGTCACCGTTGGCAACGAGCTGCAGAGTTTCCCACTGGTCCTTGCCCTTGGGCTTGCGCGAAGTGTAGATGCAGACATCAGGCGCACCTTCGCGTTCACCGAGGAAGAAGGTGCAGAGCAGGTCACCGTTGGTGAGTTCGGCAATCGAAGCACTGTGGCACGAAGGATGGGCGGCATTCTGGAAGTCATAGACGAATTGGTCGCAGACGATGCCCTGACGATCACGGCTGAGGCTGTCGGCATACTGGCGCTCGTAGGCTCCTCCATTAAAATAATCGCGCACGGGAAGGGCGGGGTCGAGGGCATAGACGAGATGGTGCGTGCCGGAGCCGAGAGTGAGGGTTTGAGGAGTTTGAGGGGGTTGAGGGGTTTGAAGGGTTTGAGCAGTTTGAGGGGTTTGAGAGGTTGTGGGCAAGTAGCCTTTCGAACCACTCGAACCTTTCAAACCACTCGAACCCTTCAAACCACTCGAACCTTTCAAACCACTTGAACCTTTCAAACCACTCGAACCTTTCAAACCAACTACGTTATACGGCAGCGTGACTTGCCCCGTCGCGTTGCAGGGAATGGTGATGTCCCACGTGAGCCGTCGATCGGTCTTTCGCCAATGGCTGGCGGCAAGTCCGTAGGGTGTCTGGTAGCTGGCCGAAGCTTCGCTAAGTTCCTCCACCTCGAAGTTGGGCGAGAAGTCGATGACCTTGAAGCCGGGAGCGCCAGCCTTGATGCCGCCCACGTTCTCCATGCACCAGGGGATGAGGTCGCCGAGCAGCATGATGTGGTTGCCCGAATTCATGCGCGGATTGGCGGTGTCGCCGTTCCAAAGTTCCCAAATGGTGGTGGCTCCGTGCAGGGCCATGTAGCCCCAGCCGGGATAGCTCTTCACAGTGGCAAGCATCCATGCAAGGTCCTGACGTCCCATGTCGGCAAGTCCGCGCAGCAGCCACGACATACCGATGACGCCGCATTGGATGTGTCCGTCGATGCCGCGCAGTTCGGGTGTGTCGCCCGGGAGGAGCAGGTGCTTGCGCATGATCCAACGCTCCACGGTGGCAGCATGTTCGTCGGGCACGATGCCGAAAGCCCATGGCAGGAGGTTGGCGGTGACGCTATTGTTGCTGTAATAGACCGAGTCGGGATAAAGGATGTGGTTGCCGGGACCCGTCATCGAGCTGGGTGTGCGTCCCGCCTCGGGGTCGTCGGAACTTGTCTTGACGTTGAGAAAAACATCGTTGATGGCAGTGCGAAGAGCCTCGCGGCAAGCCTGATACTCTGCCTTGTCGGCTTCGAGCAGTTCGGTGGTGAGACCTTGGCGATTCAAGGCAAGGCGTTCGGCGGTGGAACAGCTTTGCAGCTTTTCGATGAGGATGTCGTCGAACTTCATCATGTCCTGGAAGAGGCGGTAGAGGTAGCACGAGCCGATGAGCACACCGTCGGTGACGCGGTTGGGATCCTGGCTGTGGATGAGTTCGGGTGCTTCGGGGGGACAGCACCAGTCGGCATATTTGTCAGCCTTTACGACACCCGTCACAGGGTCGCGATGCTGCTGCCAGAAGTGCATCACCCAGCGACGCATGGCGGGATAGTGGCGACGGATGGCCTCGATGTCGCCAAACTGCGTATAGAGCATGTCGGCTCCGAAGATGAAGACTGAAGGCCAGGTGATGTCGTCATTATAGTAGTTCCAGAAGGCGGGAGCCACGCCGGGCAGTGTGCCATCGGGGCGCTGCGAGTCTTCGAGATCCTGCATCCATTTCAAGTAGAGCGCATGGTTGTCCATCAGGTAGCTTTCGCCCCAGCAGCCCATCGAATGATCGCCCACCCAAGGCTGGCGTTCGTCGCGCTGCGGACAATCGACGGGCATACCCTTGTAGTTGGAGCGAACGCCCCAGAACGCATTTTGCACCACGCGGTTGAGTACAGGATTGGTGCTCTCGAAGGTATAGAGCGTCTCCATCGGGTCGCCAACGACTTCGCCGAGGAAGGGCGAAGTGGGGTTCGAGGAGTTTGAGGGGTTTGAGGGGTTCGAAAGGCTATACTTGTTGCCGTTTCTGGGCTTGATGCGCTTCTTTACCGTGTAGTCGGGATTGGAGTTGCGGAGCACTACGACTTCGGCAAAACGGAAGCCATGATAGGTGAAGCGGGGAGCCCACGTTTCATTCTCGTTCTCGTTGCCGCTGGCGATGTAATAGTCGGTGACCTCGGCATTGCGCAGGTTCTCAACGTAGAGGCGCGACGTGTCAGTAAGGCAGTAGCCTGGGCCGTTGCTGTTCCAAGATTCCTGTTCGGTCCAAGGGGCACCGATAGGAGCTTCGAGTTTTTCGGCAAAGCGCAGACGAAGGGTGTCGCCCTTGTAGAGATCCATCAGGCCAATGGGCACGCGCATCCAGCCTGCAAAGTTCTGACCGAAGTCGATGAGGATGCGTCCGTCCTCGGTGACACGGATGTCGCGCGGCGTGAGCACTTCCTGCACAACCATCGGGGGTGTGGTATTGCCGCGCATCTTGCCGATGGGCAGCGCACTGCGTTCGGGCTGCTGCCATTGGCTATCGTCGAAGCCAGCCAAAGTCCAATTCCCGAACCTCTTTGAGGCATCGTAGATCTCTCCGTCGTATTCGTTGGCCGAGCGGATGGGGCCGTCGGCAGAGATGCGCCAGTTTTTTTCATTGGTGGCGATGATGTCACGCGAACCATCGGTGTATTCAATGATGAGGTTGGCACGCAGAGTGGGATAGCCGAAGGTCGGTATCTTGTAGAGCTTCTTCTTCTGCTGCATCGTGTAGTAGCGCCCGTTGGAGATGGTGACGGCAAGGCAGTTTGAGGGGTTTGAGGGGTTTGAAGGGTTCGAGGGGAGTAGATAGGGCGTGACGTCGAAGCTGTTGTAGATGATGGAGCGACGATAGTCAGTGGGAGCGGGCATGAGCACTTGCTGTCCTACATTGCTTTCAGAATTGGGAGCATCACCCACGCGCTGACCATTGACGTAGGCTTCGTAAAGGCCGAGGCCAGCGATGTGGAGCGTGGCGTGACGCACTTGCTTGTCCTTCATCTCGAAGGTGGTGCGGTAGTAACGTGCCGAGAGCCGCGAATGTACGTCCTCAACGTCCCAAGGCATGGCGTAGTCGAGGCCGATCCAGTTGCCGCGCCAGTTGTCGCCGGTCAGCAAGCCTGCGCCCCACGATGAGGCCTCCGACCACGGGCTTTTCTCCGTGACGATCTTCTTGCCCTTCATCCTTTCGCAGGTCACCTGCACTTTCCAATAGGCGCGCTGGTTGGCCTGGAGCGGCGTGCCGAGATAATCGACCCACAGGCTTTGCGGACTCTCGACGGTGACATCCCAAAGGTCGCCTTGACCTTTATCCAAAAGCTCGGGCGAAGAAGCCACGAGGATGTGGTAGCCCGTCTGCACGACATCCTGTTCGCCTGCATCGGCGACAATCTGCCAGCCGAGGCGCGGAGTTTCGACATCCAGTCCGAGCGGCTGGTCCTTGCGTCCCTCGACGCTGAGGTTGGTGACATGGATGGCAGCCTGCGTCTGGAGCGTCAGAGCGGCTATGAGGAGGAGGGAGTATCTCATGATGTTCGGATTAAGTGATAGTGTATGAAGATGAAATGTCGTGGCAAAGATAATGATTTTTTTTGTCTTTCACTCATTTATATGCAGAATATTTTTATTTTGTCATATTTTTGCCCCATTATCGACCGAAACTGTCGTGTATTTTCAGTTTGCAGAGCACTACCGCACCTTAAACTCTGAAGGCGTAATCCCGAAGTGCTTCTTAAAGATGCGTGTGAAATGCTGGGGATAGTCAAAACCCAGACGTTCGGCAGTTTCGCTGACAGTGGCTCCGCTCATAAGGAGCTGTTGGGCACGCTGCATGATGAAACTGCGGATATGTGAGGTGGCAGAGTCATCTGTCAGTTCACGGATAAGGTCGCCAAAATAGTTGGGTGAGAGAAACAGTTGCTGGGCGCAATACTTTACGGTTGGCAAGCCGAACTGCTGCTGAAGGTTCTGGTCGTAGTACTGGTGAAGCAGATGTTCAAAGCGCGGTAGCAAGTCGGAATTGGTTGAGGTGACCGATGTGGAAAGTTGAAGCTCATAGTAACGCGCGACGAGTTCAAGTATCTGCTCTATCTGCGAGGTGACGATGCGCATGGTGTGGGCATCTTCCTTGCCCAGCAATTCCTGGCGTATATGCTCCATCAAGCAGACAATGCTCTCTCGTTGCTCAGGTGTCATCAATAGCGCCTCACTGATACTGTAGGAGAAGTAATGATAGTCGTAGATGCGTCGCCCCAGCTCGGTGTCGCGAAGCAGCTCGGTGTCGAAGAGCAGCGCCCAGCCCTTGGTATGGATTTCCTCGCCTGTGTCCATCTTTCCACCAATCTGTCTGGGCGAAACGCACATCAGGGCGTGACGGCTAAGGTCGTACTGCAGTTGCCCGTATGACAAGTCCTCCAGTTTCTCGTCTCCAATAAATAATCCATAGACGTCGTAGTTGTTGAGCGAATGACGGCAGTGCTCCAACTCATCGTAGTGAATGATTGAAACGAGCGGATGCAGTTCTGGTGCACCGATATATCGGGCGTAGTCGTTGACGCAATGGACTTTGAGAATTTTCTCCATCTGTTAATTGTTTTGAACATCGAAAAGCACGCTTCTATATAACAACATCGATAAACACGAAGGTGATTACAAAAAATTTTCGGGCTTTTTCGTTTTTTCGGACATTTTCGGAATTACATCCATCGTATTTTAGTATTCCGAAAACAACGAAATCTACGAAAACTTTTTGTTGTTTAGGTCGCTTCGCTCAAAATTATAAGAAAATTGATTATAAAAATTATCAAAAGAAGGTGTTCTAAATAGGCCATGACCAATATCGACCCGTTTTTCTTAT
>CAJOLH010000104.1 GCA_905235375.1 uncultured Bacteroidales bacterium
ACCGAAGAATACAGTTTTCGTGTATCAAATCATTATGCTTCTACCGAAGAATACAGTTTTCGTTTACCAAATCTGTATGCCTCATCAAAAAACGAATTTCTTTCGGCAAAAAGTGTAGATCCCATCGCAACATTTTCTCTCAACCGATGCAAGGTTTTCGGAAGTCTTGCATTTATGGGGTAAAGAATCCCAATAAACAACAAGACATGAAAAAGATTACATTCAAGAATCAAAGCACAATGCTGCGCTTAGCTGGCACACTGCTTCTAACCATCTCATCGCTCGCCTCCTGCGACCTTAACAGCGACACGTATGAACCCATTTTCATCATCGAACCTCCCATGGACGGTCTCATGATTGATGACGAGGGTATTCCTCGTCGGAATGGAGTGACGGAAATATCCAAAGAGATGCAGGAACAGATAGCCCACGAAGTCGTCGGTTACGGCTGGAAATGGCTCCACACTTGCGAAATCGACAAACATGGGGCGGTCGTCTATCAAGACTACTATAAGGAGCATAAGGATGCCCGATACTGCAACTACTATTTCCCGTCGGCTACCGAAATGACTACATTCTCCTACCTCGACGGAACCAATTCTCCTGGCCATTACGATTGGAACATTGACCTCAACTACACCAACGGCGACGTGCGCCTCAACATTCCCGATGACAAATATTTTCTGCTGAACATCATGTCGGTCTTCGAACTCGACGGGAAATGGTACATTACGACCATCGAACGTCTTGGCATGAACGGCGGCGGCCTTGGCATAAGCCAAAACAACTTCGCCTATTCTGAATACATCCGAATGACCGACGAAGAACTTGCCAGATTCCAGCAAGACTATGCATTCTCTTGGATTTATGTGAACGAATAAAATACACGAAGGCGGGCCTCCATCGAGACTCGCCTTCGCATTTAATCTTCCTAAAGGGATTATTTCAATAAATCCTTTGCCTTATTTGCAGCCTTGTCAACAGCATCCTTGCCAGCTTCCTTGGCGGCATCGGTAGCTTCGTTTACCTTATCCTTGGCAGCATCGACAGCATTCTGACCAGCCTCCTTGGCGGCGCAGGCAGCATTATCGGCGGCCTCCTTGGCAGCACAGGCAGCGTCCTGACCAGCCTCCTTGGCAGCATCAACTTTTTCCTGAGCCTTGGCCAAAAGATCGGCCTTGGCAGCATTGAAAGTCTCACACAGTTCATTGAGCTTGGCCTTCTGCTCCTCAGTGAGTTCCTCAGCCTTAGCCTGGAGAGCGTCAATCTCACTCTGAATCTTCTCGATAGCCTCTACACTACCACACTCTACGGCCTGCTGATAGTCAGCAAGTGCCTGCTCAACAGTGACAGGAGCCTCAGCTACGGCAGGAGCTGGTTCAGGAGTTGCTTCGGCCTTCTTCTCATTACCACTACATGCGCTGAGCACAAGGGCTACAGCTGCGAAAAGAACAAAAAACTTTTTCATTGCAAAAAAATATAAAGGTTATATAAAAATCGAGTGCAAAGATAGAAACTATTTACAATTGCTCCAAATAATTTCACCAAAACTTAACAATTTTGGCTACTTTTAGTCTGTTTTGCTATCTGACAGGGTGAAAATAAGGCATATATAATTCAGATTATCCGTGCGGATTGGTATTTCTCTCCCAGAACACGCCATCCGCATAACCTTGAATTTCAGCATCATCTTTGGCCAAAGCAAGGCGTTTCAGTGCCCAAAGGCAATATTCCTCGTTCTGTTCGATGCCGCAGTAATGACGACCCAATTTGCTGGCCACCACGCAACTCGTTCCGCTTCCCATAAACGGATCGAAAATCACATCGCCCTCCTTGCTCGAAGCGAGGATGAGCTTGGCAATGAGCTTTTCGGGCTTCTGCGTGGGATGGTCGGTGTTCTCGGGCATCGACCAGAAAGGCACGCTGATGTCATCCCAAAAATTCGAGGGATGAGTCAAGCGGAATTTTCCATCCGAACCCTCTTCCCAATCCTTCGGCTCACCGTTCACCTTATAAGGTGCCAGCACACGACGCTTCATCATCACGGCTTCCACATTGAAGAAATAATGCTGCGGATCCTTCACCGCGAACCAGATGTCCTCCATCGAGTTCTTCCAGTTGCTCTTGGCACCTCGCCCCTTCTCTCGCTGCCATGTGATGCGATTCAAGATAGTCAGTTCGTCGGACAGTACGCGCTGCATCGCTGCAGTACATCGCCAGTCGCCGCAGAGATAGAGCGAACCTGTCGGCTTCAGCTTTTGGCACACTACATGCATCCATGAGCGCAAAAAACCTTCATAATCCTGCTCTTTGCGTGCCTTGAATGAAGTTTCGCCAAAGTCTCGCGTCAGGTTGTAGGGCGGGTCGAGGATGATGAGGTCAGCCATCTCATCGGGAATCCATCGCATCGCCTCCATCATATCGGCACAGATGACGGCATCCAGCCACGAAAAGAGCTGATCCTGCCTAAGGTCGTCCAACGATTTGAGTTGGGCTCTCAATGCGGGGCGCTCGGTATCTCCAAGCATAAGTGTACGATTGTTAGAGGCTCGTTGCTTCATGATGTCTGGTTATTTTGCGAAAGCGAAGAAAATAAAGAATGCCGACCACGGTCAGGCCAAAAGGCATGCCCATCCAAATGCCGTAGCATCCCCAATCCATGACGATGCCAAACAGGAACGACATGGGAATGGAGATCACGACGTAAGCAAGGAAGGAGTACTTCATCAGCACCTTCACTTCGCCATAGCCGCGAAGGGCATTGACGTATGCGGTTTGGAGGCCATCGCCGAACTGGTAGAGAATGACGGGAATAGTTGTAGCAGCCACAATCTCAGAAACACGTTGGAACATCTCCGCATCGGCCGAGTTGACGAAGAGCGCTGCCAGTTCATGACGAAAACCAAAGACCAAAGCCGAGGCGATGATGCCCGTGAGCAAGATCATCTGATAACCCGCATTGGCCGCACAGCGCACACCGTGATTGTCGTCGAGTCCGTGATAATTGGCCACACGAATGGCGATGGCAGTGCCGATGCCGATATAGAACATATAGATGAGCGAAGCGATGGAATTCATCACCTGATGCGAAGCCAAAGCCGAAGCTGCATCCCAAGTCTTGCCGCCCCAACCCAGCATCAGCGCTGCACCGGCAAAGGCAGCCAACTCGAAACTCATCTGAATACCAATGGGCCAGCCCAACTTGTTGAGCTGCACGATGCGTGGCCACGACACCTTTGCTTCCTTCCAATATTTAATGTAGTCTTCGTAGCGCTTTGTGCCGAAGACAACAAAGAGGAAGAGCACCACCATCAGCAGACGGCTCGAAGCCGTAGCGTATGCGGCACCTTCGATGCCCATTTCGGGGATGTGGAGCGTGTCGTTGCCGAAGATGAGGAGCCAGTTGAACAGGATGTTCCAGATATTGCTTGCCAGCAGAATCCACATCGACAACTGCGTGTCGTTGATGGAATCGGCAAAAGGTTTGAAGGCCGACGAGAGCCCGAAGAGGAGAAGCGATGGCAGCAGGATGAGGTAATAGCTTTGCATCAAGGGCAGCAACTCGGGGTCGAGACCCATCGAGGGCAGACAGAAGTAGATGACCGTCATTACCAACGTCAGCAGCAGCATCTGAAGCACATCAGCCACAATGCTCGACTTGAGCACCTCGGCAATCTCAGCCTCCTTGCCCTGCGTATAGAGCGAACCGATCACGGCTACGGCACCTTGCGAGAATCCTAACGACAGGATGATGGCGAAGACCAGAATCGAATTGACGAAGCCCACAGCCGAAAGCTCCTGCGCATGATGCTGGCCCACCATGATGGTGTCGGCCATACCTTGCAGGGTAAAGCCAATCTGTGAGATCAGGATGGGCACGCCAAGCCGCGTCAACGCCGCGTATTCCTTCGGATAAAATGCTCGCTTCATGTTTATTGTAGGGATATTAAGGGATTATTAGGGATATTAGGGGATTTTAAGGGACGGATGTTTATTTAGGCCCTATTTATACTGGGAAAGGTATTGTCCCTTAATATCCCTTCATATCCTTTAATATCCCTTATTATCCCTTCAGACTTAATTCACGACGTTCTGTGGACATCCGTCGAGGAACGCCCGGACATTCGCGAAAGCGATCTTGTCGAGACGTTCGCGGGCAGCACGGGTAGCCCATGCCACGTGCGGCGTGATGTAGCAGTTGCGCGCCCCGATGAGTGGCGAACCAGCGCGAGGCGGTTCCTGCGTCAGCACATCGACACCAGCGGCATAAATCTTACCGCTGTTCAACGCATCGGCCAAAGCCTGCTCGTCGATAAGCGGGCCGCGACCCGTGTTGATCAGTATGGCCGAAGGTTTCATCAATGCCAAGCGCTCGGCATTTACCAGATGTTTTGTTTGCGCATTTAGCGGACAATGCAGGCTCACCACGTCAGCTATGCGAAAGACATCCTCGTAGCTGGCAGCCTTTTGGATTCCCATCTCTGCCAAAGCCTCCTCGCTCTTCGAGCTGTAGGCCATCACCTTCATGCCAAAGGTCTGGGCAATGCGAGCCACAGCACGTCCGATGTTGCCAAGCCCCACAATGCCAAGGGTGAGGCCATCAAGTTCGATGAGTTCGCTGTCCCAGAAGCAGAAGTCCTTGGAGTTCTGCCACGCACCGTTTGCTACACGTTCGGCATGACTGGCCACATGATGCGTGATGTTGAGCAAATGGGCAAAAACCATCTGCGCCACAGACAGTGTGCTGTAGGCTGGAATATTGGTCACGATGACGCCATGCTTCGTAGCCGCCTCCAGATCCACGACATTATAGCCCGTAGCGAGCACGCCGATATATTTCAAGGCAGGCAATGCCTCGATGACATTTACATCGAAAATGACCTTATTGGTCAGGACAATTTCTGCATCCTTGCAACGCGCCACGGTCTCCTCGGGCGCAGTACGCTCATAAACTGTGAGTTCACCCAGAGCCTTCCATGATTCCCACCCGATATCGCCGGGATTGGCGGCATAGCCGTCGAGCACAACAATCTTTTTCATTTTTTTCAAGAATTATAAAGTGTTTTTTTATTTATCACGAATTATAGAATTTAAGAATTATTATTGAAGAAACAGATCCAACCGTTATTATTCGATAATTCTCAAATTCGTGATGATAAAAATTATTTCCGAAGTTCCCAGAATGCGACGGCTGCTGCAGCTGCCACGTTGAGTGAATCGACGTTGTGATGCATCGGGATGCGGACCACGTAATCGGCATCGGCGATGGTCTCTTT
This sequence comes from uncultured Bacteroidales bacterium, assembly GCA_905235375.1. Taxonomy (GTDB): domain Bacteria; phylum Bacteroidota; class Bacteroidia; order Bacteroidales; family UBA3663; genus Liminaster. The sequence continues at coordinate 5,277 of CAJOLH010000104.1, forward strand.
CGCCAGTCCGTCGCCCTCGGTGCCCATCACGATGGCCAGGCGGGGAACTTCCTTCAAACACGGGTCATCGAGCGGAATACTGTCGTCTGACAATGCCATCGCAGCCGTCTGGAATCCATAACGATGCAGGCTTTGTAACGGTTCGCGCAGGTATGTCCACGGCACGAGGAACACCGAGCCCATCGACACGCGCACTGCACGACGATTCAACGGGTCGCAAGCCGTCGGAGTCAAAAGTACCGCATCGATGCCGAGTGCAGCCGCCGAACGAAAGATAGCACCGATGTTCGTCGTATCGACCACGCCATCTATCACCACCACGAGTCGGGCATCGCGCAGCATATCGTCCAACAGCGCACGCTCTCCCACTTTCTCGGCCAAACTTGGCGTGGCTTCAGGCCTACGCATCGCGCACAGCACGCCACGCGTCAGATTGTAGCCAGTCAAAGCCCCGAGCATTCCTCGCTCGCCGGTATAGACGGGCATATCGCCACAGCGACGGATGATGTCCGCCGCATCGCCAGTGATATGCCTTTCTTCGCAAAGCAGGGCCAACGGCTCATAGCCCTTGTCGAGGGCCACTTGGATGACCTTCGGACTTTCTGCAATGAAGATTCCCTTCTCGGGTTCAAGCCTGTTGCGCAGCTGTGCTTCGGTGAGCACGCTGAAAATATCGACACCTGGGTCGCTGAGTGAATGGATACGGATGATGGACATGGCAGTTTGTTTCCGATTTTGTCGAAATGAGCACTTCTATATAACAACATCGAAAACAACGAAAACCTATTTCATCCTTTACGTGTTTTAGATGTTTTTTGATCACGGATCACATCCCAAGGGAGACCAGTGGCCATTGCTTCGCCGACCACTGGGCGGATAAAACGGATCCTTGTCTCGACCTCTAATCTCTACAGACTTATTCTTTTTCTCTACGGACTTCAAGGACTTAATGGACTAACCCTGGAGTGCGCAAGCAAAATCTGTGTGGATCTGTGTGAATCTGTGTGCCCTTATTCGGACATTCATCCGTTCAATCCTTATGATCCGTGATCCAATTTTCGTCCTTTTTCGGAATAACCCCCATCTTTTTTTCGGATTCCGAAAACTACGAAAACATCGAAATCAACGAAAACTTTTTGTTGTTTAGGTCGCTTGCTCAAAATTCTCAAAAAATTAAATCAAAAAATTATAAGAATCCCCTTTTGACAATTTTTAT
>CAJOLH010000105.1 GCA_905235375.1 uncultured Bacteroidales bacterium
TGGGAATAAGTCTGAATTTAAAGATTGGTTTGAGGCTCTTGCCTATATGGAGCATCAGATTGATAAGATTGATTTCGACATTGCTTTGATAGGATGTGGCGCATACGGAATGCCCTTGGCTGCTCATGTGAAACGACTTGGAAAACAAGCAATACACATGGCAGGTGGGCTCCAGCTCCTTTTTGGCATAAAGGGTAAGCGATGGACGGAAGAGCATATAGGGACATTTGAATACCGTCCGGGAGTCGTCATTTCTTGGGATTATCGAAACTTGTTTAATGAACATTGGTGTTTCCCATTTGATGCCGATACTCCAAAAGATGCAAAGGTCGTGGAAGGAGGATGCTATTGGAAATGACTTTAACTTCATACAAATGAGAACCGCCGCCCTCCTCACTTGTCATAATCGAAAAGCCAAGACTTTGGAATGTCTGAAGTCTCTTTATGCGATTTTGCCTGCTGTTGAGGTCTATCTCACGGACGATGGATGCACGGATGGAACGGCAGAGGCAGTGAGAGCTATATCACCAAAGGTTCATATCATTCGCGGAGATGGCTCGCTCTATTGGAATCGGGGAATGCTTGCGGCATGGAAGGAGGCAGCCAAAGGAGACTATGACGAGTATCTTTGGCTGAATGATGACGTGGAGCTTTATCCCGATTTCTATACGGAACTGAAAGCTTGCTGCCCCCACGGAGATTGCATCGTTTCGGGACTGATTGAAGATTTCGAGAAGACGAGGATTCTCTATGGAGGATATGATGCGTCAAAGCAGTTGGTGCAGGCCAATGGGCAATCGCAGGACATCAGATGGATGAACGGCAATGTGGTGCTTGTGCCCAAAGCCGTGATGGAAAAGATTGGACTACTTGATCCGTATTTCATTCATGACCTTGGTGATGTGGACTATGGAATGCGTGCTTGGGAGCATGGAATTGCAGTCGTTTCGACACGTCACCCTATTGCAGCAGGTTATCGGAATGATGTGTGCCGTGTCCGAAAATGGGGCACTTCCCTCTCGAAACGCTTCGCGGCTTTGAATACACCTTTGGGTTCGCCCCTTGATAAGAACTACTACTTTCGTCGCAAGCACTTTGGTTTGCTACATGCGGTCGCCTATAACGCGAATATCATTTTCATCAATCTTCTCCCCGATTGGCTTGTCAAGAAAATTTGGGGAGAGACATATATTGATAAGTAGATCAATTCTGTTTGGTTTTTCTCTTTATGAAGGTAACCATCATCACCGCAAGCTATAACCGAAAGGGAACAATCGGAGAAGCCATTCATAGTGTACTCGAACAGGACTATCCTGACATCGAGTACCTGATTGTGGATGGTGCTTCGACTGATGGGTCGGTGGAATATATTCGGGATTTGCTGCAGCATGAAGCTATAGAAGGAGAGACAGAGCTCATTCGACGACATGCCAGCGAGACACGCTTCTTCAGCGAGCCGGATCATGGGATGTACGAAGCCTTGAACAAGGGAATGCGACGTGCTACAGGCGATGTCATCGGACTGGTGCATAGCGATGACACTTTGATAAGCCATCAGATTGTTTCCGAATATGTGAAATGCTTCAACCAGACTGCCGCCGACCTCGTGTATGGAGATGGGGAGTTTGTCGATGAAAAGAACCCCAGGAAGGTGAGGCGTCTGTGGGTGAGCGGCAAGTTCCGTCGATGGAAAGTGCGCTTCGGCTGGCTGCCCCTGCATCCCACCGTCTATATCCGTCGCGCTGCCTTGAATCCAGATGTACTCTATGACGAGCAGTACAGGATGGCCGCTGACACGAAGTTCCTGATTTACTATCTGCACGAATATCCTCTCCGCATCTGTTGCCTGCCGCAGAACGTCATTCGGATGCGCATGGGTGGATTGAGCACCAATCCGAAGCACCGCAGAAGGATGTTCCTTGAGGATGTCAAGATCTATGGTGACTACGGATTCAGTCATCCCAATCTCATCAAACTGATGAAGATGGGATGGAAGGTCCCCCAGTTTGTCAATGCCATCCTGCGAAGACTCCATATTCCTTTGAGCATTTAGGTCATGCTTATCTTCGAACTTCTTCAAGTAGCTGTAGGGCGGCGCGAGCGGCTGTCGATGACGCCGAGTGCTTCGGAGTGGCAGCATCTGCATCAGCTGTCGGAACAGCAATCGCTGCAAGGGATATGCTATGAGGCAGTGAAGCGGTTGCCCAAAGACCAGTGGCCTGACGAACAGAATATGATTGACTGGATTTGGGAATCGCAGCGTATCGCTGAGCGCAACGTATTGCTTTCGGAACGAAGTGCCCAGATCTATGAGCACCTGACGCAAGAGGGCTTTGACGTGTGCATACTCAAGGGACAGGGCAATGCCTTGCTCTATGGTGAATTGTCGTCACTGCGTCAGGCTGGGGATATCGACATCTGGACCTTGCCTCACGACAATCCTACTCACCAGCCCAAGCGACGCGTGGTGGAGTTTGTCAGAAGGCTGTTCCCTAATGCTTTTCTGCGCTTTCACCACATCGAATATCCCATGTTCGACGATGTGGAAGCGGAGATACACTTTTCGCCAGTCTATCTGAACAATCCTTTTCTCAATCGAAAACTCAATGCGTGGTACGAGAAGCAACGCGAAGAGCAGATGCATCATAAAGTCGAGATGGGAGGAAAGCAGGTGGCCGTGCCCACCCTCCAGTTTAATGCACTCTATCAGTTGCTCCACATCTATAAGCATATCTTTGAGGAAGGCATCGGGCTGCGGCAGATGATGGACTATTACTTCGTGCTGGAAGGGCTCAACGCAGCTGATTACGGTGAGCTGCGGCAGATAATCAGCACCTTAAGGATTGAGCCATTGGCAGGAGCTGTGATGTATGTGATGCACGAAGTCTTTGGCGTGCGTGAGGACGAGCTCTTCTGCTCTCCGCGTCGCAAGGAAGGACTCTCGCTGCTCAGTGAGATCATGCAGGCTGGCAACTTCGGACATTTTGATACTCGCTACGACAAGGAAAATCCGAGCCGGCAAGCTTCGATTCATCGCTATTGGCGCAAGACACGGCGCAACATCATTTTTGCCTGTTACTATCCCCATGAGGGACTATGGGAACCGTTGTTCCGCTTTTACCACTTCTTTTGGAGACTCTTTAATCTTTGGAAAATATGAAATCCTCTTTCTTAACTCCTCATCACTCCCTCTTAACCCTCATCCTCGCCTTCCTCTTTTGCCAGAATATAAAGGCGGATGTGGGAATGCTCGATGCTGCCGCTTGGATCAGCATGGAGGAAACCGACACGGTCGTTGCCCCACTTATTCATGCCCCGCTTGCCAAGAAAGTCCTGGCAGACCGCAAGGTGGGCAATTATACGATGCCCGTCTTCTTGCGTGACTTCAAGGCGCGAAGGAACGTCTATCGTGCCACTCTCTATGTCTGTGGCCTCGGACACTTCAATGTCTATCTGGATGGGCAGAAGGTGGGCGACCACTTCCTTGATCCAGGTTGGACACTTTACGATAAGGAGGCGCTCTATGTGAAGTTCGATGTGACACGTTGGTTCAAGGAAGATGCCAGCAATGTGGTGGCCGAATTTGCCCAGCGCATCAAGCGAGGCGAACACGAATTGCGAGTGGAACTCGGTGGCGGATTCTACAATGTTCCACGTGGAAGATACAACAAGCTCATCGGCACGTATGGGGCTCCGAAGTTGCGCCTGCGTCTTCACTTGGAATATACACAGGGGCGCGACGATAACATCGTAACCGATGGAGAATGGCGCGTGGGCGAAAGCCAGATCACCTTCAGCAGTATCTATGGCGGCGAGGATGTGGATTTGAGGATAGACCCGGTTTGGCGACCTGCCATCGTCGTGGGCTATGGCGGTCCTTTGTTGCGCGAACAACAGGGAACAGAACTCTTTGTATGGGGCAAATACAATCCGATAGCCCGATGGCAGACACCCTCGGGTGATTGGGTCTATGACTTTGGCCAAAACATGAGCGGCATCATGGAGGCAACCATGAAGGGAACGGAAGGTCAGGAGGTGGCTTTCATTCCTGCTGAACTGAAGGACAAGGATGGATGTGCATACAACAAGCCTGTGGGTGATTGGGAGTATCATGTCACGCTGCGTAATCAGCTGACAGTGACTGTGGAACCCAAGTTCAGCTATACGGGCTTCCGATACATTCAGGTGCATGGAGCTGTGCCATCCGGAGAGGTAAATCCAGACGGTTTGCCGGTGATTGAGACACTTGTTGCAAAGCATACGACAAGTGCTTGCGCCTCGAAGGAGGCGGGGACGTTCAAGTGCAACAACGAATACCTGAACCAGGTGCATCAGCTCATCGACTGGGCCATCCGTTCGAACCTGCAGAGCGTGCCTACCGACTGCCCGCATCGTGAGAAATTGGGTTGGTTAGAGCAGGATCATCTGATGATGTCCTCGATGTACTATCGTTACAACCTCACAAACCTTTATCGCAAGCTGATGAATGACATGGCAGCCTCGCAGTTCGTCAAGGGACAGACCTTGGGACATGGCGCAGAATCGACACCATGGATCAAGGAAGGATATGACCTGGAGGGCATGATACCGACCATAGCACCATACTATACCAACTTCGGATGGAACTTCGACGATACTCCAGAGTGGGGTTCGGCATTCATCATTTGTCCGTGGTATCATTACGAGTGGACAGGCTCGGATGAGCTCTTCCGCGAGCATTTCGAGGCCATGCAGCACTACATCGATTACCTCACCCGAAGGGCACGTCGCGGCGGGTATATTCTTGACTATGGGTTGGGCGACTGGTATGACCTTGGACCGAAGCATCCAGGCTTTGCACAACTGACCACGCAGGGCGTTACTGCTACTGCCACCTATTATTATGACGTGACACTGATGGCAAAGATGGCACGTGTACTTGCGTTCCCGTCGGTAGCTGCCAGCTATGAAGCCTTGGCCGACTCGATACGCTCGGCATACAATGCGAAGTTCTTCCATGAGGAATCATGCAGCTACGACCGCAATTCGCAGACCGCCAATGCCATCAGCCTCTATATGGGACTGGTGCCTGAAGAATATCGCGCTGGCGTGTTGGACAACATCGTGCGCGATGTGGAGAACCGCATTTATGCTATCGACAACAAGGTTGATAGTCTCTACGAATGGGGCGAGAATGGTCCCACGGTGATTACTGCAGGCGATGTGGGTTATCGTTACCTGCTGCAGGTATTGGCACAAGCTGGGCGCAACGACGTGATTTATGCCATGAACAGTCGTGACGACGTTCCCGGCTATGGCATCCAGCTCAAGCATGGCGCAACCGCGCTTACTGAGAGTTGGCAGGGGCTGGAGCGCGTGTCGAACAATCACCTGATGCTCGGCCATCTCATGGAGTGGCTCTACGGATATATCGGCGGCATCCGTCAGCAGGAAGGCAGCGTGGGATGGCAGCGCGTACTCATTGCTCCGCATCCTGTAGGCGGTGTGACCGATTGTAGCGTGAGCTACCAGACTCCAAAAGGCCCTTTAAAGGTACATTGGTGGATTGAGGACAATCAGTGCAAGATTGAATACACGGCTCCCAAATCGATGCAGATTGAGGTCAGAAATCCTGCGGATGAGCTATCTAGACAGATGATAATTAACAATTAATAAACCATTTATATGGATTTGAAAATACTTGCAGTATTTGCTTTGATGA
>CAJOLH010000106.1 GCA_905235375.1 uncultured Bacteroidales bacterium
ATTATTTTTCTGTGAAACGATTTTCGATTTACAATGATGTATCCCTGAAAGGGTGGTGGATGTCATAGCGTCAGCAGCAGAAAGCTCGCTTTCAGATGATGACACTATGGCAGTCAGCTAGGGGCTCATCAGAGCCACTCATCATTGTAAATCCATTTTTCATCTTTTTTCAAAATCCATTTTCATCTTCTTTCAGATAATCATTAATGCTCATTAACGACCAATTACACGGCCATTAACGTTAAAAACTCAACATTTATCATTTTTTCTCATCCATTATTTTGTCGTTTCATTTTTTTCTCCTATCTTTGCACCTAAATTAAGAATACAATTCACCATGTGCAGGTTTTCAGAATCAAGTAAAGTGAGGTTGGGCAACGCAGTAATATATATTGCGTCGCATGCCAAGTACCCATATAAGACAGAGGTGCTGAAACTGCTCTTCTTGATGGAAGAGAGAATGGTTCAGAAGTATCATGTGCCAATGTTGTCGGTACCCTTCTCGGTGTGGCGACTGGGTCCTGTGTCTGTCGATGTTTTTGAGGAACTTTCCGACGGACCAGTATTGTTGGGTGACTTCATCACACTTCAATTCAATGGACTGGGTATTATGGTGAAACCCACCAAAGAATTCGATGAGGACGAGTTTTCTGATGCCGAGCTCCAGGTGATGCATGAAGTGATGGAGCGTTATGGCCAGATGAACTCTGATGAACTCATCGATGTAACACACAAAGAGGGTTCTCTATGGTATGCAACGGCCAAAGAACACGGTTTGCTGGAAGATTTTGCCGAACAACGCGCCAACAGTTCCAACATCATCATTGATATGGGTCGTCAACTTTGCCCCGATGATCGTGAGTACTACAACGAGACACTTGAGAACCGTCAAGCCGCCAATCTTTTAAGAAGTTAATTACATGTACGAAGCTGGTGATTTGCTTAAGTTCTCGCCGTTCGAATTCAAGAACGGCAACAAGCCTAAGCCGAAGTATTTCATTGTTCTGGGCCATATTGACGAAAAAGTTATGATGGCCTGCCTACCCACGTCAAAAGACCATGTGCCTACAGATGCGGCAGTGGAGCGTGGATGTGTGGATTTAAAAGAGCGAGGTGTCAATGCTTTTGTATTCAGCCCGAGCGATAAGATCACTTCCACATTCAGTTTCCCTCGTCCTACATTTGTCTATGGCGAACAAGTGGATGAATACGAACATAAGTATCTGGACGAAATGAACAGCATCATAGAACATTTGGGCCAAATCGATGCCCAGACGTTCCAACAACTGAAAGATTGTTTAAAGAAAGCTCCTTTGCTGCGTCGAAAGTATCGCAAGCTGTTATGAATGTTGATTTCCTTATAAGGTGAAAAATGAGCCATTAGGATAAGATGCGTCCGATGACGCATCTGCTGTATGTCTTAGAACCGTCAGCCAAGAGCGAGCTCCTGTCTGCCAGCTCTAAGCCACTCCGCACCCCTTCGGTGTCATATCCTAATGCCTAAAAATCGCTATCGCAGAAAAATCTTAAAAAATACAGTCTGTTCCCACTTTAATATTTATAGTCAAGTAATATTTATGATCAAGGCGAATTTTTAAGTATTTTTCTGCCGAAGGCGATTTTCGATTCATGAAGATGATAGCCACGAAGTGGTGATGGGTTGAGTGAAAGAGGCAGAGGATAGCTTGCTATCAAATGTCTCTTGCAGTCAATCCATCAGTGCTGCTATCGAGCAGCACCATCTTCATGAATCCATTTTTCATCTTTTTTCAAAATCCATTTTCATCTTCATATAATTAATGGTCATTAACGCTCCATTACACGGCCATTAATGTTAAAGAATTCGGATTGATAACTATTTTTCATCTTCTTTCAATAATCCCTCCTCAATTCTCACCTTTATCTATCAATTTTCATCCCATATTGACAAATTTTTTTATAAAACCGCTTTTTCTTTACCTATATTTTGTTATTTCGAATATTTTCTCTATATTTGCCCCACTATATAGGCGGATGTTGAGATGACCCCTTCTCATGTGTGGTTAGCTCCGGCGAAGCTTTTGAATGATTCAAACTCAGGCTTTGTGAGCGACAATCAACTGTTTTCATTGATGAAGTGCTCGACAAACCCATCTGCATTAACTGCAATTTTTTATTTCTCAGGCTTATGGGTGTATATGAAGAAAATATCATTCCGATTAAGATTTCGCAATTGGCAGAGTATGTTTCCAAGGTGAAGCGTATCTCGCTGGATGATGCGCTGGTGTACATCTATGTGAACCCGATGTATGAGCAGCTGTACGATGAGAAAGCCAAGTGGTGGTACCTGAGCACGGAGGCTCTTTACGATGAGTTCGAGCTTCGGCGCAACCGTCAGCGTAGGGATGTTTCTAAGGAGGTATTTGAGTTCTATACCTATTGTGTGGAAAATTATGCATCGAGAAACAGAATCAGCGGAATGCGTGCGTGGCTCAGTTTTAAGGAGTCCGGCGTCGATGATTATCTTATCGACAACTATGACTTGCTTCATACACAGGGCATGGAATATGTCTTGGATGACATTCAGCGGTATATAAACAGGAGAAAGAGATGATGAAGTTGTATCATGGTTCAACAGTGGCAGTGCGAAAACCCTCACTAAAGCCGGGGCGTTCGAATGCCGACTTTGGAAAAGGATTCTATACCACGAGCAATCTTGAACAGGCAGAGCGTTGGGCTCATATCAAGCAGGAACGAGAGGACGCCAAGCGCGCCGTGGTCAGTGTTTATGTGTTTGACGAGACGCTGCTGGACAGTCCAGATTTGAACATCCGCCGCTTCATCGGAGCCGATGAAGCGTGGCTATATTTTGTGACCGGCTGCCGCAAGTCTCGTGGACACAATTTTGACTTGGTACAGGGTCCGGTGGCCAATGATAAAGTCTTTACAACTGTGAACCTTTTTGAAAGTGGGGTACTGAGTGCTGAAGCTGCCATCCTTCAGTTGAAGGCATACAAGACCTACGACCAGTTGTCGTTCCATACGGACAGAGTCATCAAGACTTTGAAGTTTGTGGAAGCTTTCGAGGTGTGAACATCTATAAAACAAGAAATTGCTAATCAAAAACCTACTACCACTATCCTTGAGGGATTGAAGTCTAAGATCCAGCTCTCCAAGGAGAGAGCAAGCGGTTTCTGCAATATCCAGAACTTTATCAACGTAATCTACTTTACTTGTGGCAAGTTCCAGATGGACTACCTACAGTATCCGTTATAGACCCAACTTTATACTAATCCTATTGTTAAAGAGGATAAAAACATACCAATTAGTACTAAAGATTTCTCTGAGTTAATGACAAAACTGACTGAGGCGATAAAGACTATTAAAAGGTAATTTGTTCCTTGTACCATTCATATTTGTCCGTTCGAAATAACTTCGTGTAGCTTTTTGGGGTCAAACAAAGATTTTCAAAATATTTTTCAATGAAGATTTTCGAGAGGAATGAATGAAAGAGCTAGGAGGGTGCTGAATGGGGTAGAACCGGCAGAGGAAAACTGGTTTTCGGATAACGGTTATTTGATATATTTAATGAAAGAATAATAAAGATACAGACAAGATATGGAAACGATAACAACAGCACAGAACCCACAGGATAAAATTAATGTAGTGGATGCTCTTTGGACCCTTATTCAGAGCCAGACCAAGGCTGTTCGTAAGGAACTTACTCAGCGTCTGCTTGCAGAACAAGAAAGCACAAAGGCACAGCAGAAGATGGTAAGAGAGAGCCTTACCAGGGCTTTCAATCAGCTTCATGCTGGGAAAGTGAATCATGATGCCCGTAACCTTTTCGCTGAATAGTCGTTATGAAGGTATCATTCGACTATCTCGACGAGTTCAAGCGTGGAGCAAAGTCTTTGCGCAAGAAATATCCTTCTTTTGAAAGCGACTATCAAGTTTTTCTTGATGATTTGGAAGCTAATCCTTTCTCGGGTGAGCCTCTTGGACAGCATACTTATAAGAATCGTATGGCCATTTCTTCAAAAGGAAAAGGTAAAAGTGGCGGCGCTCGAGTTATTACATACAACCTACGGCAGCAAACCGAGGATGAGGTAATTATCACGCTGATGTGTATTTACGATAAATCTGAAATCGAAAATGTATCTGACGCCTATTTGCGCAGTCTTGTACAGCAAATAGAAAATCCGAAACAAGAATAATATTCATAGGTGCCAGTCACGGAGTCCTCTGTTCTCAATTAGCTCCAAAGTTACCTACTGGTCAATACAAGTAAAGATTGAACAAAGATATTTTAGTATTTTTCGGTGGAACGATTTTTGATTTATGAAGATGATAGCCACGAAGTGGTGATGGGTTGATTGAAAGAGGCAGAGGATAGCTTGCTATCAAATGTCTCTTGCAGTCAATCCATCAGTGCTGCTATCGAGCAGCACCATCTTCAGAAATCCATTTTTCATCTTCTAAAATCAAATCAACAACTCTGAACTCTAAACTCTAAAGCCTCCACTCTAAACTTATAATATACCACCTTACTCTCACCAGAGTATTAATTAAAAATTTGTTCTCAATCCCGAATGACATAAAATTTGATTAGGGGGAGTAAGATTGCTTTTCAATATTATACATGATAATAGATCAGAAACTTCTGGTTGAACTGACCGCAAAAGCGAAGGAATCACCAAGGCTGCGGACAGCATACGATTTACGCACTACGCCCAACGACAATAGCCAGCGCATACTCAATGCTGTAGAGCCCGGGACTATCTTGCCAATCCATCGCCATCGTTCCAGCACAGAGACCATCGTAGTCCTTCGTGGCAGAGTACGCCAGAGTTACTACGATGACAAGGGGAATATCACCGAATCCTTCGAACTTGTTCCAATGTCAGGCATCGTAGGCATGAGTGTTCCAGTAGGGCAGTGGCACGCCCTTGAATCATTAGAATCAGGTAGTGTCATCCTCGAAACCAAGGATGGAGCATACGCTCCACTCACTGACGAAGATATTTTTTTAAAAACATATACATCATTTTATCATGTCCATCTTCAAAGACAAAGTATTGATGATTACCGGTGGAACCGGTTCCTTTGGTAATGCAGTGTTGAATCGTTTTCTCCGCACCGATATTGGAGAGATTCGCATCTTCTCGCGTGACGAGAAGAAACAGGACGATATGCGTCACGAGTACCAGGCTAAGATGCCTGAGGTAGCTAACAAAATCAAGTTCTACATTGGTGATGTTCGCAACAAGAGTACATTGAAAACTGCCATGCGTGGCGTGGATTACATCTTCCATGCAGCCGCCCTCAAGCAGGTTCCATCATGCGAGTTCTTCCCCATGGAGGCTGTCAAGACCAACGTCATCGGCACCGACAACGTGCTCGATGTGGCCATCGACGCGGGCGTGAAGTGTGTCATCTGTCTCTCCACTGATAAGGCTGCCTATCCTATCAATGCAATGGGTATCTCCAAGGCGCTCGAAGAGAAGATTGCTGTCGCTAAGTCGCGCAACTCCCTTGGTACTAAGATCTGCTGCACACGCTATGGTAACGTAATGTGCTCTCGTGGATCTGTCATCCCTCTTTGGATTGACCAGATACGCAATGGCAACCCCATCACTATCACTGAGCCAAGCATGACACGTTTCATCATGAGCCTCGAAGAAGCTGTCGATCTCGTGCTCTTCGCCTTTGAGCATGGTCAGAATGGCGATATTCTCGTTCAGAAGGCTCCTGCATGCACCATTCAGACCCAAGCAGAGGCTGTCTGCGAACTCTTTGGTGGCAAGAAGGAAGAGATACGTGTCATTGGCATCCGTCACGGCGAGAAGATGTACGAGACGCTGCTGACCAACGAGGAATGTGCCAAAGCTGAAGATATGGGCGACTTCTATCGCGTTCCTGCCGACAATCGCACCCTCAACTACGACAAGTACTTCACCGAAGGTGACAAGAAGCGCGTCGAACTTGAAGAATTCAACTCGAATAACACCCGTCGTCTCAACCTCGAAGAGACTAAGGCCAAGATCGCTTCACTGCAGTACATCCAGAACGAACTCAACGGTATCCCAAACGTCGCTAAGTAAGGTTACTTTCCGTGATTTTGGTTGCTTCTCTGTGCAATAATATATAGTATGAAGATATTAGTAACAGGAGCAAAGGGATTCGCAGGAAAGAATCTTTGTGCTCAGCTCAAAAACATAAAGGACGGAAAGGCTCGCTGCTACGGCGACTTAGTTATTGACGAAGTATTCGAGTACGATATCGATTCGACACCCGAAGAACTCGACGAGTACTGCCAGAAAGCTGACTTCGTATTCAACCTTGCTGGAGTGAATCGCCCCAAGGATCAGAGCGAGTTCATGGCAGGCAATTTCGGCTTTGCCAGCACGCTGCTTGACACGCTAAAGAAGCATCACAACACATGCCCCGTGATGCTCAGCTCCAGTCAACAGGCCTCGCTCACAGGACGTTTCGGCAACAGCGAGTACGGACGTAGCAAGAAGGCGGGTGAAGAGCTCTTCTTAGAGTACGGCAGGGAAACTGGCGCCAAGGTGCTTGTCTATCGCTTCCCTAACCTCTTTGGTAAGTGGTGCCGCCCGAACTATAACAGCGCAGTAGCGACTTTCTGCAATGCCTTCGCAAACAATCTGCCTTATACAGTCAATGACCCTAGCGTAGAACTGGAGCTTCTCTACATCGACGACCTTGTGGAGGAGATGATAGCTTGCCTCAAGGGTCAGGAGCATCGCTGTGAGTTTGATGGGCTTGAGGTGATTCCAGCACCTGCTAATTACGCAGAGAATATCAGCGAAATCAATAATAATCAGCGAAATCAGCGCGATAAGAAGTATCGTTATTGCTATTGCCCTGTGACGCACAAGATTACACTTGGTGAGATTGTGGAACTGCTGAAGAGTTTCACTGAGCAGCCCAAGACGCTGATGATACCAGAGATTCCTGCAGGTAGTTTTGCTAAGAAGCTCTACAGCACTTATTTGAGTTATCTTCCCTATGAGAAGACTGCTTTCCCGTTGAAGATGAATGTTGATGCACGCGGTTCGTTCACCGAACTTGTCCACACCGCAAACTGTGGCCAGGTTAGCATCAACATCTCTAAGCCCGGCATCACCAAAGGACAGCATTGGCACCACACGAAGTTCGAGCAGTTCATCGTGGTGAAAGGGCACGGTCTTATCCAGCAGAGGAGCCTCTCCCAACCCTCCCCTCATGGGAGGGCTATTGAGTCGACCCAAGTTCCTCCCCTTGAGGGGGAGGTTAGGAAGGGGCCAGGTCCCATCTACCACACTGCAGACCCTACTACGTATGGATTATTGAAGGAAAACTCAGAAAGAATGCGAAAGACCCCCACAGAGGCAGAAGCTGCTATGTGGGAGATGCTGAGAGGGAAAAACCTTGATGCAAAGTTTCGCAGGCAGCATATCATAGGTGAGTATATAGCAGACTTTGTATGTCTTGATAAACTGTTGGTAATAGAGATTGATGGCGGCTATCATAACGCGCCAGAGCAACAGCAACTAGATAAGCAAAGGACTGACTTCCTTCAGTCAATTGGATTCAGCGTTTTGCGCTTCTCGAACGAAGAAGTAATGTTTAAGTTTGATGAGACTCTTAGTATCATCAGGAATGCCCTTAAGCATCTCGCCCCTCCCCTTGAGGGGGAGGCCGGGAGGGGGCCGGTACTGAATTGGTTTGTTGATGGCGACCACATCCAGGCCGTCCACATGCTCCCTGGCTACACCCACAATATCATCAACCTCAGTGACACTGAAGATCTCGTCACAGTGATGTACTGCAACGAAATCTTCAATCCTAATCGTCCCGATACATTCTTCGACCCAGTCAAATGATCTTTTTATCAAGAATTAGAGAAGGCTGCTGGGTCCACAATAATAATTTTCTAATTCTTGAAAAAAAGAGATAAAAAACTAGGGACAACAACAAAATTCTTTAATTCTCTAATTCTTGATAAATAATTAGATGGCACTGATTTATTCTGAACTGAGTAAAAAGGTTCTTGGACTCGCAATGCAACTACATAGAGAGATGGGATGTGGGTTCAAGGAGAAGGTCTATCAGGACGCCTTTGAAGTATTACTTATTGAGAATAAAATAGAATACGAGAGAGAGAAACATATTGATCTTGTCTTTCATGGTGTCAAACTTGAACATGACTATTTCTATGATTTCTTGATTGAAGACAAAATAGGTGTAGAACTAAAAGCTGTTTCTGAGATAATCGGTGAATTTGAAGCTCAGATAATCAACTACCTGCATGTGAGCAATCACAAGCTGGGGTTGTTGCTGAACTTCGGAACCACGAGCCTTGAATACCGATGGTACCCAAACGAGTGGCACTATAGAGACAATGCAAACATAGGATAAAGAGATTATCAAGAATTAGAGAAACTGTTAGCCCAAGAACTAATTCTTAAGTTTTAGATGATAAATTTTGGTCAAGAATTAGAGAAAGCTGATGGGCCAATCAAAAAATAATTCTTAAATTCTCAAATTCTTGATAATAAATTAGTGAACAAGCAGAATCTATTATTAATTCTATAATTCTCAAATTCTTGATAATAAATTAGAGAACAAGCAGAA
>CAJOLH010000107.1 GCA_905235375.1 uncultured Bacteroidales bacterium
TTTACGAAAAATGCGCTTGTCGTTTTCATAGACATAATCGCCCGTAAGAGTGTCTATCTGTTCCACTACGAGATTCCATCCTCGCAGATTAAAATAGCCTACACAAAAGTCCACACGCTTTGCACCTACATTAGTAATGATACCCTGTAAACCTTCTGCGAATTTGGTTTCTATATTATCGTAGATTCTAGCCATAATTAATTTTCTAAGACACTATCCTTCTTCTGTCCAAAGTAAGTCATCAACACTCACACCCAATATTTTTGATAACTGGATGAACATTTCAACATTGGGTTGGGCGGCGTTTGTCACCCACTTTGATATAACCGCTGGGTCTTTATCAAGAATTTCCGACAACTGCTTGTTGGTCATTCCCTTCTCTGCAAGTACCACCTTAAGACGGTTTATTCTTTTACGTTCCATTCGTATGCTGCTAATTTGGCTACAAATTTACACAAAAATTCTCAAAGTCAATGTTTATTAAGTAAAAAAGTGGTAATCGTGAATCAAAAAAATGTGTTTATATTCAATTATCCTTGCCAATTAGGCGTTTTTCATACCTGTTTGTTAGTTCTACTACCTCATGCATAATCTGCACAAACTGCATCATGCACTTCTCCAACTTACGTTCTTCGTTCAGAGAAATGGCTTTTCAACTCTTTCAACGTCTGATTGTAATTGTTGCTTACCATACGGAACTGAGCATGAAAGTCGCTTAACTTGGCATAATTTTTTCTTATAATTTTTGTTTAAATTTTGAGCATGAAAGACAGTAAGGAAATCGTTAAACAAACGAATGCAAAACAGTTCCCCATATTGGCATCAGAAGTTCAACCAGAGTATTTGCAGATTATTTTATATCAATTACTTGATGGTTAAACGGCAGAAAAGTGAAGGCGTGAATTATAGAGGGAGTACAAAAGATAAAAAATTAACATTTTTAACCTTTGTCAATCAATGCGAAATCAACAAGCAAGTGCAAATTATGCTGTTAAAATTCAAATATGAACTATGCAAGCTTTCTGCGAAATTCTCCAGGTGTCATGCCCGTTTCGTTCTTGAAGAACTTGGAGAAGAACGAGGGGTTGGCAAAGTTCATGCGCTCGGCAACTTCCCAGACGGGGATGTCGCTGTATCGTAGCAGCACCTTAGCTTTCTGGATGGTGTGGCGGTTGAGCCACTGCGCACCCAGCCTTGCGTCACCATCATCACGCGACCTTCATCCACTCGGTAGGGCTGGTCTCGGCGCAGGTGCTTCAGCCCGAAGTCCTGAGCATTCATGGCTATGTAGATGTGCTCATCCACATAGTATTGTTTTTCGTCTTCTGCCAGCAGTCCGACCATATTCAGACTCAAATTTTCCACATTCCTTGCCATATTCGTTGAATTAGAACATTTCTTCCTTTTATCAGATAACGCAAAAATCAGATAATCTTTGTATCTTTGCCATCAAAAATGGTGAAGATGCTCACGCTCGGCCATTTAAGCGAGCTTAATGGCGCTCGCTCAATCGCATTTTTACACCGAAAAGTTCAACTTAATACAAGAAAGAGATATGCAGAAGACATTAAACTGGCTCTACGAGCATTGGATGAAGGGAACACCCTTCCTCGCCCTTTACACATTTATTCTCATTTGGCTCTACGTACGCGGCAACGACTACGCCCTGTATCTCATCTGGCTGCAATGCCCAGCCTACTGGCTGCACGAGTTTGAGGAGTACGTCTGCCCGGGAGGATTCCTGAAGTTCTTCAATCTCGGTCCGCTCGGATCCACACGTCCGGATAAACCGTTGACCAAGGTTGGCTCGTTCTGGATCAACATCCCGCTGATGTACGTGCTGTTGCCGCTATCCGGCATGCTGTCCCACTATTTCGGAACCGACTGGGGCTTTTGGACAGCCTATTACTCCACGTTGAATGCCTCGGCTCACGTTGTGATGTTCTTCATTTTCGGACGCAAGTACAATCCAGGTCTCGTAGCCTCCATTTTGGTCAATATCCCATTGGGCATCTACACCATCTGGTATTTTCTCAGCAACGGCCTTGTTTCGACCGAAGTAAACATCCTGAGCATCATTGTCGGCATTATCGCCCAGGCCTCCATGATGATCTATGGCTTTGCCTATCTGGTGCCTACATCGAAGAAGGAAGGATATCGCAAAAGTGTTAAGAAATAAAAGATAAATACTATTATGATGAAGGTTATCAAGAATGTACATGTGTTCGACGGAAACACGGTGAGCACGGAACTTGCTCACGTAGTGATTGAGAATGGTTATATCAAGAGTGTTGGCCCTATGGCTCCTGAGATGTGTGAGGAATACAATGCCCGCGGGCTGGTGCTGCTGCCGGGATTCATTGACACGCACATCCACATCGACAGCCGTGAAAACTGTGAATTGGCCGTCAAGTCGGGCATCACTACCTTCATCGACCAGATGTGCGACAAGACGGAACTCATCGATTCGCTCGACGAGCCCGGCGAACCGATTACCAGCGTGCGCAGCGTGTATCTGCCCGTTCAGGCCCAATCGGGCAAAATGTTCATCGATGCCATCGGCTACGTTCCACCTTACGTAAAGACTAAGGAAGACGTGCGCCGCACCATCGACACAGAGATTGCAAAGGGTGCCATCGTAGTAAAAATGCTGCTCGACCTGCCGCCACTCACCATGGGGATGCTGGCCGATGAACTCATCGAGGAGACTGTGCGCTACGCCCACGAGTGCGGCAAGCTGGTGTCGGCACACACCACATCGGTGGAAGCCTATCGACTCGCCGCAAAATACAGCGTTGACATCCTCAACCACACTCCGAAGGATGTACCCGTACCTATGGACATCATCAACGAGATTAAGGAGAAAGACCTGACCGTCATCCCTACGATGGTGATGCAGGAGGGCATGGTGCGAAATATGCAGAAAGTGATGCCCGAGCGTGCCGGCAACTTCGAGAACGTGATGGAGACTGTGCGCCGTCTGAACGAGGCGAGCGTGAGGATGCTCGTCGGTACCGATGCCAATCACACCAACAAAATGTGCTTCATCACCCACGGCGAAAGTATCTTCCGCGAGTTTGAATTCCTGCATGAAGCGGGGCTCTCGAACCTTGACATCCTGCGCGGCACCACCAGCACAGCTGCCGACATCTTCGGACTCAGCGACCGTGGCTCTATCGAAGTGGGCAAGCGCGCCGACCTCGTTCTCGTAGAGGGCGACCCCACCAAGGACATCGCCGCATGCCGCAACATCAAGAAGGTGTGGGTAAAGGGCGTTGAGGCAGCATTGCAGTAGGTTTCGGAAATAAAAACGCAACCAGGCTATGTATATATCGCGTAACATACCCAACACTCGCATCGACGTGGCGGATGCCTTGCGAGGTATCGCTGTGGCGGGAATCATCCTGTATCACTCGGTGGAGCACTTCAATATCTTCACGGATGAGCCGATAGTGCATACGCTGCCCTGCGATCAGCAGGTGGCCAGCGTGCTGGCCTGGCTGTTTAGCGGTAAGATGTACGGCATCTTCGCCATGCTCTTCGGACTGAGTTTCTTCATCATGAACGACAACCAGCAGCAGAAGGGGAAAAACTTCTCCGGGCGTTTTACCTGGCGGATGTGCCTGCTGTTTATGTTTGGTGTCATCAACATGGCGTTCTACGATGGCGACATCCTGATGTTCTACGCGCTGTATGGCCTGCTGCTCATTCCCGTCAGCTATCTGCCGTCACGGGCCGTATGGTGCATCATCGCCCTGCTGGCCATACAGCCCGTGGAACTTTTCTGTCTGCTCACGGGCATCACGATGGACTACAGCACGATGTGGGAGCAGTATGCGCTGCTGCTCGACATGCATGCGCACGGCACATTCTGGGAGAACGCCACAACCAACCTGCGCTACGGATTCACGGAGAATCTGTGGTTCAATGTATTCAGCGGACGGCTCACGCAGCTGCTCTGCCTGTTCATCCTCGGCATGCAGCTTGGGCGGCAGCGGCTGTTCTACGACGAGGGGCGGCATCTTCATGTCTGGCACGTCATGGTCATCATTTCTGCCACGGCCGTAGTCGTTCTGAGTCTTGTGGACTTCGGCGGACTGGCTGTTTGGCTAACCCCCGTCTATAACCTCGTCATTCTGTGGATGATTGTCTCGGCAGTGGTGTCCGCCTGGTATGCTTTCCATGGTGTGCGCCGTGCGCTCCGTCATTTGTGCACATTCGGGCGCATGAGTCTGACCAACTATCTGTTACAGTCCGTCATCGGTTGTTTCATTTTCTGCGGCTACGGTCTGGCCTGCTATCGTCTGCTGGGAGTCACCTACGCCGTACTTGTAGGCGTTGCGATGGTCGTCAGCCAGTACCTCTTCTGTCTGTATTGGTTCAGCAATTATCAGCGCGGTCCCCTGGAAGGGCTATGGCGCAGGCTGACATGGATGAAGGCTGAACATATACTGCATTTATAAAGACAGAAGAGCGGGAACCGAGGCCGAAGATGTCGATGCGGTTCCCGCTCTATGTGGTTGTGATTTCAATAGGGCAAGCATCTCCATTATCCGCTCGTAATGTAGATACTCATGCTATTTCATATTAGGATTCCAATATCTTTGATATTTAATTCAAGTTCCGCAAGTAAGTTTTTTCAATATGATGTACACACATAGAACGACTCATTTGCGAACGCAAATCCTTCATAAACACGAACCGGATTC
>CAJOLH010000108.1 GCA_905235375.1 uncultured Bacteroidales bacterium
GCGAATGATGCAGGCCAAGGATCTGCTCGACGACAAGAGCCTGTCTGTGACTGAGGTGGCCCATCGCTGTGGCTTCCGTCGTCAGAAGAACCTTATCCTGGCCTTCCGTCGCCGTTGGGGAACCACTCCGCAAGCCTACCGAACGGGCAAGCTGCTCCGCAACGGCAATTACGCAGTCAACAAGGACTATCATACGCGGAAGAATGCGCTCGACATCGCGAAGGAGCATCTTTCCCAGATTGACGAACAATTGTAGTTTTTTATCACGAATTTGCAAATTTGCGAATTTATTGGGTGCGGATAACGATGAAGCTTTCTCCAATCTGATAATTCGTGATAAGAAAAGACGAAACCCTATTTCAGATCGTGGCATGTCCCCCAACGTACCGTAGAGGATATGCCACGATTGTCGTATATCCGCTAACGTTCGCTGGAGGACATGCGGAGGTGGGGGCATATCCGCTAACGTCCGCTGAAGGATATGCGAAGACGGGGGCATGTCCGCTGACGTTCGCTGAAGGATATGCGAAGATGGGGGCATATCCGCTGACGTTCGATGGAGGACATGCGTCGAAGGGAGGATGTCCGCTAATGTTCGCTGGAGGATATGCGAAGATGGAGGGATGTCCGCTAACGTTCGCTGGAGGACATGCGGAGGCAGGAGGCATGTCCCCTAACGTTCGTTGGAGGATATGCGACGATGGAGGCATGTCCGCTAACGTTCGTTGGAGGATATGCGGAGATGGAGGCATGTCCCCTAACGTTCGTTGGAGGATATGGTACTATAGAATGATGTCCCCCAACGTTCGTTAGGGGACATGATCAAGTGTAGGCACATCACAGGCGCCTATATCAGTTCAATAATTTTTTCATTATATTATTTATAAAAAGGTGTGTCGATTATCCTCGACGGACCACCGACACACACATTATTAATTCAACTAACAATTTATTAATCAATGAACGGTACAGTCTTTAATACATCGTTAACTTTGCGAACAGAAGCCTCTACATCGACAGTGGCATTGGCGCGGATGTCGCGGCTCGATGCACCAATCATAAGCTTGTAGGTGCCAGCGTCAACCACCCAAGCGGACTGTGCCTCGTCGAACGAAGCGAGGTCGTCGGTACAGAACTTGAGGGTCACAGTTTCGGATGCACCGGGAGCGAGGGCTGAAGTCTTGGCAAATGCCTTGAGTTCCTGCACGGGCTTGTCGAGAGCACCTGCGGGAGCCGATGCGTAGAGTTCTACGACTTCCTTGGCGCTGACCTTGCCGGTGTTCTTGACATCGACAGTGACAACCACATTCTTGCCATCGACCTTGACCTGTGGATTGCTATACTCGAAGGTGGTGTAGGAGAGACCGAAGCCGAAAGGATAGCTGACCTTCATGTTCTCCTTGTCGAACCAACGATAGCCCACATAGATGCCTTCGCGATAGTTGGTGTAGTCGTAGGTCTCGCGTGGAGCCTGCTGCTCGGCCTCCTCGCCCATGAAGGTGCTGAGGTCGAGGTTGAATTGCTCGGCACGTGGGAAGTTCTTGCTCGAAGCATGATCGGCGAAGTTGATTGGCCATGTCATTGGGAGCTTGCCCGAAGGACTAACCTTGCCCGTGAGGACATCAGCTACCGAGTTGCCGCCTTCCTGACCTGCCTGCCAAGCGAGAAGCACAGCGTCGGGGATGTTTTTCCAAGAGGCTGTCTCGATGACGCCACCGATGTTGAGCACGACAACGACCTTCTTGCCAGCAGCCTGGAAGGCACGTGACACAGTTTGGATGAGCTTCTGCTCTTCAGCCGAGAGGTTGAAGTTGGCAACGGTGCGATCGAGGAACTCACCCGAGATGCGACCCAGGGTGATGATGGCTACGTCGTTGGCCTTCACAGCAGCTGCGATGTCGGCAGCCGATGGGATGATTTCGACAGGAAGCGGCTGGGGAAGGAATGCAGCCAAAGTGTTCTGCTCAGGATTGGCAGCAAGGGCAGCAGCCTTGTCGGCCTCGACCTTTGCCTTGTAATCGACATAGAGCTTCTCAATCTTGGCGTCGGTGGAGATGCCAACATTCTTGAGGCCATCGAGCAGCGAAACGGTATAGGCGCGATTGACGTTGCCCGAACCTGTGCCACCTGCGATGAAGTCGTAGGAGGTGATGCCGAAGAGGGCAGCATTCTTGACATTGGCAGAGAATGGCAGCGTCTGACGACGGTTCTCGAGCAGTACCATACCTTCGCTTGCGCTCTGACGGGTTACGGCAGCATGGGTCTCAAGGTCGGGCTTGTTGCTGTACTGATAGCCCTTGAAGCGTGGGGTGCGAACGATGAACTGGAGGATGCGACGCACGTTGCGGTCGAGGTCCTTCATGTCGAGCTTGCCGGCCTTGGCATCGTCGATGATCTGATGATACTGGCTGGGACGGCCTGGCTGCAGCATGTCGTTGCCGGCATGCATCTGAGCGGTAGCATCCTTGCCACCGAACCAGTCGGTCATGACCACGCCCTTGTAGCCCCAATCACCACGAAGGATGGTCTCGACGAGATCCTCGCTCTCGGAGGTGTAGGTGCCGTTGATCTTGTTATAGGAGGTCATGATGGTCCAGGGGTCGGACTCATTGACGGTGATCTCGAAGGGCTTGAGGTAGATCTCGCGAATGGCGCGGGTGGAGATGATGGCATTGTTGCCGGTGCGGTTGGTCTCCTGGTTGTTGAAGGCGAAGTGCTTCACCGAAGTGCCGACACCATTGGCCTGTACGCCACGCACGTAGGCAGCAGCAGTCTTGCCGGCTACGAGGGGATCCTCACTGAAGTACTCGAAATTGCGTCCATTGAGCGGGTTGCGATGGATGTTCTCGGCAGGAGCGAGCAGTACGTCGGCACCGTACTCGAGCACTTCGTTACCCATGGCACGACCTACCTCCTCGACGAGCTGCTGGTTCCAGGTGCTGGCGAGCAGGGTACCGATGGGGAAGTGGGTGCAGTAATAGGTCTGGTCGTCACCCTCACGTGTGGGGTTGATGCGGAGACCTGCAGGGCCGTCGGCAAGCACCGTGGCAGGAATACCAAGGCGTGCGATGGCGTGGGTCGAACCAGCAGCACCGGGCACGAGTTCAGCCTGTGCGCCGATAGTGGCAGAAAAGCCTTCTTCGCCCGAGTCCATGCCTACACCCGTGACGAGTGCGGCCTTCTCTTCGATTGTCATTGCAGCGACAATCTGGTCAATGTTGTTCTCGTTCAGTTTCATTTCCTTTTTTCCGCAGCTGGCCAAAAGGACGACAGCGGAGAGTGCGACAATTAGTTTTTTCATGATCATTTAAATATCTTCTGTGAAAACTCGATGAAATAGGTTCGCCAATTACGCCAGATGTGACCGCCTTCGGTCTCGCGATAGGTGTAGGGATAGCCCTTTTCGTCCATGTAGCGGAGAAAAGCGTCGTTGCCTTGCTTTAGGAAGTCGGTCTTGCCGATGGCAACGTAGTAGAGGTAGGGGCGGTTCTTCGGGGCGAAGAGGTTGGCCATCTGCTGGTCGAAGTTGGAATAGACGGGGCTGCCGCCGGACTCGTCTTTGCCACGGCGACCATCGCCTGCGCTCGATCCGGAGAAGAGTCCGACGTAACCATACTCACCTGCATAGTATTTGGAGATATGCTCGGAGTGGAACGAGCCCATCGAAAGACCGGCAATGGCACGATGGCGCTTGTCGTTGATGGTGCGGAAGTTCTTCTCGACATAGCGGCGCACGTCGGGGAACGACAGCTCGAAGGCTGCTTCCTTCATGCCTTGCTTGACGCCACCCATCACCATATCGGGCTGGAGGAAACCACCGGGCTTCTCACCGGGAGCTGCCTGCTCGTAGGCATTGCCGTTGGTCATCACGAGGATCATCGGCTCGGCCTTGCCAGTGGCAATGAGGTTGTCGAGAATCTGGGTGACGCGGCCCTGGGTGTACCATGCCTCTTCGTCGCCACCACTGCCATGGAGGAGGTAGAACACGGGGTACTTCTTGCCCGATGTCTCATAGCCTGCGGGCGTATAGATGGTGAGACGACGCTTCATGCCGAGCGATGGGCTGTCGTACCAGCACTTGCGCACTGTGCCGTGGGGTACATCGTTGACCGAGAAGAGGTCGCCCTGGTCGCCTGGCTCGCGTGTGATGATGAAGTAGTTGGTGAGCGTCTTGACGTCGCGGTTGACATAGATGTTCTGCAGGTCGAGCTGCTTCTGTCCATCGACTACGAAGTTGTAGCAGTAGTAGTTGGCTTCGAGGGGTTCGGGCGTAGTGTATTCCCACACGCCGTCCTTGCCTTCCTGGAGGTCGGCAGGCATGCTGACGGACCATTTGCCCTGCGGGGTGTCGATGAGCTGCTCGGGCAGGAAGTCACCACTGACCTTGACGCTCACGGCCTTGGGAGCATAGAGGCGGAAGGTGACGGTGTTGTCGGGATGAATCTCGGGCGACACGATGTTGCTGCCACCGAACAGGGCCTGCTGCGCTTTGACTGCCATCGACGAGATGAGCAGTGTAATAATGATAAACAATGACTTTTTCATGTTTTGTTGATATATAAAATTAGACTATGGTAATTTATAAAATTTCAAACACTTGCTTCTATATATAGCATCGAAAAA
>CAJOLH010000109.1 GCA_905235375.1 uncultured Bacteroidales bacterium
TAGTGCCGTGTAGGCATAGAGGTTGGTCACAATGCCATAGCCCCCACTCTCCACCGAGATGCAACGAGTGTAGAGAGGCACAAGCATGTAGTTGAGGAATCTCCCGATAATGCTTGACAGACCATAGATGACCGTATCTTTGAATAATCCTTTCAGGTTTGCCATGACGTATTAATAGAAGAAGAGGTAAGCTACTCCGATAGCGGCGATAACACCTACGAGGTCGGTGAGAAGGCCGGCGGCTACGGCGTGGCGCGTGTTGCGGACACCGACAGAACCGAAATAGACAGCCAAGATGTAAAACGTTGTGTCAGTCGCTCCCTGGAAGATGCAGGACAAACGCCCCACGAAAGAATCTGCACCATAGGTGGTCATGGCATCCACCATCATGCCTCGGGCACCGCTTCCGCTCAAGGGCTTCATCAAAGCAGTAGGCAGGGCCGGCACAAAGTCGGCATTGACGCCTAAGAGACGGAAGCCACGTTCGATTCCGTCGATGATGACATCCATGGCTCCCGAAGCGCGGAACACACCGATTGCCACAAGGATTGCCACGAGGTAGGGAATGATGCGCACCGCCGTCTCGAAACCGCCTTTCGCGCCTTCGATGAACGCCTCGTACACGTTCACGCGCTTGCGCACACCAGCCAAGATAAAGGCAACGATGACGCCGAAAAGAAGGACGTTGGCAATGGTAGTGCTGTAAAGACTAAGCTGGTCCTTGCCGAGTTGTGTGCTTACCCATACCATACCGCTTACCAAGAGGCAGAGACCTAACATCGTCCCCATGATGGCGCGATTAAGAAGGTTGATGCGCTGATAGAGGCTGGTGATGATGATGCCTGCCATCGTTGCGATGGTGGTGGCAATGAGGATAGGAATGAAAACATCCGTGGGCTGCGCTGCGCCCAGTTGGGCACGATAGACAAGGATGCTGACGGGAATAATCGTGAGTCCGCTAGTGTTCAGTACCAGGAACATAATCATGGCATTCGTGGCGCGGTCTTTTTCTTTGTTCAGCTCCTGCATACCCTCCATGGCCTTCAGTCCGAGAGGCGTGGCGGCATTGTCGAGCCCCAGCATATTGGCACCCAGATTCATGAAGATGTGGCCGAAAACGGGATGCCCCTCGGGGATTTCGGGAAACAGACGTTTGAATAAAGGATTGAGTGCACGCGCGAGGGCGTTCACCAGTCCGCCTTTCTCTCCGATTTTCATGACGCCCATCCACAGAGCTAGCGTGCCCGTGAGGCCGAGGGATATTTCGAAGGCAGTCTTCGAAGAGGCGAAAGTCGCGTCGATGATGGCAGGGAACACTTCGGTGTTGCCCATGCAAAGTTGTATTGTCGCAATGACGAATGCGACGAGGAAGAATCCTATCCAGATGTAATTGAGTACCATTTCACATTTACCATTTACTCGTGCAAAGGTACAAAAAAACAGGAATACCAATGCGGCATTCCTGCTTTTTTATTCAGTAAAGTGTGTTTTTAGGACACAACCTTGAACTTCGCTCACTTAATCACAACCTTCTTTCCGTTCACGATGTAGATGCCCTTGGTGGCATTCTCAACGCGGCGCCCGGTAAGGTCGTAGATGCCTTGAGCCTTCACGTCAGCCTTGATGCCGTCGATGCCGTCGGTCACGCCGTTCAGCGAATAGAGCACGTTGTTCTGGGCCATCTCATAGAGGTCGTTGTACTTCGTCAGTTGGCCGTAAACGACAACCTCGTCGCCCACCTTGATTTGGTCGTTGGCGGTGAAGGCCTCGCCTTGCAGATAGTAGCCGTTGTAGATGCGCAGTTTCTGTTCGCTGCCGGCAGTCTCGGTGATGTCGTACTGGGCGCGTGGCCAGCGGCTGACATCGAGCGAAACGATTTCGGAGATGATGCCTTTCACGTAAACTGCCTGCTCCAGACCCTTGCCGGCATCGATGAGTTCAATAGCCTTGGCGATGGAGTAAGCCGTCTCGGGAGTGTTGGTGATGTCCACCTGCTCGCCCTGACCGTCAACAGTTACCTTCGTGGCCACGATATTGACATATTTGCCGCCGCTGGTGTACATGGCAAAGCCCTCGATGGTGATGGCACTGCCGTTGGCTACGTCGCTGAACAAGTCATCCTGGGCACCAATGATGCTACCCTGAGCTGTCGCACCATCCACAACGAGATTGTAGTAGTTGCCGCTGATGCTGAGCGTTCCGGACAGTTTCACGTAAAGGATGGAAGGAGCTGCCAGCCAAGCATCTACGTCGATTTCCACGGGAGAAGGATAGCTTACGCTGGCGGTGCCGGTCTTGGTGATGTTTGCGGCATTGGTAAACTGCTTAAAGCCTCCATAAGTGGTGGGCTTGCCCTCGATGGTTACTTTGTCGCCGACGGCAATCCCCGTCCCTGAAACAGCTGTATCGTAGTAGTAGATGTAGCCTGTCCCGTCGCCGAATACGGCACCGTTCTTACAGATGGCATAAACTACGGCGTTCTCCACCAACACGTCGATGTTCGTCTCCAAAGCCTGCACTTCGGCAATGGTCTTCTTCTCGGCGGTAGATTGCTCGGCGTGCTGTCCGTTCAGTTCGTAGATCTCGTTGTTCTGAGCCATTTCGTAGGTCTCGCCGTACTTGGTCAATTGACCATAGACGATAACTTGGTCGCCGACCTTAATCTGGTCGTCAGCCGTGAAGTCTGCACCACCCAGATAGTAGCCGTTGTAGATATAGAACTGGTTGGCGGTCGTGCCGTCTTCGCTGATGTAGTACTGAGCGCGTTGATATTGGCTGGTGTTTAGTGACTTGATTTCGCTGATGATACCTTTCACGTAAACCTTGGTGTTCAAGTCCTGTCCGGCATCGATGAGGGCCACAGCCTCAGTTGCGGTGTAAGCCGTCTCGGGCGTGTTGGCGATGCTTACTGCGGGTTCGGGGTCATCGCCGTCGCTGATGCCGCCGTTTGTGGTGGTCAGTGAGGCATCGTCGGCCAGAACACTCACGCCGTTACCGTTCTTCGAGTTCATCAGAACGAGGCAGATGGTCGTAGTCTCCGTAAGGGTGAACTCCTGTGTCAGGGCGGTCCACTCCGTTGTGCTGAGTTCTACGGGATTGTTGCCAGCATAATTGTACGTACCAGGCTTGCCGTCGGTGATGGCAACATAGCCCATACGAGCCTGAGCACCTTCTTCCGCGGCCTTGGCGTAGATGGTGTAGGTGTAGGTACCGGCTTTCAGAGCCGTCTCCTTGTATCCCAGTCGCACGTTACTGCTGCTTTTCCCTTTGATTTCCACAGCGTAGCTCCCCGACTTGGCATCGGTGCTTTGTGCCAGAGTGGCGTTGCCGGCAGTGCTTTCCGTTGTCCAGGAGGCAGGCGTGGCTTCGTCCGTCCATTCCTCGAACGAGGCGTTGTTCAGCAGATTAGTCTGGCCGAATGCGAAACTTGCAGTCAAAACTGCGAAGAGAGAGAGTAAGAGTTTTTTCATAAATGATAATTTTTAATTGTTGTTAGTAATGATAGATGTTGCAAAGATACAAAATAAATACGAAATAAGAAGAATTGGGTGTCTCGAATTGAGTAAAAATGAAAAACAAGTTGTAAGATTTCGGTACGTCGCAAATAATCATTACCTTTGCGAGGGAAAAAGAGGATGGAAGATACATTCGATATCAGAGAGCAGCGCAACCAAGGGGAGAAGGACTTCGAGAACGCCCTGCGCCCCTTGCGCTTCGAGGACTTCAGCGGACAGACGAAGGTGACGGACAACCTGCGCGTCTTCGTTGAGGCTGCGAAGTATCGCGGCGAGCCGCTTGACCACACGTTGCTGCACGGTCCCCCCGGACTGGGCAAGACGACGCTCTCCAACATTATAGCCAACGAACTGGGCGTGGGCTTCAAGGTGACCAGTGGCCCCGTGCTCGACAAGCCCGGCGACTTGGCCGGACTGCTCACTTCGCTGGAGCCTAACGACGTGCTGTTCATCGACGAGATCCACCGCCTCTCTCCCGTCGTCGAGGAATATCTCTATTCCGCGATGGAGGACTACCGCATCGACATCATGATTGACAAGGGGCCCTCAGCGCGTTCCATCCAGATAGACCTCAATCCCTTCACCCTCGTCGGTGCCACCACGCGCAGCGGACTCCTGACAGCCCCCCTGCGTGCCCGTTTCGGCATCAATCTGCATCTCGAATACTACGAGGCGGAGACGCTGAAACGCATCATCACCCGTTCGGCGGGCATCTTGGCCGTGCCTATTTCGTCGGAGGCCGCAGGCGAAATCGCCAGTCGCAGCCGTGGAACGCCACGTATCGCCAATGCCCTCTTGCGTCGGGTCAGGGACTTCGCCCAGGTGAAGGGCGACGGCAGCATCGACCTCCGCATAGCCCGCTATGCCTTGGAGGCACTCAACATCGACAAGCACGGACTCGACGAGATAGACAACAAGATACTCCTGACCATCATCGACAAGTTCAAGGGCGGCCCCGTCGGCATCAACACCATTGCCACCGCCATCGGTGAGGATGGAGGCACCGTGGAGGAAGTCTATGAGCCGTTCCTCATCAAGGAAGGCTTCATCAAGCGCACGCCCCGAGGCCGCGAGGTCACGGAACTGGCCTACACCCA
>CAJOLH010000110.1 GCA_905235375.1 uncultured Bacteroidales bacterium
CTCACACGGGCAAGAATACAAATGACCCTTGCCCTCGAAATGATGGATTTGCCCATCATTCTCGAAGTTTGAAGTTTTCATTTAAGAAGTGTTGTGTGTAGAAAAATTATTAGGAATAAATAAAAGCAGTTCAGGCAGCCATGACAGCTCCACCGAATGGGAAACGTGACGGGTTAACCAAGTATGATAGTTGCCATGACTACCCTCCCTGTAGGTGATACAAGGATGATGTCAGGCAAATGTCATCATACAATAGTTAAACCGTCACGTTTTTATCGGTAGGACGAATTTGCTCGATCTGCTCTGCCCGTTTGGGCAGCTATGTATAGTTTATTTTTCTGTGTCTTATTCTATGGTTTATATATTCTTGCGGCAAAGATATGTAAAAAATATCAGATGACCAAGAATCTTGGCGAAAAATTGACTCAGAATCGCTTTGCCTTTCGTTTTGAATGGATTTTTCGGCTTCTGATGGGATTAATTCTCTATAATATCGGTTTGTAACCGGAAAGCATTGTCATCGACACGCATCTGATAAAGCTTGATTTGTGGATTAAGTTTTGAGCGAGCAAATTGAATTATTTTCTCTTTCTCGGTTTGATCCACATTGACACCGAAATAGATGGACTCGAAGCAATCGCCATTCAATGGCACATATCGGCGGATTTCTCTTTCATCTATGCTATCATTACGTTTAGCTTGTTCAGATGTTAAGCGTGCATACATGAAGGATGGCTGTGGCATGACCAAACGGACTTCCTGCTCATACTCCCAATCTTTCGCCTTTGCTTCCCATTGATAGCTGAAGACATGTTCGGCATTGTGATATTTGTTTGGACGTTCAATGATATCCCGATACTGGACATCTAAAACCAATGGGTTCAGATAGATTGTGCCAAACATAGGAGGTGTTGACTCTAATACTTTGTCGATGTCAAGACCAATGCAAACGCCTTTGTGATTGTAGCAATAATGACTCCACATCAGGATTGAATCGTTGACTTTCGACAAACTGCAGAGCCATGTATCATTGCGCAGATTGGTGGCATCGTTCACTTCTTTCAGCTTCCACCATTCCTCGGGTAACCATCCTTGCCGCGTGCGTTCAGGCACATTCGAGTAGTCAATCAGTTTAGGATGACAATCGAATGGATCGTTCAGCTGGGACGCATTGGTGAACTGAAGATTGTGGTTATGAAGCATGAGCTTCGCGCCACCCATGTCTATATATTTGTATAGGATGCGAGACATGATTTAGTTAATCGTTATTTGTCCGTCTGCCATTTTCAGCCCAATATCTTTCAAGCGATAATCTTTCAATGTCAAACTATATAACAAACTTCTACGCGCTATACAACCTTCTTTGCAGCTCGAGGTAATGCTCTCTTATTTCAGTTGGTGTCATTTGCAGACTTTGTTTTGCATCACTCATAGAGCCATACTTGAGGTTGATATAGGTCTTAAGGGAATCCAAGTCGAGCTCCTTGAATCCATTTTCGGAATAATGTTTAAGAATCAGATAGTCGAATGTCTTCTGTTCTACTTTCAAGGAATCTACATACTTCTTCTTTACCAGTTCCACGCGCTTCGCCCTCTCCATCGGAGTCGATTCGTAAGCGATGTATTCAAGCACATCGAGCAAGTCGCATTTCTGTAATTTAAGCATGTTCTTCAGAAGATTCAGTTTGTCTTCAGCAAACCCTGCTTCATCCATTGTCTTCAATAGATCTGCTCGGGTTTCAGGATTCGACCATTTCTCCCGCAGATCATCTGCTCCTGAGAAGAAATCAGGGATTCTGCCGAAAAGCCTCTGCACATATTCTTCAAGGGTGACAAACTCGTCTCCAAAGAATATTTTCTGCTCCCATGATGTTTCAAGAGACTGTCTTCTTTCTTTCGACAGCTTCACGTCAATAAGATTGGTTTTCGGAACTTCGCACGTGCAGGGCAGGTTGCCGCACACAGGGCATGGCTCAGGTGGGCAGACGCAAGGCGATTGGCCGCACACTGGGCACGTCTTCGGTGGTTTCGGGCCGGTCTTGCCACACGTGCAAGGCCAGTTTCCGCACTTCGGGCAAACGGGATCGCCATCCCATTCGGGATCCTTGAACATCTCGCTTGCACCGCAAAAGTCGTAGATGGTGAAATAATACTTGTTGTCGAACAGACGTGTGCCGCGACCGATAATCTGCTTGAACTCTACAATATTTTGGATAGGACGCATTAAGACGATGTTGCGCACATTGCGAGCATCGACGCCCGTACTCAGCTTATACGACGTGGTGAGAATCGTGGGCAGCAGCTTCTCATTATCCTGGAATGCGCGCAATTTGGCTTCACCTCCCTCACCGTCATCAGAAGTAACTCGCTCGCAATAGTTGTTGGCTGGCCTCTCCTTGTGCTTGTTAACCATATCGCGAACTATCATGGCATGCTTCTGTGTGGCGCAGAATATGATTGTCTTCTCGTCGGGATCAATCTTGCCCAAGAACTCCTGCACACGATGCTCGTCTCGCTCCTTTACCTGGATGCGGCCATTATAGAAATCAGACTCCGAATAAATCTTCTCGGGGTCAATCTCACCGCTCTTTACAGTGTCGCCTTCTTCATACTTGTAATCGTCAATGTTGCTCGTCGAAATCTCTACACGAAAGGGGACGAGAAAGCCGTCTTCAATTCCTTGTTTCAAGGAGTAGGTATAAACGGGTTCACCAAAGTAGTTGTAGGTATTGGCATTATCCTTGCGACGTGGTGTAGCAGTCATACCAAGCTGATAGGCCGAATCAAAATACTCCATCAGCTTTCGCCATTCGCTTTCATCGTTGGCTCCGCCGCGATGACATTCGTCGATGATGATGAAGTCGAAGAAATTGCGCTCATACTGCATATAGTAGGGCTTGTCGTCTGTTGTCTCAGTTGAGGGCGCACCCTTTTCCTCTTCATTCTGTTTCTTCGGTGAGGTCATCATCGTCTGGAATATGGTGAAATAGAGGTTGCGGGCAGTCGGCACCTTGAAGTTGTTCTTTCGCAGTTCTTTTGGTGTAACACGGCACATGGCATCTTCGGGGAACTGGTCGAAATCGTTGATTGCCTGATTTGCAAGAATGTTTCGGTCGGAAATGAACAGGATGCGAGGAGCACGGTCAACGCCCTTGATGTTCCACTTCGTCTGTGTCAGTTTCCAACAGATCTGGAAAGCCGTGTAAGTCTTTCCTGTGCCTGTAGCCATAGTTAGCAAGATGCGATTCTTTTGTTTGGCAACAGCAGCAAGAACATTATTGATGGCGATTTCCTGATAGTAACGAGGTGATCTACCTACACTGCGATTGAGAGGACAAAGGTTGAACTTGTCACGCCATGAATTCTCTTCGGGGAAGGTCATCTGCCACAATTCTTGTGGCGTTGGGAACTTGTCAATATCATTTTCCTTGCTCGGGATGATATAATCCCCCTTTGAGTTCTTAATGCCCATGTCGATGAACCAAATATCATCGCCATTACAACTATAGGTGTAGCGGATTTTCAGAGCATCTGCATATAATTTGGCTTGATCAACGCCAGTAGAAACATCTAACTCGTCTTTCTTTGCCTCAATCACGGCAAGCTTTTGCCCCTTGTATTCAAGGATATAATCTGCTTTCTTGGGGTTCTTATTGCCTGTAGTTGTGATACGACCAGGAGCAATATAAGCACTCTGCTCAACGAGGATTTTACTTCCTGGGACAATGCCCCAACCAGAATCTCTTAGTTTGGGGTCAATTTTGTTAAATCGGGTCTGAGCTTCATTCATATTTTATTCAAATACTTGTTTTAATAATGCTTGTTTCAATGCGTCGCACTCCTGAGAAATCTGCTCGAAGTTCGCTTGCAGACGGTCAACCTTAGATTTGAGGGAGTCGAGAGTGTCTGCTATATTTATTTGCTCGTTCATCGGAGCAATTGGGATAATAATCTCTCTTAATGATGGAATATTTGTATGAACTACTTTTAGTTTCGTTTTGCCTTGCCCTTTTTGTTTAATAGCAGATGGTGTAGATAGGGCATAAGAAATATATCGAGGTTCATTGTTGTGCTTCATTACAACAGTATCTCCTCCTGCTATACACTTTTCTTTTCCTGTATAAGCAACACATTTACCTATATCTTCAACACTCTCACCTGTTATTGCAAATAAAATATCACCGTATTCAAAATACTTTGGAGACCTTACATAATCTGCCAATGTATGCGAACAACATTCGGTAAAATGATAATTATATTTTGTATATATTTCACCGTACCTTACGCAAGATATGCCTTTTTCTGTCACTTGATCTCTTGTTACGCCTGAGCCACGATACATATCTGAAGCAATATCTTTCAGAGCTTTCTCTTCCCACCCTTCTTTAGGTTCGAGCATTTCTTTGAGCGATGCTTGGAAGAGGGCCTTGGCTTCAGACAAGGCTTTTTCTGCATTAGCCTTCATCGCATCTATCTTTGCAAAGGCTGCGTCAAGATAAGACACGATGCTTTGCTGCTCGGTGAGG
>CAJOLH010000111.1 GCA_905235375.1 uncultured Bacteroidales bacterium
GGTCATCATAGCAGCCATCATGGCCTCCGTAGACCCGCATGTCACCACGATGTTCTTATCAGGGTCAATGTCCAGACCAGTGAAATGACTCTGTTTCTTTGCCAATGCCTCACGGAAGTTCAGCGCTCCCCATGTAATCGCATATTGGTGAGGGCCATGGGGGGCAATCTCTGCCAGACGGTCTGTGATTTCCTTCGGAGGATCGAAGTCTGGGAATCCCTGCGAGAGATTGATGGCACCGTATTTGTTTGATATCCGGGTCATCCTACGGATAACGGAATCGGTAAATCCTGCTGTTCTTGTTGATAACGGTCGCATATCCTATGTATTTTAAAATCGGGCACAAAGTTACTCAAAATTTGTGAATTTTTCGTGGAAACTCCGCAATAATCATGGGAATTTATCAGAAAATGACTAATCTGCAAGGGCTGTATGGGGTGCCAGAAGTTAGACCGCTGTGTATTCGAGAAACTCCGCGCATTGGTGCTACATAGCGCAAAGAGATAAGAATCACAGAGTGTGATTCACAGAATGTCAGACACTTCGTGAGCTATGCGACAGAATCCAGTGCCTTTGCGGCGGCTTTGTCGCGATTTGACGGGGCTGTCGCAACTACAGGAGAAAAAAATGGAGAATTTCTTGTGCTGTTCGAAAAATTGCCGTATCTTTGCCTCCACAACAAACAGTCTAACAATTTAAAGTTATAAGATTATGGCACAGAAAGATGAAATGAGCCCACGCGCTCTCGAAATGGAAGAATTGGAGAATGTAAACGGTGGGAACGGTGGTTCTTCCCCCCTTCCTGGAGAAGGTTTACCCACGGGGAAAAACCCCGTTGATGTTAGGATAAGCCCCTTTTTTGATTAACAATCTAAACTTATAAGATTATGGCACAGAAGGATGAAATGAGCCCACGCGCTCTCGAAATGGAAGAGTTGGAGAATGTAAACGGTGGGGTGGTTCTTCCCCCTTTCCTGGAGAAGGTTTACCCAAGGGTGGGAAACCCGTTGATTTACCCACGGGAGGAAGCCCCGTTATGACAGACATCTTTATTCTTGATTAACCATCGTCACAGGGAGGACGGACTAAAAGAGAGAAAGACCCCAGTTCGGGAAAAGAAAGTCTCATAAAAAGTTGGTAATCTGAGATATTATTTGTACCTTTATAGTTGATTTTCAATTACTTATAAAGTTAAACAAAAAGATATACTCATGATTACCGACAACAAAATTACAGAAATTTTCTGTGCCGTGGATGAATTTTAGTATTTCTTATCCCGAACTGGAGTATTATTATCCATATTTATATAGTTTAAATTGCCTTTAAGGTGAATGCCATATCATAATTAATCATCTGCCCGCTGTCAACATATTTTTGCCATGCATCTTCGTTGTGACTGATGCCCGAGAGCTTTGTGGAATTCTCTGCCTTGAAACGCTGGTAGATAGATTCAAGGATTTCGAGTTCCTCGTCTGAGAATTCTGAAAGGTCAGGAGAAAGTGTTGAGGTGAGTTTTGTGCCTTCGGCTCCTGATTCAAAATGCACAATCTCTTGTTGGATGTCATCGTAGAAACTATAGATTCTGTCCCATCGAATGGGTACAGGGCCTCGCCGAATGGCTTTATAAGCCAAACCACTCATGCCTTTGCAGGTCATCTTATAACTATAGAAATCTGTGTAGAACAGCAATTTGT
This sequence comes from uncultured Bacteroidales bacterium, assembly GCA_905235375.1. Taxonomy (GTDB): domain Bacteria; phylum Bacteroidota; class Bacteroidia; order Bacteroidales; family UBA3663; genus Liminaster. The sequence continues at coordinate 1,695 of CAJOLH010000111.1, forward strand.
TCATCATCGTGAAGAAGACTCCATGATACTTCTCTATATAGAAAAGGATGATGTTTTTGAGTTTGCTGATAGACTGGGTGGCATGCGGGTGCAGGCTGGGGGCATAAATCACATAAAAATCTATGTTTTATCGCCTTATATCGTTTTTTTTCGTATCTTTGCCCCCAAACTTAGTGATAGTGGTATGAGAGATGGCTATACAAGCATTCATTGGGTTATCGTGGATGTTGAGGTCAGTTTGAGTGACCAAAAGATTCACGACATAGGTGCTTTGCGATACGATGGTTCCGTCTATCATGGTTGTTCTAAAGAAGATTTTGAAGCTTTTATTCATGATGCGGATTATGTCTGTGGGCACAATATCATCCATCACGATGCAAAATTTCTGTTTACAGAAGGAAAATGCAGTACTCCGTTAGTCGATACTCTCTATCTGTCGCCCCTGCTCTTTCCAGAGCGTCCATATCACAGGCTTGTCAAAGACGACAAACTCATCAGTGAACAGATGAACAATCCTGTGAACGACTGCGAAAAGGCGCGTGACCTCATGATGGACGAAATAGCATGCTGGCAGTCATTGCCAGACAGAAAGCGCAGGATTCTTTCCGCACTACTTCGTGGAAAAGAGGAATTTCAGGGTTTTCTCAGTATGGTCGGAACAGCCCCCATACATGTGAATCTGTCTGCCCTAATCTGGAATGAGTACAAGGGGCGCATCTGTCAATATGCAGACATCACTGCCATCATAGAGCATTATCCAGTAGAGTTAGCTTACGCTTTGGTCTTGATAGACACGAATGACGAGCGGTCTGTCACGCCAGGCTGGGTACTTCACAACTATCCGGGAGTGGAATATGTGATAGGTGTCTTGCGGCAGCGGCATTGTCAGGAGCCAGACTGCGAGTATTGCAACTCCTTTTTGGATATCCATTCTAATTTGAAGGCTTTCTTCGGCTACGACGAGTTTCGTACCTACGAAGGAGAACCCCTGCAGGAGCGTGCTGCAAAAGCCGCCGTAGAAGGGCGTTCCTTATTGGCCATTTTCCCCACTGGTGGTGGAAAATCGCTGACTTTCCAATTGCCGGCATTGATGGCAGGGCGAACAGTGCATGGTCTGACTGTGGTCATTTCGCCTTTGCAGTCACTGATGAAAGACCAAGTTGACAACCTTGCAGAACGAGGCATTACAGATGCTGTTACCATCAACGGATTGCTTGACCCCATCACTCGTGCAACAGCCATCGGGCGGGTACAGGACGGTGAGGCATCCTTATTATATATAGCCCCAGAGATGCTACGCTCGAAAACCATTGAGAAGATTCTCTTGGCTCGTCATGTGGTGCGTTTCGTCATTGACGAGGCTCATTGCTTCAGTTCATGGGGGCAGGATTTCCGTGTTGACTACCTTTATATCGGAAAGTTTATCAGTGAATACCAGAAAAAGAAAGGATGCAGGCAAGTCATCCCTGTATCGTGTTTTACCGCTACAGCCAAGCAAAAGGTGATTCAGGACATCTGCGACTATTTCAAGAAGACGCTTTGGCTCAACTTGGAGCTTTACGCATCAAAAGCCACACGCACCAATCTGCAATACGCTGTTGTTCATGCCGATACTGATGAAGAAAAATATCAGAAACTGAGAGCGTTGCTTTCTGAATATAACTGTCCTGCCATCGTCTATGTGGCACGCACCCGTCGTACTCATGAACTGTCGGCACGCCTGACACGTGACGGTTATCGTGCCCTGCCTTTTAATGGCAAGATGGATACTGATGAGAAGGTGGTCAATCAAGATGAGTTCATGTCTGGTCGTGTTCGTATTATTGTGGCAACATCTGCTTTCGGAATGGGAGTGGACAAGAAAGATGTGGGGCTTGTTGTACATTATAACATCTCTGACTCTTTGGAGAATTATGTTCAAGAGGCTGGCCGGGCAGGCAGAGACCCCAGTCTGAATGCCCGTTGTTATGTGCTCTATAGCGACAGCGATCTCGACAAACATTTTGTACTGCTGAACCAGACCAAACTGAGCATCAGCGAGATTCAGCAGGTATGGACGGCTGTTAAGAAAATGACCAGGCTGCGTCCTCATGTCAGTTGCTCATCATTGGAGATAGCCCGTCAGGCAGGATGGAGCGATGCCGTGCCTGACATTGAGACTCGTGTGCGGACAGCCATCGCCGCATTGGAACAAGCAGGCTATCTGGAACGAGGCAACAATATGCCACACGTCTATGCCACTGGCATTACGGTGAAGAATATGGACGAGGCTCGGCAGCGCATCATGGAGTCGATGCTTTTTGATAACGAGGATCGTGAGAAGGCAATCAGGATTATCAAGTCGCTGATTTCGCAGAAGTATATTGCAAAAGCGCAGGACTCAGAAGCAGAGTCGCGGGTAGATTATCTGGCAGACATCCTTGGATTGACAAGGAGCGAGGTGGTTTCTGCCGTCATGCGAATGCGTCAGGAAGGCATACTTGCCGATAGCAAGGACATTACAGCCTATATGCAGGACGAGGGAGCGACTGAACGCAAATCGATGATGATACTTGAACGATTTGCCAAACTCGAACGATACATCATCAGTCGTATTGCTGATGACGGACTGGTGATTTCAGCCAAGCAACTGAATGATGATGCAGTAAATGATGGTATCACCACATCCAGCGAAAAGAGCATCCGCACTTTGCTGTATTTCCTCACCATCAAAGGATATATCCGTAAACAAGAAGACCCTGTGCGAAATATCAGAATGATGCGTCAGGCAGATGCGAACAAGACCGATAGCCGATGCGGGCAAAGACATGAAATCTGCCGGTTCGCATTAGAATGGCTTTATGGCAAACTGCCAAAACCGACTAAAGAGGAAGCATCCAACAAGATGGTGCAGTTCTCAATTGTCGACCTGTTGAACCAAATCAAGACAAATGGCGAGTCTCTTTTCTACTCTCTGAAGGAAGTTCAAATAGAAGATGTGGAAGAGGCTTTGCTCTATTTGTCGAACATCGGTGCGCTGAAACTGGACGGAGGCTTCATGGTGCTTTACAATGCAATGGCTATCCACCGGTTGAAAGATATGAAGCTGCGCTATAAGCAGGATGACTATCGCATGCTTGACGAGTTCTACAAACAAAAAATTCAGCAAGTTCACATCGTAGGCGAATACGCCAATCTGATGGTAAAAAACTATCAGGCTGCCCAACTATATGTGCAGGACTACTTCCAAATGGACTATAAACGTTTCATCGCCAAATATTTCAAGGGGGAACGAGGGCGTGAGATCCAAAGAAACATCACTCCCAGGAAATACCAAAAACTCTTTGCGCAACTATCTGAACGACAAAAGGAAATCATATCTGACAAAGAATCACGCTGTATTGTTGTCGCGGCAGGTCCTGGCAGCGGCAAGACCCGAGTACTGGTTCACAAATTGGCATCACTCCTTCTGCTTGAAGACGTAAAGCACGAGCAACTGCTTATGCTGACCTTCTCTCGGGCGGCGGCAACGGAATTCAAACAGCGATTGATAGCCTTGATTGGTGAGGCTGCCCATTATGTAGAAATCAAGACATTCCATTCCTATAGTTTCGATTTATTGGGACGTATAGGAAATCTGGAGGATGTAAAAGACGTGGTGGCAAGGGCAGCAGAAATGATTAATCAGGGCGAGGTGGAACCAAACAAAATCGGGAAGACGGTGCTGGTCATTGACGAGGCGCAGGACATGAGTGCCGAGGAATATGCATTAATAAGGGCTCTGATGAATAGTAATGAGGAGATGCGCGTCATTGCCGTTGGCGATGATGACCAAAACATCTTCGAGTTCCGGGGCTCCAACTCGCAATTTCTCTATCAACTATCAAAGGAGCCTGACAGCCGCTTCTTTGAGATGACAGAGAACTACCGCAGTATGAAGCATGTGGTGGCATTCGCCAATGCCTTTGTAAAAGGAATCGGCCAAAGGATGAAGGTTACTCCGATTGTCTCCATGAGCAACGAGAATGGCAATGTGGAAATCATACGTCACACATCTCAGTATATGTATCAGCCGCTGGTTGAGAATCTGATTGCACATAAGGGCACTGGTACTTCATGCATCTTAACTCAAACAAACGAAGAGGCTGTGATTCTTGTCGCATTACTAAGAAAGTACGGTATTCAGAGCAAATTGATACAGTCTATGGAGGGCTTTCGCTTCTCTAATTTGAAAATATAAAATTTAATGGAAATCATGAAAAAGTGAATTTTGAAAAAATTAAAAATTTTAATTTGACCATGAAATATTTAAATGAATCTCAAA
>CAJOLH010000112.1 GCA_905235375.1 uncultured Bacteroidales bacterium
GGAGTGGTTCCGCGGCTGCAAGAAACTGAGCAACATTCTCCTGCCTAATACCGTCAAGACCATCCAGGGCTTTGCCTTTGCCAACTGCTACAGTCTGCAGGAGATAGAACTGCCTGCCTCTCTCACCGAGATAGGCGACGAGGCCTTCAACGACTGCCCGGTGTTGAATACCATCATCGTGAAGGGTACAACGCCCGCTAAACTCACCGGCCATGCGCAGTTCAGCCGAAACGAGGGCCTGAAGATCTACGTGCCCGCCGCGAGCCTTGACGCCTACCTCACGGCCTGGGCCGAGTACAAGGACTACATCGTGAGCGATGCCGAGTATAAGATAAATAAGGTGGTGGAGGTGAAGGAAGCTGGCACGCTGGCTGAAAAACTGGGTCTCTACGTGGAGTGGAGCTTTTCCGGTTTTAATGCCGGTGACGAGCCTCGCTACATCCACGGCAACTACTCGAAGTACGACTCGCTGACCGTCAGCGGTCCGCTGAACGACCTCGACCTGTGGGTCATCCGCTATCTGGCTGGCAACAACGGCTACGAACGTGGCGGTGCGGCCACCGACGGCCTTCTGCGCTACCTCAACCTCTACGGTGCCAGCATCGTGGAGGACGATGACTGCAAGGCAAACTACCTCAATCTGCCTATTTCCTTCATGAGCAACGGATGGATGGATGTCACTGATGACAACGTGTTGCCGCGATACCTTTTCCACAACTGTACTTCTTTGCAGGCCGTCGTGCTGCCAAGGACACTCACCCAGATACAAAGTCGAATCTTCCAGGGATGCCGCAGTCTGAAGAGTGTCGCCATAACGGGCAACATCCAGAACTATGATGAATGGTCCTCTACGGATGGCTTGCTTGACTATCCGCTCGAGGAACTGGTATTCTATACCGATGTTCATGCCTCCAGTTCTGCCAAGGACCCGTGGGCGCGGCAGATCGGTGCCGTCTTTACCACGCAGGCACAGTTCTTAGACTACCTGAACGACCCGTGTGTCGTCAACCAGACCGAGAACGTCATCGGATGCCGTCTGGGACCAGCTCGTCGAGCTTGGTGAGTTCTTCCCATCCACATTCCTGCAGAAGGAGGACGTGGGGACCATCTTCTCCGAACGGAACAAGAGCAAGAAGCTGAAGACCTTCGACGAGTTCCAGTTCTTCAACAAGGTGAAGAGTCTCGACCAGACATTCGCTTTCGATGAGCAACTGAAGCGCGTCTCCATCCCCGCTTCCGTGGAACACATCTCGGCAGATGCCTTCCACAACTGCTTCAGCCTCGACACGCTCACCATCAAGTGTGACAGCGTGCCCGAACTGGAGGGCGACCCCTTCAAGCACTTGCCGTCAGGCTACGTCATCCTTGTGCCGCGCGACATCGTGAAGGTCTATCGCACCAAGTGGCCACAGTATGCCGACCACATCAATCCCGAAGGGACACTTGCCGCAGCCGACACGGTCATGACTGTTACTCTTGACGAGCCCAACACGCTGGCCGAGAAGCTGGGACTGACTGCTACAACCGACCAGACCTGGAACGGCAGATTCCAATACATTAGCGGAGTGCGCGGCGACTACCTCCATATCACACGCCTGAAGATCTCCGGCCCCATCTCGGGCGCCGACCTCAGCCTGCTGCGCTACCTGTCGGGCTTCTGCCCCTGGAACAACACCCGCAACTACTCCGGCCGTCTGGAGTACATCGACCTCTATGATGCTCATCTCAAGAAGTCTGATTTCTGCGTGGCCATCGACATGCACTACAAGACCACGCGCGACCTCAATATCACCAAGGATGACGAGCTGCCGGCATACTCCTTCCTGCAGTGCTACAACCTCAGGACGCTCATCCTGCCGAAGACCTGCAAGAAAGTGGCGAGCCGCGCCCTGCAGCAGTGCGAGGCGCTTGAGGCGCTCGTCATCGGCGACGACATGGAGGAGTTCAACTGGAACGCCCTCGACGACGACGCCTCACTCACCCGCATGTACATCCTTGCCAACAAGAAGGTGGACATCAGCTCCGAGTTCGCCGTATGGCGCTGGCTGTGCAACAACTACAATCCGACCTTCGATGCATTCTACGTGCGCCCCAGCCAGTACGACGACTACATCTATGACACCAACTACACCGGCTCGTCGTGGCAGCGCACCAACAACATCTCGACAGGTTTATTGTCCGACGACGACTCGTTTAAGGCCTTCGCCTCCCATGCAACGGCAACCAGTGACGAGCTGTCAACGGTTTACTCAGTCAATGGATGGTTTGACGCACATCCCGGCGCAAAGGACCTCACTCCGCTGATGTACACGCTGGTTGACTCGCTGAGCAGGGCTACCATTGCTCCGCTGACAAAGCTGCAGAAGATTGCCATGCCTCTCACGCTGACCGGCATGGAGGACGGTCTCTTCGAGAAGGCAAAGGACCTGCGCTACGCGAACTTCCTCTTCTGCGACTCTACGGAGATCATCAGCAGTCTGCGAGGCGAGGGCCTGAAGCGTCTGGGCATCGACAACCAGCGGACGCTCGTCTATGTACCCGAAACCTACGGCGAGAGCGACGGCACCAACATCGTTGCCTTCACGGGCAGCGAGTTCCACGCCAAGGAGTACCGCATGATCGATTCGCTGAACTACGTGGTGCCCTACGCCTTCGAGACCGATACGGTCAAGAACTCGCGTTATCTGCCCACCTCGGCCGTGCCCTACACGTTCTGCGTGCCCTACAAGCTCAAGGTGCCAGCCTACGCCCGCGCCTACCAGCTCAGCGACCGCGACGGCTCGACCCTCGTCTTCAAGGAGGTGACCGGCGAACTGGAGGCCAGCGTGCCCTACCTGCTCAAGGTGGTCGGAAACAAGCGACTCCGCAAGAACTCCACAACGCTCAATTCCGACATCGCCCAGACGATTCCTGCCAACGGACCTTTCACCTACGGCAAGCAGGTCAACGGTGCCGGTTACGCGATGCGCGGCACGTTCGAAGGCATCGACAACAAGACGGCTAATGAACTCGGTGCCTACATCCTCCAAAGCGACGGCGACTGGCATCCTGTAGCCTCCTCGACCGACGCTGAGAAGAAGGCTGAGATCCTGCCCTATCGCGCATTCCTCATCCCAAGCACCAAAAATGCCCAGTCGCGCATCGGCATGACGCTGGAGGATTCCACCGAAATCGACAGCATCGAGACCATCGACGAGGACGGAACCCAGCGCTTCTACGACCTCCAGGGCCGTGAGCTGCCCGCCAAGCCCGCACAGGGAATCTTTATCCAGAGAGGAAAGAAGGCTATCGTCCACTAAAAAAGAACAAAATGAAAAAGATACTATTTATAATGATCGGGCTGCTGGCAATGACCAGCTGCCACGACAAAGACGATGAAGTGACACCCGCCACCGAAGAGCAACTGCAAGAGCTCACCGGCCACTGGTATGCCGAAATCCCCCTCACCGGCGAGACCGACAACTGGCGCACCGAAGAAGAGGGCGACAAAACGACTTACGACCACATCGCCGCAGTCTTCTATCTGAACGGTGACAATACCGACGCCTGCTTCTGGGGATACCTCTACCTCCAGGACGGCGACATGGTGAACTACGACGGCCTGCACCACCTCAATGACGATGCCAACTTCTCCATCACGATGGACAGCGAAGGCAACATCACCACTTCAAGCAACCTGTCCGATGCGCCCGAGGTAAGCAACATGCACTTCGACAGCGCGAACGACATCATCACCGCCGACATCGCCTTCAAGGGCCACAGATTCAATGCCACCTTCATCCATCTGCTCAACCCCACTGATCAGGAGGCCCTCAGCGCATTCTATCAGATCCTCCAGGAGGAAGGCATCATCGGTGGACTTACCCCTGGAAATGGTGAGGAAACCGGCATCTCAGATGATAACGCCAACGAGCCATCAAGAACAAAAAGATTTAACCATTAATAAAAGCAAAGATGAAAACAATGAAAACTATAGCCCTCGCTGCCACGCTTCTGTTCGCGTGGCAGGGAGTTTGGGCGGAGGAGGAACCAAGCATAGATAAACTATGGAATGATGACACTAAGCAGTACGAGATTAAAGCCCCCGAAGACCTCATTACTCTTGCTAATTACGTCAATGCTGGCAATGACTGTGCAAACCTTACCTTCAAGGTAATCAACGAAATCGAGTTTGACATGAATTCGATAATCTTTGACCTTGACGAAGATGACAAGAATGACAGCAACTATAAACCAATCGGACATCGTTATGAGGACGTATCTGGAGCTGCCAATAGTTTTTTCTGTGGCACTTTCGATGGTAACGGCAAAACCATCAGCGGAATTGTAGTGAACGACCCTGATGGATTCAATGTAGGACTATTCGGCACCATAGGAGGCGCTGAAATAAAGAATGTGAAATTGGAAGATTGTACGTTTTCCAGCAACTTATACGTAGGTGGCATAGTGGGATTGAGTATCGATAATAGTAGCATCTCCGAATGCACCGTGGGCAGTAGGGTGACGGTTAATGCCGTATCTTGCACCATCAACAGCGAGGAAATGCCCGGAGAATTTGCTGGTGGAATTATGGGAGATTGCTACCTTGCGACAATAAGCAATTGTCTTTGTGCTGCAACAGTGAAAGGCGACGAATATGTCGGCGGTATAGCAGGTCGTCTTCTCAGCGTTAAAGAGGAGGAAGGCATAATTGACGAGTGTTATTTCACAGGCGATGTGGAATCCAAAGGCGAAAACAAAGGTGCAATAGTAGGTGCCCGAGGCCCACTTCCAGAATTTGAAGAAGCAGATGGCTCAAAAGGCACTCTAAGCTTCACCCTCTTCAACAATGACAGCGAAGAAAACATCAAGAACGAAGATCGCATAAAGATGTATGATTCCCAAGAATGCAACGTCACCCTCAGCGGCCGCACGCTCTATAAGGACAATTCTTGGAACACGCTTTGCTTGCCCTTTGATGCATCACTTACGGATGACTTCAGCGGAGCTGAGATTCGCACTCTCAGCAGTGCCGAATTTATGAGCGGCACCCTAACATTAAACTTCACGCCCAAAGAGGGTGATGGTGCCGTAACCTCCATCGAGGCTGGCAAACCATATATCATCAAGTGGGCCAGCGGACCCCAACCTTCAAAGGCGTTACCATCAAGAGTGATGCCCCGTCAGACGCAACATGTGACGCAGCCAACTTCCACGGCATTTATACCCCATACACAACGGAGGGAGAAGACAAGTCGTTGCTCTACCTCGGAGCAAACAACACGCTCTACTATCCCTCTGCTGCAATGACCATCAACGCCTTCCGCGCCTACTTCCAACTGAATAACGGCATCACCGCAGGTGGAGAAACCGAAGAAGACCCCACCAACCCCGAGACAACAAGCAAGACAATCCGCGCCTTCCAGCTCAACTTAGGCGACGAGGAGACAGGAATCATTTCGGTGAATGAGTCAGGGTTAATGGTTAATGAGTCCGAAAGCTGGTACAGCATCGACGGACGTAAACTCCACAACACCCCCACTGCCAAGGGTCTATATATAAATAAAGGAAAGAAGATCCTGATGAAGTAATAGTTCCAAGGGAACAAGTAATAATTACTCAACTTTAGTACTACCCATTTTTCGACAGGTTAATTAATATTGTTTGTTATACATGTCAATAACAATGTTTATGACAACACCCCCTAGGGGGTGGCCGTGCCC
>CAJOLH010000113.1 GCA_905235375.1 uncultured Bacteroidales bacterium
GAAGGGCGTGAACGTTGTTAAGATGGTTGCTGCTGACGGCAGCGTGAAGACCGTCAAGATGCTCAAGAAGTAAGTTCTTCTTTTCGAAAAACTTCAAAATCTAAGAAAAAAGACAAAATTTTGACTTTTTTCCGCTTATCGCGGCGAAGATATCGAAATATTTCGTATCTTTGCCGCGCTTTTTGTGTCATTAGGGACCTGCCTTTGTAAGCCGGCTTGCACAAGAGGCGCAACCTGATTCTTTAAACTATATTGCCACATGCGTAAAGTTCTGCTTTCTTTGATGACCGTTGTCATTACGGCATTTTCCTTCAGTTTTTCCAGGGCAGAAGGACAGCTGTTGCTCGGTTATTGCGATGGGCTGATTGCTACCGGCTCATCAGGCAATATTACAGGTGTGGGTGGAACGAACGTCACCATTGGTGAGTTGATTCGCATTCCGTCATCCATGCTGGCTCCTTATCAGGGACTGCAGATTACTGGCGTTCATGCAGGTCTTGCCGACGCTTCTGCCTATCCTGAGAGCCTTACCGGATGGATAGCTGCCACGAAGGATGGGGAGCGAGTCGCTTCGGGAACGCTGTCGAACCCCGATGCAGGCTGGAACAGCATCATGCTTGACCAACCCTATACCATCACGGGCAATGAGGCTGAACTGTGGATCGGTTTCGAGTTCGTGCAGAGCAGGAAGTTCAACGTCATCTCTTTTGTAGGCGAGACGAACGAGAATGGCTGCTGGATTGGGAAGAACGGCAACTACACCGACTTCTCAAGTCGAGACTATGGTTCTCTTTCGATCGAAGGCATTATCGAGGGTGAAAACCTTCCTCAGCATGATTTGTCGTTGGCTTCTGCTGCAACGACCTACACAATGAACAAGTTCGGCGAACCCATCAAGGTGGATTTGTGCATCGTAAACAAGGCTCTTGTAACTGCTGAAAAGCCTGTCATCGAGTTCAGCTTCAATGGTACTCCCTCCTACACCTACGAGTATGACGGCTCCCTCGATTATCGCGACAAGGTGAATCTCCGCATCGAGGTGCCAAGTAGGTCGATAGCCGAGGAGGGCGAAGTGAAGATTGACCTCAACCTCAAATGGGCCGATGGCTCGGTCGATGAATTTCAGGATGACAATGCGTGCAGCCTAACGACTGTATTGACCAAGGATCTGTTCCTTCGCAAGCTGGTGGTCGAGGAGGCGACTGGCGGATGGTGTAAGTGGTGTGTCCGCGGTCTGGTAGGCATGGCTTATATGCGCGAACATTATCCCGACAGTTTCATCGGTATAGGTGTGCACGATGGTGATGCCTACGAGATTAAGGAATACAACGACTGGATGGACGGGAATATCTCGGGATATCCCAGTGCGCTGGCCAATCGTGTGAAGTACACCGCTTCGAACGGACGTGTGCGCGCTTTGGTCATTGATCCTAATGCTGAGGAGATCGAACAATATCTGAACGATATGTATCCCTTTAGCGAATACCAGCTGGCCCTGACTGCCGAACTTGTCAGTGAAGGCAGAGTAAAGTTCACCACCGAAATGCAATTCCTTGTTGACAATGACAATGCAGACTATCGCTTGGCTTTCGTCGTTCTGGAAGACAAACTCCCCATCTTACAGTCCAATGCTTATGCTGGCGGGATAAATGGCGAAATGGGAGGATTTGAGGACTTGCCAAGCCATGTGAATATTGAGATCGACGATGTGGCACGTGCCATCTATCCTTCGGTTGATGGTTCCAGCGAATTGGTTCCAGCACAGGTTGTCAAGGGTGAGACTTATACCGTGGAGTATGAGGCCGAACTACCAGCTATTGCTGATGGCAACAACGTTTGGGCTGTCGTGATGCTGCTTGACGGCACCAGCGGAGAGATTCTTCAGGGTGCCAAGGTGGACACCATCGATGGTCTGGCCATGGGGATCCGCGAAGTTGGCAGCAAAGCAGCTCCAGCCATTGAGCAGACAATTGACTTGCAGGGACGCCGCACCGATGCCTCTTCGGGTCTCATGATTCGCGGTGGAAGCATCGTCTTCCTGCGCTAACCATTGACAGCGGTTTTGTTTGTCCGATGGTCCGACAGTCGGGCTTCGGATTCATTTGGATCCCTCTTTGGATGATTGAATATCCTAGTGTTTTATATTAACCCCTAATTATTAACAACAATGAAGAAATTTTTACTTCTTGTAGCTGCTGCAACCATTGCGTTGGGCGCTACCGCTGCAACTCCCAAGTTTGCACGCCAGACCAAGGAAGCTCCTGCTTCTGTCAAGACTCTTGAAGTCCGCAATCAGCTTAAAGGCCAGAAACTGACTGCTACCGGCATGATTGCCAACCAGGCTACTGCCACCTCCGAGGCTCGCCGCATCAAGGCAGCCAATGCTCCTGAGGGTGTCGTTAAGCCCTACCTCATGAACGCTTACGTTTACACCTGGTTCGGCATGATGTACGCCGAGGATATGAAGGCCAACATCAGCTTCACCGAGGACGGCTCGAAGGTTTATTTCGGCAACATGTTCACTGGCGTCTTCCTTCCCGATGAGTACTGGATCCCCGGCAATGTCTCAACCGATGGCAATAGCGTTACTATCCCCAAGGACTATGCTATTACCGAGCTCGAGTGGGAAGAAGAGATGTTCACTGTCTATGCTGGCGAGTTTGTTCTTGATGATGACGGTTATATCGTTGATGTCAAGGATATCGTTTTCGCGAAGGACGGCGACCGCATCTACCTTGAGGATGATGTTGATGCTCCTACCCGCTATATCGGTATCTGGGATTATGAGGCCGACGGTAGTATTGGTCTTTGGGACTACACCCTTTGCGTAGAGTACAATCCATTCGAAGGCAGCGCTGATGCCGTTGTTCTTCCCGAAGGTGCCGAGCCCGCTGACTTCATCTACTATGCTTATTCCGATTATTATCGCGTAATCGAGGAGGGCAAGGTTTATGTTGATGGCAACGATGTATATATGAACACTCTTACTCCCGGCATGAAAGCTTGGGTGAAGGGTACCAAGGACGGCAACAAGGTTTCGTTCCCCTCTGGTCAGTATGTAGAAGGTGGTAGTTATTACCTTTACACCGCCTCACTTGTTACCGATGGCACTACCGATGAGTACGGCTATCTCATCCCCGTCTTAGCCGAAAGCTACGTGCTCGATTACGATCCCGAGACCGGCATCTATTCTAACCTTGACCCGAACCAGTATTTCGCTCTTGTCGATGTTGATGGCGCTCTCTATGACTATCAGAATCAGTATGAGGTCAAGCCATTCCTTGGCTTCGCCCCCGCTATTCCCTCTGATCCCTACGACCTCTATATCGAGGATTGGATGGATTATTTCGGACAGTATGAGCTCAATTACTCCCTCGATCCTGTTGACGTAAACGGCGATTACATCAATACTGAAGGCCTTGCCTACATCATCTATATGGACGAAGAAGCTTATACACTCACTCCTGAGGTATTCGTAGAACTCACCGAGGATATGGATATCATTCCTTACGGCTTCTCTGATGGCTGGGATATCGGCAATGGCTACATCTACATTGGCGAGGATCTCTTCACCACCCTTGGCATCCAGGCTGTTTACACCTGCGAAGGTGTGACCAACTACTCGAACGTCGTAAGCGTTGACCTTGAGGGCAACCAGTACACCATGCCTGCTCCACAGCTCAATCCTGATGGACTCAACAACGTGAATGTGAAGAAGGTGAGCAGCGTAGAGTTCTACGACGCTCAGGGCCGCAAGCTCGATGCCGCTCAGAAGGGCGTGAACGTTGTTAAGATGGTTGCTGCTGAC
>CAJOLH010000114.1 GCA_905235375.1 uncultured Bacteroidales bacterium
ATTGAGGAATCCTGTGGTGTTGTCGCGTGTCATACGAAGATGCTCCTGCACATTGATGTCGAAGTTTTCCAACACCTGTGAACGTACTTCCGTCATACGTTCATCTATCTGTTCCTGCATCTCATTTTGCAGTTGTTCGAAAGCCTGGTTGATTTCCTCCTCACTACGACATTGTTGGTATATTTCCCAGATACGCGACTCAATATCAAGTGTGTCTGCCTGTCCCAGCACTTCATCACTGGCTCCAAACACATCATCGAAAAGTTTGAACTTGGTACTCAGCAGGTTAAACACCCGCACATCGGCATAATTGCGTGTGTTCAAGAAATTGACAACAACGACATCAAATTTCTGCCCGTAGCGATGGCAACGGCCTATTCTTTGCTCTATTCTTTGCGGATTCCATGGCAAATCATAATTAATCACCAAGGAACAAAATTGTAGGTTCAATCCCTCAGCGGCCGCCTCTGTGGCTATCATGATGTCTGCCTGATGTTGGAAGTAGTCAACGGCGGCAGCCCTGCGGTCAGCAGCCTTGATACCGCTCACACGGTCGGGATGGTTTTCACACCATTGTTTATAAATGTCATTTGTTTGTGGCTCACTGGCTTTTCCGTTGAAAAGCACAATACGCCCACTATACCCATGAACTTCGAGATAATCTTTCAGAAATGCCTGCGTCTTGGTAGATTCAGTGAATATCAGTGCTTTCCTTTCGGCTCCTTGTTCTGCCAATTTCTTAAAAGCCTCTTCCAGAGCCTTTGTCAAAGCCTTCGCTTTCGACTCCGTTTTGATACCTTTGGCCTGTTCTATAAAACCGGCTATGTTGGCTATCTCTGCTTTCAATCGCGGAACATCAATTTCTTCGGCATCAAAGAGGGTGTTTTCTTCGTCTTCTTGCAGTTCTTCGTATTCATCCAAATTCCATTCACTGTCTTCCACTAAATCATCCACATCAAAACGCTCTTGCTTCTCGCTTTTAAGCATACGCTCCAAGCGTTCTTTAATATGCTCCAGCGTATAGACAAGTGCATAGGTTGAAGATGCCAAAATCTTGCGGACAATCATTGTCGTGAGTTTCCGTTGGGCTGCTGGTACGCTATAGATATCTTTGCGACGCAAAAAATCACTAATCTCTTGGTAGAGTGCCTGCTCTTCATCTGTTGCCTGAAACTTCTGTGTGAGTGGTAAGCGGCGGGTATAGTTGATGTATTCTCGCACATCCTTACGCAGCGTTCTGGTGTAAAGTTTCTGTATGCGCAACCTCAACTCCTGCAGGTTTTCACCCTTTCCATACTGCTTACGAAATGATTTTTCACTTCCGAATAAGCGGTCATCGATGATACTGGTCAGGCCATATAGTTCCATCAAAGAATTTTGGAATGGAGTAGCCGTTAATAGTAGTTTTCTTACACCCACTAACGCGTCTCGCACTTCTGCAGAAGTCTTTGCAGATGTGCGATATACATTGCGCATCTTGTGCGCTTCATCAATGACTGCCAAATCGAAAGCATGAAGCAGGATATGCTCCTTATGCTTGGCAACAAAATTATAACTACAGATGATGGCACGTTTCGGATTGAAAGAATCCTTACCCTCACGCTGATAAGAATTATAATTCTTGGTATCGAGAATCTCACTGGGTATGCCGAACTTTTCAAGCAGTTCTGCTTCCCACTGTTTTCTTAACGAGGCTGGACAGACAATGATAATTTTACGTTTGCCTGTTGCCCAATGCTGACAAATCACCAGACCTGCTTCAATGGTTTTTCCAAGGCCCACTTCGTCGGCCAGAACGACACCCTTTGAAAAAGGCGAATTAAATGCAAACAATGCCGCATCAATCTGGTGCGGATTGATATCGACAGTGCTACTCAAAAGTGACTGTGACAGAGAGCCGAGGTCTCCATTTGCCTGCTGCTGAGTGAGTAGGGCTGCATAGTAGCGTGCGTGATAGCGGGTGATGCCTGATGCCAAATTTTTAGGGGATTCAATCCCGTTTTTGCGGCCAGGCTCCTTTAAGGCTGCGAGGTTAGTAATAAAGTTCTACACCTGTGGACATAAAAAACGTGGAGCCGATCCTGTTGCCCGTTCCACGATGTAAAGGCCTTCGCATTGCCCGATTAGTCGAAACGAACAACGCAGAAAGCCCCCACGCAGAATGTTATAGTAATACCCATGCGAACATTCTTATAACTCATAGAGCCATAAGCACATACACAATTCGGGCTGTCTATAAACATCCCAAGGGGCGTCCTCGTTGCCTTGTTTTTGACTAATCGTTCGAAGTTGCGAAGTTCTTACATCGTCAAAACCAAGGCGTCAGAAAACGCCTATGTCCATGATGTCATTGCACTGCATCCTTTTTAAAGCAATCTTTCAGTCATTGCGACATAGACTGCGGACACAACGCAAGAGCAAAGGTACAAAAAAAACTTATATTTAAATGTTCTCAGAAGGAATTTAAGAGAATTTTAACCATTTCGGAAAAGGATTTTGGTAAATCTCCAAAATCTTAGTCACAAGACAGATTCTCTTAGCGTTTACATTAATTGGTTTTGGGAGAACCTCCCACCCCATTTTCAACGGCTCCCCATTTCGGCCTCCAGATCTCAACTAACGCCTTGAAAGTTTAATTCTTTTCTTCATACTCTCTCCAGATTTCCTCTGCCAGATACTTGTCGCTACGACAATGGAGATCGGCAACACCTTCTTCGAGAAGAGGTAGTAACGGCGAATTGTAGAAAATATCCATGGCGTTTTCGAGACTCACACCATGCATTTCGCTAATCTCATTGATGATTCGAGCATATTTTGCCTCCAGAATGGCATGGTAGGCTTCATCGTGCATTGTATTCATAATCGTTGGCTACTTTTGAAAGTTAGACATTCGTTAAGCACCTTTTGTGAGCGTATGCAAATCTGATTGTTGGTCTCCTCGAAGATTAGTCTGCGAAGACACTCTTCCTTGGATATGTCACCTGCAAAATACAGATCAACGGTTCGGAATACCTTATCATTCGCAATGCCACCAATGACAATATCATAATCACCGACAACTCTTCCTTGACGGCACTCTGTTACGAAATCAAGCCAAGATTCATCGTAACGCTCGAACTTAATTATTTTCCATTTGGCGAGATCATCCGTAAGTTGGTAGATATTAAGAATTGCTTCCTTGCCACGGTTGGTGAAGCGTACTCCATATTTAAGCGCTTGATCTTGTAAGGTGGTCACGTAAAAACCTGGACCGAAATCAAGGAAGGCTCGGCTATGTGATGTGTCAGGACAATCCACAACTACGGTTGATGTATGATATACTTCCATTATGCCAACACTCCTTTCTCCCTCATATATTCGATGAGATCTTCCATAAGATACTCTTTGCCAAAAGTATGAAGCACATCATAACTTGGAATGATGTACCCAGTCAAGATGCCAGACTGTTTGAGGCGGCGATACACC
>CAJOLH010000115.1 GCA_905235375.1 uncultured Bacteroidales bacterium
CTATCGGACAGGCGATATCGTTCGCTACCTGCCTGACGGCAACATCCAGTTCATCGGTCGTCGCGACGGGCAGGTGAAGATTCGCGGTTTCCGCATCGAGCTGAAAGAGGTTGAAGCCGTCATTCGCGAGTTCCCGGGCATCAAGGATGCCACGGTGCAAGCCTTTGACGACGAGAATGGAGGCAAGTTCATCACTGCCTATATCGTTGCCGATGAGCAGATTGACGTCAATGCACTCAATAACTTCATCCTCGACCAGAAACCACCTTACATGGTGCCTGCCGTGACGATGCAGATCGAGAAGATTCCTTTGAACCAGAACCAGAAGGTGAACAAGAAAGCCCTTCCGAAGCCCGAGAAGAAAGCGGAAGAGACCGTGGTGGAGAGTAACGTGCCCATGAATATGCTTGAGCAAGAGTTGCACGAGATGGTTGCCGACATCATCGGCAACACTGATTTTGGCATCACTACCATTTTGGGACAAGCCGGCCTGACGTCTATCTCTGCCATCAAGTTGGCCATACAGGTGAACAAGCGCTATAATGTTGCCCTCGATGCAAAGTCATTGGTCAAGACTGGCACATTGCAGAGCATTGAGAATGAGATATGGAGAAGTTTGATGTCAGCCGATGGAGGGGATTTGAAATCCCCGACTCAAGAGCCCGACTCTCAACCCTCAACGCTCAACCCTCAACTAAAAAGCGTTCCGCTCTCCTACGCCCAGACTGGCGTCTATTTCGACTGCTTGAAGAATCCCGCATCGACGCTGTACAATGTTCCATACTGCATTAAATTCCAGAAAGATACAGACACGACAGCCCTTGCCGAGGCTGTCAAGAAACTCGTCAAGGCGCATCCGCAGATGACCGTCCATTTTGGGAATGGTGAAGAGGGTGTCATACAGACCGTTGATTTGGAGAAGGTGGTTGAGATACCCGTAAAACAGATGAGCGATGAGGAATTGGCGCAGTACAAACAGGACTTTGTGCAGCCTTTCGACCTCGGCACGGGCCCGCTCTATCGTTTTGAGATCGTGACTACCGAAAAGCAGACCTGTCTGCTGATGGATGTGCACCATCTGGTAATCGATGGCGGCTCTTACGACATCTTCCTGCAGCAACTGTGCAGCATCATGAACGGCGAGACTATCGAAGGCGAAGACCAAGATTATGCGGCGTACGTGATGGCTGAAAAGGCCGCTGAAGGCGGGACGGAATATCAGGCTGCCGCGGACTTCTTCAAAAAACGGTTGTCAGAGGTGGAGGCCGCCACGGAGGTTCAGCCCGACCTGCCGAATCCCGTCAAGGGCACGATCAGCAAGGCCATCGCTGCTATTGACATCAAATCTATAGACACTTTCTGCCGTAACAACCATATCACACCTGCCCATCTGATTCTTGCGGCCATCTATTATTCATTGTCACGCTTTGCCAATAGTGAGCAGGTTTGCCTCACCACCGTCTCAAGTGGTCGCTCCAACCTGCAAATCCGCAACACCGTCGGCATGTTCGTGAACACGCTGGCGCTGAGTGCCCACATCGGTCAACAGAAAGTGAAAGAGTTCTTGCAGGAGGTGAGCAACAACTTCGACGAGACCCTGCAACACGAAAACTATCCGTTTGCCCAAATAGCCGCCGACTATGGACTGACGGCTGAAATCCAGTTCGTCTATCAGTTGGGCATGATGAACCCATACATCTGCCAGGGCGCGACCCTTGAGCTGGAGAATCCGGAGCTGAACGTTCCGAAGTTCCCCATCACGTTCTTCGTCAAGAACCACGAAGGGAAACCTGTCGTTTGCGTGGACTACGACAACGGCAAGTATTCCGCCCGATTGATGCAGAGCTTGGCCGATAGCATCCGTGTCGTGATAGCGCGCATGATTGCCGCTCCTGACAACGCGCTTACCAGCATCAGCATCGTGAGCGACGAGGAGGCCGAGCGTATCATTAAGATAGGTACGGGCAAAGATTTGGAGGTGGATTTGAGCAAGACCTTTGCCAACCTCTTCACCGAGCAGGCCAAGCGCACACCCGATGCACCCGCTGTGGTCGATAGGGACAGCCAATTGACCTACGGTGAGATGGACCGCTACTCGAATGCGCTGGCCCATCAGCTGATAGACTTCGGCGTGCAGCCCAACGACTTCGTCTGCGTCATGCTCGACCGTATGAAGGAGTTCCCGCTGTCGGTGCTGTCCATCCACAAGGCCGGTGCCGCCTATACCCCACTCGACTTTGAGTATCCCAACGAGCGACTGAGCTACATGCTGGAAAACTCCGAGTCAAAGGTGCTGATTACTACACATGACGTGTTGGAGGCCAAACAAGCCGAAGGCGATTTCAATACCTCTGCCGCCAAGACCTTCTTCATCGACGACTTCATGGCGAATGTGCCCGATGCCGAACCCATTGACTTGTCGGATCCTGATGGATTGGCTTACATGATTTATACTTCCGGCTCGACGGGCAAACCCAAAGGTGCCATGTTGCATCAGGCTGGACTGCGCAACTTCATCGCCGTGGTCATCGACATGGAGCAACTGACGGCTGCCGACCGCATCAGCGGACACCGCTCGTTCTCGTTCGACGCCCACATCGAAGACATGTACCCCGTGCTGACCTTAGGCGGCTCGTTCCATATCATGCCGACAGAAATACGCAAGGACTTGGCGCTCATCCGTCAGTTCCTGATTGACCACCAAATCACCGGCGGCGGCTATTCTACGGCGATGACCTGTCTGTTGCTCAATGCCTACGACGACCTGCCCATCCGCTTCACCACGGGTGGCGGCGAGAAGATGAGCGGCGTGTATAGCGACCACATCGAGATCATCAACGTGTATGGTCCTACGGAGTGTACCGACGACACTTCTTACTTCGCCATCAAGCCTGGACAGCGCATCGAGAACATCCCCATCGGAGAAAGCGTCGCCAACAACTGGAATTTCATTGTTGATACGGCTGGAAACCTCGTACCGCAGGGCGTGGCAGGCGAACTCTGCTTTGCCGGCATCCAAGTGGGACGAGGCTATTGGCAGCTGCCCGAACGCACGGCCAAGTCATTCGTCGATTGTCCGTTTGTAAAGCAAGACCGTTGGGGCCGTCCTGTCCGCATGTACCACACCGGCGACCTTTGCCGTTGGAACGAGGACGGACAAATCGAGTATTTGGGGCGCATCGACACGCAGGTGAAATTGCGCGGTTTCCGTATCGAGTTGGGCGAAATCGAGAACAAGGCCCTGAACATCGAGGGTGTCAGTCAAGCTGCTGCGGAGGTAAGGAAGGTGATGGGCAACGAGCACTTGGTGCTCTATTATACCTTGGCCGAAGGCGCCACACTCAGCGATGAAGAGATTCATCAGGCATTGGCAACCTCGTCGTTAGCCGACTACATGGTGCCCCTATATGCGTTTAGACATAATGCCGATGACACCTAACCTTAAGATCAACCGCAAGGCATTGCCCGCACCCGTGATGAAGCGTGCCACCGAGTATGTGGCCCCTGTGGGTGAAACGGAAGAACTCTTCTGTAACATCTTCTCCGAAGTGCTGAAGATTGATGAGGTGGGTGCCACCGACAACTTCTTTGAGATTGGCGGCACCAGCATCAATGCCATTAAGGTGATTGTGGAGGCCAGCAAACATGGCGTCCAGATTGTTTTCAACGACCTGTTTAGCCAAAAGACACCAAGGGCTTTGGCTGCCTTTGTGAATGGAAGCGAAACAGAGGAAACCGCGGCAGCACCTGTTGTGGAGAGTACGACTATCAGCCAGGTTAACGATCCGTATATGCCTATCCTCTCGGCTAATACGTTAGACGCTTTCCGCCAGAACGAACGTCAGACAATTGGCGATGTACGGGAGCCACGGGCTATCTCGGCATTCATGTCCTAAACGAACTGCTTTCCCATTATGATGGCCGGATACTTTGTCCCATCCGCGCGGAAAGCGACGAAAAAGCACTCCATCGTCTCAAGTCGCTGTATTTCTACTACTTTGGGACCTTCAATGATTTCAATGAGCAGCGTATCACGGCGTTCACTGCTGAGGTCACCAGCCCTAACGGCCTTGACAAAATAGACCAACAGGGCCTTACTGTCATCAACTGTGTGGCCAACGTGAAGCACTTCTCCGCTGGCAACGACATTGAGATGGTCAATATTGAGTCCGTGCGTCACTTGATTGCGTTCTGTTTGCGTACAAGCTCCCGTCTCATCCACATCTCCACCAACAGCATTGCCGGCATGAGTGTGGACGGGCAT
>CAJOLH010000116.1 GCA_905235375.1 uncultured Bacteroidales bacterium
ACGCAGAACTGCAAGCATTCCTCTCACGGCTCTATGATAAAGACTAATGTATAACCCTTAAACATAGCAGATTATGAAGATTATCGTAATGGACAGCGCAAACGTGCGCATCGAGGTTTTGAATGTAGCCGACCACATGCTGGAGGACGAAATAGAATTGTTCCTCTCCGAGCACGGCTATTCGTTGAACAACATTTCTTGGATGGCAGCACCCATCGACTTTGTGCCGGTGCAGTTCCATGAGTATGACACCGACAAGGAGAACGGCGAAGAAGTTCACGCCACACGTAGCGGACGACTGAAGGACTTTTCCATCTATGACAGTGTGCAGGAGGTGAAGCACCGTGAGCAGGAAGAACTTGCAGCAGCACTTAAACTTCATGGCGAGAAGGTGGATGATGGCTATGAATGGCACTTCGAGGGTGAATGTCCCATCGTAGCTGCATACGACTATGACGAGCCTTGTGACGTGGTAATCCTTTCCGTCAGAGCGAACAAGGATGGAGGTCTCACCATCATAGGTGACGAGAAGAACGACCGAGGAAATGAGCATGAGATTGAGGCAGATGACATCTTTGCCGGACACATGGACTTCATCACTTCGGAGATTGGAGATTAAACGACTTCGGGAATAGGTGGCAAGGGAGCTGCCTATTCCCAATAATACCCAAGCAATATGAGACAGATATTTGTTGTATACGAGACTGACGCATGGCACAGCACAAACCATCGGGAATGTGCTGGCGTATTCACCAGCAAATGGGCTGCCGTGAATGCCATCGTGAAGAACCACCGCATAGAGCTTGATGAGTTCTTTAGCGAAGATGAGATTGAAAAGACCTCAAAGCGTGTGTTAGAAGCCGAGGCAAAGCGCAGGCTCCGCAAGGAACTGGAGTTTGCCTACCAGACGCAAGGCTATGAAACCAACTATGATATTGAGGTTTGGAATATCAATGAATGGTATCTAACTAAATATTAGGCGATATGACCAACAAGCAGAGAAAAACAATGATTGAGCAATGGGTCACTCAGCTGAACCCTAAAGCCATCCTCCGTGCAGCCGATGCCCGATGTGGGGCAAGGTATGCCGTCTATGTGGTAGAGAAGCCAGGAGAGTTCGGGACAAGATGCACCGATTATCTGCCCCTGGAGCAGCTGGAGCAATACCTTCTTGGGGTATTCTATGCCAGCGAGTTTAACAGACTGATTGGAAAGAAGTCTGCATAAACCAAAGCCCTTCGAGCATCGCAAATGACTCGAAGGGCTGCTTACATTTGCCAGGACAACCCATCTCAAACAAGTTTCGAGTTTTACCCTCGGCAAAAAACAAAACGATTTCTGCCAAGTCAAATTTAACCAATCGGGCCTTAATTTTAACATTAACGCCTATGGTGGAAGCATGGTGATTTGTTCCACCATACATTCCACCATCAAATCACCATGGATTCACCATTTCAATTTTATAGCTATAGCTACACTTTGCTACATATTGCTACATCATCGCTACATGCTATTATTGACGTGTATCATCGTAACTTACTGTTATTCAACGCCGCTACTCTTCGATACATCCTTTTACGCAATTTTGATAAGAAAAAGATGTTGTTTAGGTTTTGTGTGGGGTTCTTTGTCCTTTGCCGGTGATTTCGGCAAGGTTGTAGAGGACGAGACGGAGGTCTAAACTGGAAAAAGTTGCGATTATAGAGTCATTCAAATCATAAAACATCCGATTTTTGATGCACAAAGCAAAATAAATTGAAAAACCTTTGGTCATATCAGATTATTTTAATACTTTTGCATCGTTTTAATAGCACTTAAAATGAAGCAAGATTTATAATATGAAAACTGTTATTATATCAGGGAAGCCCATTTCGCTTCAAGAAAGGAGCAAGGCTCAGATGAAAGGCATTAGCATCGGCGATTCGCTGTCATTCCGATTCTACGATGGTAATTTTCATGGCATCGCCCTGCTTTTTGCTGAACCCAAAGGAAACATTCCTACTCCACGTTCTTTAGCATTTACCGCAAGCGAACTTAATGAAAAGTTTGGTCTGCCAGTTGTCTTTCTCCTGCATGAGTGTCCTGCATACGAAAGACAGAGACTTATACATAAAGATGTTTATTTTATCGTTTCAGAAAAATATGCACACTTGCCTATGCTCATCGCAAATGAACGCATACGCAAGACAAAACAAGCTAAGGGATTAAGCCCTGTAGCTCAATTTCTTCTACTCTTCCATCTGCAAGTTGAGAGTCTTGAAAGAAAGGCTGCACGTGACATTGAGAACAAGGTTCCGTATTCTTATCCGAGCATCACACTTGGAATCACGTGTCTTGCAGACCTTGGCTTTTGCCAAAAGATCGCCGATGGTTCAAAACGCAAGGTTATACACTTCAATGAAAGTGGAAGGTCGTTATGGGAGAAAGCTCAACCTTATCTTATAAATCCAGTGGAAGAGCGTGTCTATTGTGACGATTTCCACTCAGAAAACAGTTTCCCTGTCTGTGGCATCAATGCCCTTGCGCATTATACATGGCTCAATCCTGACCCAGAGAAAACGATTATGATGAGTGTGAAGCAACTAAGAGAATTTACAGCAGCCGGGGCATTGGTTCGCCCCAATCAGTATGATGGTAATATTCTTATCGAGGCATGGAAATACCCCCCTGTATTCAAGATTGGTACTGAAGCCGAATGGGTGGACAGGCTATCATTGGCCGTTTCACTCCGTGAGGATGCAGATCCACGAGTGGAAGGCGAAGTTGAACGTTTAATAAATGATATAGAATGGAAGGATTAGAGAAATTCCGCGAAGCTTTTGAAGCTTACTCAGAGAACTACGTTATCATCGGTGGCA
>CAJOLH010000117.1 GCA_905235375.1 uncultured Bacteroidales bacterium
ATCCACCCTCCACTGTCCTTCGACTATCAGCACTGCACCCACCGTCACCTCATGGAATGTCCCCACGAGCGTCTGGTTCTCGCGGTAGCCTTTCACCGAAGCCTGAAGCACGGCATAGCCGTTTTCAGGATTCTGGTAGGTGATATGCTCGATGGTGCAGGTGATCTTCTCCACGTTTATTCTTGTCTTGCACGGACTCTCGTCTTGTTCTTTGTCTTCTTGTACTTTGCTTTTACTATCTCGTAGGAGTTTCTGGCCAGTTCTTTCAACAAGCCATCGGAAGCCGTATCGGGGTTGATGCCTATCCAATGCTTTGGCGACTCGTTGTAGGGATTGCCGATACAGTCATACTGTGCCTTCAAGTCCTCGATACGTTCCGGCTGGCATTTGAGCGAGATGACAGAGAAATCATTGCAGTCGAAGAATGAGAACATATGCCCTGACACATAGAACACCAATACTCCCTCTCCGTTTTTGAATTTCTGGAAAGGCAGTTTCTCTTCTACGTCTGTGCCTAATGAAAGGCAATACTCACGATAGTCCTCTATGTTCATCTATTCCAAATTTCTGATATACCTTATTGCACCTCCGCTGCCAAAAGGGTAATCAGATACGTCTTTGTTCAAATATGGCGAATCTGTCAAATGCTTACCTTCAAAGATACACCTTTCACTCTTAAACCTTGTGCCGTCTTCTGCAATAACAGTCCACTCCCAAGATTTTACCTCAATCACGCATCGGACAATACCTTTATATACTCCAAGTACATATTTGATTTCTTGAGGACTGTTTTTTCCAATCTTCCAATATTTACGAGTTGATTCATAAATATCAATCCTGCGATATACCCCATTAGCTTTTGCCTGGTCAAAACTTTTATTGAGACTAACTAATAGCAATGTGTCACCATGATTTATGTCTATCTTCGGACAGTTATATATTGTATCGATTTCGTCAACGTCTTTAATACCTTCATCCCATTGATGATGGCCTGCAACAACGTTTGCTAACAGATTCGTTTTGTTGAACTTTCTATAGGTCAATAGATCGATAAGCGTTGATTCCACAATGAATGCAACTTCTTCAGTAAGGTTATGACGCAAGACGTAGAGCCCAACCTGTTTTCCTTCCTGTAGAATACTTCTTATAATGTCAAGTTTAAGACTGGTGTCGTCTTCGTTCAAAGAGTCTTTTGCATGCTGAAAAACTCTGTTTCCTTTTCCTTTGCCTATATAGAAAATGCGATTGTCTCTTGGATCGACTAAAGCATAAACATAATATGCCAATGATTCTATCGTTTGTTGATTAAACGTATTTGTTTTGCTCATATTTTCAAGCTTATATTACAACTGCCGTTCCGCTGGTAGCCACCATCAGCATGGAATTGGTCTCGCCGATGGTCTCATAGTCAATGTCGATGCCTACGATGGCATTGGCTCCCATAGCCTGAGCACGTTCCATCATCTCCTTCATCGACGTGTCCTTTGCCTCGCGAAGCACCTTCTCGTAACTGCTGGAGCGTCCGCCTACGATGTCGCGGATGCCAGCAAAGAAGTCCTTTACGAAGTTCGCTCCGATAATCGTTTCACCAGTCACCACACCCTTGTACTCGCGGATGGGATGACCCTCAATCTGTTGCGTCGTTGTTAGTATCATAACTGCTTGTTTTTTAATTGTTTGTTAATAATCATTGTTCTTGGATGGTTATGGACGGAGGCAGGTCGTACATCACCTTGGCATGGTTGGTGCGGATGAGTCGGCTGTCAAGATGCTGGCCTGTAACACGGTCGATGACATCACGATAGACCTTTCCATTCCGATAAATAGTCCCTTGTTCGCGTGAGAAGTACTCATTTTCGGCATGGATATGGAAAGTGTGCGGCTGGAGTTCTGCGGCACGCAGTTCTCCGCACAAGTACTCTCCATCCACCCAAAGACGGAGTTGGTAAGTATTGGCGGTCTCGTTCTTCACGCGGTAGTCGATGTAGTTGTAGGAGATGCTGGTGCCTGTGCCGAAGGGAATCTGACGGCCAAAGTCTGGAAACAGGTCGAGACCATCGTGATGATGATGCTCCACGATGGTCAGTTCGCTGTGCAACATCATCCAGTGAATAAGGTTCGACAATTGGCACAATCCGCCTCCGATGCCCTGCGATGGCTGTCCTTTGGCTATGGTCAGCCCCTCCTTGTAGCCTTTGCGCTTGGTAGTCCTTCCGACAAGTTTCCATACGGAGAATGTTTCGCTGGGACGAATAAGCAGACCGTCGATATGGGTAACAGCAAGAGCAAGGTTGGTAGCCTTATTTTCCTGCAATTCCATATCGATATTGCCCAGACGGCGGCGAATGAGAGACTTATGCTGATAGACGAGGACTGGCAAAGAGTCTTTTGTCCGTTCTTTTGCAAAAAGTGTATTGCGAAAGAAGTCCTTCAGACGACGCTTCAGGATTTCCTTCTCCATCGACAGACGATAGGTAAATGGGGATATTTCGCAAAATAGTTTTCGTTTCATTGCTTTCAGATTTCGTGTTCATGCAACAGGAGCATTCCTTCATTTGTGTCAAGTCTTGGTCTGAAATACACCTTCATTCTGCATTTGAAATCACAGTCCTGTAGTCCAAGAACGGATTCCCCCTTGGCTATCTCAACATTCTTTATGCTATTCGCATTTGAAGGTGCGACTTCGTAGATGAAGGATGTGCCGGGTTCTCCACCTTCACCATTCCTGATGCCGACAAGTTCAAGGCCAGAGATGACTCCATTGGTATGGTCGTCGATAAAATCCATTCCTACATTATGGTACTCTACCCAAACATTCAGATACCCACCAACAAAC
>CAJOLH010000118.1 GCA_905235375.1 uncultured Bacteroidales bacterium
AGTCTCCATCTGCCTACTGACAAACCCTGCGATGTCTTGAGCCGATACAGACACCGATACAATCAGGATGAGTGACAAAAGAATCAGTTTCTTCATACTGCGATCCATATAAATCCCGATTTATCTGTCTGACATTCTTTCATATCCAATCAAAATTGACCTTTCCGGCACCGACCTCAAAGTGAAATTTGGCGATGCCTAAGTCCATTTGGGTGTAACCTACCATTGAGAAACCCTTGTTTGCCTTAACAACATGTCGGTTGTTCTTCATACCAATGTACTCGAACGAGAACTTTTGCTGGTTCACGGCTGTGGGAGCAAGCAAGGCTGCTTCCACGCCCTTCTTAAACCATGAAGGAGTGATGTCGCTGGCATTGCTGACTTGCTCAACGGTCTTAATCTTATGGCCTACACCTTGTGTCTCGCCATAACCGATGGCGATGTAACAAGCAATCTTTTCGTCTTCGTCAAGCACATAGGTTCCTGGCACCTTTGAATAGCTGAGTCCTACCCAGCAGGTGTTCAAGCCAAGCGTCTGAGCAAGTAAGACCAGATGCTCGCCGTAGTAGCCTACACGTTCATCAAGGTCTTCGGCTCTTTTCCCTGCCATGACCAGATAGTTGTTGACATTACGGAACTTCCCATATTTGGCCATCGTCCCTTGGAACGCCTTCGGCTCGTTGCATATCAACTGAATGTGGAGTTGTCCCTCATGGTTGGCTTCGCCTTCCTCCGTCGCGACTCTACCATTTCCGAGCGAGCTCGAATGGTACTCGCTGCTCCGTCGGTTCAGCTTCACAATTTCATCTTCAAGCACCTTGACGATTTCCTCGCTCAATGGCTGGTCTTTGTAAGCCCTTACACTATGCCGGGCTTCTATGGCTTCCAGTATTGTCATATCGTTGTTTTACTCATATAGGGATATAATTATGTATTACGAGTGCAAAATTAATGCTTTTTCTCCATTAAAACACACTTTTCCGCTGGTTATAGAAACTTTTTTGCCATATTTGCAGCGGATTTATAAAATATAGCCATTTGACTTTTGATTCTATAGTATGGCAAACATCAAAATCATACAAGGAGATTTCCAGCAGAGACTGAAGCTTCAGTTCGCTCCTGGCATCAAGGCAGGCTTCCCATCCCCAGCCGATGACTACAGTCATGAGACACTCGACTTCAATCGTGACCTCATCCTTAATCCCGAAGCCACGTTCTACGGCAAGGTCGAGGGCGACTCCATGATAGAGGCAGGCATCTGCGACGGGGACATTGCCGTCATAGACCGTTCCATCGAGCCAAGGGACGGCGACGTCGTCGTAGGCTATATCAACGATGAATTCACCATCAAGTACCTCGACCTGCGCCACCGCAAGGATGGCTATATCGAATTGCGTCCAGCCAACAACGACTTCAAGCCCATCCGCATCCGCGAGGATGATGACTTCGAGGTGTGGGGCGTGGTCGTCTGGACTATCAAGAACTGGAGGAAATACTGACCATGTACGGCATCATCGACTGTGACAACTGCTACGTCTCATGCGAGCGAGTCTTTCGGCCAGACCTGAAGGACAAGCCCGTCGTTGTCCTCTCAAACAACGACGGCTGCGTGGTGGCACGGTCGAACGAAGCCAAGAAGATGGGCATCAAGGCCGGAACGCCCTATTTCCAGTTGGCAGAGCAGTTCCCCAACCAAAAAATCGCCGTGTTCTCTTCCAATTATGAGCTATACGGAGAGCTGACAGGGCGAGTCGTCGAGATCATACGTCAGGAAGCCCCTGCCTATTTCCGCTACAGCATCGACGAGTGCTTTGTCTGTTTCGACGGCTTCGCAGACACCAACCTGAAGGAATGGGGCGAGAACCTGCACAAGCGCATCCTGAGAAGTGTGGGAATGCCTGTCAGCATCGGGATAGCACCCACAAAGACGTTGGCAAAGATGGCCAGCCACTTTGCAAAGAAATACGAAGGCTACCGCCATTGTTGCATGATAGATACCGACGAGAAGCGCATCAAGGCACTGAAGCTATATCCCATCGGTGAAGTCTGGGGCATTGGCCGACGTTATGCAGCACGTCTCGAAGCCCTTGGCGTGAAGACAGCCTTCGACCTTGCCAATCACAACGAGACATGGGTGAAGGCGACGTTCAACAACATCGTCATCGAGCGCACTTGGCGAGAGCTGAACGGCATAGACTGCGTACCCAATGAGGAGATGGCAAAGAAGAAGAGCATCTGTACCAGCCGTTCCTTCAACGGCATGATAACAGACCTCGACGGACTCCGTACACATGTATCAAACCATGCAGCCCGATGTGCCGAGAAACTGCGTCAGCAGGGCACCGTAGCCACCATCGTCGGCGTGTTCCTCAACACAAACGCTTTCCGTGAAGACCTGCCTCAGCGCTGCAGCTTTCAGGAAACGCTGCTGACAAACCCCTCCAACTCCACCATCACCATTGTCAAGGCAGCCAATGAAGTTCTTCAGAAGCTCTACCGTCAGGGCTACCACTATAAGAAAGCCGGAGTCATCGTCATGGGCATCGGGCCGGACAGCCCTTACCAGCCAGACCTCTTCGACTTCAATGCCGAGCAGTTCGAGAAGATGAAGCGTCTGGATGCCGTCGTCGACCGCATCAACAAGGTCAACGGCACCGCGTCCATCGTTCTTGGCAGTCAGCAGTACACCCGAAAAAACGGCAAGGGCAAAGCCGATGTCGTTGCCCGCTCCGCCCGCAGGGACGCTTGCCAAAGCAAGAATGCCATCAAGCAAGATTTCAAGAGCAAGAACCCTACAACCCGTTGGAGCGACATTATCACATTAAAGTAAGATCGTGGAATACAGTAAATGGTAAACAGCCTCTCCCCCGACCCCTCCCCCAAAGGGAGGGGGGAAGCCTCCCCACAAGCCCCCAAGGGAAGGGGAGTACCGCTGCAGAAGTCCTTCCCTTTAGGGGAGGATTTAGGAGAGGCTATAAACACAGTAAACGGTAAACGGTAAACAGTAAACGCCTTTAAGCGCAGCACTAAGATAAGTAAAAAAAAACTGATATGGCAAAATTCACAACAATCAAAAACGTTCGTGTATTCGACGGCGACAAACTAACAGCACCACAGAATGTCACATTCGAGAGTGGACTCATAAAACACATCGGCTTCACACTGACGACAGATTCTAACGTCATCGACGGCGAGGGCAATACTTTGCTGACGGGCTTTATCGACACCCATATTCACATCGACAGCCGTGACAACTGCTTGCTCGCAGTAAAATCGGGCGTTACAACCTTCATCGACCAGATGTGCGACAAGACGGAACTCATCGACTCGCTCCGCGAACCCGACGAGCCGATTACCAACGTGCGCAGCGTCTATCTGCCCGTGCAGGCCCAGCCAGGCAAGATGTTCATTGAGGCCATCGGCTACGAACCGCCTTACGTGAAGACGAAGGAAGACGTGCGCCGAACTATCGACACGGAGATAGCAAAAGGCGCCATCGTCATCAAGATGCTGCTCGACCTGCCGCCCATCACCATGGGAATGCTTGCCGAAGAACTCATCGAGGAGACCGTACGCTATGCCCACGAGAAGGGCAAGCTGGTGTCGGCACACACCACATCGGTTTTAGCCTACCGTCTCGCTGCAAAATACGGCGTTGACATCCTCAACCACACGCCAAAGGACGAACCCGTGCCAATGGACATCATCAACGAAATCAAGCGGAAGGACCTGACGGTGATTCCCACAACGGTAATGCAGGAGGGCATCGTGCGCAACATGCAGAAAATCATGCCCGAACGTGCAGGCAACTTCGAAAACGTGTTGGAGACGGTGCGCCGTCTGCACGAGGCGGGTGTCAGGATGCTTGTAGGCACCGACTCCAATCGAACGAACAAGATGTGCTTCATCACCCACGGCGAGAGCCTCTTCCGCGAGTTCGAATTCTTGCACGAGGCAGGACTCTCGAACATTGAAATCCTACGCGGTGCCACAAGCATGGCTGCCGACCTCTTCGGACTTACCGACCGTGGTTCCATCTCTGTAGGCAAGCGCGCCGACCTCGTCCTCGTTGACGGTGACCCCACTCAGGACATCTCCGCCTGCCGAAACATCAAGAGAGTGTGGGTGAAGGGTGAAGAGGCAGCATTGCAATAGGTTTCGGAAGTAATCGGAAAGAATACAAGAAAAAATGCTTAACTTTGCACCGTCAAATCATAGTTATGGCATCATTTCTTACACGTACATATCCTTTCAAGCATAGCCGGCACTGGCTGAGAGCCAGCGTCGGCTATGGTGTAGCCATTTGGGCAATACTCTATTTCCTGCAACCGTTCGGTTTCAGCATGTATCAGGGCAATAAATGCCTTGCGGCAGCCATCTTCGGACTTGTCACGGCAGGCTGTTTCGCCCTTTACAGCCTGGCGCTGCTCCGTCCTCTGCATCGCCATGTAGAGCCTTGGCGCATTTGGCACGAGGGCTGTGCCGTGCTGGGGCTGATACACCTCATCGCCGTCGGCAATTTCCTGACGTTCCCAGTCATCCTCCACTATCCCGTCACGCTTCAGGTTTTCCTCCTGTTCCTGCAGTGGACGCTGATTATCGGGGTCATCATCACCGCCATCTCCATCGGCATCGACTACAACCGGAGCCTGCGAGAGCGGATGGGCGGATGGAGGCACTGCTGCGCAACACGACCGAGGAGCAGAAAGACATCACGATTACCATCCACGACAGCAACGTCCGTGGCAGCGACCTCACGATGCCTATCAACGACCTGCTCTATATCGAGGCTCAGAAGAACGTGGTGTCCGTCTGCTATGTGAAGGACGGGCTGCCCACCAGTGTTGAAGTCCACACCACGCTGATGGCCGTCGTTGAAGACCTGAAAGACTATGGGAACATCTTCCAATGCCACCGCTCGTTCGTGGTCAATGTGAACAACATCACCTCTGCCCGTGGCAACTCCAACGGCTATCAGCTGACGCTCGGCACGTGCAGCAACACCATCCCCGTTTCCCGCTCTTACGTGCCCCGGCTGAAGACGTACATTGCTTAGTCATCCGTCCGAAATAATAGTCATTATCCGCTCTTGTACGATGTGTCAGTTGTCTATTCCTTCGAGAAATCTATTTCCTCTACCGAAGGAATACGAAACGTAAATGTTGTCCTGTCATCCAGATTGGTCAGGGCCAAGTCGCCTTTCCCTATCACGTCCATACCAATAACCACATCGTATTCATCGCTTTCAAACTCCATCGCCATGATGTT
>CAJOLH010000119.1 GCA_905235375.1 uncultured Bacteroidales bacterium
AATTTACGAATAAATGCTTGCCCGTTAGGAAGTAGGCGATAATCTGCCTGACGCGTCCAATTTGCGATTGTGAATTGGACGCGTCAAGCGCGAAATGAGAGTTTCGAAGATTGGGTAGAGATTGTTGGAAAAGTGTAAAATTTAGCTATAAAATATGTTGGAAAAATGTAAAAAAAGCCAAAAAACATGTTGGAAAAGTGTATTTTTTGGCTTATTGTTTTGTGTGTATGAAGAAATTATATTATCTTTGCCTTCGATAATTGATGTTTCCAAATATATTTAGAGCCTATGATTAAACGCAGAGCAGACGATCTTATTCATAATTTCTTGCTTAATGACAAGCGTGCTTTACTGGTGACAGGAGCAAGACAGGTCGGTAAGACTTTTTTAATTCGCAAGATCGCCAAGGAGTGTTTTGAGAATGTTATAGAGATAAACTTCATCGAACAACCTGATGCGATAAAATTATTCAGCGAACAGAAAGGAGCAAAAGACTTGCTTTTGCGTGTCTCTGCTATTACCCACAAGTCTTTGGTTCCGGGAAAGACGCTGATTTTCTTCGACGAGGTGCAGCAGTGCAAAGAAATGCTAACTGCAATCAAGTTTCTCGTGGATGAAGGTAATTATAAATATGTGATGAGTGGTACTTTGCTGGGCATTGAACTGGACAATCTGCGCAGTGTCCCGGTCGGCTACATGGATGAGATAGAGATGTACCCTATCGATCTTTTGGAATTTTTTGAGGCTATTGGGATAGGTCGTGATGTCATCACTCATTTAAATGAATGCTTTGAGAAGAAATGTCCAGTTGATGATTTTGTTCATCAACGGATGCTTGAGGTAATCCGATTATATTTGATTGTTGGAGGAATGCCAGCGGCCGTACAAAAATATCTTGATACAAACAATCTTAGGAGGGTATATGAAGAACAACGTGGAATCATACGTACTTATAAGAGAGATATTACACAATATGAAAACAATCGAAAACTTCAAATAGAGGAAATTTATGACCTCATTCCTTCGGAATTAAATGCTAAAAACAAAAGGTTTATATTAAAGGAGCTGAATGAAAAGGCTCGGTTCGCTAAATATGAAGATGGATTTGTGTGGTTGAAGGATGCCGGGGTGGCAATTCCAACTTATAATGTAGAAGAGCCACGTGTGCCGCTTCTACTCAGCAAACAACGGAACTTGTTCAAACTTTTCCTTAATGATGTGGGTCTCCTTGCTGCTATGTATGGTGGCAATATTCAAACCAGACTGTTAAGCAACGATGCAAACATCAACTTCGGGGCTGTCTTTGAAAATCTTGTAGCTCAGGAATTATATGCACATGGTTTCGCTATGGATCACTCCTTATACTATTTCAACAGCAAAAGGCAAGGAGAACTTGATTTTTTAGTTGAGTACGATGGCAATGTTTTACCGATAGAAGTGAAGTCAGGTAAGGACTATACTCGGCACAATGCTCTTTCAAATGTGATGGAAAGTAAAGAGTATAATATACCTTCTGCGTATGTCTTCTGTCAAGACAATACACATGTCAAGGATGACTATATTTACTTTCCCATTTACATGATTGCTTTTGTCTCACAATACCAGTGGAAGAAACAATCTATAAGCTTGATTTGACAGGATTAAAAGCACCAGTCACGATTTAAAATATTATTCAGCATGAGAAACTATCGATTAATCCTTGTAGCAGCTTGTCTGTCCATGGGTCAGACAGTTGTTGCTCAAACCTACACGATCTCTTCGCCCGAAGGCAATATCGTTCTTACTATCGACAATGGGCAGCAGCTCAACTACAGTGTGAGCCTGGAGGGTGATGTGATGATCGCCCCCTCACCCATGGGATTCGAGTTCAAGGGAGAGGCACCCATGACGGGAGGCTTCAAGGTGCTGGGCGAGCCAAAGCAACAAAGCAAGGTGGAGGAATGGACACCCGTGGTGGCAAACAAGCATTCGTTCATCAGCGTGCCTTATAGCGAACTGGTGATCAATCTGCAGGAGAAGGACACTCCTTATCGCAAGATGGACATTACCTTCCGCGTGATGAACGACGGCGTGGCTTTCCGCTATACGCTCTATGGTACTCCAGTGCTCGGCAATCGCCAGATCACCCGTGAAGTGACTGGATTCGCTGTACCCGAGAAGGCGACCTTGCGCATCCCTAATTTTGCTTACGAGCAGGATGGCAGGAGCTACAAATCTTCGCAGGAAGGAGAGTACGTCAAGACGCCGGTCACCGAAATCAAGACCGACCAGCATTGCGGCCTACCTGGCCTCATCGAGATCGACGATAACCACTGCATGGCCATCCTCAATGCCGATCTCGACAACTTTCCCGCCCTCTATCTGGGGCGCAGCGAAGCTCCAAAGGATGGATTCCAGTTGCTTCAGACCAAGCTCACTCCCATCTGGGGCGAAACAGAAGATGGTGTGAAGGCTCGTTTCAGCGAAAAGCAGGACACTCCTTGGCGCGTCGTCATGGTGGGCCACCATCCCGGCAAGTTCATTGAGTCGGAGATCCTGCGTTCGCTCAATCCCCCGTGTGCCATCGAGGATCCCTCGTGGATCAAGCCCGGCATGTCGGCATGGGATCACTGGTGGAGCGGCGAGGTGCTGATGGAGCAGGAAGTCATCAAGCAATACATCGACTTCGCCTCGGTGCAGGGCTGGCCC
>CAJOLH010000120.1 GCA_905235375.1 uncultured Bacteroidales bacterium
AGGACTACCCTTTGCTGAAGACAGGCAATCAGCATATCGACAAGGCTTTCACACTGGCCGTCGAGACGCTTTTCAAGAACACGCCCGACAGTCTGATCAAGGCCGGTGGCGAATACGGCGGTGAATGGACGCGCGACGTAAGTATCAACTCTTGGAACGCCGCAGCCCTGTTGATGCCTGAAAAGACCGCCTACTCGCTCTGGAGTGTCACCACCGACAACCGTTCATTCATCGGTCACCAGTACTGGGATCAGATTATCTGGGTGACAGGAGCCTACGACTACTACCAGAAGACGGGCGACAAGGCTTTCCTCCGTCAGGCTTACGTGGCTTCTGCCAACACGATGAATAAACTTGAGAACGAGCAGTTCGATGCTGACTACGGCATGTTCATGGGTCCTTCGGTGTTCAACGACGGTATTGCTGGTTACGAGGAGCCCATCTTCGACACCGCCCACCGCTCGTCGTATGTACTCGACTACCCCGGCGCGAAGCGCATCAAGTGCCTGAGCACGAACAGCATCTACTATAACGCCTATGTGACGCTGGCAAAGATGGCTGTCCTCACAGGCGACAAGGCGGCGGAGAAGACCTACACCAAGAAGGCTGCCGACCTGAGGGCTGCCATCCGCAAGCACCTCTTCGACGCAAAGACCAGCAGACTGAGTTATCTGGTTGATGCTGAGGGCAATGTGCATCCGCATCAGGAGACACTCGGCGTGGCTTTCGCCATCCTCTTCGGTGTGGTCAGCGACGCAGAGGCAAAACAGGTGATTTCCAACGTCTATACCGGCAAACACGGTGTGCCGTCGATCTACCCGCACTTCAAGCGTTTCGACAAGGAGCATCCGGGTCGTCACAACCAGATTGTATGGCCGTTCGTGAATGCCTTCTGGGCAGACGCTGCCTACAGCAAGGGACGTAAGGACATCTTCAGGTTTGAACTGCAGAACCTGGCAGATCTTGTCATCAACAGCAACAACTGTTTCTACGAAATCTACAACGAGGAGACGGGTGCCGTTGACGGCGGTTGGCAACAGGGCGGACATTGGGGATCGGTCTATGACCAGACCTGGTCTGCCACGGGCTACCTTCGTATGATATTCACCGACCTGTTCGGCATGCGCTTCACGCCAAAGGGCTTGACCCTCACCCCCGACGCGCAACTGCTCTGCGATCTCGGCGTGGAGAGGCTCAGCAACCTGCGCTATCAAAACGGGCGACTGGACATCAGCGTGAGCGGCAAGGGCGGCAAAGTAGCCGCAGTGAAAGTGAACGGCAAGACACAGTCTATCCATGCGCCGATTGCGCCTGCTAATGGAACTACAGCCATAGAATTGATTTTGAAATAACTAAGAATGATAAAAATATGAAAACGTTAACGATTATTGCTGCATTGTTCATGGCAGCGACTGTAAATGTCAATGCACAGAAAGAACAGCATGTGGCCGACTATGTGAGTACGCTCGTCGGCACGGACTCTAACTTTGAACTCTCTACTGGCAACACCTATCCTGTGACGGCCATGCCCTGGGGCATGAACTTCTGGACGCCGCAGTGCGGCAAAAATGGCGACGGCTGGACCTACAACTACACATCGAACCGCATCCGCGGCTTCAAGCAGACTCACCAGCCCAGTCCGTGGATCAACGACTACGGCGAGTTCTCGCTGATGCCCATCACGGGAACACCCCTTTTCGACGAGAACGAGCGCGCCAGTTTTTTCAACCATAAGGCTGAGGTGGCCCGTCCCTACTATTACAGCGTGTTCCTGGCAGACTATGCCATCACTACCGAGATCGTGCCGACTGAGCGCGCCGCCATCCTGCGCTTCACCTATCCAGAGGCAGCATCGGCCAGTGTGGTCATCGATGCCTACGACAATGGCTCGAGCATCAAGGTCGACGTGGCAAACCGTACCGTGACGGGTTTCACCACGCGCAACAGTGGCGGTGTGACCGAGAATTTCCGCAACTACTTCGTCATCCAGTTCGATAAGCCCTTCACCTATTCGGCTGCCGTGCTCGATGGCAAGATAGATACCAATGCCACCAATGCCGATGGTAATCACGCCGGTGCCATCATCGGCTTCTCCACCAAG
>CAJOLH010000121.1 GCA_905235375.1 uncultured Bacteroidales bacterium
ACGGTCGCCGCGATAGCCGCTGGTCTCGGTGCCGATGACACGGCGGTTGGGGAAATCGTGCTTGTCGATCTCATAGTACAGCTCACGGCGCGGCCCCCAGCGGTCGGGATAGTTATAGCCGATGATGTCATTTTCGAAGGCAGCCAGGAACTCTGGCGTAGGTGCCCCGTAATAGTCGGCAATGCGGTCGTTGCCCGAGGTGACGAGGCGTGTGGGGTCGTTGGCATGACAGATGCCGATCAGCTCGCGTGCCACCTGTCCGCCAATCTTGTCGGTCTGGTCGTACACCTCGTTGCCAACACTCCATATCACCACTGAGGGGTGGTTGCGGTCGCGGCATACCATTGCTGTCAAATCCTTCAAGTGCCAGTCATTCCAATAAATCTGATAGGAATATTTGTTCTTGCCATGTACCCATTCGTCGAAAGCCTCATCCATGACGAGGAATCCCATGCGGTCGCAGAGGTCGAGGAACTCCGGAGCCGGCGGGTTGTGCGAGGTGCGGATGGCGTTGCAACCGCTCTCCTTCAGCAGTTCGAAGCGGCGTTCCCACACCCGCAGCGGCACGGCTGCACCTAAGCCACCGGCATCGTGGTGCAGGTTCACACCCCTCATCTTCACCTGCTTGCCATTGAGGAGGAAACCCTTGTCGATGTCGTATTCTATCGTCCTGACACCTATCACGTTGTCGATGCAGTCCACCTCTTTGCCACCCACGATGATTGATGAACGCAGCGTATAGAGGTTGGGCGCATCCACATCCCAAAGTGTGGGGTTGGGGATTGCGACATCCTGTGTCTGCTTGGCATTCTCGGTAAGGTCCAGCTCTTTCGAGGTCTCTGCCACCACCTTATTGTCGGCATCCAGCACCTGATGCCTCACGACGGCTTTCCCTGCCTTGTTTGCATCATTGAGGATTTCCGACTCAATATGTACCACAGCCGTACCGTCGGTCACCGACTTCGTATAGTTAAACACGCCCCACTGAGCGAAGTGAATCTTGTTGGTCTTGACGAGTCTGACGTGCCGGTAGATGCCCGAGCCGGAATACCAGCGGGAGTTAGGCTGCTTGGAGTTATCCACCTTGACGGCTATCACGTTCCTGCCCTTCACGATGTAAGGTGTCAGGTCATAGAAGAAGCTGCTGTAACCGTAGGGATAGTTGCCCACGAGGTGGCCGTTGAGCCAGACGGTGCTGTTCATATACACTCCGTCGAACTCTATCTGATAGCGCTCGTCAGCTTTAATACTGGCAATGTTGAATGTTTTACGATACCAGCCAATGCCGGTAGGGAAGAAGCCCACGGTGCCACCGCCAGGGTTCTGCTGAAGGTTCTCACCTTCGATGCTCCAGTCGTGGGGCACGTTGAGCCGGCGCCATGCCTGGTCGTTGAAACCAGGCTTTTCGGCATCCGTCACGTCTCCCTGGTAAAAACTCCAGTTAGCGTCGAAGTTGGTGACAACCCTACTCTGCTCTCGTGCCTGAACGCTCGAAACGCACAGGAACACCAGGCACACGATCAATAGTCTTCTCGTCTGAGCCTTGCCGGGCATTGACGAAAATGCCGAAACGGGGATTGATGCAAATGTTTTCATTTCAGTTTTTTCGGTTTAGCAAACAAAACATACGGCAACGGGTTATTTCAAAATCAATTCTATGGTTGTAGTTCCATCGGCAGGCGCTATCGGCGCATGGATAGGCTGCGTCCTGCCGTTCACCTTCACGGCGGCTACTTTGCTGCCCTTGCCGCTCACGCTGATGTCCAACCGTCCGTTTCGATAGCGCAGGTTGCTGAGCCGCTCCACGCCGAACTCGCCGAGCAGTCGCGCGTCGGGATTGAGGGTCAGGCCCCTTGGCGTGAAGCTCATGCGAACAGGTCGGTGAATATCATGCGAAGGTAGCCCGTGGCCGACCAGGTCTGGTCATAGACCGAGCCCCAGTGGCCGCCCTGCTGCCAACCGCCGTCCACGTCACCCGTCTCCTCGTTGTAGATCTCGTAGAAACAGTTGTTGCTGCCCGTGGCAAGGTCTGCGAGGTTCTGCAGTTCAAAACTGAAGATATCCTTGCGTCCTTTGCTGTAGGCTGCGTCAGCCCAGAAGGCATTCACGAAAGGCCATACAATCTGGTTGTGACGACCAGGATGCTCCTTGTCGAAACGCTTGAAGTGCGGATAGATCGACGGTACGCCATGCTTGCCGGTATAGACGTTTGCAATCACCTGTTTTGCCTCTGCATCGTTGACCACCCCGAAGAGGATGGCGAATGCCACGCCGAGTGTCTCCTGATGCGGATGGACATGACCGTCACCGTCAATCAGATAACCCAGTTTGCCGGTCTTTGCGTCGAAGATGTGCTTGCGGATGGCAGTCCTCAGGACGGCAGCCTTCTTGTTGTAGGTCTTCTCAGCCGCCTTGTCGCCTTCGAGGGCAGCCATCTTCGCCAGCGTCACGTAGGCGTTATAGTAGATGCAGTTCGTGCTCAGGCACTTGATGTGGTGCGAACCGGGGACGTAAGACGAGCGGTGCTGGGTGTCGAAGACAGGCTCCTCATAGCCGGCAATACCGTCATTGAACACCGACGGTCCCATGAACAGGCCGTAGTCAGCGTCGAACTGCTCGTTCTCGAGTTTCCTCATCGTGTTAGCCGAAGCTATATATGCCTGACGGAGGAAAGCCTCATCGCCTGTCTTCTGGTAGTAGTCGTAGGCTCCCGTCACCCAGATAATCTGGTCCCAGTACTGGTGACCGATGAGTGAGCGGTTGTCGGTGGTGACGCTCCAGAGC
>CAJOLH010000122.1 GCA_905235375.1 uncultured Bacteroidales bacterium
TCGTGTCACTGCTGCACTGCGCCGTATGTCGACGAGGCCAAGTGGCAGAGGTGGCTTGACGGGCCTGCGCAGGAAGGGGTGTCGTGGGCGGAGTTTGAGGAAGGCGAGGAAACTCAAGTATCGGGTATTGAATATGATCCTCGAGTTTCAAAGGATCAAGCGAACTTGATTGAATCACTGGCAAGTGAATATAGAACTCGATTACAAGAAGTCACGATAGGAGCGCGCAATGCTGCAGGAGATGTTGATATTTCTGGAGCTCGAATGCGATTAAGCGATAAGCACGAATACGCAGCCTTACATGAATTTGCACACACATTAGCAAATTCATCGGCTGACAAGTTTGGACTTACGAATGATCTGGAGTTCTGGAAAGAAATCAAAAAAATTCGGCGTCAATACATGAAGGATGTTGAAGGAGATACTTCGAGATGGATCAGCACATACGAGCACTCTAATAGGTCAATAGACGAGTT
This sequence comes from uncultured Bacteroidales bacterium, assembly GCA_905235375.1. Classification (GTDB taxonomy): domain Bacteria; phylum Bacteroidota; class Bacteroidia; order Bacteroidales; family UBA3663; genus Liminaster. Next base: position 477 of record CAJOLH010000122.1, read on the forward strand.
CATGGCTGAGGCATTCGCCCATGCGAAAATGCGGCAACTTGGAATACCGATTCCCGATAAGTACGGCAGTGATTTCACCTATTCTCAAAAAGTACTGGATGCGGTTGATAAATACTTTGGGAAACTCAATACAAATGAGCGAAAAAGTGCTATTATTAGTACAGAAAGATATGTAAACACAGGCGGCCACAGGAACGAGGTTTCATTAACAATTGAGCAACGTACCGCTGCAGAAAATGCTGCAAAAAGACAAGGATATGAGGGCTCCTTTGGATATTCGGATAACCAAAATACCTCCGTTGCCGGCTATCCTAATGAGGATGGAACACGTAGCAGAGAGTCAAGCTTGTTGATCATAGGAACAGATGCATTTCCTTCAGAAAATGGAACAACAGCTAATGAGAAGTTAACATTAGATTGTTGCATGGCTCATGAGGTTGTTGGACACCACGAAGCTTGGTTAAAGCATCAAGATCAAAGCGATCCACTATTGGAAGAGGTTCAGGCCAGTTTAAGGGCGTCTAAATTTGGAGTAGGTCTTACGGATTATGAAAGGCAATTGCTGCGTGAAGATGCGATGGACAGATTGAGAAAAGCAGGAGTAGACTTCGAGGAAATCAAGGACAAGCTCAATATAGCGGAGAGATAAGATGTTTAAGGTGCACGACATCATGTATTTAGCAAATGGCATGCCCGTTTTGGTATGTGATTTGTTTCAAGATAGCGATATAAAAAAACGGCTATCTACAAATATTGGGGAATTTTCAGATGATGAATTTGTGATAGGACAGGTTCATTATTGTTTTGGTGCGCCGAAGTCACGGACAATTATGCTAAGATTAAGGATAGATTGTTCAAATATCAAAAGTGTTGATTTTGTGTAAGCATCGCTCCGGCGGTGCTTTTTTGGTGGAGAAACCTAATGAAATCACCAACGTGGGATAAACCAGTGTTCCGGCCCGAACACATAATCAGAGAATCGGAAGAAGAATTCTGGATTGATGAGAAGAGAATCAAGGGAGTAGTTGATAACAGCGTAACGGTCGAAAAATTCGGAGAGAATTCAATCGTCACGCTGTCAATCATCGTGAAGGAATATAAACGGCTTTAACTTATCCTTCGAGCAAGTCAAGGCCTGCTTGTGATAAACCATTTATCACAAAGGCATGTTCAAACTTTGTGACTCGATGTAAGCCGTCAACATATATCCGCTGTCAATCAACATCTCAAAGATGTCTAAGATGTCTTGCGGAGCAATAGTTCCTTTCAGGCGAGCTTCGTAGACAGCAGGCTTAGACGCGATTATGTCAAAAAGAACCTGACTATCAGCACGCGGATTGTCTCGGATAACTTCCAAAACGATAACAGTTAACTCAGCGGTAGTCATAATAGCAACCTCCTTTCACAGATTCGACCGTGGCACCGGCCTGTAAGAGGAGTATAGCACAGCATCGGGAGACCGGTGCTTTTTGTGTGGAGGATAGGTTATGGCCAGAGACGATTATTTTGTAATCGTATACCAGCTTATGAAGTATCTTTACGATTGCCTCAAAAAAGGCGAGAAGCCAGAGATTGATCATTTGCAGGCATCCTATTATTCGATCCCTAAAAACTACTGGGAGTACATTCTCGTTAGCCTTATTCAGGAAGGATATATTGCAGGCCTTCTGATGTCTCCATCAAAAGGTGGAGTAGTATTTGGAGACCTGCAGGACACGATCATTACACCGAAAGGGATTGAGTATCTATTTGAGAATTCATTGATCGAAAAAGCAAAGCGGACGCTCAAGGATGTTAAAGAAATGATTCCTTTTGCTTAATAGTAAAAAGCATCGCTCCGGCGGTGCTTTTTGTGTGGGAGGAAGATTATGTTTCACCATTACATAACCAAATATATCGAAAATGGGAAAAGATATGCAGAGGCATGGATCCAGATCGATGTACTGGGCCAATGCCTCTGCTTGTTCAAAAGAAGAATCGAAATCTAAAAGTTAAAGGAGTCCTAAATGCTTAACATTGCAGTAATTGCGATAGCCATAGCCGTTGCTTGTCTAACGATTAATACTTTCATAAACAATTTGGCAATAGCAAAAATGAACAGCTTCTTGCATTCGGATGAAGGCATGCAAAAGGCTGTTGCAGAAATGGTTTATGAAAGAATTCGATCAGAGAAAATCACTTTTGATTCGAAAGCTGTTCAGC
>CAJOLH010000123.1 GCA_905235375.1 uncultured Bacteroidales bacterium
CTGGTCGAGGATGAAGTTATTGAGTGCATTGACGTCAATCTGCTCATCGGCAACGATATAGGCAGCGATGAACTTGCCTCCATTCTCGTCGTCAAAGGCTTGCACCGTGGCATCCTTGATGCCCGGAAATTCACGAATGACGGCTTCAACCTCTTTCAGCTCGATGCGGAAACCGCGAATCTTCACCTGACCGTCGCGACGACCGATGAACTGGATGTTGCCGTCAGGCAGGTAGCGAACGATATCGCCTGTCCGATAGAGGCGGGTATATTTCTGGTCGGTTGTAAACGGATTCTGGATAAACACTTCCACGTTTTTATCCGGCCGGTTCAGGTAGCCGAGCGCCACCTGCGGTCCTGCCGCCCAAAGTTCGCCCATGGCTCCCACGGGCAGACGGTGTCCTTGCTGATCGACCACATAGAGCCGCACGTTGTCCAAAGGCTTGCCGATGGGCACGTCCTTGTCTTTCTTCGTGACGGGATAGATGGTGATGAGTATGGTGGCCTCTGTGGGGCCGTAGCCGTTGTGTAGCTGATAGCCTGCGGGTGGGGCGATACTGGCCAGTTTTTCGCCTGCCACCGTCATGTGAATCAAAGAATGGTTTTCGACGTTCGTCGCAAATTGATAGCCCACCTGGGTGGTCATGAAGGTATGGGTGATGTGTTCGCGCTCAAAATACTCGTTGAGCGACACAAGGTCCAATCGAAGCTCCTCGGGAATGATGTGTACGGTGGCGCCGCCCGTCAACGGGGGATAGATGCCCTCCTGATGCACGTCGAAACCATAGCTGGCATATTCGGCCACGTTGTGTTCTGGTTTCAGGTCGTAATACTTCCAGTACCAATTGCAATAGCTCACAAGATTGCCATGCGTCAGCTGGCAGCCTTTGGGAACGCCCGTGGAGCCAGAAGTGTAGAGAAGGATGAAACGATCTGATGGGGAGAGTTGAGAGTTTAGAGTTGAGAGTTTAGAGTTGGTTTCCTCTGTAAGGGGTGGAAGTTGAGAGAACTCTTTTGTCAGCAACACATCGCCCTGATATTCGTCAACGAGGTCACGCAAGGACTCGTCTGCAATGAGCAATTTCGCATCAGCATCCTTCACCATGAAATTCAAACGCTCCTTCGGGTAGCTGGGGTCAAGCGGCTGATAGGCACAGCCCGCCTTGAGAATACCGAGCGAGGCAATCGCCATCCACTCGCAGCGAGGGATGATGACAGACACGGCTTCGCCCACGCCCAATCCTTTGGACATGATGTAACCTGCCATGCGGTCGCTCAACTCGTCCACCTGCGCGTAAGTGTAACGATGGTCTTTGAAAACGACCGCCTCTGCATCAGGGGTGGCCTTGGCCTGACGACGGAACAGCGACACCACGGTCTGCTTGTCATCGTATGGCGCATCGGTGTCGTTGAAGCTGTCAAGCATATCTGTATCTTTGTCATCCGTCAGCGCGATGTTGGTCACAGACTCATGGGGCGAACAGACAAACGCATGTGCGACATGACTGATGGAATTGGTCAGGCTCTGCATCAGTTCCTGTGAGTAGAGACCATTGTCATATTCCAGAGACAGACAGAAGGGATGCCTTCGAACTCTTTTATGTATATAGAAATGTGGAACTTAGGGACATTCAGTTCAAGGCTCTCCAACGGCAAGGTGCTGCCTTGATACTTGTAGCTATTGATGACTCCAATCTGATAGGCAAACATCATCTCAGGTACCAGTCCGTAGTCGGCGGCTATCTGCGCGAAGGGGTAGTTCTCGTGACGCAAAGTCTCTACGAAATCATTGCTCGTCTGGCGAACATATTCCTCGACCGTCTGGGCACCAATCTGGCTGGTGATGGCGAGCGTATTGACGAACATTCCCATTGTACCTGCTATGCGCAGGTTGCTGCGTCCACTGCTGATGGTGGTGATACAGATATGCTCACTGTTGGTAAAGCGTGAGAGCGTATAGAGTGTAGCCGCCAAAGTCAAGTGCGCAGGGGTGACTTGAATCTCTCGGCAGAAGGCTTCAATCCGATGTATGTCGATAGGGGCGGAGGTGCGGCCGATCGTACCACCTTCCTTTGGACTCGACAGGTCGGCGATAATCTCGGTAGCTCCGTCGCAACCGTCCAGCCGCTTGTCGAAAAATGCCTTGGCGGCAGCATATTGCTCGCCTTTAGACGCCTCTTTCTCGGCAGTGACATAATCAGCGTATGAGAGTGCCTCAGGCTCAACAGGTTCGCCTTCAAGGGCATTGCAGAGCTGGCGGAAGAACAGGTCGTAAGATCCACCGTCAGCTACCAGGTGATGGAAATCGGTGAACAGGCAAACGCGCTGCGGTGTCTTCACAATCTTCACCCGGTAGAGTGGACCATGCTCCAGGTCGAAAGGCTCTACGAACTCTTGCTGATGCGCT
>CAJOLH010000124.1 GCA_905235375.1 uncultured Bacteroidales bacterium
GTAGGTGTATAAATCAGCAGTACCATTAAAAACCACATAGTGTCTCAGAGAAGGAGCGATTGACTTCAACTTTTTAGCATCAACATAAGGTGGGTTTGCAATAACAATATTAAATCCTCCTTGTGAGAATACATCATAGAACCAAGTATGCCAAAGGGTGAACTGGTCATTGGCAGAGAGGTCAAGGTCGCCAAAGTCCACATTGATACTTTGTTCGCGAAGTTGTTGCTTGACGTTATCAATAATTTCTTGTTTTAGACGTTCCTTACGCTGATGGTCGGAACAGTTGTAGTATTCATCAAGTTTTTTGCGTAGGTCTAGACGAAGGACATCAAGCATATCGTCAAACATGGTGGTTTGATAAATCCCATGCTTTTCCGACTTTATTTCCGTCATCTTCGACAAGTCAACACCTTTATACTGCTCCAACAGCGAGTTGCCCTGTATGATTTTGAAGTCGAGGTTGGGCAGAAAGCGTGGTGTCTCTTCATCAACGATGAGGGAGAGCCAGAAGCGGAGACGGGCAATATCAACAGCCCCTTTCTCTATATCCACGCCATAGATATTGTTCTGGATGATATGCCGCTTGATGTCGGCAGCACTCTCTTCTACCAAATTCGGTTGGATGGCACACTGGCACAGATAGAGTTCGCGCAGCAACCCCATGGGGAAAGCGCCACTACCAATAGCAGGGTCGCAAATCTTGACCTTAAGCAACTTGATGCCGATAATCTCTGCCATAGCACCTAATTGTTCTGCCTCGTGAGTAAGCACAAATTGGCGTATTGCGGCTTTGTCGGCTTCATTGTCAACATCTGTTTGCAAATAGGCGATGAGGCTTTCCTGACACATATACTGCACAATCTCTTTGGGTGTGTAGAATGCACCTTTGTCTTTGTTATCCTCCAGCAAGTTCTCAAATACACGGCCAAGCATTTCCGGGTCAACGCCCCGTTGGGGTCATTCTCATCAATGGTGAAGTTGTATCTCTCAAAGAAGTCAAGCACGTCGCCCAGCAAGTGCTGTGGCAAACGAATGTCTGTACAATCTTCCTCATCCAACTGGAACAGGCCTCCGTTGAGGAACGGCACTTTGATGTCATCACCCACAAGTGCGGAAGCACGGTCTCCCTCACTTTGGCGATTCGTATTGAGGTCGTTGAAGAGTGGTTCGAGGAATCCATCAATGAAATTATCCTTGTCGGCAAACTCACAGAACTTGTTTTGCAGGAAGCGCGTGTCACCTCCTACCCAGTCCTGACGACTGGCAGACACTCCAAGCCAACCTTTCTTTTGAAGGAACTGGAGAAATACCAACCGACTAAGCAGTTTCTTGATATAGTCGCGTACTGTCTTTTCAGGATTCTTGAAACTGGCAACGAATTGGTCGAATATCTCATGGCATGGCTCGTGGATAGTTTTCTCCACCCACTTGCCTTTTTCCTTCACATAGCGTTTGCCCGTGATAAATTCCACAATGTCTGCATAATGCTCACGGTATTCATCGAAGAACTCCTTGGAGAGAGCTTCCACCGAGAAAGCATCCTTGATGTTTTCAAAGGAAATGCCATTGCGCTGCAAGGCATCGAAACGCCCGACGGGCGTGTTGTAATAGTTGTCGCTCTCGCCAAAAACATAACTGAAACGCTTGGGGGCTGTGGCCTCGCCCTTGATGTCGCAAACAAAAGACAATCGCCACAGTTCGCCACTATCGAATACCACCAAGGCTGCGTCGAACTCTCCCCAATTGGGATTGACAAACGACTTCACCAGATTGCGCAGCCCCACACGCTTGCGAGCCACATTGCCTCGTTGAATCTGATAGTAGAACAGACCGATGCGATAATTGTCTGTGGTGTCAATAGCACCGAGATAATACCCTTGTTCGTCGTCTGTTGTGCCATCGATGCGCTCAGGCTCTGCTCTCAGTTCTTTAGCCTGAAAATAGAGCTGCAACATTTGTTGCCATTCATTCATGTTGAACGGCTGCTGAAATATCTGTCGTAGGTTGTCTTTTGTATAGGTCATGGTGGTATATTTTATTTTTGTTCTTCTTCGGCTGTTTCACCTGGCAACAAATAGTCGCTGGCTTTAGCAGGCGAGATGATGCTGTGTCCTAACTTACTCTCTAATTGATTGCGAGCGACTTTTGCCACGCTACCACCATCCTTTGCCACCTTTTTCTGGGCATTGAAGCCTTTAGGATCACGCTGTTTGGACAGTTCTGTGGCTGAAGCCTCTGCCAAGATGTTAAGGGCAATTTCAAGGTTCGTCATGTTATCACGCAGATTCTCCTTCTTGAGTC
>CAJOLH010000125.1 GCA_905235375.1 uncultured Bacteroidales bacterium
TGCAATACTTTGCGGAAAAAGCAATAATTTTGCACCAATAAATTCATCTGATGTTGCATAATGTACGATAATTTCGCCATACAACTCTTTGAGGGTAAAAAAGTCCGCATCGTATGGGATGCAGAGCAGGAGAAGTACTATTTCTCTGTAACAGATATAGTGCAGGTCTTAACAGATTCTGTTAATCCACGTGATTACATAAAGAAGATGCTTAGGCGTGACCCAGAGCTGAAATCCAAGTGGGGGACAATTTGTCCCCCTGTTGAAATGTTAGCTCCAGATGGAAAGAAAAGAAAGACCCAAGCTGCTGACCTTGAAGGCATTTTTTGTATTATTCAGTCAATTCCATCAAAAAAAGCAGAACCCGTAAAAAAGTGGTTGGCAGAAGTCGGTGCTCAGCGCATTGACCAAATGATTGACCCTGAATTAACCTTTCAGATGGACGTTGAGGACTACCGCCGTCAGGGCTACAGCGACCGTTGGATAAACGAGCGCATGCGCTCCATTGAGATGCTAAGGAGTTGACAGATGAGTGGCATCGCTCTGGTATTCATGAGCCGAAAGACTTCGCCATCCTCACCAATGTTCTAACCAAGGCGTGGAGGGGTATGACTACGAGCGAGTACAAACGGCACAAGGGACTGACGAAAGAAAATCTGCGCGACAACATGACAAATGTCGAGTTGGCGCTCAATACTCTCGCAGAAGTTGCAACAACAGAAATAGCCCGCCAGCGTCAAACGCAAGGAATGAGAGAGAGTCGGCAGGCTGCACAAGCAGGAGGCCAGATTGCGAAGAACACCAGCTATGACCTGTTGATTAGCAAAGTTTAACGCCCGACGATGCAAGATTGCTGACTTTCGGCGTTTAACGAATAAACATTTCATGCCTATTAATAGCATCAGAAAAGAAAATGAAGAAATTTTATTTTATTGCTATAATGTTTACAGTTCCGATAGTTGGTTGCAGATGCACAGAGGAAGCCCATCAAACTGAAGAGCATTTACCAAGAAATGGTTAGCTTCATGAAGCCAGAGCGCAGCGTCTATCTGGAATTGCTCGGAGCCTCAAACATCGTGGGTGTCAACTTCGACTCTCGCTTCAAGGCGGGCTCGCCGTGGGGCTATCGCGTAGGTCTTGGCTACACCTATTCGGAGAGTTACAATATGTTTTCCGGCTCCTCATACCTGAAAGGACCAGACATCCCGATGGAAATCAACTACCTTTTGGGAAAGAAGCGCAGCAAGCTCGACTTGGGCTTTGGTCTTAACCTCGGATATTACACAGAGAAATACAAATACTGGGAATACGAATGGACTGAGACTGAAGGCATTTTCCATGGAGAACCGACGCAAGAAGTAAATGCCAAGCATAAAACATGGGGCTATTACTTTTTTGGCAACATTGGCTATCGCTACCAACCGAAACAAGGATTCCTGTTTCGTGCAGGCATCAATCCTGCATTCAACCTCGGAGGCAGTCATGCCGTCACAAAGGGGATATTCCCGTATGTCAGCTTTGGATACGTATTTTAATTATACAAAGACAACAGACATTAATAAATAAAAGATAGGCTATTAAACCTTCTCAGAACCTATCACAACACCATCACCAGGCAAATGGGCTTCCCTCGTGGGTGGGAAAACGAACCACTATGGCAATGAAGCATAAGCCAAATGACCAAAGCCTAGTTTGCTTGAGCTTTGGCATGGCGAGAAAAGGTCGGATGAAATCCAAGAAAAAGTGAAAAAAAGTTGTTCTTCCCGTGCAGTCTTTTCGGAAAAGTGGTATCTATGTCAGTAAAGACAGTGAGTTTCAATGGACATAGAAGGACTCATAGAGCGAGGGCGACAAGGCGATGAGACTGCACTTGGAAGCCTATATAAGGCATATCACCGACAAATGACAGGGATATGCCAGCGCATCGTAGGCAATCGTCAAGTGGCAGAGGAATTAGCACATGATGCGTTTCTTCTGGCGTTTGCCAAGATGGATCAATTGCGCAATCCACAACGCTTCGAGGCATGGCTGACAAGCATCACAACCAATGTGGCCAGAAGATATGTGCAGCGTCACCATGAACCAACAATACTTTCACTTTCCACTCTCTCAGAAGAAGAACTTCCAAAGGAACCTATTCCAACAGAGGACAAGCCATTACCGACGATGGATGAGTTGATGGCGACTGTAGATGCACTGCCACACGGCTATGGACAGGTGTTCAAGTTGGCGGTCATACAAGAGATGTCGCACAAAGAGATTGCCGAAATCCTTGGCATTGCAG